>NZ_CP173254.1:2902449-3548686 GCF_044881185.1 Sphingomonas sp. MMS12-HWE2-04 | reverse complement strand
AGCGCGCGATCGAACACCGTGTGGAACACCTGGCCCGGCGCCTGCCAGCCATAGGATAGCTCGAAGTCGGACGGGCGGATGCCGTCGCCCCAGGTGGTGAAGGTGAAGCTGAAATCATCGGCCTTGCGCGCCGAGACCATCAGCGGCGAGCTGTCCGAATTCTCGCAATTGGCATAGGTTTCGGGCTCGGGCAGTCCCTTGGGGACGCCCAGCCGGCCCGAGGCATCGGTGACGCCCTTGGCAAGCAATTGCCCGGTGCAGCTGTCGGTGATCGCCACTTCGGCCTTGTCGACCCCGTGCCCGCTGTCGAGCGCCGTCACCCAGACAAGCGACTGGTCGCGGCCCCATTTGAAATGGACGCTCATATTGGTGACGAGCGCGCCGGTAGCGACATAGCGCGGCGCCTTGCGACCGAGCAGTGCCTCGCCCAGCCTTGGGCTCGCGAGCTCGACGACATAGAATCCGGGCTTGGTCAGCGGGATGCCGACGACTTCGAATTCCTTGCCCTTGCCGGGCAGGCCGACGCTGAACGGCTTGCCGGTCGCGGGGGTGAGCAGCGGCTTGGCACCGGTCTGATTAATCGAGATTGTCTCGTCGCCGCGCTTCACTTCGTCATATTTGGTCTCGGCGGCGTCCGAGAGCGCGCGGAACCACTTGGCGACCTCGCCATCGCCGCCGGCGACGCGCAGGCTCTGTCCATTGACTGCCATCTGCTTGCCGCCGAGCGCCGGCTCGACATTGCGGACGGTGACCGGAAGCACGCCGCCCTCGGCGGCTTCGAGGATGCCGAAATTGCCGGTGAACTTCACCAGCGGCGGCGCCTCGTCGAAGCGCACGTCGAGCGGGAAGCGCTCGCCGTTGGAAAGCTTGCGGCCGCTCTCGTCGGTGACGTTCGCCGGCAGCACCAGCTTGGCGGTCTGCGCGGTGGGTAGCGGCGCCTTGAACTTGATGTCGCTGATCGTCGCCTTGCGCTTTTCTTCGTCGGAGAAGGTCGGCGTCAGTTCCTTGCCGTCGCCCAGCTTGATCCGGATCGCCTCGGCCTGGCCGCGCGGGACCGGCGCGGAGAAGCGCACCCACGCCTCCTGCACCGGGTTGCATCCGGCCCGCGGATTGACACGCGAGCATTCGAAGCGCGCGGTGAACGGCTTGCGGACGGTGAAGTCGAAGCGCTGATCGGTGCCGGCGATGCGGCCCGTGGCACTTGCAATGTCCTTGCCCCAGACCAGCGCCATGTCGCGGCCGGGCGGTAGCGGACGGCGGCATTTGAGCGCGACGACGCTGGCCAGCGCCTTGGCGCGCGCAGCGGCATCAGCCGGAAGCGCCTGGGGCAGTCCGGCTTCCTCGAGGAAACTGCGCATCTCCCAGCGATCGGTGCCGAGATCGGCAACCAGCTTGGGCGCGACGTCCGCCGGCAGCACGTCGACCGGAATCTTCTCGCCGATGCCGTCGACCGCGCAATAGGCATTGGCGCCGACCGAGGCGCGATCTGGCGCGAGGTTGGCGGCGACGAGGAACACCTGGTCCTCCTCGATCTCGCTGCCATAGCGGCTGGGCAGCACGGCGCGCGCGATCGGACCGCCGCTGTCGACGGTGAACTTGGTCTGGCCGCGGACTTCATAGCCGGCGACGCTCTTGAGCTTGGCCTTGAGCGTGAAGGTGCAGGTGACGCCGCCGGGGAGCGGGCTGGCGAATTCGTGGACGAAGGTCTGCTGATCGACCCAGCGGCCTTCGCCGCCGACGGGGCATTCGACGTCGAACGGTCCGGCCGCGCGCGGATCGCCCAGCGGCACCATCGGCTGGTTGAAGCGGGCAGTGAAGCGCTCGATCGCTCCGTCGCCGACGCCGGGCGTCGCCATCTCGACCTGCGGGCTGTTGTCGCCGAATGCCGCAATGGCGCCGAGCGGCGCCGCGACCAATGCCAATATGCCGAGCTTGGCAACGAGCTTCACGTGCACCTCTCCCCTTGGGCCGCGCGCACCCTAGCTCTAGGAGAGGCCAAGTCCAGCGGCGATTCAGCCCGGGCGATGCACCGCGAAGCCGGCAAATGCCTGGTTGACCGGCATCAGTTCCAGCGCGTTGATGTTGAGGTGCGGCGGCAAGGTCGCGACCCATAGCAGTGTCTCGGCAATGTCGTCCGCGGTCATCGGATCAACGCCGCCGTAGAGCTTGTCGGATGCTTCCTGGCTGCCGGTGCGCACCAGGGTGAACTCGGTCTCCACCATGCCGGGCTCGATCGAGGTGACGCGCACTCCGGTGCCGAGCAGGTCGGCGCGCAGGTTGAGGCTGAACTGGCGAACGAATGCCTTGGTGCCGCCATAGGCATTGCCGCCGGCATAGGGATAGCTGGCCGCAACCGACGAAAGGTTGATGATTGCACCCTTGCGCGCGATCAGCCCGGGCAGCAGCTTGTGCGTGATCGAGACCAGCGCCGTGATATTGGTGTCGATCATCGTCTTCCAGGCGTCGAGCTTCGCGGCCTGGGCCGGCTCGGTGCCGAGCGCAAGGCCGGCATTGTTGATCAGCAGGTCGATCGTGTCGAACGGTGCGGGTAACGCATCGAGCGCCGCGTCGCGTGCCGCTTCGTCGCGGACATCGAACACGGCCGCGTGGAAATTCTCGCCGAGCTCGGCCGCCAGCGCATCGAGCCGGTCGCCGCGCCTCCCGGTGCCGATCACGTGCCAGCCTGAATCTACAAAGGCACGCGCGGCGGCCTCGCCAATGCCGGCCGTGGCGCCGGTGATGAGTGCGGTAGGCATGTTCGGCTCCTCAAAAAACTCGGAGCGGCTATGCGTATTCGAAGATGACAGCGCAACCAGCGAAGCCCTCCCCTGTGACGGGGGAGGGCTGGGGCGCGGTCTCTCCGCCTAGCAGGGAACAGTGCGGCTATCCCCGCAAGCTTGCGCCGAGCTTTGCGGCTGCAGCGACGACCTTGTCGGCCACTGCCTTCAGCTCCGCATCGGTGAAGCTCTTCTCGCCGGGCTGGAGCGTGACTTCGACTGCGAGGCTCTTCTGACCCTCGGGCACGCCGGCACCGGTGAAGACGTCGAACAGTCGCGCGTCGGTGATCAGCGCCTTGTCGGCACCCTTGACCGTGCGGACGAGCTCGCCCGCGGCCACATCGACCGGCACGAGAAACGCGAAGTCGCGCGTCACCGCCTGAAGGGCAGGCGGGGTGTAGGCCTGGCGCATGAACCCGCTGGTCCGCTTGGGCGGAAGCGCATCGAGATAAATCTCGACCGCGGCGACATCGCCATCGAGGTCGAACGCCTTGAGCACCGAAGGGTGGAGCATGCCGAAGGCGGCAAGCACAGTCTTGGGGCCGAGCCGCAGCGTCGCCGACTGGCCCGGATGCCACACCTCACCCGCCTCGCCCATCACTTGCAGATTGGTCACCGGGGCACCCGCAGCTTCGAGCAGCGCGAGCGCTTCGGCCTTGGCATCGAACGCGCCGAAGGGCTGGGCCTTGCCGCCCTGCCAGCCGCGCGCGGTCTTGCCGCCGGCGAGCAGCACGGCCAGCGTCGGCCGTTCCTTGTCTGCGAGATAGCGCCGGCCGATCTCGAAGAGCCGCACGCTCGTCGCGCCGCGCTTCAAGTTGCGCTCGGCGGCAGCCAGCAGGCCCGGGAGCAGCGAAGGCCGCATGACCTTCATGTCCTCGCTGATCGGATTGGCGAGGCTCCACGCCCCGCCGCCGAAGGGCGCCGCTTCCTTCTCCGAGATGAAGCTCCACGTCACCGCTTCGCTGAGCCCGCGCGCCGCCGCCGTGCGGCGCAGCTTGCGCTCGAGCTTCTGCTCGGGCGTCGCGGTCGGGCGGGCGACGCCGGGGAGGCGATCGAGCGGCGTCGAGGGGACGTTGTCGATCCCTTCAATGCGGATGACTTCCTCGACCAGATCGGCGGGGCCATCCACGTCGCGACGCCAGCTCGGCGCGGTCACGCGAAACGCCTCGAACCCGGCAAGATCGGTAGGGTCGCCATTCGCATCGAGCGGCTCGACGACGAAGCCGAGGCGCTCGAGAATGTCCTTCTGCCGTTCCGCGGGAACCGCCAGGCCGCCCAGCGTCTCGGCCAGCGCCGGATCATATGCGGTGGTGATTCCGACTTGGGGCACCTGGCCGGCGCGGGTGACGTCGCTCGCGCTGCCGCCGCACAGGTCGACGACGTAGCGGGCCGCGATGGTGATGCCGTCTTCGAGGAATGCCGGGTCGACCCCGCGCTCGAAGCGGGAGCGCGCGTCGCTGGTCAGGCTGAGCTTCTGCCCGGTCTTGGCGATGTGATCGGGATCGAAATAGGCGCATTCGATCACCACGTCGGTGGTCGTGTCGGACACGCCGGTATCCTCGCCGCCCATGATCCCGCCGATATCGTGCACGCCATTGGCATCGGCGATCACGGTGACCGTCTCGTCGAGCGTATAGGTCTTCTCGTTGAGGGCCAGCACCTGCTCGCCCGGCTTCGCCTTGCGCACGACCAGCGCGCCCGACAGCTTGGCCTTGTCATAGACATGCAGGGGCCGGCCGAGATCGATCATCACATAATTGGTGATGTCGACCAGAGCCGAGATCGGGCGCTGACCGATCGCCTTCAGGCGGCGCTGCATCCATTCGGGAGACGCGCCATTGGTGACGCCGCTGACGGTCTGGCCGAAATAGGCCGGGCAGCCCTCGGGCGCTTCGATCCGCACCTCGGGACCGGCGCCGCTGGCAGGGACCGGATCGACCTTGAGCGGCTTGAGCGTTCCCAACCCGGCCGCGGCGAGATCGCGCGCGATGCCGCGCACCCCCATGCAATCCTGGCGATTGGGCGTGATCGCCACGTCGATCACGGCATCGTTGAGATCGGCATAGTCGGCGAAAGCCGTGCCGATCGGCGCATCGGCCGGCAGCTCGATGATGCCGTCATGATCGTCGCCCAGCTCGAGTTCGCGCGTCGAGCACATCATGCCGTTCGATTCGACGCCGCGCACTGCCGCGACCTTGAGCTGCATGCCATTGGCGGGCACCACCGCGCCCGGCGTACCGAGCACGCCCACCAGCCCCGCCCGGGCATTGGGTGCGCCGCACACGACGGTCAGCACCTGCGTCCCGGTGTCGACGGTCAGCACCTGGAGCTTGTCGGCCTGCGGATGCCGCTCGGCGGTCAGCACCTTGGCGACGCGGAAGCCGGCGAGCTTCTCGCCGGGATCCTCGACGCCCTCGACCTCGAGCCCGACGCGCGTCAGCGCCTCGAGGATTTCGGTCAGCGGGACTTCGGTCTCTAGATGCTCCTTGAGCCAGTTCAGCGTGAACTTCATGCGCCGACTCCTCCGCTTAGCGTGGGGACGTCGAGCGCAGAGAAGCCGTAATGGCGCAGCCAGCGCAGATCGCCGTCGAAGAAGGGCCGCAAGTCGTCCATCCCATATTTGAGCATCGCGAGGCGATCGACGCCGGTGCCGAAGGCGAAGCCCTGCCATTCGTTCGGATCCAGCCCACACGCCGCGATCACCCTGGGATGCACCATCCCGCTGCCAAGCACTTCCATCCAGCCTTCGGACCCGCCGATCACACGCTTGCCGTTGACGACGCTGTAGCCGACATCGACTTCGGCGCTGGGCTCGGTGAACGGGAAATAGCTCGGGCGCAGGCGCAGCACGATGTCGTCGCGCTCGAAGAACGCCTTGAGGAAGGTCTCCAGCGTCCATTTCAGATGGCCGAGCGTGATCCCCTTGTCGATCACCAGCCCTTCGATCTGGTGGAACATCGGCGTGTGCGTCGCATCCGAATCCGAACGATAGACGCGGCCCGGCGCGATGATCCGGATCGGCGGCTTTTGCGCCATCATCGTGCGGATCTGCACCGGGCTGGTGTGGGTGCGCAGCACCATCTTTGGCTCGTGCTCGCCCGCCAGATAGAAAGTGTCGTGCATCGCCCGCGCCGGATGGCTCTCGGGGATGTTGAGCGCCGTGAAATTGTGCCAGTCGTCCTCGATCTCGGGCCCGGTGGCGACGGCGAAGCCGAGATCGGCGAAGATCTCCGCCAGCTCGTCCATCACCTGGCTGACCGGATGCACCGACCCAGCCGGCACGGCATCGACCGGGAGCGTCATGTCGATCGTCTCGGCTGCCAGCCGCGCGTCGAGCGCCAGTCGCTCGAGCGCGGTCTTGCGTTCGGCCAGCGCCGCGGTGACCGCCTCGCGCAAGCCATGGATTCGCGGGCCCTGCTGCTGGCGTTCCTCGGGGCTCATCCCGCCCAGTGTCTTGAGCAGACCAGTGATCGCGCCCTGCTTCCCCAGTGCGTGCACGCGCAGCGCTTCGACGGCGTCGAGCCCGGCCGCGGCGTCGATCGAGCCGAGCAAGTCGCTGCGCAATTGTTCGAGATCAGTCATGGATTTCCGTTCATTGTGCGAGGAGGCCGAACCCCAGTCACGGCCTCAGGTCAAGCCTATACGCGGCTGCCGAGCAACGCGCCGCCAAAGCCGAGGAACATCACCCCCGTCGCGCGATTGAACAGGCGCTGGCGGTTGGCCGGCGCGAGCCATGCCGCGAGCGAGCGTCCGCCCAGCGCATAGACGGCGTACCAGAAGGCCTCGATCACCACGAAGCTTGCCACCAATATGCCCAGCTGGCTCCAGAACGGGAGGCTCACATCGATGAATTGCGGGAACAGCGCGGCGGCGAAGATGATCAGCTTGGGATTGGAGAGCCCGGTAGCGAGGCCGGTGGCATAGAGCGCGCCTGCCGAGCGTCGGGTGTGCGGATCGCGCGCTCCATCGCCCACCGGTGCACGCCAAGCCTTGATACCCAGCCATACCAGATAGGCGACCCCGGCATAGCGCAGCGCATCGTAGAGCATCGGCGCGGCCTTGAGCAGCGCGCCGAGCCCCGCCGCCGAGGCGAGCAGGCAGAGCAGCACCGCGCTCATCAGTCCGGCCATCGAGAACAGCGCGCGGCGCGGCCCGTGATGGATGCTCTGCACCATTACGTGCAGCATGTTCGGTCCCGGCGTCGCCGAGATCAGGAACACCGCGGTGACGTAGAGCCACCAGACATGCATCGCCATTTGCTCCCTCTATCGTTCGAAACGAAAGGGGCGCCGAAGCCCTAGCTTCGACGCCCCTTGTTTCAGCTGCGCGTCAGGTCGCCTCAGGCGGCCTGGGGCAGAGCCGCCTTCGCCTGCGCGACGATGGCGGTAAACGCCTCGCTCTCGTGCATCGCGATATCGGCCAGGACCTTCCGGTCGAGATCGATGCCGGCGAGCTTCAGCCCGTGCATGAACTGCGAATAGGTCAGACCCTCGGCGCGGACGCCGGCGTTGATGCGCTGGATCCAAAGACCACGGAACGTCCGCTTCTTAACCTTGCGGTCGCGATACGCGTACTGGCCGGCCTTTTCGACGGCCTGCCGCGCGATGCGGATGGTGTTCTTGCGACGGCCACGATAGCCCTTCGCCTGTTCCAGAATGTTCTTGTGCTTGGCGCGGGTGGTAACACCCCGTTTTACGCGTGCCATGTTCTAGGCCTCCCTTACTTCAGGCCGTACGGCGCCCACGCGACAATGCGCGCGACGTCTGCATCAGCCAGCACGGAAGTGCCGCGATTAGTACGGATATACTTCGCGTTGTGCGAAATCAGGCGGTGGCGCTTGCCAGCGACTCCATGCTTCACCTTGCCAGTGGCGGTGAACTTGAAGCGCTTTTTGACGCCGCTCTTCGTCTTGAGCTTGGGCATTTTGGTCTCCTTACAAACTCGAACATGCGAACAGCCGCGGCAGCCCTTGATGGCCGGGCGTGTTCCTGACGTTCGAGGAAAGCGGGGCGCATAACGCAAGCCCCGCTGCAATGCAACCTGAGTCCGGAACCCCCAGGGTCGACAGGCTTTCTGTCTCAAATGGCAGATCGTGACGCACCCACAGAAGCTGCCGACAAGGCGCTACCTCCCAAGAACGTCCCGGCCAAGCCGGCACGCGCAATGGGGACGCCGCTGGCGAGCGGCATCGCGGTGCTCACCACGCTCCTCGGGCTGATCGTCCTCGCCTGGACGATCCTGTTCATCACCAAGGGCCGGTTCCTCAAGCATAGCTTCGAGCGTATCGTTGCCGGGCAGACGCACCGGCAGGTGAAGGTTGCCGGCGATTTCCAGCTCTATTTCGCGCCGTTCAACGTCAAGTTTGTCGCCGAAGGGCTGACCGTCTCGAATCCCGAATGGGCCGGCAAGGGCAATTTCTTCTCCGCCAAGAAGATCGATTCGCGGATCTCCACGTGGAGCCTGATCACCGGCAACCGGCGGATCAACTGGCTCGGCCTCGAGGACGGCCATGTCGATCTGCAATGGGATCGCCAGGGCCGCAACACCTGGACCTTCGGCGAGAAGACCAGTGGCAAGCCTCTGGAGCTTCCGATCATCCGCCGCGCGCTCGTCCAGGGCACGATGATCCGCTATGTCGATCCGCGCATGCAGATCGAGGCCGGGATCCGTATCCACACGGTCGAGGCCAAGGACACGAAATTCGCGTCCGCGATCCGCTTCGACGGCAACGGCACGGCGCGCGGGACACGTTTTACGCTTGCCGGTGCGCTGCTCACCCCGAACGCCACCGTTTCCGGCGGGCAGAACCAGCTCCAGCTCCACGCCGAGGGCGTGCGCACCCAGATCGACCTGTCGGGCACGCTGCCCGGCGCGACCGAGATCGAGGGCGCCGATCTGCATATGGACGCGCGCGGCCAGAACCTTGCCGATGTCTTCGCGGTTGCCGGCATCGCAGTTCCCGACACGCGGAGCTATCGCTTGCGCTCCGCGGTGACCAAGCACGACGAGGAATGGCGCTTCACCGGCTTGAAGGGCCGGTTCGGCGATTCGGACCTGTCGGGCAAGTTCACCGTGGCGATGACCGAGCCGCGGATTATGCTTACCGCCGATCTGGCGACGCACGTGCTCGACATCGTCGATGCCGGTCCGTTCATTGGCTACAACCCTCAGGCCTCGGCGGCGGGCAAGGTGGTCACGCGCGCGGCGGGCGGCACGCCGCGCATTTTGCCCGACGCGCAGCTCCGCATCGAGGCGCTAAAGAATTTCGACGCCAAGGTCCATTGGACCGTCCGCACCGTGCGTGCCGAGAGCCTGCCGATCTCCAACATCGAGCTGGGGCTCGACCTCGACGATCGCCTGCTCAAGCTCAGCCCGCTCAACTTCTCGATGGCGCGCGGCACCGTCACTTCGGACATCACGCTCAACGCGCGGCGCAATCCGGTCTTTACCGATTACGAAATCCGCCTCTCGCCCACGCCGATGGGCACGCTGCTCGCCGGCTTCGGTGTCGACCAGTCGGGCACCACCGGCACGCTCAAGGCGCGGATCAAGATGACCGGCGTCGGCAACAGCGTCCACAATTCGTTGAGCAATTCGAACGGCCGCATCGCGGTGATCATGCCCAAGGGCAGCTTCTGGACGCGCAACATCCAGCTCTCAGAGATCGATATCGGCACCTTCGTCCAGAAGATGTTCGAAAAGAAGCTCAAGGAGCCGGTGCAGATCAATTGCGGGTTGATCGGATTCAGCGTGAACAACGGCATCGCCGCGGCCGATCCGATCCTGATCGACACCCAGAAGAACGTCATGCTGGGCCGCGGCGGGTTCAGCTTCAAGAACGAGAGCGTCGACCTGGCCTTCCGCGCGGACAGCAAGAAGTTCAGCCTGTTCGCCGGCCAGTCCCCGGTGGGCATCGGCGGCTATTTTGCCGCGCCCAAGATCGACGTGGTCACGCCCGAGTTGCTCAGTCGCGCGGGTGCGGGTCTCGGCCTCGCAATGGTGGCAAGCCCCTTTGCGGCGGTGATCGCGTTCGTCGACGTCGGCGATGCCAAGGCTGCCGATTGCGGCCCGGTCCTGGCTGGCGCCAGTGCCCAGGCGCAGCGCACCGCCAAGGGCAAGCCGCGCGACGATGTCGGCAAGGGCACCACCGCCAAGTCCGAAAGCGGCAAAAGCTCGGCGGACGAGCGCAAGAAGCAGCGCAAGAAGTTTCTCGGAATCTTCTGAGCAGTGCGCGTTCCACTCAGTTTGCCGTGCGGGGCGATTGACAGCCGCAGCGGCGCCCCGCATCGCTGCCCGTGATGTCACCGGCGCTCAGATTCCTCGATCATAGCGGTGAAATGGCGGCGCGGATCCGCGCGCGGGATTGGGCGGAGGATCCGCTCGGCCCGCCCGAGGGCTGGCCCGCCTCGCTCAAATTCGCGCTCGATCTTGCGCTCGCCTCCACCTTTCCTTCGGCCATCTATTGGGGCCCCGATTTCCGCCTTTTCTACAACGACGCATGGGCGCCGATCCCTGCCGATCGCCATCCTTGGGCGTTCGGCCGGCCAGCCCGCGAGGTCTGGGCCGATATCTGGGACGTGGTCGGGCCGCAGATGGAGCAGGTGCTCCAGACCCAGCAGGGCTTCACCGCCTTCGACCAGATGCTTGCGATGGAGCGCGACGGGCGGCCCCAGGAAACCTGGTGGAACTACAGCTTCACCCCGATCCGCGACTCCGAAGGCAATGCGGTCGGCGTGCTCAACCAGGGCAACGAAACGACCCGGACGGTACTCGCCGAACGCGCCCGCCTGGCTGAAGTCGATCGGCTGCGCGGCCTGTTCGAGCAGGCGCCAGGGGCGATCGCGCTGCTCCACGGCGCCAACCATGTCTACGAGATCGCCAACCCTGCCTATCTCGAGCTCATCGGCGGTCGCGAACTGGTCGGCCGGAGTGTAGCCGAGGCGTTGCCCGAAGTCGTCGAACAGGGATTCGTCGCGCTGCTCGACCAGGTCTATGCGACGGGCGAACCCTATCGCGCCAGCGATGCTGCAATCGCACTGCATCGCCGCGGCAAGATCGAAACCCGTATTCTCGACTTCGTCTACCAGCCGATCAAGGACGCGAGCGGCGCGACCACCGACATCTTCGTTGCGGTAACCGATGTCACCGAACGCAGCGCGGCAGAGGCGGCGCTGCGCGAAACCGACGAACGGCTGCAGCTTGCGCTCGATTCTTCGATCGGGGTCGGCACCTGGATGTGGGACGTCCCCGCCAATCGCGTCACGGCCGACGCCCGCTTCCTGCGCCTGTACGGCGTCGGGGGCGTGCAGCCCGGCGAGGGCGGGCCGATTGAGGTGTTCTTCGCGCGTGTTCATCCCGAGGACCTGCCAGGATTGCAGGAAAAGATCGGCGAAACGCTTGCCCGGGGCGGTCCTTTTGTCGCGGAATATCGGCTGTTCCAACCCGATGGGAGTATTCATTGGGTCAATGCGCAGGGCCGGGCGATCTTCGACGATAGCGGCAAGGCGCTGCGTTTCCCGGGGGTCAGCTTCGACATCACCGAGCGCAAGGCTGCCGAGGAGGCTGCGCGTGCCGCCGCCGACGAGCTGCGCCAGGCCAATGCCGAACAGGCCTTTGTCTATGCGCTGGCCGAGCGCCAGCGCGCGCTCGAAACCCCCGTCGCGGTGATGCAGGCGACCTCGGACGCACTGATCGCGCAGCTCGGCGCCGATCGCGTCGGCTTCTACCGCGTCTCCGACGATGCGCTGCATTTCGGCCCTTCGGCGACGTCGCCAGCCCTGTTGCCGCTCACGGGCTCCGCGGCGCTGGCCGGTGTGGGCGAAGCGGCGACCCGCGCTTATCGCGCGGGCGACACCGTCGTCCTCGATGATACGGCGAGGGCACCCGAGATCGAGGGGTCCGACATTGTGCGCCGCGCTGCCTCCGCGATCGGCGTGCCGCTGTTGCGCGGCGGCGAATGGATTGCGACATTCTACGTCAATCAGGCCGCGCCGCGCCGCTGGTCTGCCGAGGAAGTCAGGTTCATCGAAGCGGTCGCCGAGATTTCCTGGGATGCCGTCGAGCGCGCGAACGCCGCGGCGGCGATGCGCGAGAGTGAGGAGAAATTCCGCGCGATCGCCAATTCGATCGACCAGATGGTGTGGTCGACGATGCCCGACGGCTATCACGATTACTATAACGACCGCTGGTACGAATATACCGGTGTGCCCTATGGCTCGACCGACGGAGACGCGTGGAACGACGTCTTCCATCCCGACGACCAGGCGCGCGCCTGGGCGCTGTGGAGCCATTGCCTCGCTACCGGCGAGACCTACCACATCGAGTATCGCCTGCGGCACCACTCGGGCGTCTATCGCTGGGTGCTGGGTCGCGCCAAGCCGGTGCGCGATCCGAGCGGCACGGTCACGCGCTGGTTCGGCACCTGCACCGACATCCAGGACATTGTCGATGCGCGCGAAGTGCTCGCCCGCTCGCGCGGGGAACTCGAAGCCGCGATCGCCGAGCGCACCGCTCAGCTGATGCAGGCGGAGGCGCAGCTGCGCCAGGCGCAGAAGATGGAGGCAGTCGGGCGGCTCACTGGCGGCATCGCGCATGACTTCAACAACATGCTTGCCGTTGTGATCGGCGCGCTTGATTTGCTCGAGCGCAGGCTGGCCCAAGGCAACACCGATGTCGATCGCTATGTCACCGCGGCGCGCGACGGAGCGACGCGCGCCGCAGCGCTTACCCAGCGGCTGCTCGCCTTCTCGCGCCAGCAGCCGCTTGCGCCGGTCGCGGTCCATACGCGCCAGCTGATCGATGGGATGATCGAGCTGCTCGTTCGCACGCTGGGCGAGGATGTGACGATCGAGACCGTGCTGCCCGAAGGCCTGGCCCCCGCGCTGGCCGACCCCAGCCAGATCGAGAACATGATACTCAATCTCGCGGTCAATGCCCGCGACGCGATGCCTGAGGGCGGCCTGCTGACCATTGCTGCCTCGAACATCGACTTCGATAGCGAGGCTGCGGAGGCGCTGGAACTCACGCCGGGTGCCTATGTCGAGATTGCGGTGGCCGATACCGGATCGGGCATGGCACCCGAGGTGCTGGCGCGCGCCTTCGATCCCTTCTTCACCACCAAGGGTGTCGGCAAGGGGACCGGCCTGGGACTGAGCCAGGTTTTCGGCTTCGCGCGGCAATCCGGCGGCGACGTCCGCATCGAAACCGAGCAGGGCCGCGGAACGACGGTGCGGGTGTATCTTCCCATTCACCGGGGCTTGGCCGCTGCCGCAGCGCCCCTTCCGCGTAGTGCCGACACGCTGCCTGCAGCGCGCGCCGGCGAAACCGTGATGGTCGTGGAGGATGAGGAGCGCGTTCGCAGCTTCTCGATCGAGGCGCTGCGCGAACTCGGCTACACCGTGATCGATGCGCGCGACGGCCGCGAAGCATTGCGGCTGATCGCGCGCGGCCAGAAGGTCTCGCTGCTGTTCACCGACGTCGTCATGCCCGAGATGAACGGTCGCGAGCTGGCGCAGAAGGCGCGAGCGATGCTGCCCGGGCTCAAGGTTCTACTGACCAGCGGCTATACCCCCGATGTCGCCGGCGACGACGCAGCGATCCTAGCCAAGCCCTTCGAGCTCGAACAACTCGCCCGAAGAGTCCGCGCCGCGCTCGACGCGTAGGGCGGAGTCTCCGTATTCAGTCGGGTTCGCGAACCGCGATACCTCGTGCGAGCATCGAGGCGACCGTCTCCGCGATCGTCTCGGGTGCGGTGCCCTCGTCCCAAACGCTGTAGCGCAGGCCGAGGAAGACGTTCATCCCCATGATCGCCCAGGCATGGACTTCGCCCACATCGTCGCGCACTTCGCCGCGCTCGGCAGCAGCGCGCAGGCGCCTGGCGATGCGATCGGCCGTGCTCGCATAGTGCATGCGGAAACTGTCGGGATCGACGAACTCGGCTTCGTCGATGATCCGGTAGATTTCCTTGTGCGTACGGGCGAACTTTATGAAGGCGAGCAGCGCGGCCTGTTCAGCGGCGATCTGGCCGGATGCATCCTTGAGCGCCGGCGCGACATGCTCGCGGACCTGATCCGACATGTCGCGGACAAGCGCGCGGAACACTTCATCCTTCGAATCGAAATAGGTGTAGAAGCTGCCTAGCGCGACGCCGGCCCGGCGCGTGATCCCGCTGATCGAGCCTTCGTGAAATCCCTTCTCGCCAAATTCAACGGCGGCCGCATCGAGGATCGCGCGCAGCGTTCGGCGGCCGCGTGCAGTGCGCGGTTCCTTGCTCGCGCTCGCGCCTTCGCCCTCCATGCCATCCCCCTCATTCTTCCAAGTTGAAACCCGGTTCAGGTTTCAGTATAGCGTCGGACAATCGGTTACAACCCGCACGAAACGGGGCCGGATCTGGGGAGGATCATATGTCACGACTGATTCCGTCTGCACGCACGTTATTGTCTGCCGGCGCCGCGATGGCTGCGCTGACGAGCCTGCCCGCCTTTGCGCAGGAGCAGCCGCCGGCCGATGCGCAGGCCAGCGCCGAGCAGGAAGGCGATGGCGAGATCGTCGTCACGGCGCGCCGGCGCGAGGAGCGGCTGCTCGACGTACCCGGCGCAGTCACCGCGCTCAGCGCCGCGACGCTCGAGCAACAAGGCGCGATCGACCTCACCGACATCCAGAACGTCACGCCCAACACCACGCTCAAGGATGCGCGCGGCACCAATTCGACGCTCGCCGCCTTCATCCGCGGCGTCGGCCAGCAGGATCCGGTCCCCGGTTTCGAGGCCGGCATCGGCATCTATCTCGACGACGTCTATCTCAACCGGCCCCAGGCCGCGGTGCTCGACATTTATGACGTCGAACGGATCGAAGTGCTGCGCGGGCCGCAGGGCACGCTCTATGGCCGCAACACGATCGGCGGCGCGGTGAAATATGTCACCAAGCGGCTACCCGACGCGCCCACGCTCAGCGTCAAGGGCACCTATGGCTCGTACAAGCAGGCCGACCTCGTCGTCAGCGCCTCGGCGCCGATCGGCTCGCTGTTTAAGCTCGGTCTGTCGGGCGCGCGGCTCACGCGCGACGGCTTCGGCGAGAACCGCAATCTCGGCATCGACAATTACAACAAGGACGTGTGGGCCGCGCGCGGCACGCTCGAATTCGAGACGCCCGACAAGGCGATGTCGATCCGGATCACCGGCGACTATACGCACGACAAGTCTAACGCCCGCAATGGCCACCGCCTGTTCGCCGGCCTGCTCACCGGCTCGCCCTCGCTGGGCGATGTGTTCGATACCAATGCCGGGCTCGCCAACCCGAAGAACGACATCGAGGCAGGCGGCATCTCGATGACCGCGAGCGCCGATGTGAGCGATCACATTACGCTTCGCAGCGTCAGCGCCTATCGGGAGGATACGTCGTACACGCCGATCGACTTCGATTCGACGCCTTCGGTCGATGTCGACGTGCCGGCCTATTACAAGAACAACCAGACCAGCCAGGAATTCCAGCTGCTCTACAGCAGCGAGAAGCTGAACGGCATTCTCGGCTATTATTATCTGGGCGCCAAGGCCACGACCGGCTTTGGCGTGCTGCTTTCGACCACCGCGCCGGGCTTCAACGCCTATACCGCCGGCGACGTGCGCACCGAGACCAGCTCGATCTATGGCGACTTCACCTACGACATCACGCCGATGCTCAGCCTGACGCTGGGCGGGCGCTACACCTGGGACCAGCGCCAGAGCTATGTCTTCAAGGCGAGCTATTTCGGGCTGACCCCGGATTTCGGCGGCACTCCGATCGCCGTCGGCGCGCCGTCGACCAATTTCCGCGGCACCGCCAATTTCAAGCGCTTCACCCCGCGCGCGACGGTCAGCTTCAAGCCGAGCGACAGCCACATGGTCTATGCCTCCTATTCGGAAGGCTTCAAGGGCGGTGGCTTCGATCCGCGCGGATCGGGCGCCTCAGCGCCGATCAGCAATGCGTCGGCAGGGCGGACCTATCAGGACATCTATAATTACCTCTCCTTCGATCCCGAGACAGTGAAGAGCTATGAGATCGGCTGGAAGGGTGCGGCGTTCGACCGGCGGCTGACCTGGGCGCTCGACGGCTTCTATTCGGACTATTCGAACGTCCAGATTCCCGGCTCGGTCGGCTGCCTGATCGGCGGCGTGCAGAGCTTCTGCGGGATCACCACCAACGCCGCCAAGGCCGATATCAAGGGCGTCGAGCTCGAAACCAACGCGGTGCTGGCGCGCGGCTTTGCCGGGCCGGGATCGAACATCGCGTTCGTCGGCGCGCTTGGCTATATCGATGCCAAGTACAAGAGGTTCATCGGGCCCACCGGCGTCGACGTGTCCGATGTCCGCGTGTTCCAGAACACGCCCGATTGGACGCTGTCGGGCACGCTCAACGCCGCGCTGCCGCTCGGCGACGGCGATCTCACCGGCGCGTTCGGCGCCTCGTATCGCAGCCTCACCCACCAGTTCGAAACGGCAAGCCCGTTCCTCGACCAGCCGGGCTACACGCTTCTCGACGCGCATCTGGTCTACAGCTTCGGCGAAGGCGGCCGCTATTCGATCGGGATCCACGGCAAGAACCTGACCGACGAACGCTACAAGACCGGCGGCTATCAATATATCCGCACCGACATCGCCGGCACGCCGCTCAACGCCGCCTTCCAGCCGATCACCAACGGCACGGGCTATGTGCCGACGCTGGGCAGAGAAGGCGTCGCCACTGCCTTTTACGGCAATCCGCGCCAGATTTTCGGGACGTTCAGCCTGAAATTCTGAAACGATACGCCCTCTCCCCGATCCGGGAGAGGGCCCTTAAAGGCATGCCATGACCGCTGCGCCCTATCGCGCCCCCAAGGGCCTCGTGCTGGCGATGCTGCTGCTCGTCTACACCTTCAATTTCCTCGACCGGCAGATCCTCAGCATCCTCGCCCAGCCGGTAAAGGCCTCGCTGCATCTCACCGACAGCCAGCTCGGCATGCTCGGCGGGCTCGCCTTCGCCGCGCTCTATTCGACGCTGGCGATCCCGCTGGCGCTGCTGGCCGACAAGACCAGCCGGAGCTGGGTGATCGCGGTGTCACTCGGCGTGTGGAGCGCGTTCACCGCGCTGTGCGGGGTGGCGCAGAATTTCACCCAGATGTTTCTGTTCCGCCTGGGCGTCGGCGTGGGCGAGGCCGGCGGAGTCGCGCCATCCTATGCGCTGATCAGCGACACCTATCCGGCCGAGCAGCGCGCGCGGGCGCTGTCGATCTATTCGTTGGGAATCCCGGTCGGCGCCGCCGCGGGCGCGCTGCTCGGCGGATATATCGCGCAGAATGTCGAGTGGCGTACTGCCTTCCTGACCGTCGGCTTCCTGGGACTCGTCATCGCCGTGCCGTTCAAGCTGATCGTGCGCGATGCGCCGCGGCCGCGCGCGGCGACCGGACAGGCGCCGCTGGGCGCCGTCTTCGCGATTCTCGCCGCCAAGCCAAGCTTCTGGTTGCTCGCCTTCGGCGCGGCGACGGGATCGATGTGCGGCTATGGCGTTGCCTTCTGGCTGCCGAGCATGATCATGCGCAGCTTCGGGCTGACGATCGCCGAGACCGGCCAGTTCTTCGGCGCGCTGCTGCTCACCGGCGGGGTCGCCGGCATCCTGCTCGGCGGCTGGCTCGGCGACCGGATGGGCGGACGCAACCGCAAATGGTACGCGCTGGCGCCGGCGCTCTGCTATGTCGCGGGGACGCCGCTGTTCATCGCCGGGGTGCTCGCCAGCGGCTGGCAGGCGGCGTTCGGGTTGTTCCTGCTGCCCCAGGCCTTGGTTTATGTCTGGCTCGGCCCGGTGCTGACCGCGGTCCAGCATCTCGTCCCGGCGCATATGCGCGCCACGGCGTCGGCAAGCTTCCTGCTGATCAACAATCTGATCGGGCTCGGGCTGGGCTCCTGGGTGATCGGCGCCCTGTCCGACCGGCTGACCCCGGCCTATGGCGCCGAAGCGCTGCGCTATGCGATCGCGGCGGGGCTCTGCCTCTATCTGCTCGCCGGCGCGCTGATGGCGCTGGCGAGCCGGTTCCTGCAGCGCGACTGGGTAGCCTGAACAGTTACACCGTCGCTTCAGTTCTGCATCTCGAGCAGCCGGAAGTCGCCGACGTGCTCCAGAAGGAACGACTGCCCGCGATCGTGCAAGCTTGTCTTGGGATACGTGCGGGTCGTTCTGCGGCCATAGAAGGTCACCGCAAATAGCGCCCATGTGTCGTGCGAGCCGTTCAGTGCAACAATTCGCCGCTCCAACTCGGCGCACAACTCGGGTCGGCAATCGACATTGTACCCGATCTTATCCGCCCATGCCTCGCATGCCGGTCCAGCGCAGGGCGTGAAAACGCTGTTCTCGAAATTGGTGAAGTACACGCCTTCCAGTTTTTCGACGCGCCCGAAGGCGCGGCCACCATGATTCACTGAAGACGCGTTCCCCGGCCCGGTCTGAGCCAAGCTCACGTCCGGCAAGAGCACCAATGCTACCAACAACCCGGCCAGATGCGTTCGCATCGCGCAGCGCTACTCTTGCCACGGATCGCTCGCAAGCTACCGCTCGCGTGTCGCCGCGAACTTCACCTTCGAATAGCGGTCGGCGATATAGCCGACTTCCCAGGCCGATTTGGCGAGGAAGACGGGATTGCCGTCGCGGTCCTTGGCCATCGCGCCGCGATTGAGCCCGATGAACTCCTGCAGGTCCTTGGGGTCCTCGGCCGAGATCCAGCGCGCGGTCTCGAACGGCGCCATCTCCAGTCCGGCGGCGACCTTGTATTCGGCATCGAGCCGGCTGAGCAGCACGTCGAGCTGGAGCTGGCCGACGACGCCGATGATCCAGTTCGATCCGATCTCGGGATAGAAGACCTGAGTCACGCCTTCCTCGGCCATGTCGTCCAGCGCCTTGCGCAGCTGCTTGGTCTTGGTCGGGTCCTTGAGTGCGACGCGGCGCAGGATTTCGGGCGCGAAATTGGGCAATCCGGTGAAGCGAATGTCGGCGCGCTCGCTCAGCGTGTCGCCCACGCGCAGCGTGCCGTGATTGGGAATGCCGATGATGTCGCCTGGGAACGCCTCGTCGGCCAGTTCGCGCTGCTGGGCGAAGAACAGGATCGGCGAATGGATCGCGATCGGCTTGCCGTGCCCGGTGGGGGTGAGCTTCATGCCGCGCTTGAAGGTGCCCGAGCACAGCCGCATGAACGCGATGCGATCGCGGTGGTTGGGATCCATGTTCGCCTGGACCTTGAACACGAAGCCGGTGACTTCGTCGCGGGTCGGCTCGACCGGGGCGGGCTCGGCGGGCTGGGCGCGCGGCGGCGGGGCGAAGCTCGCCAGCGCCTCGATCAGCGAATCGACGCCGAATTCCTTGAGCGCCGAGCCGAAATAGACCGGAGTCAGGTCGCCATTGCGATAGCTTTCGCCGTCGAACTCTGGATAGCCGACCTGCGCCAGCTCGACATTCTCGCGCAGCTTGGCGAGATTATCGGCGTCGAGGATCGCATCGAGCTGGGGATCGTCGAGCCCGCTGGTCTGGATGACCTTGCCCTGGAATTCGCGGCTGTTCCCTTCGGGGAGCAGCAGGCGATGGTTGGCGAGGTCATAGATGCCTTCGAAGGCGCCGCCCATGCCGACCGGCCAGGTCATCGGCGTCACGTCGAGCTGGAGCAGGTTGGCGACCTCGTCGAGGATGTCGAACACTTCGCGGCCTTCGCGATCGACCTTGTTGACGAAGGTGATGATCGGCACGTTGCGCAGCCGGCAGACTTCGAACAGTTTCCGGGTCTGGCTTTCGATGCCCTTGGCGACGTCGATCACCATGACCGCGGAATCGACCGCGGTGAGCGTGCGATAGGTGTCTTCCGAGAAGTCCTCGTGGCCCGGCGTGTCGAGCAGGTTGAAGGTGATGCCCTCCCGCTCGAAGGTCATCACGCTCGAGGTGACCGAGATTCCGCGCTGCTGCTCGATCTTCATCCAGTCCGATCGCGCGCGCCGCGCTGCGCCGCGCGCCTTGACCTCGCCGGCGAGATGGATCGCGCCGCCGAACAGCAGCAGCTTCTCGGTGAGCGTGGTCTTGCCGGCGTCAGGGTGCGAGATGATCGCGAAGGTGCGACGGTCGTTAGTGTGTTCGGTGTCGGAAGGCATCGCGGGCCTGTAGCGGTTCAATCGGTTAGCGTCACCTCCATGCTGAAGCTGCGCGCTTCGCCGGGCGCGAAACGCAGGATGCCCGGCTTGTCCCAGATCTCGCCCTCGAAGCCGACCGGGTCGGCAATGCCGTGCCAGGGTTCGACACAGACGAAGTGCGCGCCGGGACGGGTCCAGATGCCGAGCTTGGGAAGTCCCGCGAAATCGATCTCGAGCGCCGGGCCTTCGCCGGCGTCATAGCGCACCGATCGGCTTTCGAGGCTGTCCCAGACCAGCGCACCGTGCTGGAACAGCGTGTCGTCTAGCGCGAGCGTGCGGCCGTCTTGGAGCGGGCTTGGTCGGCCTTCCGGCGCGATCCAGCCTTCGGGAGTGATCGTCGCGAGTTCGCCGGGCTCGGGCTTGTCGAAGCGGATGCGATGTTCGGCGCGCGCATGGCCGAACGGCAGCGGCCAGGCAAAGGCGGGGTGAAAGCCGAAGCTCGCCGGCATCGGCGCATCGCCGCTGTTGGTTACGGTGATCTCGGTGGTGAGCGTCTTGCCCGCAAGCATGTATGCGGCGTCGAGCGTGAAGGCGAAGGGATAGACCGAGCGGGTCCGCGCATTGTCGGACAAGCGAAAGCTGGCCCGGTCGGCGGCGTGCTCGACCAGCTTGAACATCTCGCGCCGGGCAAAGCCATGCTGGGGCATCGCAAAGTCGGCCCCGTCGAGCGTGTAATGATCGTCCGCGAGGCGGCCGACGATCGGGAAGAGCAGCGGCGCGCGGCCGCTCCAATAGGCCGGGTCGGCATTGGTCATCAGCTCGCGCCCTTCGCGGTCGCGCAGGTGGCTGAGTTCGGCACCGAACAGGTTGATGATCGCGGTGAGCCCGTCGGAGGCGATCTCGATCATGTTGTCGTTGTGCATCGCGCATCTCTCCGCATTCGGCCTGTTCGCGAGATATGGCGGTCCGCGGCCTGGCGCAACGCGCCCGTTATTGAATCCGATTCGGAGGCTTCTTGCCCAATTTCCATCGCAGCTTGATTATCCTGTTGGTAGTAAACGATAAGTAATACTCCGAATCGGGGGAATCGGCGTGGGGCATTGGCCAAATTTGATTGCCGCAGTCGATGCGATGATGCGCGAATCCACCTTGTTCGCGGCCATATGGTTTCTGATTGCCGGCATTGATGACTTGATCGTGGACGTGATTTACGCGGCGCAATTGTTACGACGTCGCGTTCTTCATTTGTTCGGCGCCGTGCTCACGGACCCCGCCGATTTGGCAACTGGTCAAACTCTGCCGCTGGCAATCTTTATTGGCGCCTGGGACGAATCGCCGGTGATCGGATCGATGCTGCGCACGGCCCTCGATCGCTTCGAGTATCCCGACTACCGGCTCTATGTGGGCACCTATCCCAACGACCCCGCGACGATCGCGGCGGTTGCCGAGGTCGCATGCGAAGAGCCGCGCATCCGTTTGGTGATAGGCGACGTGCCGGGCCCTACGACCAAGGCCGATTGCCTCAACGGCCTATGGCGCGCGCTGCGCCGCGATGAAGCGAGCGAAGGACGGCGTCATGCCGCGATCATCCTCCATGACGCGGAAGACCTCGTCCACCCGCAAGAGCTGACGGTATTCGCGCACTATCTTCCCCGCTACGCCGCGGTGCAGCTTCCGGTATTGCCGCTCCCGCATCCGCGCTCGCGCTTCGTGTCCGGGCATTATCTCGACGAGTTCGCCGAGGCGCATGGCAAGCAACTGCTGGTCCGCCGCGCGGTCGGCGCGGCGCTGCCGCTTGCCGGAGTCGGGTGCGCGATCCGCCGCGACATGCTGGATAGCATTGCCGCGGCGCGCGGCGGCCATCCCTTCGACGCAAGCAGCCTCACCGAGGATTACGAGCTCGGCCTAACGATCGGCGCTACCAAGGCGGCCATGGTGCTCGCGCGCGTCGAAGACCTCCGCACCGGCACGCTGGTCGCGGTCCGCGCCTATTTTCCCGATACGCTGCACGCCGCGGTGCGCCAGAAGGCGCGCTGGATGACCGGGATCGCGCTTGCCGGCTGGGACCGGACCGGCTGGGCCAAGGCGACGCGGCTGGGCGATCACTGGATGCGGATGCGCGATCGCCGCGCGACGCTGGCGATTCCGGTGCTCGTGCTGGCATATTGCGCGCTCGTGCTGTGGGGCCTTTCGAGCGCGCTGCATCTGGCGGGCGGCGGCTCCGTGCCCGAACCCTCGGCGGGGCTGCGTATCGTGCTGCTCGCCAATTTGGCATTGCTGGGCTGGCGGACCGTGGTGCGCGCGGCGTTCGTCGGTCGCGCGTATGGATGGCGGGAGGCTGGTCTGTCCGTCCCCCGCGTGTTCGTCGGCAACTATATCGCGCTGCTGGCGGCACGGCGGGCGCTGTTCTTGTATGTCGGGCTGCTGGCCGGCGGTGTGGTGCGCTGGGACAAGACTGCCCACGAGTTTCCCGAACAGGCCGCGTGAGCGGTCAGGGCCGCCCGTTTCGGTTTCTGGCGGTGCTGCTGTTCGGCTGGGTGACGATGCGCGCAGTGCTGCTCTGGCCCAGCGCGACATCGATTCCCGACGCGGTCCGCGTGCTCGCGCCGTTTGCCGGGGTACCTGGAGCCGAAGCGGAGGCGCACCCGGTGCTTGTCGTGCGCAGTGCGCCGCGTGTGCGCATCGCCATCCCGGCGCGCCGGCGGGTCGCGGTCGCGGCCACCCCGGAGCCGGACCAGCGCTCGCCCGATTCGCCGGTGCTCCAGCGCGCAACGCGCGGCCATGTCCAGGCTGGTCCGGAGCGACGCTACGGCGCTGGCCAGGCCATGCCTGTGCAAAACATGCCGGAGGCCGTCGCTACTCTAGCGCCGCTCGCATCGCGCTGGTCGGCGAGCGCCTGGCTGGCGCTGCGGCCGGGAACCGGGCTTGGCGCGGCACCTGGCGCCAGCCAGCTCGGCGGGAGCCAGGCGGGCGTGCGCGTCACCTGGCTCGCCCTGCCGCGTGCGCGCGTTGCGCTGTTCGGGCGCGTCACCACGCCGCTGGAAGGCAAGGGGCGGGAGGCGGCAGCGGGGATCGAGTGGCAACCCTTCGCGGCGCCGGTGCGACTCGTCGCCGAACAGCGATTTGGGCTGGATGGCACCAAGGGCGGTTCGGGCATCGGGGTGATTGCCGGGATCGACACGCGCCTGCCCGCGCGCTTCCGGCTCGAAGCCTATGGCCAGGCGGGCGCAATTCAACGCAGCCGCACCGAACCCTATGTCGACGCCGCCGCCCGCGCGACGCGATCGATCGCGCGCGCGGGTAGGGCCGAACTCGCGCTCGGCATCGGCGGCTGGGGCGCGGCGCAACGTGATGCCGCGCGGCTCGATCTTGGGCCCTCGGCAACGCTCGCGCTGCCGGTCGGCAAGGCCAATGTCCGCCTCGCGATCGATTGGCGCCAGCGCGTCGCCGGCGATGCACGGCCCGGATCGGGGCTGGCGCTCGTGCTCGGGAGCGATTTCTGACGCAGCGCCCTTTCGCGCACCCGCGCAACCGCGCTATCGCCTGCAGTCGATGGATCTCTATCTCCCGATCGCCAATCTTTCGGTCAACGCGCTGGTCATCGTCGCGCTCGGGCTCGGCGTGGGGCTGCTCTCCGGCATATTCGGCGTGGGGGGCGGGTTTCTCACTACTCCGCTACTGATTTTCTATGGCATCCCGCCCACCGTGGCAGCCGCCTCGGCGGCAAGCCAGGTCACCGGAGCCAGCGTCTCGGGCGTGTTCGCGCATTTTCGTCGCGGCGGCGTCGATCTTCACATGGGTGCGGTCCTCGTCGTCGGCGGCGTGATCGGCAGCGTCGCCGGCGCGTGGCTGTTCACGGTGCTCCAGGCCAGTGGTGCGATCGATACAGTAATCGGGATTCTCTACGTCGTGATGCTCGGCTCGATCGGCACGCTGATGTTCCGCGAATCGGTTGGCGCGGTGCGCGTGGCGCGTGGTGCCCGTCCGCCCACTCCACGCAAGCGCAGGCATCACCCGCTCGTCGCGATGCTGCCGCTGCGCTGGCGCTTTTATCGCTCGGGGTTGTACATATCGCCGCTGGCGCCGCTGTTGCTCGGGGTCTTCACCGGGATCCTGACGATGCTGCTCGGGATCGGCGGTGGATTCATCCTGGTCCCAGCGATGCTCTACATCCTCGGCATGGGCACGCAGACGGTCGTTGGCACTTCGCTGTTCCAGACTCTGTTCACCACCGCGGTTGCGACGATGGCGCATGCGACCACCACCAAGGCCGTCGATATCGTGCTTGCCGCGCTGCTGCTGCTCGGGTCGGTCGTCGGGGCGCAACTGGGTGCGCAATTCGCTCAAAGGGCCAAGCCCGAATATCTTCGTTTGATCCTGGCGGTAATCGTGTTGTTGGTAGCACTGCGCATGCTGCTTGGGCTGGCCTGGCGGCCGGACGAGATTTACACGGTCACGCTGGGGTGAAGAGGTGGTTGACACTGCTCGCCGCCCCGCTGCTGATGGGACAGGCCAAGCCGGTACTCGTGCCCGACGTCTCACAGCGCAATATCGAGATCGCCTATTCGTTTACCGGCGCGGAGCTGTTGCTGTTCGGCGCGATCCTCTATCCGGGCGGCCGTGCACCCGATCGTGGCGAAAAGCCCGCGGAGATTGTCGTGGTGGTGAAGGGGCCCACCCAATCGGTGCTCGTCCGCGAAAAGGCCAAGGTGGCGGGGATCTGGGTCAATGCCGAACGGATGCGCTATCGCTCGGCGCCGAGCTTCTACGCGGTCGCCTCGTCTCGGCCGATACGCAGCATCGTCGATGAGCGGACCCGCGCGATCTACGAACTCGGGATCGATAGCCTCCAGCTTTCACCCGCATCGAGCGCGGTGCCCGATGTGCAGGCGCGCTTCGATGCCGGGCTGGTCGATCTCCGCGCGCGCTCCGGCCTTTATTACGAGGCGCCGGGGGCAGTCGAGATTACCGATGGCGTGCTGTATCGCGCCCGGCTGGCGATTCCGGCGCGCGTGCCGGTAGGCCGCTTCACTGCCGAGACTTTCCTGATCCGCGACGGACGCGTGATCGCCGCCGCCGTACGCACGCTCGACATTCGCAAATCGGGGTTTGAGCGGTTTGTCGCGCAGTCGGCCGAACAGCATTCCATATGGTACGGGCTCGTCGCAGTCGCGCTTTCGGTATTGTTCGGCTGGGGCGCCGGCGCGATCTGGCGGCGCTTCTAACGGACCCGGCAGCACACTCTATTTTTACTTCCGGCCGGCATGATGGGAGGGAAGAAAAGGGAGTTGTGCATGGACGGCCAGTTTGGCGCGCGCGGTTTCGAAGGCGCGGCGCCTATTCCGACGGGTGAAATGCCGGCCCGCACTCCTGCGCGGCCTATCGGCGCCGTGCTCGAAATCGCCGGCTCGTCGAGCGCGGTGATGTTCGATCCCGTCGAGATCGAGGCGCTGCTTTCCAGCACCGATGCCGCGATCGCCAATTCGGGCCAGGTCGGCAGCCAGATCAAGATGCGCGTCGGCAGCACCTGGCTGATCGCCAATGTCCGCGCACTCAAGCTTGACGCCAGCGGCGATCGGATCATCGCCCAGGTCGATTTTCTCGGCGAGGGCGACGAGGAGCGGCTGACCGGCAAGCTCTACAAATTCCGCCGCGGCGTGACGCGCTATCCCACGCCCGGTTGCCCGGTTTTTCCGGTGACCACCGCCGACCTCAAGCAGATCTATGCCGCCGATGACCGCGCGCATATCGAGATCGGCAACGTCTATCCCACCAAGGACATCCGCGCAGCGCTCTATATCGACGCGATGCTTGGCAAGCATTTCGCGCTGCTCGGCTCGACCGGCACCGGCAAGTCGACCAGCGCCGCGCTGATCCTCCACCGCATCTGCGAGCTCGCGCCGCAGGGCCATATCGTGATGATCGATCCGCACGGCGAATATTCGGCGGCGTTCAAGACCAATGGCGCACTCTACGACGTCTCGAACCTGCAGATGCCCTATTGGCTGATGAACTTCGAGGAGCATTGCGAAGTGTTCCTCACCACCGAGGGCTCGGCGCGTCAGGTCGATGCCGATATCCTCGCCAGATGCCTGCTGCTCGCCAAGAGCAAGAACCGGCTGGCGCAGGAAGTCGGCAAGCTCACCGTGGACGCGCCGATCCCGTATCTGCTGTCGGACCTGACTCAGATCCTCCAGCTCGAAATGGGCAAGATGGACAAGGCGACCGACACGGCGCCATTCCTCCGGCTGCGCGGCAAGATCGACGAGATCAAGGCCGACCCGCGCTACACCTTCATGTTCTCGGGCATGCTCGTCGCCGATACGATGCAGCAGTTCCTCGCGCGCGTCTTCCGCCTGCCAGGCGACGGCAAGCCGATCTCGATCATCGACGTGTCGGGCGTGCCGAGCGAGATCACGTCGGTCGTCGTCGCGGTGCTCAGCCGGATGGTGTTCGACTTCGCGATCTGGTCGCGCGGCGAGGCCAAGCGCCCGGTGTTGCTCGTTTGCGAGGAGGCGCATCGCTATGTCCCCAACGAGCGCAATGCCGATGGCTCGTCGGTTGGCCGCATCCTCAGCCGGATTGCCAAGGAAGGCCGCAAATACGGCGTTTCGCTGGGGCTGATCACCCAGCGCCCTTCGGACCTTGCCGAAGGCGTGCTCTCGCAGTGCGGAACGATCCTGGCGATGCGGCTCAACAACGAGCGCGATCAGGCCTTCGTCAAGGCAGCCATGCCCGAAGGCGCACGCGGCTTCCTCGATTCGATCCCGGCGCTGCGAAACCGAGAATGCATCGCGGTGGGCGAAGGCGTGGCGACGCCGATCCGCCTGCTGTTCGACTCGCTCGAGCCCAACAAGCGTCCGGCGTCCGAAGACCCGCGCTTCTCCGAGCTATGGAAGGAGACCGGCGGCGAGGATCAGATGCTCGAGCGCACGATCAAGCGCTGGCGTTCGCAGGGGAAATAACGCCGGCTTGGCAGCGGCAAAAACCAGGGCGCGGCAGGGATGCCGCGCCCTTGTTGTTTCTAGCTTGCGTCGCGCAGGACGGTCAGTCCTCGTCCTTCTGGGCGCCGTGGCCGATCGGGACGGCGAGGAGATGGCCGAGCTTGGCGCGGAAAGCACCGAGATCGCCGCCGCTCAGGCGCCGCTCGATCGTGAACGATACCGAGCGGGGATTCACCGCGACACCGTTCTTGTAGAGCTCGTAATGGAGATGCGGGCCCGTCGACAGGCCCGTATTCCCCACCGCGCCGATCTGCTGGCCGCGGCGCACGCGCTCGCCATTATGGACGAGGATGCGGCTGAGATGGCCATAGCCGGTGCCGAAGCCGTTGCCGTGATTGACCTTGATGAAATTGCCATAGCCCGCGCTGCGGCCGGCAAACTGGACGACGCCCTCGCTAGCGGCATAGACCGGCGAACCCCAGGCGGCAGCAATGTCGACGCCCTTGTGCATGCGGACATAGCCGAGCAGCGGGTGGCGACGCATGCCGAACCCCGACGAGAAGCGGCCGGCGGCGGGCATCGCCATCGCGCCACTGTCGCTGCCGCGGCCCGACCCGTCGAACCAATCCATCTTGCCGTTCGATTCCCACGGCAGCAGCTGCATCTTGTTCGCGCAGCCACTCAGCCCGGCATACATCAGGCTGCCGAGCTGGACTTCGCCGGTTTCGGCGCGGGCCTGGCCGACGATGATGTCGAACTTGCAGTCCGAGCCGAGCCGCGAGACCGGCATGCGGCTGGCGAGCGTGCGGATATAGGATTCGACGGCCTTGGCCGGCGCGCCGGCGGCACGCGCCGAGCGATAGAGCGACGAGCCGATCGTGCCCTGGATGCGCAGCGGCGTGCGGTCGATCGCGATCGGGATCTGCTTGAGCGAAAGCGCGCCGCCGTTGCGGGCGACTTCGAGCTTGAGATCGAATTTGGCGCGGAAGGCCATGGTCTCGAGCGGGCGCGGCTGCCCCTTGTCGGGGCGGCGTCCGAGCGTGATGTCGAGCATGGTGCCGGGCTGGATCTGATCGAACGCCACTGCCTGGGTGACCAGCGTCCCGACCTGACGCGCATCAGCCTCGCCGACGCCCGAGCGGCGCAGCACGCCGAGCAGCGCGTCGCCCGAAGCGAGCTTGGCATCGAGATTGATGATCGGGCGCTCGGGCGTGTCGGTAAGCGGCGCGACGAAACGGTTCGCGGCGAGATGGTAGCCGCTGGCGCCGCCTTGGCCGAGCGGCTTGATCGCCTGGGCGCGCGCGGCATCGAACTCGACGCCGGTCAGCGGCGCGGGAACATTGCCGTAAATGGGATTCTCAAAGCCTGGCGAAAGCAGCCAGGTCAGCGCGCAAAGCCCGGCGCAGGTCGCAGCACCGCGATACCAGGTCAGCGTGCCGATGCGGGCGCCGAGATCGGGGGCGAAATCGAAATCGGCGAGGCGATGCTTGAGCGCCTTCCAGCCAGTGCGCTTTTGCGGGACGAGCGCGGGCACGTTGCTGCGCAGCGCCGTGGCGGCGCCGCCTCCGAAATCCAGGCCATGATCATCGCGCAGGAACAAGGCGGAATGCCTCCCCAAAACGTGGATTATGGTGTCCGCCGTCACCCCCGGCCGAGGTGTACTCACTCTGTAGTACAGGTCTTAAAGTCAAATTAAGCACCCCGCGACGACGCACGTGTTGCGGTGACCTGTGCCACACCCGAGATAAAGGGTTGGATCCACCAAGTTTCTGGCCTAAATCAACATGGTTAAGCGATTCGGGCAACCAAGGGGAGTTGCTTAAGGGGCGAAGCGGAACGATCTTGTGCGGCAGAATGAGTCAATTCGCACGTTCTCCCGTCACTGCCGTGCTGGGCCCCACCAACACCGGCAAGACCCATCTCGCGGTCGAGCGGATGTGCGGCCATGCCAGCGGCATGATCGGCTTTCCGCTGCGGCTGCTGGCGCGCGAGGTCTATGACCGCGTCGTCGCCATCAAGGGCGTCGAGCAGGTCGGGCTCGTCACCGGCGAGGAGAAAATCCTGCCCCCCAAGGCGCGCTGGTTCCTGTGCACCGCCGAATCGATGCCGCTCGAACGGGATGTCGCGTTCGTCGCGCTGGACGAGGCGCAGCTGGGTGCCGATCCCGAGCGCGGCCATGTCTTCACCGATCGGCTGCTGCGCGCGCGCGGCCGCGAGGAAACGATGATCCTCGGCGCGGATTCGCTGCGACCGATGCTCAAGGCGCTGGTGCCCGAGGCCGAAGTGATCGGCCGGCCGCGCTTCTCGACGCTGTCCTATGCCGGCGCCAAGAAGCTTTCGCGGCTGCCCAGGCGGAGCGCGATCGTCGCGTTCAGCGCCGAGGAAGTGTACGCCGTTGCCGAGGCGCTGCGCCGGCTGCGCGGCGGCGCCGCGGTGGTGATGGGCGCGCTCTCCCCGCGCACGCGCAACGCCCAGGTCGCGATGTTCCAGGCAGGCGAGGTGGACTATCTCGTCGCCACCGACGCGATCGGCATGGGGCTCAACATGGACGTGGCGCACGTCGCCTTCGCCTCGCTCCACAAGTTCGACGGACGCCGCCAGCGCCGGCTGACGATCGCCGAGATGGCGCAGATCGCCGGGCGGGCCGGTCGCCACCAACGCGACGGCACCTTCGGCGCGCTGCACGAGGACGGGCCGAGCGCGTTCGCGCCCGAGGAAGTGCTGGCGATCGAGGCGCATCAGGTGCCGCGGCTGGAGCATCTCTACTGGCGCGAAGGCGAGCCCGATTTCGCCTCGATCGACGCACTGATCGAGAGTCTCGAGACGCGGCCGCACAGCCCGGTGCTGCGTGCCGCGCCCGAGGCGGTCGACCTCGCCGTGCTCAAGCGCCTGGCCGAGGAGGGTTGGGTGCGCGCGCGCGTCCGTTCGCCGGCAATGGTGGCGCGGTTCTGGGCGGCATGCGGATTGCCCGATTTTCGCAAGCTCGGCGTCGATCCCCACGCCCGCTTCGTCGGGCGGCTGTTTGGCCATCTGTCCGAGGGCAACGGCCATGTTCCGCACCAATGGTTCGCCGACGAGATCCAGCGGCTCGACAATATGGGCGGCGATGTCGAGACGCTCGCCGGGCGGATCGCCGCCGCGCGCAGCTGGGCCTATATCGCCCACCGTGCCGACTGGCTGCAGGACCCGGTGCATTGGGCCGGGCGGACCCGCGCGATCGAGGAAAAGCTCTCCGACGCGCTCCACGCCAGCCTTACCCAGCGCTTCGTCGACAAGCGCACCACCGTGCTGCTGCGCCAGATCGGCGCGGGCGCCGGCGAACTGCCGGTGACGATCGGGCCCGAGGGCGAGGTCAGCGTCGAGGACCATCCGCTGGGAACGCTGGAGGGCTTCCGCTTCACCGTCGCTCCCGATGCGCGGGCCGCCGACAAGCGCATGCTGCTTGCCGCCGCGGAGAAGCGTCTCGCAGGGGAATATCGCAAGCGCGGCGCGGCACTGGCCGCGGCGGAAGACGATCGCCTTGCGCTGGCGGGCACACAGCTGACCTGGCAGGGGGTTGCCGTTGCCGAGCGCAAGCCCGGGCCCAATCTGGCGCGCCCCAGGATCGTGCTCGATCGCGCGCTCGATGTGCTCGACGCGGCGACCCGCAAGGCAGTGCAGGCACGGCTGGACGCGTGGTTCGCCGCGCGGCTGGCGCAGCATCTCCCCGTGCTCGCCCGGCTGGATGCGACAACGCGCGACCCGGCTGCCGGGGCGCCTTTGCGGGCGATCGCCAACGCGCTGCTCGAGGCCGGCGGGCTGCTGCCGCGCCGGGCGGCAGGGGCGCTGGTCGACGCGCTCGACGCCGACGCGCGCCATCGGCTGCGCAAGATCGGCGTGACGATCGGCACGCTCGACTTGTTCGCGGCCGCCGTGCTCAAGCCCGGCGCAGCGCGCTGGCGGCGCGACCTGATGGGGCTGGCCGATGCGCCGCGCGAAGGCGCCACGGTGTTGCCGCGCAGCGCGCCGGGCGCCGATCTCGTGCATGGCTTTCGCCCGCTGGGCGCGCAGGCGGTGCGCGTCGATCTAGTCGAGCGCATCGCGCGCGCCGCGCATGAGGCGCGGCAGGGCCGCAAACCCTTCGCCCCGGACCCGGCATTGGCGACCTCGATGGGGCTGACTCCCGAGACGCTTGCCCGGCTGATGGCGCAACTCGGCTTTCGCACCGCGCGGGTGCCCGAAGGCACTGCGCCGCGCTGGATCTGGCAGGGGCTTACGCCTGCCGCCAAGCCCAAGGCGCCGCCCAGCGACAATGTGTTCGCGGTGCTCGCCGCGCTGCGCCATGGCTGACGAATCGATCCGCCTCGACCGCTTCTTGTGGTTCGCGCGGATCGCCAAGACGCGCAGCGCCGCGCAGGCGATGGCGGAGAAGGGCACGCTCAGGCTCGACGGGCGGCGGATCGAGCGATCGGCGGCGCCGGTGCGCATCGGATCGGTGATCGTATTTCCGCTCCACGGCAAGGTCCGCGCGCTGCGCGTTGAGGCGCTGCCGCGGCGCCGCGGCCCCCCGGACGAGGCAGCAACGCTTTACACGCCCCTCGAAATCCATACGCCCAAGCCCGTTGACGCGCCCGAGCCCGGGGCATAGCAGGGGCCAGTTTCGCTCGTTTCAAGGCCCCGAGGACCCCCGACCATGACCTATGTCGTCACCGACGCCTGCATCCGGTGCAAGTACATGGACTGTGTCGAGGTGTGCCCGGTCGATTGCTTCTACGAAGGCGAGAACATGCTCGTCATCAATCCCAGCGAGTGCATCGACTGCGGCGTGTGCGAACCCGAGTGCCCGGCCGAGGCGATCCTCCCCGATACCGAAAACGGGCTGGAGAAGTGGCTCGAGCTCAACCGCACCTATTCGGAGGAATGGCCCAACATCACCCAGAAGGGCGATGCCCCGGCGGACGCCGATGCGATGAAGGCCGAGACCGACAAGTTCGACAAGTATTTCTCGCCCAATCCGGGGACCGGCTCCTGACCGGGTGACGGCATTCGAGCCCTTTAGCGGGCGCCATTGCTAAAAAATTACGCACGCGGGCAGATTCTGCGCCGCAGCGATGGCCTATGGCTGGTAATTTTATTGCAACCGTGTTAAATCGGCGGCGACGAAGGCGAAGAATTGCCTTCGCCTGGAGACGCACAGGAAGTTGTCCCGAACCACCAGCCCGAAGCCGCAACGCTCTCGGGCCGGAACCGCACTTGTTCGGGGCCGGTTATCACGAAAGGTTCTTCGCACATGGCTGCAAAGGCGCTGTCCTTCGATGTCGGCGATTATGTCGTTTACCCCAAGCACGGCGTTGGCCGTGTGATCGAGCTCCAGAAGCAGGAAATTGCGGGCATGCAGCTCGAGCTCTATGTTCTCCGCTTCGAAAAAGAGAAAATGACGCTCCGCGTGCCGACCAACAAGGCCGAGAGCGTCGGCATGCGCAAGCTGTCGAGCGACAAGACGCTTAAGGAAGCGCTCGAGACGCTCAAGGGCAAGCCCAAGGTCAAGCGGACCATGTGGTCGCGCCGCGCCCAGGAATATGAAGCCAAGATCAATTCGGGCGACCTCGTGTCGATCGCCGAAGTGGTCCGCGACCTGTTCCGTGCCGACGACCAGCCCGAGCAGAGCTATTCGGAACGCCAGATCTTCGAAGCTGCCGCTTCGCGCCTCGCGCGCGAACTGGCCGCGATGGAAGAGACTGACGAGCCGGCGGCGCTGCTCAAGCTGCTCGACATCCTGCGCAAGGCCGCAGCGGTGTGGAACAAGGACAAGGTTCCCGCCTGATCTAGGCGTGACCTTGTGGATTTCGAAAGGGGCGTGTCCGAAGTGGGCGCGCCCCTTTTCCTTGCGCCTCATATAGTGTATTGTACAAACAACACACATAGGGAGAGACCATGCGAATGTTGCTGATCGCCGCGACGCTGCCGCTGGCAGCATGCCAATCCAACTGGGAAAAGGGCGAGACCGCGCCGGCGAGCGGCAGCGGCGCCTCGCGCAGCTACACTGCGACCGGCTTCACCTCGGTCGACCTGCGCGGGTCGGACGATGTCGACGTGAAGATCGGCAATGCCTTCTCGGTCAGCGCCGAGGGCGATCCCAAGGCGCTCGATGAACTCGACATTCGCGTCTACGATGGCGCGCTGCGCGTCGGTCGCAAACAGGGCAGCAGCGGCAGCGACCAGGGCGCGCGCGTCCATGTCGTGCTGCCCAAGCTGACGTCGGCGAGCACCTCGGGATCGGGCGATCTCGATCTTTCGGGGATCCAGGGCGACGCGCTCGATCTGGCGATCGCGGGCTCGGGCAGCATCAAGGCGGCTGGCACGATCGCCAAGCTCGATGCCTCTATCGCAGGGTCGGGCGACATCGACGCTACGGGCTTGCCGGCGAGCAGCGCGGACATCTCGATCGCCGGGTCGGGTAACTTGACCGGCGTCGTCAAGGGTGCGGCCTCGGTATCGCTGGTCGGATCGGGTGACGTGACGCTGACTGGCGGCGCGAAATGCTCGGTGAGCAGCGTGGGTTCGGGTGACGCCAACTGCAGCTGAGCCCGAGTTGGACAAGCGCGGGCAGCAGGCGCATCGTGACGCGATGTCTCGATTGACCCTTGTGCTCGCGCTTCCGCTCCTCGGCGCTGCTCCAGCGCCCGAAGAGCGCGGCTTCAACATCGGCAGCTTCGAGCGTGTCCGCATCGAGGGACCCTATGACGTCGCGCTGTCGATCGGCTCGCCGCACGCCTCGGCGAGCGGCACGGCATCGTCGCTCGACCATGTTTCGGTCCGCGTCGACGGCAGCACGTTGATCGTAAGCGCGGGCACGCTCGGCCGCGCCAGCGCAGGGGATACGCTGCCCCGCGTGCTCGTCTCCGGCCCGGCGCCGCGCACCGTGCTGGTCAGCGGCGGCGGCAAGCTCCGCATCAGCGAGATGCGCGGCGCGCGTGCCGACGCCAGCGTCAACGGCGCGGGATCGCTCGAGGTCGAATCGCTCGTCGCCGACGATTTCGGAGCAGCGCTCACCGGCACCGGCGCGATCCGCCTTGCCGGCACCGTCGGGCGGCTGCGGCTGCGCAACATCGGCACGGGTTCGATCGATGCGCAGGCCCTCACCGCCAACGATGCGGTGCTCTCGTCCGAAGGCACGGGCACGATCAGCGCCACGGTCCGCTACACCGCCCGCGCGACTGCGCTCGGCACTGGCGGGATCAATATCGCCGGGAAGCCCGAGTGCACGCTCAGCGGCTCAGGGCCGATCAGTTGCGACGGGCGGATTGTCCGGCGCTAGCCTAGACTGCCGCCACATAAGCCTCGCCGGTCTGGAGGCGCTCAATATCCTGGCGGGTGGCGCGCCGAAAAGCCGGCGGTATTCGCGGCTGAACTGCGACGGGCTTTCATAGCCCACCGCGAAGCTCGCCGTCCCGGCATTGGCGCCTTCGGCCAACATCAGCCGCCGCGCTTCCTGCAGACGCAGCTGCTTCTGATATTGCAGCGGGGTCATCCGGGTGATCTGCTTGAAATGGGCGTGCAGCGACGACGCGCTCATTCCTGCCGCTGCGGCGATGGCATCGACCCGTAAGTGTTCGTGAAAGCCGCTGCGAATCTTTGCGATCGCGCGGCTCACCTGGTTCAGATGACTGTCCGCCGCCGCCATGCGCCGCAGGATCGGGCCGTGCGGACCCTTCAGCAGTCGATACAGAATCTCGCGTTCGATCAGCGGGGCCAGCGCGGAGATGCTTTCGGGCTCGTCCAGCAATTTCACCAGCCGGCATGCGGCGTCGATCAGATCGGGATCGCTTGGATAGACCGCGAGCACCGGCAGGTCCGTCTTGGGGGAGGGGGCACCCTCTTCGACCAACAGATCGGCCAGCACCGCAGGGTCGAAATCGATCTTGCAGCACAAATAGGGCGCGGCTGGGCTCGCATCGATGACGTGCCCGACCAGAGGCAGATCGACTGAGACGAGCAGATAGCGCGACGCATCATAAACCACGCTGTGATCGCCGAGCGACACGCGCTTGGATCCTTGGGCGATCAGGCAAAGTGAAGCTTCATAAACCGATGGTACCGGCTCGGTGGGACGATCGGCGCGGATTAGTGAAAGTCGCGGTGCGGCGGTCCCAGCCATCCCCGATTCAGGTCCGTGCCGCAGCAGAAGAGCGGCGAGATCTGCGATCCTGTCCATGCGGTCGGCATTTGCCCAATCGCTACGCGGTCGCAAGTGTTCTCGCAGACATTCGGAGGATCAGGCAATTGCTCCGCATGATCGTTCTACCCCTCCGCGTTCCGGATGCCCCATTTCCGCGGTGCCAACCAGAAGGAAGCGACCATGACCGGCATCAGCGGAAAGACCATTCTCATCAGCGGCGCGTCGAGCGGAATCGGCGAGGCCACCGTTCGCGAACTCGCTCAAGCAGGGGCGAAGCTCTTCATCGGCGCACGCCGCGGCGACCGGCTCAAGGCACTGGCGGACGAACTCGGCACGCAGATAGCCTGGCGCGAACTCGACGTCACCGACGCGGCGAGCTTCGACGCCTTCGCCGCCGCCGCCGAAGATGCATTCGGGCAAATCGACGTGCTGATCAACAATGCCGGCGTCATGCCGCTGTCGCCCCTCGCGGCGCTGAAACGCGACGAATGGGCGCGGATGATCGACGTCAACATCCATGGCGTGCTCAATGGCATCGCTGCGGTACTGCCGCGTTTCGTCGCGCGGGGCGGGGGCCAAGTGGTCAACGTCGCCTCGATCGGCGCGCACCTCGTGCTGCCAACCGCAGCGGTTTATTGCGCCACCAAATATGCCGTCTGGGCGATCACCGAGGGCCTGCGCCAGGAGCATGACGACATCCGCGCGACGGTCATTTCCCCCGGCGTCGTCGCGACCGAACTCGGCAACGACATCACCGACCCGGAAGTCGCCGCCAGCCTCAAGCTGTGGCGGCAAAAGGCCCTTACCCCTGACGCGATTGCGCGCGCGATCCGCTATGCGCTGGAGCAACCCGAGGGTGTGGACGTCAACGAAGTGATTGTCCGCCCCACCGCCGCGGGCATGTGAGCAAACGCCTCCGGGCAGGCGCAGGCCCTTCCGGAGGCTTTCAAGCCGCGATCGGGAAACGTAGCAGCCGGTCCTCGAGCGCGACCAATGCCTGGGCCTGGCTTCCCACGGCGCGGACAATCTCGGGATGGTGCGCGTCGAGGCCGCCGGTGAGCGCGCCATAGGCCGGCAGGATCAGCTTGGTCGCGGTGGCGACGAAGCAACGGCGGGCGACCTGACGGCCGCGGACCGTGATGCGCAGTTTGGGATGGAAATGGCCCGAAAGCTCCGGACGTGGCTCGCGCGGATCGGCTTCGTGTCGCAGCACGAGGCCGTCGACTTCCGCCTCTTCGTCGATCGTGCCGCCGCAGTGATCGACCAGCAGCGAATCATGGTTGCCGGTGATCCAGCGCCAGTCGAGCGCGCCGGTCAGCCGGGTGAGTAGCGCGCGGGCATCTTCGGGCAGGCGCTCGCATCCCGCCGAATCATGAAAACTGTCGCCCAGACACCAGAGCTCGCGCGCCTGGGTGCGGTCGGCAAGCGCGGCGATGCCGGAAAGCGTAGCGATCAAATCATAGGGTGGCAGCATCTGGCCGCGCTTGGCGAACCAGCTCGCTTTCTCGAAATGCAGATCGGCGAGCAGAAGCGCGCGACGCGCCGGCCAGAACAGCGCGCCCTCGGGGAGCGCCATCAGGCTATGGCCTGCGAACGAAAGGGGAACCATGGATCGGCTATCGTGCCTGGGCGGGGCCGCTGTCAACAGCGATGCATCGGCACTTTGCGGCCGTCGATGGTGATCACGCCATTGCCGGCATCGCTGCGCGTAACGCTGTAGCTGCGCACCAGCGGCGGGCTGACCGCGACCGGGGCCTCGCTACCGCTGTCGAGCCGCTCGGCGATCGTCTCGGTGACGCGGTCGCCGTCGATCTTCCAACGGCCGACCTCGCCGCCATTGTTGACCCGGCCATCCGCATCGAAATGCGCAATGAAATCGGTCGCGCAGCTCGTCTCGAACGACCAGCTGCCTACGAGCCATTCGGCCAAGGGCGGAGCCGCGGCAACCGCGGCGGCGGGCGCTGCGCCCGCCGTCTGCTTCGCCGAAGCATTGCCTGTGGGTGCGGATTCGCTCACGCCGCATGCCGACGCCAGCGCGCAACCGCACGCCAAAAATCCCACTCGAAGACGCTGCCCCGCCCGCATCGTGCGATCCTAGCCGATCGCGCCGCGCGGGGGTAGCCGGGATCAGGCCGGAACCGCGGTTTTCGTAGCGGCGAGCGCGCCCAGCCGGCCAAGGATCCGCACCCAGGAACGGATGCCCTTGTGGAAGCTGTTGAGGTCATATTTCTCGTTGGGCGAGTGGATATTGTCGTCGTTGAGCGCGAAGCCGACCATCACGCTGTCCATGCCGAGGATGGTCTTGATCGAATTGACCACGGGGATCGATCCGCCGCTGGCGAGCAGCGCCGACTTGCCCCATTCGGCATCGAGCGCGGCGCGGGTGGCGGCGAGCGGCGGGCTGTCGCTTGCCAGGCTGATCGCCTTCGATCCGCCGCGCACCTTGAAGGTGGCGCTGCAATCGGCGGGGAGATGCGCGCGGACGTGGTTTTCGAATGCGCTCCACACCTGGTCGGGATCCTGATCGCCGACCAGGCGGAAGCTCACCTTTGCGCTGGCCTGAGCGGGGATCACGGTCTTGAAACCCTCGCCGGTATAGCCGCCCCAGATGCCGTTGATCTCAGCCGTCGGGCGCGCCCAGCTCTGCTCGAGCACGCCGAAGCCGGCTTCGCCCGCGGGGACGCTGAGCCCGACATCGCCGAGGAACTGGCCGGAATCGAAGCCGAGCGCGTCCCAGCTCTTCTGCACGCCGGGATCGATCGAGTGCACCCCGTCATAAAAGCCGGGGAGCGTGACGCGGCCCTGATCGTCCTTGAGATCGGCGAGGATGCGGGTGAGCAGCTGGATCGGATTGCGCGCGGGGCCGCCATAGAGGCCCGAATGCAAGTCGCGCGACGGGCCGTGGACGGTGACCTGGCCGGCGGCCATGCCGCGCAGGCCGACGGTGATCCCCGGCGTCGCGACATCCCACATCGACGTGTCGCAGATCAGCGCGAAATCGGCCTTCAACTCCTCGGCATTGGCACGGAGGAAGGGCTCGAGGCTCTCCGAGCCCGATTCCTCTTCGCCTTCGAACAAGATAGTGACGCGGCACGGCAGCGTGTCGCTGGTCGCCTTCCACGCGCGGATCGCCTCGACAAAGGTGCGCAGCTGGCCCTTGTCGTCCGAAGCGCCGCGGCCGAAGATCACCTTCGAGCCGTCGTCGCGCGTCTCGAGCACCGGATCGAACGGATCGCGGCGCCACAGCGCGAGCGGATCGACCGGTTGGACGTCGTAATGGCCGTAGAACAGCACATGCGGGCCGTCGCCGTCATGGTGCGCGACGACCATCGGATGGCCCGGGGTCGGCGCGACGCGGGCATCGAAGCCGAGCTCGGCCAGCTCGTCCGAGAGCAGTTGCGCGGCGTGCCGGCAATGCTCGGCATAGGCCGGATCGGTGGAGATCGAGGGGACGCGCATCAGCGCGAACAGCCGGTCGAGCGCGTCGTCGAGATGCGCTTCGGCATGGTCGAGCGCGGAGTCGAAATCGGTGTGCTGGGTCATCGCCGAGCCCTAGTCCTGCGTGCCGCGAGGGGCAAGACCGCGCCGGCGGGTACGCCTTGTCCCGCAATGGGTTGCCCCGCATGCGGATCGGCGGAGGCGCAAAATAGCGCTTTGATTACCTGCGCTAATGCGTAGACTTTCGCAGGGGGAGCTCGCGTGCGCGCAAGGATCGCTGCCACCAGGACCTGGCTTACGACATCGCTTTCCGATGTGCTGTTGCTTGGCGCCCTGCTGGTCGGCCTCGTCGCTTTCGCCGACGCGCCGTTCTCCAACGCGCTCTCCGCCGATGGCCCGCCGCCGGGAGTCCTCGCCAGTGCGAGCTGCCTGGTGCTCAGCGCGGTACTGTTCGGCTGGCTGCGTTTCGCCAGCCGCGCGGGCGGCGTGTTGCTCGCGGCACTGACGTTGTTCGGACTGGCATCGTTCCTGGCGGTGCTGTTGCGGCTTGCTGGCGATGCGCTGGGCGGGGCGGGCGCGCGCGAGCTGCTCGGGCCGCCCGCGTTCGAGGCGTGGATGCTCGGCGCGATGCCGGCGCTGTCGATCAGCCTGACCGGATTGCTCGGGCTAGTCGCGCGCGGCGAGCAGCCTTGGGCCGATCAGGCAATCCTTTCGCTGGCCAGCACGATCCTGGCAGTCTCCGGGGTCGATTTCGCGCTGCTGGTGACACACGGCGCCGCAGTGGCACGCGCGGCGTCGCTCGGTGGGTCGGTCGGCAGTGCGTTGGCCTTTGCGATGATGGCGCTCGGGGTGTTGGGCTGGCGGCGGCGCGGCATCCAGAGCAGCTTCTTTTCGGCAGAGAATGTCGGCTGGCGCGCGGTGCGCATCTGCCTGCCGCTGGCCGTGCTCGTCCCTGCCGATCGCTTCATACTCGCCTTCATGCGGCCGCTGCTGAGCTATCGCGCCGCGCTCCAAGCCGACATTCTGCTCTCGGTGACCAATCTTGCCGCGGTTGCCGTGCTGTTCAACCTGGCGATCTGGCGGCTTGCGCGCGACTATCAGTCGCTGGCCCGCAAGGAGGCGCGGCTCGCGCTGGCGATCGAGGCGCCGGGAGCGGGCAGCTTCGACTGGGATCTGCGCAACGGCACGCTGGACTGGACGCCCAACGCCGAGATGCGGATCGGGCTGGCGCCCGGCGGCATGCGCACGCTCGACCAGTGGCGTGCGATGCTCGACCCCGATGATCGTCGCGTCATCGAGCAGCGGATCGCTGCCGCTGCGGCCCGGCGCAGCGATCATTTCACCTTCCGTTATCGCCTCAATGCGGTCGATGGCGAGGTGCATACATTTGAAGGATCCGGCAGATGCTTCTATGATGAAGCAGGGGCGTTGATCCGCGTAGTTGGAATGAATTTGGACGTCACCGAACGGGACGAGCGCCAGGCAGAGCTCGAAACTAATCAGGCGCAATTGCGCTCCATCATCGAAAATGTGCCCGATGCGATGATCGTCGTCGACGAGCAGGGCGCAATTCGCCGTTTCAACCCCGCCGCAGAGCGGATGTTCGGCTTTGCCGCCGACGCGATGCGCGACCGCGACGTGGGGACGCTGATGCCGCCCGAACTGGCGCACTGGCCCGCGGGGGAGATCGCGCGCTATCTCAGGAGCGGCGCGCCCGGCATGGTCGGGCGTGCCGTCACCCTCACTGCGCGCCGCGCCGGCGGCGAAGTCTTCCCGATCGAATTGACCGTCGGCGAGGCCTGGTCGCGCGACGCGCGGATCTTCATCGCCTTTGTCCGCGATATCAGCGAGCGCGTCTCCGCCGAGCAACGGCTTGAGGCACTGCGCGACGAATATGCGCACAGCGCGCGGCTGACCGCGATGGGTGAGATCGCCGCGGGGCTCGCGCACGAACTCAACCAGCCGCTCGCCGCGGGGACCAATTTCCTCGGCGCGGCCGAGATGATCGTCGAGCAGGACATCCAGGATCCCGAACTCGCCAAGCTGCTCGCCGCGGCGCGCGGGCAATTGCTGCGCGCGGGCGAGATCATCCGGCGGCTGCGCGACTTCCTCGCCAAGGGCAGCGCCGATCTGCGCATCGAGCCGGTCGAGACGACGATCCGCGACGCGATCGCGCTGGGATTGGTGGGCAACCACCAGCATCAGATCGATGTCGATTATACCGTTGCGCCGGGCGCGGATCATATGCTCGCCGATCGCGTCCAGGTGCAGCAGGTGCTTGTCAACCTGCTGCGCAATAGTGCCGAGGCGGTGCGCGATCTGCCGCGGGCACGCCGCCGCATCACCATTTCGGCGCGGGTCGTCGACGACGAGGCGCTCGAATTGTGCGTGGTCGATGAGGGACCCGGCTTTCCTAAGGCCACGCTTGCCGATTTCCATATGCCTTTTGTCTCGACCAAGGGTGACGAGGGCATGGGAATCGGCCTGTCGATCTGCAAGCGCATCGTCGAGGCCCATGGCGGTATGCTGACTGCCACCAATCGCGCCTCGGGCGGCGCCAGTATCGCGTTCACGCTTCCAAGACCACAAATGGCGGACGCAGGGGGGATGCCGTGACCAGAACCATCTATATTGTCGACGACGATCCGAATATCCGCGCGTCGATGCTGAGCCTGCTCGGGAGGCTGGAGAATGTCGCGATCCGCAGCTTCGCCAGCGGCGACGCGTTCCTCGCCGATCTGGAGGATCTGCCTCCCGGCGTGCTGCTGCTCGACATGCACATGCCCGGCGCGTCCGGGCTCGACGTGCTCCGCGCGCTGGAAGCCGCGGGCAATCGCTCGGCGGCGGTGGTGATCACCGGGCAGGGCGACATGACGCTGGCGGTGCAATCGATGAAGGCGGGCGCAATCGACTTTGTCGAGAAGCCCTTCGACCACAAGGAGTTGCTCGGGCTGATCGATGACGGCTTCGCACGGATCGAGGAAACCAACGCCATCGCCGAGCGCGAGAATGAAGCGCGCACGCGCGTTGCAGCGCTATCGCCCCGCGAGCGCGACGTTCTCGACGGGCTGATCGCCGGCCGCGCTAACAAGGTGATCGCGAACGACCACGGCATCAGCCCGCGCACGATCGAAATCTATCGTGCCAATCTGATGGAGAAGCTTGAGGCGAAGACGCTGGCCGATGTGCTGCGCATCGCGTTTGCCGCTGGTATAGTCGGGGAAGTGTGAGGCGGGTTCGTTGGTTCACTGCGTCGCCCCCGCGCTGCCGAACGTGTTGAGCAGCCAGTCGCGCACCGAATTGGATGCGTGCGGCGCCAGTTGCAGATAGGCGCGCCGGCGATCGCCAGGATCGTCGAAGCGTTGCACCAGCCCTTCCTCCTCGAGCAGCCCGATCCAGCGCAGCGCGGTCGTGGTGGGGACGGCGGCCGCGAGGCAGACGTTCGATACGCTCACCCGCCGGTTCTCCAGTCCGGCGACATATAGGTCGAGCAGCACGTCCCATGCCGGGTCGGCGAAGAGCGTGCCGGGAAAATAGCGGTCGCGTTGACGGCGCTGCGCGAGATAGTGTTTCGCGAGCGCGATGAGCGTTCCATGATTGGGCGCAGGCGTCCCCTTGCGATCTTCCACGCGAATTTCCTCGAATTTTGATGGTCGGCGCGCGGGCTTAAACGCGGTCGGGCGCGGAGACTCGCGGCGCATCAGTGAGCCCGGCCCAGCGATCGAGTGCCACGCCCAGCGCGAGCGTGAACAGCATCGGCACCGACCAGAAGGCCTGAACGATGAAATATATCTTCGGCGAAAACCCGGGTGCGACGATGCTCGCGAGATGCGCTGAAACCGCGACGAGGTGCAGCCCGGTGAACCAGATTGGAAACCACCGGTCCGAACGCAATGCGATCCAGAACAAGGCGAGGAGCAGCGTGACGTCGACCGTGAATGCCGGCAGGTGCGGATGCACCCAGTCGACGTCCCGCAGCGTCACCAGGGAAGTCGCGATGCACGCGAGCACATAGATCGCCGCCACGCGCCGCCCGGCGTTTCCGCCATACAGCACTGCAAAACCGCAGCACAGGAGCACAAGCCCCCAAAGAGAAGCGCCACATCCACCTTCCCTGCCGAGCATCGCGACCCTCCCCAGGTCAAGCGTATTTGGGTTCAGACCCGGTCGTCCTGCGCCAGCGAACCTAGCTTCGCCTCGGTGAAGAAGGTCGCCGCGTCGGGCAGCCCGTTGGGGCAGCCGGTCGCCACTTCCTTCTGATTGCTGCGATTCTTGACTGCGGTGAGCTGCGCGATCAGTCCGCGCAGATCCTCGCGGCCTTCGACCAGCTTGCCGCCCTGCGCCATGATCCGCGAATAAAGCGCCTGCGTCACACCGATCGGCAGGTTGGAGGTCTGCGCGCTTTCGATCACTGCGGTCAGCAGACTGGCATGCGCAAGCAGCGCGCGATCGGTGGCGTGGAGCATTGTGCGGGTCTCGTCCGCGACGACGGGAACGGCGGCAACCGGAATATCGAACATATGTTTCCCCCGGCCAGAAGCGCATGCTCCTCGCCCGCAAATCAGTGGCAGTGGTTTAGAAGGGCTAGCGCAGCAGCCAGAACAACGTTGCGACGGCGATCGTCAGGATGATCAGCGTCGAAAGGCCCAGCACCGCGACCCCCAGGATCGCAAGCACCTTGCCTTCGGGTGTGCGGCTATTGCGTCGTCCTCCCAGCGGCGGAACCAGGCGGCTGAGCCAGGAGCGGCTGCCCTCTTCCGTCTGCGCCGGGCTTGGCGTCGCGGCGGGGATGGCGGCAAGGGGCTGCGGTTGATGGATCAACGATTGATCTAGCTCGTGCGTACGCAGCAGGCGCGCCGCCTCGGCGCGGTTCTCCACCTGCAACAGGTCGAGCGCCGCGCGGATATAGTTGTCGACGGTTATGTGGGTGATGCCGAGCTGGGGTCCAATCTGCTTCGACGTGTAACCCTGGCCGACCAGACGGAGGCAATCCTTCTGGCGTTCGGTCAGGCGAGTGATCGCGTCCATCGAGATGCGGCATCCTTAACTGGCAGTCGGTCCCCTGACCGGCTTGCAGCAACGCCGCAAGGTAACGCTCCGGTTCGGCCAGGGAAACCGCTGGCGTCGATGCGGCCGCGCAACAGGCAGGGTGGCGGGTGTCGCGCCTTGGACCAATTCGGGGCGCGGAGACTTTAGCGACCGGGCATCGGCGTGACGGGCAGGAGTCTCGGTTCGGGTCTGTGCCGGGCTATTTGCCGCCGCGAGCTGCTCGTTCGGCTGCCAATAGTCGCTCCGGCGCCGTGCTCACCAGATCGCGCAGCCGCCTGCCGCATGCTAGGAGGCGGCATGCAGGATCTTGGTTCTTCCGGTGTGACGTCGCTGCCTGAAGCGATCGCCGCCGTTCTTCGCGAGGCTGCGGCGATTGCCGTGATGCCGCGATACCGGCGGCTCGCGGAAGGAGAGATCGAGGAAAAATCTCCCGGCGACCTGGTGACGATTGCCGATCGCGAGGCCGAACGGATCATCGCCCAGGGGCTGACGGCGATTCGGCCCGACGCGCGCTTCATCGGCGAGGAAGCGTGCAGCCGCGACCCTTCGCTGCTGGACAATCTTGCCCACGGATCGGCATGGATCGTCGATCCGATCGACGGCACCGGCAATTATGCGGCCGGTCGCCCGCCGTTCGCGCTGATGGCCGCCTTGGTCGAAGACGGCGAGGCTGTGGCCTCGTGCATCTTTGATCCGCTCTCCGGCCGGCTCGCCGCGGCGGAACACAATTGCGGCGCCTGGCTGGATGGCACGCGCATAGTGCCGACGAACGAATCGCCTGGATTGGCAGCGATGACCGGGATCGTCAGTGACTTTTCCCGTCCGCTGGCAATGGCACCGCGAGTCGCAGCGCTGGCTGTGCAGGTTGGCGAGGCTGCGCCGACGCGGCGCTGCGCCGGAGACGAATATCCCCTGGTCGCGACCGGCGCGCGGCACTTCGCGCTTTATTGGCGAACGCTGGTCTGGGATCATGCGCCCGGCGTGCTGTTCCTGCGCGAAGCCGGCGGGGTCGCGGCGCGACTGGACGGGCGGCCCTATCGCGCCGCCGATCCGAGCGAGGCGATCCTGCTCGCGCAGACCCCGGCGATCTGGGAAGAGGTTGCGGAGGCGCTGCGCGGCTGAGTTCAGCTCTTCGCCAGCCGATCGAACGCCTGCAGCCGCGCCAGGAGCGCCGGCATTTCCTTGAGCGGGATCATGTTGGGCCCATCGCTCGGCGCGACTTCAGGGTTTTCATGCGTCTCGATGAACACTGCGGCGACGCCAGCGGCGACCGCCGCGCGCGCCAGCACCGGCACGAACTCGCGCTGCCCGCCCGAGGTTTCCCCCTGGCCGCCGGGCTGCTGCACCGAGTGCGTCGCATCGAACACCACCGGAAAGCCGGTGGCGGCCATGATCGGCAGCGCGCGGATGTCGGTGACCAGCGTGTTGTAGCCGAAGCTGGCGCCGCGCTCGCACAGCATCACCCGCTCGTTTCCGCTCGCGACGAGCTTTGCCAGGACATTCTTCATGTCCCAGGGCGCGAGGAACTGGCCCTTCTTAACGTTGATCGCGCGGCCGGTCTCGGCGGCGGCAACCAGCAGGTCGGTCTGGCGGCAGAGGAACGCCGGGATTTGCAGGACGTCGACGACTTCGGCGACCGGGGCGCACTGGCTCGCATCGTGCACGTCGGTGATCACCGGGCAGCCGAAGCGCTCGCGCACTTCGGCGAAGACATCGAGTGCCTTGGCGAGGCCGATGCCGCGCGCCGATCCGATCGACGTGCGGTTACCCTTGTCGAACGACGATTTGTAGATCAGGCCGAGGCCCAGCCCCGCGCAAATCTCGGTCAGCGCCGAAGCCGTGTCGAGCGCATGCTCACGGCTTTCCATCGCGCAGGGGCCCGCGATCAGCACGAAGGGCTTGTCGTTGGCGATCTCGAGCTTGCCGACTTCGACCGTCTTCATCGTGTTCATCCTCAAAAGGCTCCGCACTCGGCCAGGATCTCGCCGACGTCGCGCCCCCGCGCGGCATACATGCGGATGCGGGCCTCGTTGCTCATCACGTCCCAGACGGCGGCCTCGACTTCGTCCCAGCGCGCGCGCGGGACGACGATGACACCGTCCTCGTCGGCGAACACCACGTCGTCGTTGCAGATCCGCACGCCGCCCATTTCGATCGGCCGGTTCATCGCGTGCATCGTGCCGTCCAGCTTGATGTCGTTGCAGTTGGTGACGCGCGCATAGACCGGGAATCCCAGCGCACGCACATCGGCGGTATCGCGCGTGGTGCCGTCGATGACCGCGCCGACCGCGCCCGAACGGACCGCGATATTGGCGTTGAGATCCCCGAAATAGGCGCGCTCGGGCACGTCGGTCGCCACCATGATGACGTCGCCGGGGCGCACGAACTTGTATGAGTCGAGCGCGGTATAAATGCCCTTCCACGCGTCGGGGGGATCGTTCGGGCCGAGTCGGCGCAGCTCGAGCGTCTTGGCGCGGCCCAGCAGCTTGCCGCCGGTGGTCGGGCGCAGGCTGGGCGGCAGGACCGCGGCGATGCCCTTGTCCTTGCAGATGTCGGCGAGCACCGTCGAGGAGAGGTGCGAGATCATCGCGCGGAAGCGCGTCACTTCCGCGGCGCGTTGGCCGGCGGCGATCGTCTCGGCGATCATCAGGTCCGAGCCGCGATTGATGTCGATCTGCTCGATCGGATCGAGGTCGAAAAGGATCGGCCGCGTGCCGAAACGGCGGGTAGGGACGATGCCCGAAGCCGGCTTGCGCACGATATAGAGGCTCATCGCCTCGATCACCGTCGCCGGAAGATCGACGCTGTTCGGGATGCGGCCGGTGCCATAGGCCGGGGTGTCGCCATCCCAGCAATATTGCTTGGCGCGCGTCACGGCGACGAGGCTGTCCGCGTCGGGATCGGCGAGCAGGGCGTCGATCGCGCGGGTGATCGTTGCGGCGGAAACGAACGGCGCGGTGCACAGGATCTGGACCCAGACATCGGCGTCGGGGCGCTGGCTGCATTCCCAGGCGAACATCTCATGGCCGTCGGTGGCGTTGCTTGCCAGCGTGGCGGGGCGGACCAGCCGGGTAATCGGCAGGTCGGTCGCGAGATCGGCGAGCGTGTCGGATTCGGTGTCGAGGCACACTTCTGTGATCGCGGCGCAATCCAGCGCCTGGCGCAGCTTGCGCTTGAACAGATAATCGCCGTCCAGCACGGCAAGGTTCTTGTCGGGAACCCGCTCGCTATGGCCTTTGGCAGGTACGAAAGCGACGATCTTCATGGTTCAGCCTTGCATCAGATCATTGGTGTGCAGCATGCCGACAAGCGTGCCGTCGGCGTCGACAACGGGAAGGGCGAGCCAGGCCGCCGCGGAGGCACTGCGCATCAGCAGGACATCGCCGACGGTCGCGTCGGGCCCCACCACTTGCGGGCTGGTCTGCATGATCGCGCCAGCCGTCGCGGTCTGGATATCGCAGGCGGATTGGAAATGCCGGCGAACATCGCCATCGACAACGAGGCCGACCAGGCGGCCGCCGCCATCGACCACGCCCGCGGCGCCGAGCCGCTTGCTCGACATCACCGCGAGGAGATCGATCAGCGAGGTGGTGCGCTCGACCTTGGGCAAGGCATCGCCCTGGTGCATCAGGGTCGAGACCGGGATCATCTGCCGGCCCAGCAGCCCGGCGGGATGATGCCGCAAAAAGTCTTCGCGGGTGAAGCCGCGCATCCGGCTCACCGCAACGGCCAGCGCATCGCCCACCGCGAGATGCAGCGTGGTGCTCGATGTCGGCGCCATGCCGATATGGTCGGCCTCGCACGCGACTTCGGCGGGAATGAGATGGTCGACCGCACGGCCAAGCGGCGAGTCTGCGCGGCCGAGAATGCCCACCAGCGTACAGCCACGCGCCTTGAGCAGCGGCAGGACCCGGATGATCTCTTCGGTTGCGCCACTGTTCGACAGGACGAGCACGACGCTATGCGATTCGACGGCGCCGAGATCGCCATGCGCCGCTTCCGCTGCGTTGACGAACAAGGCTGCGGTGCCGAGGCTCGAAAAGGTCGCTGCGAGCTTGGCGGCGACATGCCCCGATTTGCCGACGCCCATCAGGATGATCGGCCGCGTCTGTCGGGCGATCAGCGCCACCGTTTCGGCAATGCCGGGCAGGGGGCGCCGTAGGAAGTCGGTCAGGGCATTGCGCTCGGCGGCGATCACGTCGCGGAACCAGGCGGTCGCAAAATCGGTCGAGGCCGGCGAGATGGCGGTGATTGCGTTCATCGTCTGTCCTATGCCGCCATCGTGCTCAGATGGGCGAAGCTGCGTTCCCACCGCGCCGGGTCGATCGGCCGATCGAGCCGCGCGAGGATGTCCGCTGCGGTCAGTTCCGGATCGTTCGGATCGAGCACGTTGTTTGCGACGTGGAAGGCGAACCAGGTCCGCGCGATATCCTGATCCGGTCGGCGCGCATTGCCTGCGGCAACGGCCGCAAGGAATTCGTCCCAATCCGAATAGGCGTTGAGCCACTCGCCGGTCTTGAACTTCGTCCGGCGCAGCATCGGCGTGCCGTAGAAGGCGGCCATCGCATAGACCTTGGAATCGCCGACCAGCATGCCGTCGGCGTCGCGCGCGAGCAGCGCGGTGGTGTTTTCGCCGTTCGGCCCCTTGCCGGGAAGCAGCCGCATCCGCGCGCCGTGTGATGCGATCTCCGCTTCGAGAATGCTGTTGTCGACATGCTGTTCGTTCAGCGGATGGTTGGTGACCGCGAGAAAGAAGGAGTTGTCGATGCTTTCGGCGAGCTCCGCGATCAGCCGGTGGTTCGGCGCGGCGCCCACGCGGTGGACCGGGAAGAAGTTTTCCTCATGCTCATATTCGAGCGGCAGTGCCAGGATAGGCCGGTCAGAGGGTAATCCGGCCCAGTCGCGGAACGCCTTGCGCATCTTTTCCGTCGGACGTGCAAGCGCCTGCAATTCGCCCCACAGGGGCGCGATCAGCCGGTCGAGTTCGGCCCGCGCAGCCACGTCGAGATCGGGTAGCAGACCGTGGTCGAACGGGTCTTCCTGCAGGATCACCCAATCCCGCGGCAGTGACAGGGGCGCGGCGCCCCCTTCCATCAGGTGGCGAACGATGCCGGGAAATGCGCGCACCGTTTCATAATCGGCGGAACGGCAAAGCACGTAATCCGGGGCCAGCGACCGGACGAAATCGATGATGCCGGCGCGCTCGGTGGCCTGGGTGCGCATCGAGGGATGGCTGTCGCCGTCGAAAATATGCCACTGCACCTGCGGCAAATGGGTCGTCGCGGAAAGTTCGCGTTGCCCGATGCCGGTTCCCTTCCAGGGAATCGGGGCTAGGACATGGACCTCGTGCTCGCGGACGAGCCGGCGCATAAGCGGCTCGACGATGTGGTCGAACCACCACGGCGTGATGACCGGCAAGTAGAAGAGAATCTTCACGCAGCATCCCAGCTTGGTCGTTGAACATCGGTCGTCTTGTCGGTGTCCACTCGGAACGGCCCGACAGCGTTACCCTGACATTATAGAATGCCGCCCACCGGCAACGGCGGCCGATGGGAAAAAATTGCCTAGTTGGTCCGGCCTGCGCCGGCCTGGCTAAATTCGCCCTATAATATGCGGGTTAACCATCGCCGGTGATCGGCTGCGAGGTAGTCCCGTGACAATCCAATTCGGTCGCGCACATTTTCTCGGGCTGGACGCCGCGCCGGAGGGCGGAATCAAAACCTATCGCGCCCAGGTCGCCGAGGGCACCCGCCGCGACGGGCCGCTGCGGCGCCTGCAATATCTCATCAAAGCCAATTACGCCTTCAACTACATCTGGTGGTTCAAGACGCGATCGAACGACCCTGCGCGCATCGCCCGGCTGGGAAGGCTAGAGAAGCGGCTGCTGCAGCCCCTCGCATCGACACGGGCCATGACCGAGCGTGCCGCCGAGTTTGCGAACTCGGACTTCCATTTCGCTTCGGCAATGCTCGACACCGCGCTTGTGAGCCGATTCGCCGAGGATCTGTACAAGCCGCAGCGCTACAACGATCCGTATCGCTCGAACTTCGAGCATGTCGGCAGTCCCGAACAGAGCGACAGCCCGTTTCTCTACATGGAGCCGCAGGCGCTGCTCGAAAACGCGAACTTCCTCGAAATCTGCGCGTCCCAGGCAATGATCGATTTCTGCCGCGAGGTGCTCGGCCCGCGCGCGGCGCTGAGCTGGGCCTGGTCCTGGATCAGCCAGCCGGGGCACATGCCGTATCAGAATCAGAAGTGGCACCGTGACGTCGTCGAGCCGCTCAACTTCCTGCGTATCTTCGTTCCGCTCCAGGCGATCGGAAGCCGCGAAGATGGCCCGACAGAGCTCATTCCCGGAACCTCGCAGATGCGCGAATTCTACGCGATGCGGCGGTTCTCCGATCAGGAGCTCGAGCAGACCAAGGTGGCCAAGGGTGCCGGCGTGGTGTTCGCCGAGCCCGGCGACGTCTATTTCGTCAACACCTTCGCGCTGCACCGTGGCACCCCGCCGGGCAACCGCCGCGCGATCCTCACGCTGCTCGTCTCGCTGTCGCCTTCGCATCGCACGCCGTCGATCCGCAAGCTGCGGCTGCGCGAGGTGCCCGAGCGGCTGCGCCCGATGATCCGCGCGAACAGGTCGTTCTTCCGGCACCTGATCCGATAGGCGCATTTGCATGCTCAAGCTCATCATCTGGGATCTTGACGAGACCCTGTGGCGCGGCACGCTCGCCGATGGCGATGCCGTCGCGCTGTTCGAGGACCGCGCGGCGCTTGTCCGCGGATTCAACGCGCGTGGCGTGGTGTCGTCGATCTGCTCGAAGAACGACTTCGAGCCCGCGAAGCGCATGCTGGTCGATCTGGGCCTGTGGGACGAATTCGTGTTCGCGCATATCGCCTTCACGCCCAAGGCGCCGGCTATCCGGAAGATCATCGACGACATGCAGCTGCGCGCCTGCGACGTGCTGTTCGTCGACGACAACCGCCTCAACCTCGAAGAGGTGCGGTTCGCGCTCCCGGAAATCCAGACGCTCGACATCACGCAGAGCGACGCCGATGCGCAGCTCCAGGGGCTGCTGGACGGTCTCTCGGGCGGGCGGAGCCGCGTCGAGGAATATCGCATCCTCGAGCGCAAGCTCCACGATCGCGACAGCGCCGCCGGCTCGAACGAGGATTTCCTCCGCTCGTGCGGGATCAAGGCCTGTGCGCCGTTCCTGATGGACAATCTCGATTTCGCGGGACGGATTGCCGAGCTGATCAACCGCTCGAACCAGCTCAACTACACCCAGTCGCGCGTCGAGCTCGCCGATCTCGAGGCGCGCATCATCGACGTCGTCGGCTATGATAGCTGGTCGATCTTCGCCTGGGATCGCTATGGGCATTACGGGCTCGTCGGCTTCGTGATGGTCGATCGCGTCACCCAGGCGTTCGTCCATTTCGTCTATTCGTGCCGCGCGATGCACATGGGCCTCGAAGCCTATGCGCTCCACAAGGTCCGCGAGAAGTGGCCGGCGATCGACGCCACGCGCTGGCAGGACCGGTTCAGTGACGCCCGTCCCGACTGGATCGAGGATTGCTCGTTCCACGATCCGAAGGTGCGCAACAGCCTGATCGCGGAGCAGGTGACCGGCCTCGCCGAGGCGCCGGCGCTGCGGATCATGTTCGATTGCCAATCCGGCGGCATCGCGCATTTCAGCCGCCATCGCAGCCGCATCGAGTTCGACAACAATCCCCGCCTGTTCGCGCTGCGATCGGTGTGGGACGGCAGCCATGTCGACCAGGCCTACCCTTCCCTCGTCGTCTATGGCGCCGGCATCGACTATGCGGACCCCCGCTGGGGAGAGCTCGCCTCGGCGATCGATCACGGCCTTTACCGCGAGTGCGTTCGCCGATTTTGCGCATTCATCGAGGCGCAGGGCATTCGCGCGCTGATCGTGCTGCCGCCGGACAACGCCGCCGACGGGCTGTACCGGCCGCACCTCAACCACAGCCGAGACCGCACCATTCGATTCAATCGCGAATGGTGGACGGCAGCTGCGCAGTGGAAGTGCATCGACATCGTCGACCTTTCGCAAGCGGACGGCGCGGATATGGCGGATGTCAGCCATTATCGGCCCGGCCTGCTTCGCGAACTGGCGGAGACGATCGACGGTTGGCTGGACGCAGCGGCAGCGACGAGCCTCGATCGGGCCGCCTGAGGCGCGGCGACACTCTCTCCTTGCGTTGCGGCGATGCCGGGCCGCCTTTGCGGACCGAAGCGAACAGGACAAGGGTGGGGCAGCTTCCCCCTGCGCGTCATCGCGTGCCTAACGCCGCGAGCGAGACCCTCGATTTGGGTGTGCCGAAGAATTTGACCGCCAGTGCCGCGCGCCCTTGATGCGCGCATTGGCGGGCACAGTCCGATTTCGCTTCACGGCGCGCGATTCTGGTGGAACGGTGGGAGCAGCGACTGCGATCGCCAACGATGTACACCGGGAGAAGCGGATGCGTAGATGGTACGGTGCTGGACTCTGCCTGTTGGCGCTGGCGACGAGCCCGGCGCTGGCGGGCCGCCAGGATGCAGCACCCAACACGCTCACATCGCGCGAACGGAGCGAGGGTTGGCAGCTGCTGTTCAACGGTCGCGATCTCGCCGGCTGGCGGTCCTTTGACGGGACTGCGCCTTCATCCTCGTGGGAAGTGCGCGACGGCATTCTGACCCTCACCGCGAATAGCGGGCAGATGAGCGGCGCTGATCTGGTCACTGCGGAGGAATATGGCGCGTTCGAGCTTACGCTCGACTGGAAGGTGGGGAGCGGTAGCAATAGCGGCGTTCTCTATCTCGCGCGAAAGGCACCGGGGGTCACGCAAATCTACCAGACCGGGCTTGAGATGCAGATCCTCGACGATGCGGGGCATAGCGATGGCAAGATCCCCTCGCATCGCGCCGGATCGCTGTACGACATCACCGTGCCGCCTCGCGGCGCGTCGCGCCCCGCAGGGGCATGGAATCATGCTCGGCTGCGCGTCGAATCCGGGCGTGTGCGGCAATGGCTGAACGGCACGCTCACTGCCGATGTGAGCTTTGGCGACGATGCGTGGCGGAAGCGCGTAGCGGGGTCTAAATTCGCCAAGATGCCGCTGTTCGGGACCTTCTCCAGCGGGGTGATCGGCCTGCAGGATCACGGCACGCCGGTCGCATTTCGCAACATCAAGATCCGCAAGCTTGGCGCATCCGCCCCGGGAGCCCGGGCAGGCGCCCGATGAGCGAAGCTGTGTTCGATCCGGCGGACGGCGCGGCCGACGTCATCATCGTCGGCTCGGGCGCCGCGGGGGGCATGGCGGCGTGGAGCCTGACCAAAGCGGGGTTGCGCTGCCTGTTGCTCGAAGCGGGACGCGACTATGACCCGCAGGCCGAAGTCAACATGTACGCGCCCGAAAGCGACGCGCCGTTGCGCGGAGCCGCCACGCCCGACAAGCCGTTCGGCTATTTCGATGCGACCGTGGGCGGAGGCTGGCAGGTCGACGGCGAGCCCTACACGATGCGCGAGGGCACCGATTTCCGTTGGTATCGCTCGCGGATGCTGGGCGGACGGACCAATCATTGGGGCCGGCATGTGCCGCGCTGGGGCCCGTATGATTTCAAGCCGTTTTCGCGCGACGGCCTGGGAGTCGACTGGCCGATCGGCTATGATGACGTCGCGCCCTTCTACGACCGGGTCGAGCGCCTGATCGGAGTCAATGGCGGGCGGATCGAGCTGGAGAATCATCCCGATTCGCCGGCGAACTGCCTGATGCCGCCGCCCAAGCCGCGCGTGCCCGAGATGCTCCTCAAGGCGACATGCGAAAGCATGGGGATCCCGGTGAGGACGGCGCACACCGCAGTGATCACGCGCGACATGCCCGACGATGTCGCGCCGCGCAGCGCCTGCTTCAACGCGACGCCGTGCACACGCGGCTGCACGATCGGCGCGATGTTCCAGACCACTACGTCGTTCCTGCCGATGGCGAAAGCGACGGGCAAGCTGACGATAGTGACCGACGCGATGGTGGCGCGGGTGGTGATGGCGACGGCGGACCGCGCCGCCGGCGTGGAATATGTCGATCGCAAGACGGGCGCGCGCCATCAGGTGAAGGCGCGGGCAGTGATCCTTGCGGCGGGGACGTGCGAGACCACGCGGCTGTTGCTCAATTCGGGCGGCAGCGAACCGCCCGGCGGCCTCGCCAATTCCTCTGGCCAGCTGGGACGCAACCTCACCAATTCGACCGGCGCGTCTTTCCGCGCCTTCGTGCCCGCGCTCGCCGATCGGCCGCGTTACAACGAGGACGGTATCGGCGGCCAGCACATCTATATCCCGTTCTGGCTCTACAAGGAGCAGCAGCGCGGCGAACTGGACTTCGCGCGGGGGTATCATTTCGAAATCGGCGGCCGCTTCGGCATCCCGCCGGCCGCGGCGCTGCCGCGTGTGTGGGGGGGGCCCTGAAAAAGGCCGTGCGCAGCACTTCGGGCGCGACGATCGGGATGACGCTGCGCGGCGAGATGATCCCTAACAAGGACACGTTTTGCGAGATCGACCCGGGCGTGAAGGACCGGTTCGGCATCCCGGTGCTGCGCTTCGCCTTTCGCTGGTCGCAGCATGAGATCAACCAGGTCGCGCACGGGCAAAAGACCGCGCACGCCGTGTTCAAGCGGATGAACGCCACGATCCTCGACCCCGATCTGCCGGCCGAAAAGATCATGACCGCCGGTGGCGAGATCATCCATGAATTGGGTACCGCACGGATGGGCGCCGACGCGCGATCCTCGGTGGTCGACAGCTATGGAAAGACCTGGGATGTCGGTAATTTGGTGCTGATGGACGGCGCGATCTTCGCCTCCGGCGCGCACAAGAATCCGACGCTCACCATCCTCGCATTGGCGCTGCGTGCATCCGAGCGGCTCGCCGCGCGCTTCAAGTCGGGAGCCTTTGCATGACGCTGTCACGCCGCGAAACGCTGCAATGGGTGATGACTGCGGCGGCGCTGCCGCTCGCGCGCTGGGCGTCGCCCGCGATAGCGGCGGGGCAGGCGAGCGTACCGCCATTCGATGTGGTGGATTGGCCGGCTGCGCTGCCCCCGCCGCCGCCGGCACAAGGCTATGGCCGCGATCCCGACCTGACGGCGCCCAAGGTCCCGTGGCCGCTGACGCTGAGCAAGGCGCAGCGTGCCACGACCGATCTGCTGGGCGATCTGATCCTTCCCGCCGACGCGCGCTCGCCGGGCGCCGGCACTCTGGGGGTGGGAGCGTTCGTAGACGAGTGGATCAGCGCGCCCTACCCGACCCAGCGGGCCGACAGGGCGCGGGTGATCGGCGGCCTGGTCTGGCTCGACGCGCAGAGCCGGGCCCTGCACCGGGCCCCGTTCGACGCGATAACGCCGCCCCAGCGCGCCATGATGCTCGATGCGCTGACCGTCGCCGCGCCCGCCGCGAAGCTCGCGGTTCCGGTCGCCTTCATGGATACGCTGCGCTATCTTTTCGTGCTCGGCTTCTACAGCCTGCCCGAAGGGAAAGCCGATATGGGCTTCATCGGCGACCAGCCGATAGCGGGCGACTATCCCGGGCCTTCCAGAGAGGCACTGGCGCATCTCGCACACGTGCTCGATCGGATGGGGCTTACCGTTCCTTAAGGCCGCGCGATAAGCCAACGTTTCCGGGCAAATGCCGACGAAATACCCACTCAGCGAACGCCCCGGTCGCGGTTAGCGGTCACACGACGAGATCGGAAATGGCGCACCCGACAGGATTCGAACCTGTGGCCTCTGCCTTCGGAGGGCAGCGCTCTATCCAGCTGAGCTACGGGTGCCTGGAAGGCGCCGCCTAGCAAAGGTGAACACGCTGCGCCAGCCGTTTCCTTCAGCGATCAGGCTCAGCCTTCGCTGGCGGCGCCCACCGGCTTGCGCAGGCGCGGGGCGGGGGTCTTGGGCTTGAACGCGCAGAGATCGGCGACGATGCACCGCCAGCATTCGGGGGTGCGCGCCTTGCAGACATAGCGGCCGTGCAAGATCAGCCAGTGGTGCGCGTGCAGCCGATAGGGCTGGGGCACGGCCTTTTCGAGCTTCAGTTCCACCGCGAGCGGAGTCTTGCCGCGTGCCAGCCCGGTGCGGTTGCCGACCCGGAAGATGTGGGTGTCGACTGCGAAGGTCTCGGCGCCGAACGCGACGTTCATCACCACGTTCGCGGTCTTGCGGCCGACCCCGGGCAATTCCTCCAGCGCATCGCGGTCCGCAGGCACCTCCCCGCCATGATCGCGGATCAGGGCCTCGGAAAGCGCGATGACGTTCTTGGCCTTGGTGTTGAACAGCCCGATCGTTTTGATGTGCCGCTTCAGCCCCTCCTCGCCGAGCGCGACCATCTTTGCGGGCGTATCGACCTCGGCGAACAGCCGCCGCGTCGCCTTGTTGACCCCGGCATCGGTCGCCTGCGCGGACAGCACCACCGCGACCAGCAGGGTATAGTCGTTGACCGATTCGAGCTCGGTCTCCGGGTGCGGATTTGCCGCCGCGAGCCGCGCGAAGAACTCGGCGACCTGCGCCTTGTTCAACTTTCGAGCACCTGGTCCATCGCGTAGCGCCCCGGCTGCTGACCGGCGAGCCACAAGGCCGCACGCACTGCGCCCTGCGCGAAGATCGCCCGGTCGTCGGCACGGTGGGTGAGCTCGATCCGCTCGCCCGCGCTGGCGAAGATCACGCTATGGTCGCCGACCACCGATCCGCCGCGCAGGCTCGCCATCCCGATCGTCCCCGCAACCCGCGAACCGGTAAGCCCGGCGCGCGCCGGCACCCCGGCTTCGGCCAGCGTCGTGCCGATGCCCTTGGCGGCGGCCTCGCCCAGCATCAGCGCGGTGCCCGACGGCGCATCGACCTTGTTGCGGTGATGCATCTCGACGATCTCGATGTCCCAGTCGGGGCCGAGCCGCGCCGCGGCGTCGCGCACCAGCCGCGCGAGCAGCCCGACGCCCATCGAGGTATTCCCGGTCTGGAGCACGGCGATCTCGGCTGCGGCGGCATCGATCAGTTCGTGGTGGCGGGCATTGAGCCCGGTGGTGCCGATCACGATCGGCGTGCGCGCCGCGCGCGCTGCCGCCAGATGCCCCTCGAGCGCGGCCGGCGCGGAGAAATCGACCAGCACATCGGCCTTGCGCGCCACCGCGGCGGCGTCGCCGTCATGATCGCAGCCGCCGGCGACCTGCGCGCCCAGCGCGGGCGCCGCCGCCGCGATCGCCTGTCCCATGCGGCCCAGGCTGCCGTAAATACCGATGCTCGTCATGCCCCATGCTCTGGCACGGGCGCGTGCGCGAAGGAACTATTTCTTGGGCTTCTTGCCGATCGGGATGTCGAGCGTGACCATCGCACCCGGCGCGCTCACGCCGCCAACGGTCCGCTCGACTGCCTCCACCCGGCCCTTGCCGCCGCCGGGAAGCGTAAAATTAGGCCGCAGCGGCCTGGGCTCGAAACGCGGATCGATCTCCCCCATCCGGTAGCGTTTCTGGCCGGGATCGCCGCACACGGTGATGTCCTCGCCCGAGCGCGTGCAGCGCCGCGACACGCGCGCCTCCTCGAGATCGGGGAAAATCGGCGCGCGATCCTGGGCAAGCATGGCGAAGAGCAACGCAGCGATCATCGGCATCCTCCGGTCACGGCATCAGAGCGGGCGATTGCGGCGCCGGCAAGGCACGAGGGGGATTGGCGAGCCCGGCGAGCACCTGCCGCAAATAGGCTGCCTGGCGCATCTCCTCGTCCATGCCGCGCTGCCTCGCCTGCGGCTCCGATTGCAGGATCGACAGATAGCGTTCGGCGATTTGCCGGAACCGATTGGGATTGAGAGCAGGCGGCGTCAGGCGCTCGGCCCGAAACAGGTCACCAAGCGCTTCCCGGCGCAACGAAGTCGCGTCTTCCGCGGGGATATTGGGAGCCTGGGATCGGCGGAACTGCGCCTCGGCTCTGGCGAGCAGCAGAACGACATGATCGTCGGTTGCCGAATTGTAGTGGACACTTTCGGGGAAAGCGGGCCTGGCTGCGGCATCGATCGCATGCCACGCGACATCAAATGCTGAGAAGGATAAGTTCCGCGCGGCTGGACGCACATCCTCTGCGAGCTCGATCTGCGCCTTGCTGCGCCAAAAGGCACGGATACGACCCGGCAAGTCGTTCTCGCCCTTGCAAGCGGCGGCAAGGATTTCTGACGCGACGTCCGTCTCACAAAACGTTCCGTCATCGCCGAGCAGCGGCTGGATAGCGGCGCGCATCACGGCGTCGTCATTTTCTTCGATGACTGCCGCGGCTGCCGCGAGATCGGCGGCGGACCCGCTGATCCTGGCCGTTGTGAGCGCATATCGCATTTGGAGATCGTGAAGGAGGTTCACGCCCCGCGCCTCAATGCCAACGGCATATTGCAAAATGGAGCCATCGGCCGCCTTTGCAACGCGGACACCTTCATAGAAGCGCGCCTCGGCGTTGGTCAGCGGTGTCAGATAGCGGCTGGCTTCTTCCAGCAACGCGCGCGAGCGAAAGAATTCCGCCGCGCGCAAATATTGCTCGGCCAGGAACGCAAAGCGGTCGTGCGCCACGATGAGCATCTGGAGTTGTCGCACCGCGCGATCGCGTCGCAGGGCCTCGATCTGCCGGTAGCGTGCGGGCCCGGACGCCTCGGGGCTGATCGGGCGATGTTGAACTGCCGCTTGCGCCTTGCGCCACACCGCCGGTAGCGCGGTTTCGGCGTCCCTGACCGAAGGCATGCCTTCGAGTGCGGTCGTTGCAAGAAAGCGTAGCGCCTCGGTCGTGCTACGCTCGTCGCCAAAGGCGAGGTGCCAATCGATCAGGCTGCCTTTCATCAGGTGCTCGCACCAGGTCCAGCCATATTGCCGCCGATAGCTTTGCGGGATCGGCTCCACCGCGATCCGCCGAAGCTCTTCGTGCGTTCCCTGCCAGTTGCGCGCAAAGGTTAGGCAAATGTCCGATTTCCGCTCCGGGGCTATCGCGGCGGGAGACCCGTCAGCCAAAATCATCATCAGCAGTGACCACAGGATAAACCGCATGCTCGTGCCCTCATTCGGCGATTAGGCCGTCTGCTGCTTATCCGGTGCGAGTTACGAGCCGGTTATTTCACGATGGCAGGCATCTGAGGCGATCGGCCGCGCATGCTTCGGCGCCGCGACTGGCAGCCATGACAGGGCGGGCCATGATCGCGTATCACAACGGCATGACCGCTCCCCGCAACATCGTCATTCTCACCGGCGCCGGCATTTCCGCCGAAAGTGGCGTCGCCACCTTTCGCGGGCCCGGCGGGCTGTGGGAGGGCCACCGGGTCGAGGACGTCTGCACGCCCCAGGCGCTCGCGCAGGATCCCGAACTGGTCCACCGCTTCTACGATGCGCGCCGCGCGCAGCTCGCCGGGGTCGAGCCCAATGCCGCGCATCTGGCACTGGCGCGGCTCGATGCGGCGTGGCCGGGCAACCTGCTGCTCGTGACGCAGAATGTCGACGATCTCCACGATCGCGCCGGATCGTCGCGGCTGCTGCACATGCATGGCGAACTCAAATCGGCGCTGTGCCCCGCCTGCGGCAACCGCATCGCCTGGGAAGATGCGCTGCCGCCCGAGACCGAGTGCCCGAATTGCGGCACACCGGCGCTGCGTCCCGACATCGTCTTCTTCGGCGAGATGCCCTATCATATGGCAACGATCGAGGCGGCGCTGGCGCAAGCCGACCTTTTCGTCTCGATCGGCACATCGGGCGCAGTCTATCCGGCCGCGGGATTCGTCCAGACCGCGCGGCATTACGGCGCTGCCACGCTCGAGCTCAATCTCGATCCGTCGGAAGGCAGCCTCTGGTTCGAGGAGAGCCGGATGGGGCCGGCGGGCACGCTCGTCCCCGCCTGGGTCGACGCAGTGCTCGGCTAGACGGTCTCGCCGCGAAACATCGGCACGCAGCTTCCGGTGACGTGCGCGACGATGCCCTCGGGCGTGCGCTCGGCGGCGACGCCGAGCAGGCTCGGCCGCCCCATCTCGACACCCTGGCGGATCGTGAAGGCAAGCGTGTCGACATCGTCGAGCGAAAGCAGCAGGCCGCCGAGCGCCGCGGCGGCGCTGCCGGTGGCGGGATCCTCATAGGTGCCGGCCAGCGGCGCGAACATCCGCGCGCGCACGCCGCCCTCCTCGCGGACATAGGCGAGCAGCGAGAAGCGGCCGTCCATCTCGGGCGCGATCGTCGCGCGGAAGGCGGCGATGTCGGGAACGCAGTGCGGCAGGGCATCGCCGGCGATTTCGGCGAGGACGAACTGCACCCCCATCGATGCGGCCAGCGGCGCGTGGGCGTCGATGCGCACTGCGTCGGCGCCAATCCCCAAGCACGCCGCGATCGAAGCGCGGTCGACGGCCGGGCCCAGCTGCAGCGGCTGGGGCGCGGTGAGGGTGCCGCCGCTCGGCCGCCCGTCGGCGTCGGTGGCGATCTTCACGCGCACCAGCCCCGCCGGCACTTCGAGCCGGGCTTCGCCGCCGCCGACATAGCCGGCGCGCGCGAGCACATAGGCAGTGCCGATGCTGGGGTGCCCGGCGAACGGCATCTCGGCAGTGCGATGGAAGATGCGCACCCGCGCCGTGTTCGCCGGATCGGCGGGTGGCAGCACGAAGGTCGTCTCGCTGAGGTTCATCTCGGCGGCGAGCGCCTGCATCTCCTCGCCGGTCAACCCTTCGGCGTCGGTGAACACCGCCAGCGGATTGCCGCCGAAGCGGCGATCGGTGAAGACGTCGACGGTCTCGAAGCGATGAGTCATGCGTGCCGCCTAGCCCATTCGCTGCGCTTTCGAAACGATCTTAGTCGACCCAGTCGAGCCCGATCTCGCGATAGCGCGAACGGTCCTCTTCCCATTTCGGGTTGACCTTGACGTGGAGATAGAGGTGCACCGGCACCCCGGTGATCCGCGACAATTCGGCCCGGGCGCGCGCGCCGATCTCCTTGATCCGCGCGCCGCCCTTGCCGAGCACGATCGCGCGCTGGGTCTCGCGCGCGACGAGGATCTGCTGGTGGATCTCCACCGAACCGTCGGGCCGCTCGGTATATTTCTCGGTATCGACGGCGCTGGCATAAGGCAGCTCGGCGTGGAGCTGGAGATAGAGCTGCTCGCGCGTCACTTCGGCGGCGATCATCCGCTCGGTCGCGTCGGAAACCTGGTCTTCGGGGAAATGCCACGGGCTCTCGGGCATTGCCGCGGCGAGCGCGGCCTTGAGTTCGGGCACGCCGTCGCCGGTCTGTGCCGAGACGAAATAGGTCTCGTCGAACGGCAGGATCTCGTTGAGCTTGGCGGCATGGCCCAGCAGCCGCGGCTTGTCGGCGATGTCGACCTTGTTGAGGATCAGGATCTTGCGCTCGGGCCGCCCGGCCAGGCTCTCGATCACCTGCTGCACCTTGGGGCCGATCCCGCCCTTGCCATCGACCACCAGCGCGATCAGGTCGGCGCCGTCGGTGCCTTCCCAGGCGGCGGCGACCATCGCGCGGTCGAGCCGGCGCTCGGGCGTGAAGATCCCCGGCGTATCGACCAGCAGCAGCTGGGTCTGGTCCTCGATCGCAAGGCCCATCAGCCGTGCGCGCGTCGTCTGCGCCTTGGGGCTGACGATCGCGACCTTCTGGCCGACCAGCGCATTGACCAGGGTGGACTTGCCCGCATTGGGCGCGCCGACGATCGCGACAAGGCCGCAATGCTGGGGGATGTCTCGGTCACTTCTCTAACTTTTCCAAAAGGGCTGCCGCTGCCGCGGTCTCGGCTTCCTGCTTGCTGGTGCCTTCGCCGGTGGCGTCGGGAAGCTTGCCGATCGTCACCCTCACCACGAAGCGCGGGCTGTGGTTGGGTCCGGAGCGGTCGACGATTTCATATTCGGGCGGGCGGCGATTGTTCGCGGCGGCCCATTCCTGGAGCGCCGACTTGGGGTGCTTGGGCGCCTGGGCATGCGCGTCGATGCGGCCGTCCCAGGCCTTGCGCACGAAGCCGCGCGCCGCCTCGAAGCCGAATTCGAGGTAGAAGGCGCCGATCAGCGCCTCGACCACGTCGCCCAGCACATTGTCGCTGTCTGCCGCACCGTCGCCCCGCGCCTGCTTGCCCAGCTTGAGATAGGGCACCACGCCCAGCTCGCGCGCGACATCGGCGCAGACTGCGCCGGTCACCAGCGCATTGAGCCGCCGCGACAGCGCGCCTTCCGCCTCGCTGGCGAAGCGTTCGAACAGCCATTCGGCGATGACCAGCCCGAGCACGCGGTCGCCGAGGAATTCGAGCCGCTCGTAATTGGCCGCGGCCTGGCTGCCATGCGTCAGCGCGCGCTCATAGGGTGCGAGATCGGCGGGTGCGCGGCCGAAGGTCGCCTCGATCCACCCCTTCAACTCGCCCCCCCGGGCGGGACTCAAAAGCCCTCCCCGAGGCGGCTCCAGCGTGCCGCCGTGAACCAGGTCCAGGGCAGGACCCAATTCGCGCTGCCATCGGTCGACCAGAAATTGACGATCGCCTTGCCCTCGAGATTCTCCAGCGGCACGAATTCGATGCCGCCATCCTCATGGCTGAAGCGGCTGTCGGTCGAATTGTCGCGATTGTCGCCCATCAGGAAAACATGGCCCGCGGGCACCGAATAGACGCCGGTATTGTCCTTGGGGAAGGTGCCCTGGTCCAGCACGTCATATTGCTTGCCGTTGGGCAGGGTCTCGCGGAAGCGCGGGAAGCTGCACACCGCGTTGCCGGTGCCGTCGAGCTGCTGGAAGCGTTCGGGGCAGCGCTGGAAATTGGGCGAGATCGGCACGACGAAATTGGCGATCTGCTGCTTGGGGATCGCCTTGCCGTTGAGCATCAGCTGGCCGTTGACCATCTGCACGGTGTCGCCGGGCAGGCCGATCACGCGCTTGATCCAGTCCTCGCTATTGCCCGGCGGCGCCTTGAACACCACCACGTCGCCGCGCGACGGGTTGCTGCCGAATACGCGGCCCGGGATCAGCGGAATGCTCCACGGCAGCGAATGCTTCGAATAGCCATAGTTCCACTTGGTGATGAACAGATAGTCGCCGATCAGCAGCCGCGGCAACATCAACTCGCTGGGAATTGAGAAGGGCGAGAAGATGAAGCTGCGCACCACGAACACGATCAGCGCGAGCTTGACGAGGAAGCTCGCCAGATCGCGCCATTCGGATTTGGGCTTCTCGCTGGCGGTGCCGACCGAATAGGGTTTCGGTTCGGGTTCGGCCGGCTTCTGGGGCTCGGCGGAAGGCGCGTTTTCCATGAACCATGCTCTGCTTGGGGTTGGCGGTGGCGTCAAGCCGATAAATCCGGGTGGCGGGCGCGCGGGCGGGACGGTAGGGGGACGCTGCCCAAGAGGAGATGAACATGGCCTTGCCTGACTGGTCGACGATCCGCGCCCTTCCCGCCGCCCGCCTGACCGAGCTGTTCGCCGCCGATGCGAACCGCGTCGCGGCGCTGTCGGCCGACGTCGCCGGGATCCATTTCGACTGGTCCAAGACTCATTTGACGCCCGAGGCCGTTGCCGCCTTCTCGGCGATCGCCGAGACGATGGGCCTCGCTGCCAAGCGCGACGCGCTGTTCGCCGGCGCCGCGGTCAACGTCACCGAGGGCCGCGCCGCCGAGCACACTGCCGAGCGCGGCGAAGGCTCGCCCGAGAGCGTCACGCGCGCCCGCGGCTTCCACCTGCGGATGCGCGCGCTGATCGATGCTATCGAGGCCGAGGCGTTCGGCCCGGTGCGCCACATCCTCCATATCGGCATCGGCGGTTCGGCGCTGGGCCCCGACGTGCTCGTCGACGCGCTGGGCCGCGACATCGATCGCTACGACGTCGCGATTGTCTCCAATGTCGATGGCGTCGCGCTCGAGGACGCGCTCGATCGCTTCGACCCGAACGCCACGCTGATCGCTATCGCGTCGAAGACCTTCACCACCACCGAGACGATGCTCAACGCCGAGAGCGCGCTCGCCTGGATGGCCGAGGCCGGCGTTGCTGATCCCTATGGCCGCGTCGTCGCGCTCACTGCGGCGCCCGAAAAGGCCATCGAATGGGGCGTCGACGAGACCCGCGTGCTGCCCTTCGCCGAGTCGGTGGGCGGGCGCTATTCGCTCTGGTCCTCGATCGGTTTCCCCGCTGCGCTTGCGCTCGGCTGGGATGCGTTCGAGGAAATGCTCGAAGGCGCGGCCGAGATGGACCGGCATTTCCGCCTGACCCCGCTCGCGCAGAACGCGCCGGTGCTCGCCGCCTTTGCCGATCTTTATTACACCCAGGCACGCGGCTGCGAGACGCGCGCGACCTTCGCCTATGACCAGCGCCTTCGCCTGCTTCCCTCCTATCTCCAGCAGCTCGAGATGGAATCGAACGGCAAGCGCGTCACTGCCGAAGGCGTGGCCGTCGACTGGCCGACTGCGCCGATCACCTGGGGCGGCGTCGGCACCGACGCACAGCACGCGGTGTTCCAGCTGCTCCACCAGGGCACCCGGCTGGTGCCCGTAGAGTTTCTCGGCGTGATCGAGGCTGGCGACGCGCTGGCCGAGGATCATCACCGCCAGCTGCTGCTCAACATGTTCGCACAGGGCGCCGCGCTGATGGCCGGCCGGGCGAATGCCGACGAGGCGCGCGCCTATCCGGGCGATCGCCCCTCCTCGACGCTGCTGCTCGACGCGCTCGACCCGCGCACGCTGGGTGCGGTGCTGGCGTTCTACGAGCAGCGCACCTTCGTCAACGCGGTGCTGCTCGGGATCAATCCGTTCGACCAGTTCGGCGTCGAGCTCGGCAAGGAAATGGCCAAGGCGGCCGACCAGGGCGGCGATTTCGACGCGTCGACCACCGATCTCATCCAGCGGGCGTTCGGCTGATGGCGGGCGGCGACGAAGACTATGTCTATGACGAGGCGAGCGGGGAGTGGATCCCCGCCGCCGACGCTGCCGCCAAGGCCGAGGCCGGCGACACTGTCGAGGTCCGCGATTCGGTCGGCAACCTCCTCCAGGACGGGGATCAGGTCACGCTGATCAAGGACCTCACCGTCAAGGGCGCCGGCCAGACGCTCAAGCGCGGCACGCTGATCAAGTCGATCCGCCTGACCGGCGACGCGCAGGAGATCGACTGCAAATATGAAGGCATCAAGGGTCTGGTGCTGCGCGCCGAATTCGTCCGCAAGCGCTGAGCTTGTGGGGGGCGGCCGCAAGGCTTATGTGTATAGCTCGCGCAAGGAATACACATCATGCGAACCAATATCGAGATCGACGATAAATTGATGGCCGAAGCGATGGCCGCGCTGGGCGTTTCGACGAAGCGCGAGGCGGTCGAGAAGGCTCTGCAGGCCAGCGTCCGCGCCAAGCGCCAGCTCGACGCCTTGCGAGGCCTGAAAGGCATAGGCTGGGAGGGAGATCTCGATGATATGCGCACGAGCAAATATATCCCCGCTGCTGAATGATCCTCGTCGATAGCAGTGTGTGGATCGATCAGCTTTGCGCGCGAGAGACGCGGCAGACGATCGTCCTCGAGCAGCTGATAATAGGCACGCAGGAGATTGGCCTTGGCGATCTTATGATGGCCGAAGTGCTCCAGGGGACAAGGGACGCACGAGCTTATGCCGCCGCCATCGCGTTTCTTGGCGATTTTACCCGAGTTCAGATTTCGGATCACGTCGTGGCCGAGGCGGCGTCGCGTAACTATCTTCACTTGCGCCGGATGGGCATCACCATTCGCAAGACGATCGACACGCTGATCGCCACGCGCTGCATCCTCGACAATATCCCGCTGCTCTACAGGGACCGCGATTTCGATCCCTTCGTTCGGCATCTGGGCCTCAGAACCGCGTTAGACGACACCGGAGTGCATTGAATGGCCGATTATGATTACGACCTTTTCGTCATCGGCGCCGGCTCGGGCGGCACGCGCGCATCACGCGTTTCTGCGGCGTACGGCGCCAAGGTCGCGGTCGCCGAAGAGTATCGCGTCGGCGGCACCTGCGTGATCCGCGGCTGCGTGCCCAAGAAGCTGCTCGTCTACGGCGCGCATTTCGCCGAGGATCTGAAGGACGCGCGCCGCTTCGGCTGGGACGTCCCCGAATGCCGGTTCGACTGGGCGGTGCTGCGCGACAATGTTTTGGCGGACGTCGATCGGCTCAACGGCCTTTACACCCAGAACCTCCAGAATAACGGCGTCGAGATCATCGCCGAGCGCGCCACCGTCACCGGCCCGCACGAAGTGACGCTGGCCAGCGGCCGCACGGTCACCGCCAAATACATCCTGATCGCAGTCGGCGCGCATCCGCACGTCCCCGATTTCCCCGGCAGCGATCTCGGCATCACCTCGAACGAGGCCTTCCATCTCGATGCGCTGCCCAAGCGCGTGCTGATCGCCGGCGGCGGCTATATCGCCAACGAGTTCGCCGGGATCTTCAACGAGTTCGGCAGCCACGTCACCGTGGTCAATCGCAGCGAGGTGATCCTGCGCGGCTATGACCATTCGATGCGCGATCGGCTGCTGCAGATCTCGATCACCAAGGGGATCGATTTCCGCTTCCACTCCGAATTCAAGAAGATCGAGAAGCTCGAAAACGGCGCCCTGCGCGTCGAGCTCAGCAAATATGAGCCGATCGAAGTCGATTGCGTCCTGTTCGCCACCGGCCGTGTGCCCAACACCAAGGGGCTCGGCCTCGAAGAGGTTGGCGTCGAGCTCGACGACAAGGGCGCGGTCAAGGTCGATGCCGACAACCAGTCGAGCGTCGACAGCATTTACGCCGTGGGCGACGTCACCAATCGCGTCCAGCTCACGCCGGTGGCGATCCGCGAGGGCCAGGCCTTTGCCGACACGCTGTTCGGCGGCAAGCCGCACCAGGTCGACTATCACTGCATCCCGAACGCCGTGTTCAGCCATCCGCCGATGGCGGGCGTGGGGATGACCGAGTCGGAGGCCAAGAACAAGCTCGGCTCGGTCGCCATCTACCAGTCCGACTTCCGCGCGATGAAGAACGTCCTTGCCGGGCGGCACGAGCGCGCGCTCTACAAGATGGTGTGCGACGGCGTGACCAAGAAGGTCGTCGGGCTCCACATGATCGGCCCCGACGCGCCCGAAATCCTCCAGGCCGCGGCGGTGGCGGTCAAGGCCGGGCTCACCAAGGACGCCTTCGACCAGACCGTCGCGCTCCACCCGACCATGGCCGAGGAGCTGGTGCTGCTCAAATAGGCGCGCTCAGCTGTCGTGGGCGAGGATCGTATCGGCCTCGTCGAGCGGCACCGTCCCGGCGCGGCGCGAGAGCCAGGCGGTCGCGGCGATGTCCCAGGTGACGTTGCCGACGGTGCGCATGATGTCGGGCAGCGTCTCGACTGCGACGAGCAGGCCAAGCGGGCTCACCGGCGCGCCGATCGTCGCCGCCACCGGCGCGATCGCGCTGACATAGCTCACCGTGCCGGGCAGGCTGACCGAGCCGAGCGACGTCAGCGTCGCCACCACCACGCCCACTGCCAGCGTCGCCGGGCTCAGCGGAACGCCGAACCATTCGGCGACATAGATCGCCACCGCGAAGTTCATCGCCGGGCCGGTCGCGCGGAAGATCGCCACCGCAAGCGGCAGCGTCACGCCCGATACCGCCACCGGCACGCCGAGCTTGCTGGTCCCCTCGATCATCACCGGCAGCGTCGCCAGCGAGCTTTGGGTGCTCAGCGCCACGGCCTGGCTCGGCAGCGCGGCGCGGACATAGCGGCCCAGCCCGACGCGCGCGCCGAGCACCGCCACCGGATAGGCGAAGATCGTCACGGCAAGGCCCACGCCCGAGACGATCAGGATGTAATGGATCAGCGCGCCGAATGCGCCGGTGCCGGCCTTGGCGCCGACGACCAGCGCCAATGCGAACACGCCGATCGGGCCGACGAACAGCACCCAGTCGATCACCACCAGCATCACGTCGCGCAGCGCCATGAAGAAGTTCTTGAGCAGCGCCTGCGCCTCGGCGCCCACCCGCGTCATCGCGAAGGCGAAGATCAGCGAGAAGATGATCAGCGACAGGAAGGCGTTCTCGGCGGCCGCCTTGACGATGTTGGACGGGATGATCGCGGCAAGGAATTCGCCGATCGGGGGCACCGGGCCGATCTTCTCGGCGCCGGCCAGCGCGGCGCGCAGCGCGTCCGCCGATTCGCGCGGCAGCGGCGCGATATGGAGGAACAGCGGCGTCAGCACCGCGGCGGCGGCGGCCGAGAGGAACAGCACGACGACGTAAAGCGCGATCGCCCGGCCAGCCAGGCGACCCGCCTGCGCGGCCTCTGCGGTCGCGGCGACGCCGGTGATCAGCAGCGCGACGACCAGCGGCACGATCGTCATCTGCAGCCCGTTGAGCCAGGCCTGGCCGATCGGCTGCGCCCAGTCGGCGGCGGTCAGCGCGGCGGCGGGCGCATAGGCGGCCAGCAGCGCGCCGACGATCAGGCCGACGATCAGTGCCAGGAGAATACGGGTTGGTTGCGACATGCTCGCCCTTTAGCTTTTCGGGCGCTATCAGGGCACCTCGATTGGGATGCAACGTCGCGAGAAGACGCGGAATGGCAAGAAAATATTTCGGTACCGACGGGATTCGCGGGCTGACCAATGTCGCCCCGATGACGGCGGCGATGGCGATGAAGGTCGGCATGGCCGCCGGGGCGCATTTTGTGCGCGGCGATCACAAGCACCGCGTGGTGATCGGCAAGGACACCCGCCTGTCGGGCTATATGCTCGAAAACGCGATGGTCGCGGGGTTCACCAGCGTCGGCATGGATGTCGTCCTGGTCGGCCCGATGCCCACGCCGGCGGTGGCGATGCTCACCCATTCGATGCGCGCCGATCTCGGCGTGATGATCTCGGCGAGCCACAATCCGTTCGCCGACAATGGCATCAAGCTGTTCGGCCCCGACGGCTTCAAGCTCAGCGACGAGGACGAGCTGGCGATCGAGGCGCTGATCGATGGCGAGGTGCCGCTCGCGCCCGCCGACCAGATTGGCCGGGCGCGCCGCGTCGAGGATGCGCGCGGACGCTATATCCACTTCGCCAAGTCGACCTTCCCCGAGGACATGCGCCTCGACGGGCTCAAGGTAGTGATCGATTGCGCCAATGGCGCCGCCTATCAGGTCGCTCCCTCGGCGCTGTGGGAGCTCGGCGCGGAAGTGATCGCGATCGGCATCGAGCCCAATGGCAAGAACATCAACGATCGCGTCGGCTCGACCGCACCCGATACGCTGCGCGAAACCGTCGTGGCGTCGGGCGCGGCGATCGGCATCGCGCTGGACGGCGATGCCGACCGGCTGATCGTCGTCGACGAGACCGGCCGGGTAATCGATGGCGACCAGCTGATGGCGCTGATCGCCGGCGGCTGGGCGCGCGAGGGAAAGCTCGCCGGCGGCGGGCTGGTCACCACGGTGATGTCGAACCTCGGGCTCGAGCGGCATCTGGCCGCGCAGGGTCTCGGCATGGTCCGCACCAGCGTCGGCGATCGCTATGTCCTCGAGAAGATGCGCAGCTCGGGCTATAATGTCGGCGGCGAGCAGTCGGGGCACATCATCCTGTCCGATTATGCGACCACCGGCGACGGCCTCGTCGCCGCGCTCCAGGTGCTCGCCGAGCTGGTCCGCGCCGGCGCGCCCGCCAGCGAAGTGCTTCACCGCTTCGATCCGCTGCCCCAACTGCTCAAGAATGTCCGCTTCAAGGGTGGCAAGCCGCTCGACGACGCGCGGGTGAAGGACGTGATCGCCGGCGCCGAGACCGAGCTCGACGGCCGCGGCCGCCTCGTCATCCGTGCCTCGGGCACCGAGCCGGTGATCCGGGTGATGGCCGAGGGTGACGACAAGGCCCAGGTCGAGACGATCGTCGATCGGATCTGCGATGCCGTGCGTGCGGCGGCGGCCTGATATGCTGCGCGGCCTCGCCCTGCTCGTCGTGGCGGCGTTGCTGCCCGGGCCGGTATCGGCGCAGGCGGCGCCAGACTACCGCGTCGTGCATGGCTGGCCGCAGCTGCCCGAGGGGCTGGCGCTGGGTGCAGTGGCAGGCGTCGGGGTCGACTCGAAGGGTCTTGTCTGGGTGTTCCAGCGTGCCGGGCGGCAATGGACCGATCCGCTGCCCAGCGATCCGATCGCGGCGCCCACGGTGGTCGCGTTCGATGGCGAGACCGGCAAAATCGCGAACGCCTGGGGCGACGGCCGCTTCGTCATGCCGCACGGGCTCAGCGTGGATGCGCAGGACAATATCTGGCTTACCGATGTCGCGCTCCACCAGGTGTTCAAGTTCAGTCCCGAGGGCAAGTTGCTGCTCAGCCTGGGCGAGGCCGGGGTGCCCGGCACCGATGGCAAGCATTTCAACCGTCCGACCGATATTGCGGTGCTGCCCGACGGCTCCTTTTATGTCAGCGACGGCTATATCAATTCGCGCGTGGCCAAGTTCGCGCCCGATGGCCGCTTCCTCTTCGAATGGGGCGTGCGCGGCACTGCCACCGGCGCATTCGACTTGCCGCACGGGCTGGCAGTAGACGCGCAGGGCCGAGTCTATGTTGCGGACCGCGAGAATGACCGCATCCAGCGCTTTGACGGCAGGGGCAAGTTCCTCGATGCCTGGAAGTCGCCCGAGATGGGGCGGCCCTATGGCATCGCGTTGCTGCCCGGTGGGATGGCCGCAGTGATCGACGGCGGCGAGCAGCCCAAGCGCGGGCGCGATCGTTCGGCGGTAGCTATTCTTCGCCCGGACGGCAGCGTTGCCGCGCGCTTCGGCCGCTACGGCAATTATGACGGCCAGTTCCAGCAGGGGCACGACATCGCCGCCGACGCGCGCGGTAACCTCTTCGTCGTCGACATCGGCGGCGAGCGCGTCCAGAAATTCGAACGGATCCGCTGATGCTCGAGATGCGCCCCGACTGCGAACGCTGCGGCGTCGATCTCCCCGCCGACGAGGGCGGCGCGTTCATCTGCTCGTTCGAATGCACTTATTGTTCAGATTGTGCCGATGCGCTCGACGAAGCCTGCCCGAGCTGTGGCGGCGAGCTGCTCGATCGCCCGGCGCGTGTCGGCGCGGCATTGGCGAAACATCCGGCGTCGACCCAGCGCCGGTTCGAAGGGTGAGACGATGACTCCGCGCATCCTGATCATCGCCGGATCCAATTCGGGGGGCGGCGCCGGCATCCAGGCCGATATCAAGACCGTCACCATGCTCGGCGGCCATGCGATGACCGCGATCACCGCGATCACCGCGCAGAACACGCTGGGCGTCACCGGCGTCCACCCGGTTCCCACCGACATGGTGCTCGCCCAGATCGACGCCTGCGTCAGCGATATCGGCGTCGACGCGATCAAGATCGGCATGATCGGCTCGGCGCGCACCGCGCTGGCGCTCGCCGACAAGCTGGCCGAACTGCCCGGCGTGCCGGTGGTGTTCGATCCGGTGATGGTCGCGACCAGCGGCGCGACGCTGGCCGACGAGGCGACGATCGCCGCATTCGAACGGCTGATGGATCGCGCCACCGTCGTCACGCCCAACCTGCCCGAGCTCGCCGCGCTGGGCGGCAACCCCCATGGCCTCGTCGCGGCGCATCGCTGCGCCGTGCTGGTCAAGGGCGGCCATGGCGAAGGCGAGACGGTTACCGATCGGCTCTATTCGGCCGATCCCGAGGATCCGCCCGAGATCGAATGGAGCGATCCGCGGATCGATACCGACGCCACCCACGGCACCGGCTGCACGCTCTCCTCGGCGATCGCCTGCGGGCTCGCCGCCGAATGGGACTTGCCCGAAGCGATCGCCCGCGCGCGCCGCTTCGTTCGCATCGCGATGCGCGAGGCGCCTGGGCTCGGCCGCGGCCATGGCCCGATGGGACAGCAGGCGGTGCGGCTCGATCTCAACACCAGCTTCTTCGAGCCGATGCTCAACCAGGTGACGGTGCCCGCGCAGGACCTCGCCGCCAGCGAGAAATTCTACCGGCTGCTCGGCCTGCGCCAGGTCGTCCGCGCGAGCCCGCGCTATGCCCGGTTCGAAAGCGAAGGCGGCGCGACCTTCTCGATCGCCACCGATCCCGGCTACACCGCGCCGGTGGTCTATTTCGAATGCGGCGATCTCGACGTCACGGTCGCCTATCTCCAGCAGCAGGGCATAAAGTTCGAGGCCGAGCCCAAGGACGAGACCTGGGGCTGGCGCGAGGCGCGGCTGCGCGATCCGGCGGGCAATGCGGTTCGTCTCTACCAGGCTGGCGAGATGCGCCGCTTTCCGCCATGGCGCATCGAAAGCGACTAGAAACGACGATGCCCGATCTCAAGTTCGAACGGAAATATCAGCGGCTCCACAAGGGCCTGGTCGCCGGCGTCGACGAAGCCGGCCGCGGCCCGCTGGCCGGTCCGGTGGTCGCTGCCGCGGTCGTGCTCGATCCCAAATGCATCCCCGAAGGGATCGACAATTCGAAGGCGCTTACGGCTGCCAAGCGCGCGCGGCTGTGCGCCGAGCTGCTCGCCTGCGCCAAGGTCGGGCTGGGCGTCGCATCGGTCGAGGAGATCGATCAGCTCAACATCTTCTGGGCGACGATGCTGGCGATGACTCGCGCGGTCGGCGCGCTCGGCTTCGCGCCGGCCTTCGTGCTGGTCGATGGCAATCGCTGCCCCGATTGGGAGCATCAGAGCCACCCGGTGGTCGGTGGCGACGCGCTGTGCCTGTCGATCGCCGCCGCCTCGATCGTCGCCAAGCATCGCCGCGATTGCATGATGGAGGAGCTCGATGCGCTCCATCCGGGCTATGGCTGGAAATCGAACAAGGGCTATTCGGCGAGGTTTCACCAGGAAGCGCTGCGCACCCTCGGCCCCACCCCGCACCACCGCCGCAGCTTCGCCCCGGTCGCCCAGGCCGAACTCGATTTCGGGCCGGTCCCGGTGCTGCAGGTCCGCGCCTAGCGGCGCTTGCGCACCGCCGCGACGCCTTCCAGGATGTTCGCGACGACGAAATCGGGATCCTCGTGCGGAAGCCCATGGCCTGCCTTCGCCGCGATGTGCTGGACGGCGTTGGGCGACAGCGAGAGGAACTGCTTCTGTAGCCGCTGCGTGCCCGCCTCGAGCTGCACCGAGATCGCCTCGGGCAGGTCGGGGACCATCCGGTAAGTCGGGCTGTGCGTGGCCACGATCACCGGCTTGTCGCCAAGCGACTGGAGCGCAAGCGCCTGGCGGTTGCTGGCCAGCACGTCGAGCGATTCCGAGTTCATCGAAACGTCGCTGTCCATCCGTGCGAGAATGGCGCGCGCCTTGGCGACCAACTCCGGTTCGCCCGCGGCGGGCCCGGGAAGGATCGCACGCCATGTCGTGAACTGCTTGGGATGGGTGGAGGAGACCAGCACCAGTCCCGCGACCTGCTTCGGATAGCGGGCCGCGAACACCTGGGCATGCAGCCCGCCGATCGAATGGCCGACGAGCAGGAAGGGCGGCTTCACGCCGGCCTTTCGCAGCGCCGCTTCGAGGTCGGCGGCCATGTCCGCGCTGGTCCGTATCGCCCCCTTGGCCACCGGATCGCTGCCGCCCAGCCCGGCGCGGTCATAGAGGCAGGCCCGCGTCGTCGGCGCAATCCTGGCGGCGATGCCCTGCCATGCCTGGTCCTCGGCCGGCGCAGTGCCCATTCCGGCATCGATGACGACGGTCGGCGCGCCTTCGCCGCGGCACGCCAGCCGGATCGTTCGCCCGCCAATATCGAAGCGGCCGTTCTGCGCTGCGGCAGGTATTGCCGCGAGCAGCGCTGCCACGCCTAGACCGAATGCTGCTGCCTGCATGTGCCACGCTCCCGCGCTCGATCCTCCGCTAAAAGCGCCGAGGCTGCAAAATGCTTCAGCCCTCGAGATAATGCGGCTCGGGCCGCACGCGCAGCTCTTCGAAATGGACCAGCGCCGGTTCGGGCCCGAGCGGCACCGGCACCCCGCCGCGAAACGCCCATTCGCCGCGATCGCAATCCTCGGCGCGGACATAGCCGTTGATGTAGAGCCGCCGCTTGTGCGCCGATCGGTTGGTCCCCGAGCCATGGACCAGATAGGGGCTCCATAGCGCAAGGTCGCCCGGCGCGAGCAGCAGATCGACGGCATCGGCATCCGACAGTCCCGCCGCTTCCAGCGCATCGCCGGTCATCGCGTTGCCGAGCACTTCGCCGCTGGTGTCGAGCGCCAGCGGGCCGTGGACGTGGCTGCCGGGAATGAACCGCATGCAGCCCGATTCGCGCGTGTGCGGATCGATCGCCAGCCCGGTCTGGACATAGGAGGTGCCAAGGTTGCGATACGCAGCCTCGGGCCGGCGGAAGCGCAAATCCTGGTGCCAGGCGAAATCGCCCAGGCTGCCCGGCGCCTTCCAATGGACTTGGTTGATGATCTGTGTGAGGCTGTCGCCGATCAGTGGCGCCAGCACCTCCACGAAGCGCGGATCGCGGCGCACCGCCTCGAGCATCGGCTGATGATAGGACGGCCATTGCACCATCCGCACCAGCGGCGCGCCATCGTTGCCGGGGGCGACATTATAGAACAGATTGCCATGGCGGAAGCTGCGGCCATGCGCGGCCCCCTCGGCCTCGATCTGGTCGGTCGCCGCGGTGAGCAGCGCGACTTCGTCGACCGAAAACAAGCCGCGGATCACCGCATAGCCGTCGCGTCGATAACGCGCGACCAGCGCTTGGGAATCTGACGCGTCCACAAAAACTCCTCGCCGTGTCAGCGGAAGAATGCGGCGGTGCGCGGCGCAATTCCAATAGCGTGCACGGGCCCGCCAATGCCCCGCGGCTATGGTCTCCCGCGCTGCAGCAAGGTCAGCGCTACTGACCTACTCGACAGCGGCTTTGAAATTTTATAACAAGGTTCGGAAATCGAGTCCGTGCGTTGTACCCGGCGACACGGCCCGCAATTCGGAGAGACTATGGACGCACCGCGCGCCAATCTGCCGCCGCTTTCGCTGCATGTGCCCGAGCCTCGCTTCCGCCCCGGCGACACCGCCGATTTCGCGGATGTCGACGTGCCGCCGGCAGGTTCCGCCCGCCGCCCCGACACCGCCGACAAGGCCGACAGTTTCCATGAACTCGCCTATACGCTGATCCGCGTCCTCGATGACGAGGGCAGGGCAGTCGGCCCGTGGAATCCGCGGCTCGATCCCGAGGCGCTGCGGAAGATGCTCCGCAGCATGGCGCTCACCCGCGCATTCGACGAGCGCATGTTTCGCGCCCAGCGCCAGGGCAAGACCAGCTTCTACATGAAGTCCACCGGGGAAGAGGCGGTCGCGGTCGCCGCGACCCTGGCGATGGCTGCCGACGACATGTGCTTCCCCTCCTATCGCCAGCAGGGCATCCTGCTCACCCGCGGCTATCCGCTGGTGCAGATGATGAACCAGATCTATTCGAACAAGGGCGATCCGCTCCAGGGCCGCCAGCTGCCGATCATGTATTCGTCGAAGGAATATGGCTTCTTCTCGATCTCGGGAAACTTGGCGACGCAATATCCCCAGGCGGTCGGCTGGGCGATGGCGAGTGCGGCCAAGGGCGACACCCGGATCGCTGCCACCTGGTGCGGTGAAGGCTCGACGGCAGAGGGTGACTTCCACTCGGCGATGACCTTCGCGACGGTCTACAAGGCGCCGGTCATTCTCAACGTCGTCAACAACCAATGGGCGATTTCGAGCTTTTCGGGCTTTGCCGGTGCCGAGGCGACGACCTTCGCCGCTCGCGCGCTCGGCTATGGCATCGCCGGGCTGCGCGTCGACGGCAATGATGCGCTCGCGGTCTATGCCGCCACGCAATGGGCGGCCGAGCGCGCACGGACCAACCAGGGCCCGACGCTGATCGAGCATTTCACCTATCGCGCCGAGGGGCACTCGACCTCCGACGATCCCACCGCCTATCGTTCGGCCGGCGAGCCCACGGCCTGGCCGCTCGGCGATCCGATCCGGCGGCTCAAGGATCACCTCATCGGCTTGGGCGAATGGGATGAGGAGCGCCATGCCGCGCAGGATCTCGCGCTCGCCGAGGAAGTGAAGCGCGCGCAGAAGGAAGCCGAGAAGAACGGGATTCTGGGCCACGGCATGCACCAGCCGTTCGATTCGATGTTCGAAGGGGTGTTCGAAGAACTGCCCTGGCACCTGAAGGAGCAGCAGCAGCAGATGCGCGACGAGCGGGCGAGTGCCGGCATATGAAGAGTCTCCTCGATCGCCGCACGCTGCTCAAGGGCGCCGCCGCATTGGGCGGCCTCGCGCTGCTCCCCTCGGGCCTGCTGGCCGCCATCGCCGGACCCGAAACAGTCGAGGTCGATGCGACGCCTGCCCGCAAGGCGACGCTCAGCATCTGGCGCCCGGCGGGCACGCCACACGGCGTGCTGCTGTTCTCGACCGGCCATGGCTCCTGGCCCGAACGCTATGAGGCGATGATCGGCGGGATGGTCGCCGATGGCTATGCCGTGATCGCGCCGCTCCATGTCGATTCGATGCACTATGCGGATCGCGAGAAATTCGATTCGCGCACCGGCTTCTTCGCGCGGATCGAGGACATGAAGGCGGCCAGCGCGCATGCCGCCAAGGCCTTTCCCGGCGTGCCCGTCGCGGCGATGGGGCACAGCTATGGCTCGCTGATCGGGCTCGGCATGGGCGGCGCGCTCGCCAATCTGCTGCCGCTGCGCGATCCCAGCGTCACCGCGGTGCTCGCCTTCTCCTCGCCCGGCCTGATCCCCGGCGTGGTGCGTCCCGGCGCCTGGGCCTCGCTCGCCGTGCCCGCGATGCTGATCACCGGCACCAACGATCTGGTCGAGGGCTTCGTCACCAATCCCGCCGACCATCTCCAGCCGATCGAGCAGAGCCCGGCGGGCGACAAATATGCGCTGGTGATCAAGGACGCCGGCCACGGCCTGGTCGGTGAGCCCGACACCTCGGCCTATAAGCGCGCGCGCATGGCGGCCAGCCTGTTCCTCGGCGCCTATGTCCCGCCCAAAAAATCCTTCCGCACCGCGCTGGAACTCATGCCCGTCGCGCCCGGGGACCGCTTCCTCGTGCGGAAGGCCTGATCCGATGGCCCGCATGAATATGATCCAGGCGATCAACTCGGCGATGGACGTGATGATGGATCGCGATCCCGACATCGTCGTGATGGGCGAGGATGTCGGCTATTTCGGCGGCGTGTTCCGCGCCACTGCCGGGCTCCAGGCGAAATATGGCAAGACCCGCGCCTTCGATACGCCGATCACCGAGATCGGCATCGTCGGCGTCGCGATCGGCATGGCCGCCTATGGCCTGCGCCCGGTCCCCGAAATCCAGTTCGCCGATTATATCTATCCCGCGCTTGATCAGCTCGTCTCGGAAGCCGCGCGGCTGCGCTATCGCTCGGCGGCAGACTTCACCGCGCCGATCACGGTGCGCAGCCCGTATGGCGGCGGCATCTTCGGCGGCCAGACCCACAGCCAGTCACCCGAGGGCATCTTCACGCACGTTTCCGGCATCAAGACGGTGATCCCCTCGACGCCGTACGACGCCAAGGGGCTGCTGATCTCCGCGATCGAGGACAATGATCCCGTCCTCTTCCTCGAGCCCAAGCGCATCTATAACGGCCCGTTCGACGGCCATTATGATCGCCCCTCGAAGAACTGGTCGGCGCATCCGGCGGGCGAAGTGCCCGAAGGCCATTACCGCGTCGATCTCGGCAAGGCGGCGACCGTCCGCGCCGGCGAGGCGGTCACGATCCTGTGCTACGGCACGATGGTCCATGTCGTCGCCAGCACGGTCGAGGAACTCGGCGTCGATGCCGAGATCATCGATCTGCGCACGCTGGTGCCACTCGACATCGAGGCGATCGAGGCGTCGGTGAAGAAGACCGGGCGCTGCATGATCGTCCATGAGGCGACGCGCACCTCGGGCTTCGGCGCCGAGCTTTCCGCGCTCGTCCAGGAACGCTGCTTCTACCATCTCGAAGCCCCGATCGAACGCGTCACCGGCTTCGACACGCCCTATCCGCACAGCCTCGAATGGGCCTATTTCCCGGGACCGGTACGCATCGGCACGGCGCTCAAGAAGATCCTGAAGGACTGACATGGCACGCTTCACTTTCCGCCTTCCGGACATTGGCGAAGGCATCGCCGAGGCCGAGATCGTCGCCTGGCACATCAAGGTCGGCGATCGCGTGTCGGAGGACCAGCAAGTCGCCGACATGATGACCGACAAGGCCACCGTCGAGATGGAATCGCCCGTCTCCGGCGTGGTGGTCGAGCTGGCCGGCGAGGTCGGCGATCAGGTCGCGATCGGCTCGGCGCTGGTGGTGATCGAAACCGACGCGGAGGCGGCCGAGACGCCGGTCGAGGAACAAGTCGAGGCCGAGAATCCCGGGGTCGAGGAGGTTGCAACTCCCCTCCCTGCAAGGGAGGGGCCGGGGGTGAGTGCGAGCGCAAGCGAGCCGACCACGTCTGCGCCAAAGGCTGACGCCGGGGCATCGAGCCCCGCCGCCAGCGAACCCACCCCCAGCCCCTCCCTTTCAGGGAGGGAAGAGAAGATCCTCGCCTCGCCCGCCGTCCGCGCGCGCGCGAAGGACCTCGGCGTCGATCTCGCCGCGGTGAAGGCCGACGGCAACCATGTCCGCCACGCCGATCTCGACGCCTATCTCCGCTACGGCCAGGGCCAGGGCTATCAGCCCCCGCACGCCAGCCGCGCCCGCGAGGATGCGGCCGTCAAGGTCATCGGCATGCGCCGCCGCATCGCCGAGAACATGGCCGCCTCGAAGCGCCAGATCCCGCATTTCACCTATGTCGACGAGATCGACGTGACTGCGCTCGAAGCGATGCGCGGCGATCTCAATGCCAATCGCGGCAATCGCCCCAAGCTGACGATGCTGCCGTTCCTGATCGTCGCGATCTGCCGGACGATCCCCGATTTCCCGATGCTCAACGCGCGCTATGACGACGAGGCCGGCGTCGTCACCCGCCATGGCCGCGTCCATCTCGGCATGGCGACGCAGACCGATGCCGGGCTGATGGTCCCGGTGATCCGCGACGCGCAGGACAAGAATGTCTGGCAGCTCGCCACCGAGATCACCCGCCTCGCCGAGGCCGCGCGCACCGGCAAGGCGAAGTCGGAGGAACTGAGCGGCTCGACGCTTACCGTGACTTCGCTCGGGCCCTTGGGCGGCATCGCCACCACCCCGGTGATCAACCGCCCCGAAGTCGCGATCATCGGCCCCAACAAGATCGTCGAGCGCCCGATGTTCCATGGCGACGACATCGTCCGCGCCAAGCTGATGAACCTGTCGATCAGCTGCGATCACCGCGTCGTCGATGGCTGGGATGCGGCCAGCTATGTCCAGGCGGTCCGGAAACTGCTCGAAACCCCCGTGCTGCTCTTCGCCGATTGATGCACTGGCGGCAGATGACCGCGGGCGACCTCGACGGCGTCGTCGCGGTCGCGGCCGTGGCCTTCCCCGATCATCCCGAGGGCCGCGCCTGCTTCGCCGAGCGCCTCGCGCTGGCGCCGGAGACCTGCTTCGTCCTCCAAGGCGGGGAGGGCGTGGCCGGCTATCTGATCGCCTATCCCTGGCCGCTCGGCAGCATCCCCCCGCTCGACACCTTGCTCGGCAGCCTGCCCGCCGATCGCGCGGCCTGGTATCTCCACGATCTCGCCTTGCTGCCCGAAGCCCGCGGCACCGGCCAGGCGGCGGCGGGGCTGGCGCTGCTGTTCGCCCGCATCGGCGGTTCGATCGCCCTGGTCTCGGTCAACGAGTCCGCCGCCTTCTGGCGCAGCCACGGCTTCGTCGAGACCGAGTTGGCCAGTCTCTCCAGTTATGGCCCCCATGCGCGTTACATGGTGCGAGGCGTCACAAAAGCGGGCTAGGCTCGCGGCGATGCACTTCGATGTCCTCCAGTCGGTCAGCCTCGCGGGCGACCTCGCCGTCCCCAATGACGATCGCGCCGGCGCCGGCCATGTCCATGGCTGGGTGATCGACGGCGCCACCGATCTCGGGCCCCCCGGGCTGGTCGGCGCGCGCGGCGGCGCTGCCTGGCTGGCGAACGAAGCGCAGGCGGCGTTCACGGCCTCCCCCGCCGCCTCGCTCGACACGCTCTACGCCGATGTCGCCGCGCACATCCTCGCGGCCTGGGAGCGCGATCGCACCCGTGAGCCCGCAGGCCTATGGGAACGCCCGCTCGCCTCGGCGCTCGCGGTCCACCTCGCCGGCGACGGCCTCGACTGCGGCTGGCTCGGCGATTGCGCCGGCTTCCTCTGGTCAAAGGGCCAGGTCACTCGGCTCGGCCCGGCCAAGGATCCTGCCGAAGGCCTGCGCGCCGCCGCCCTCGCCCGGCACGGCCTCGGCAGCCCCAAGCGCTCGGCCCCGATCCTCGCGGACCTGCGCGCGACCCGCGGCCATGCCGGCATGCGCGTGCTCAGCGTCAACGCGCAGCACATGCAGACGCTCGATCGCAGCCGGCTCGCCTGCGCCCCCGGCGACGAGCTCTTCCTGATGACCGATGGCTTCGCGGCGTTGATCGACACGTACGGCGTCGAAGACGATGCCTCGCTGGTCGCAGCGATCCGCACGCGCGGTCTCGCCGCGGTCGCACAGGCATTGCGCGCGATCGAGGCGGACGACGCCGCCTGCGTCCGCTATCCGCGCTTCAAGACCTCGGACGACGCCACCGCGCTCTGGCTGCGCATCGGCGGCTGAGCGCTAGCCGCTGGTATAGACCGAGCGGCTGAGCGCATCGCGCACCATTTCGCGGCCCGAGGTGAAGCGCTCGGCCGCCGCGCCGTTGATCGCGCCCAGCCCGTCGGCGAGCATGCGCTGCCTGACCTGCACCTGGGCGAACACCGCCGCATCGCTGCCGCTGCCAAAGCCGAAATAGCCCATATTGTTGGTCCAGCGCTTGCCCGCCAGCATCGTGCACAGCGCGGTGCTCGCGTCGAGCATCGCCTGCTGGTTGGCGAGCAGCGCGGCGCCATCGGGGCCCTGCGCCACCAGCGCGATGCCCTGCCGGGCCGAAGCCGGCAGGCTGGCGGTATCGATCGCCTTGGCCAGCGCGGCATGACGCTCGCCGCGGCGCTTCGCCTGGTCGGCGGCAAGCTGCTTCAATCCGGCGATCACGCCGCAATTCTCGATCAGCCGCGGGTCCTGCTGGAGCAGATAGGGGCTGTTGAGGTTGCCCAGCCCCGCCTTGCCCATCGCCGCGCCGAGTTCGCGCGCATCGCCGCCATCGGCCTGCACCGTCTGCGCATAGAGCTTGGAGATCGGCCCGCGTCCGGCGATCCCCTGCGGCAGCTTGGGCGATCCCTCGGGCCCCAGCTCGAGTTCGGCGAAGCTGCTCGCGTCGGCGCGCGCCCAGCTCTCATACTGGCCGTGCATCACGAAGCCTGCGCCCGCGCCCGCGGCGAGCAGCACTGCCAGCGATCCCGCCACCCAGGGCAGCGCCGAATGCCGCGTCGTCGAGAGATAGCCGATCAGCCAAAGCACCGCGCCGATCAGTGCCCCGCCCGCCAGCAGCACGCCCAGCGGCTGCTCGGGCACGATCCACGGCCCGGCGATCGCCGCCAGCACCAGCGCCGCGCCGCCGGCCAGCGTCGCCACCACCGGCTGGCCATAGCGCGCCGAGTCCCGCGCCGGTTCGCTCGTCTCTTCGATCATGAAATTTCCCCCTGGCGGGCAAATTATCTCGACGCGTCGCGGGCGCAATCCCCCTTTTTTGATCGCCAGCTTTGCCGGCGCCAAGCGCGCCTTGCTTGCGCCGCCCGCCGTGATGCGGTGAAGGGAAGCGCATGCACCAGACCAACGCCCCCGATCGCGCCGGCATCGCCCTTGCCATCGGGTCCTATGCGATCTGGGGCGTGCTTCCGATCTATTTCCACCTGCTCTCGGGCGTGCCGGCGCTCCAGGTCCTGTCGCACCGCGTCGTCTGGTCGGTGGTGCTGCTGGTGCCGATCGTGCTGGCGCTGCGCCGCGGCCGCGCCGTGCTCGCCGCCGCGCGCGGCCGCACCTTGCTCTATCTGATCGCCAGCGCCGCGCTGATCGCGGTCAACTGGCTCGTCTATATCTGGGCGGTCCAGCACGGCCATGTGCTTGAGGCGAGCCTGGGCTATTTCATCAATCCGCTGGTCAGCGTCGCGCTCGGCATCTTGGTGCTCGGCGAACGGTTGCGGCGGCTGCAGGGCGTGGCGATCGGCTTTGCCGGGGTCGGCGTGGTGATCCTCGCGGTCAGCGGGGGCGGGGCGATCGGCATCTCGATCGCGCTGGCGCTCAGCTTCGCCTTTTACGGGCTGGTGCGGAAGGTCGCGGCGATCGATGCGCTGGGCGGGCTCACCGTCGAGACGGTGCTGCTCACCCCGCTCGCCGCCGGCTGGTTGCTCCACGCCGCGCAGGCCGGCACCACCGGCTTCGGCACGTCACCGGGCACCAACGCGCTGATCCTCGCCGCCGGGGTGATCACCGCGACGCCGCTGCTGATGTTCGCCGCCGCCACCCGCCGGCTGCCGCTGTCGATGATGGGCTTGCTTCAATATATCGCGCCGACGCTGCAATTCTGCGTCGCGCTCGCGCTCGGCGAGCCGCTCCACTTGGTCCACATCGTCACCTTCGCGCTGATCTGGACCGGCTGCGCGCTGTTCACCTGGGACAGCGTCCGCGCGGCGCGGGCGCGGATTTAGGGTGTGAATCGAGAAGGGCGGGATGGCAGGAACTGGGTGGAAAGCTGCCATTGGCTTCCGGCTCACTAAAGGTCTATCCTGCCCCGATGGCGCGCACTCAGCAGACTTTCACAAATCGCAAGGATGGAGCGATCTATGTTTCCGTCGAACCATGGCCTGAGTGCTTTGAGCTTGAACCCGGCGACAAACTGACGCTCGTTTGGGACGCTTCGACAACTGGCGATGCTATGCAAGTCGACTTCATCAACGAACGCGAACTAGTTGTCTGGCCAGGCGGGGCGATCGACGACATCACTTACCTCTTTAGCGGCGAACCCGGCGAAGATCGAAGTTGGACATTCAAGCACCGCTGATGGCCGCAATTGGGCGATAGCTGACCGTCGGCTTTCGCGATCCGCTTGTGCAACGCGAATGTCCGAGATGGGTGGAAAGCGGACCTTCTCTTCGTCACCCCGGGCTTGACCCGGGATCCCGCTTCTTTTTGCTCTTGGCAGGGATCAAGGGCTTCAATCCCGAGCGGCATGCTCTGTTCGAGCCTCTCGCCAACTCCAGAAGAAGCGGGACCCCGGCTCAAGGCCGGGGTGACGGAAACAGGAACGTCGGCAATTGGGGCGATAGCCGACGTCACCAATCGCGCGCGCCCTATTGATAGCGCAGCGTCTTCTCGAACCCTTCATTGGCCTTGGTCATCTTCGCCAGCTTCCGCAGATGCCCACGAACATGCCGTTCGCACCGCACATCGTCATAGATCCCGGTCACCGGATACCCGTCCTGCGCAATCAGCGCCTTCAGCCGCTTGGCGAGCGCCGCCTGATCGTCGGTCTCGGCCGCATCCTTCAGCGCGCGGCACATCCATTCCTCGGCCGCGGCCTGGTCATACTCGTCCCGCGCCTCATAGCCGCGCCGGTCCGCCGCCGCCTGGTCGAGCCGTGCCGCCGCCAGCCGGCGCTCCAGCCAGTTGCGCACCTGTTCGCCATTCCATGGCTTTTCCGCACTCGTCATCGCGCTCTCCTGTTCGGCCTGACCCTTGCCGCACCCGGCAGCCGAGGAACAGCCGTCACGCATGTTCAACCAGATGGTTGACTAATAGAGCGAGGCGGGAATATTAAACCACATGGTTGAACGACTCGACGCCACCTTCCACGCGCTCTCCGATCCCACCCGGCGCGGCATGCTCGCCGCGCTTACCCTGGGCGAGCAGTCGATCGGCGCGCTCGCCGAGCCGCTGGCGATGAGCTTCGCTGGCGCGTCGAAGCATGTGAAGGTGCTCGAAGGGGCAGGGCTGGTCACGCGCCGCAAGGTCGGCCGCACCCAGTTGTGCCGGCTCAACCCCACGCCCCTCGCCGAGGCCGAGCAATGGCTCAAACAGTGGGAGACCTTCTGGAACACGCGGCTCGACACGCTCGAGGCGCTGCTGCGCGAGGAGCCGAAATGACCAAAGTCACGCCTTTCCTGATGTTCCAGGGCGGCAAGGCCGAGGCCGCGCTGAACTTCTATGTCGAAACCGTGCCCGGTAGCCGCATCGAAGCGATCGAGCGCTTCGGCGCCCAAGGCCCCGGCCCCGAAGGCACGGTGTTGCGCGCCGAGGTCGTGCTCGCCGGCCAGCCGGTGATGGCGCATGACAGCTTCGTCGCCCACGATTTCGATTTCACGCCGTCCTTCTCCTTCTTCGTCGCGTGCGACGACCGCGCCGAATTCGATGCGCTGTTCGCCGCGCTGTCCGAGGGCGGGCAGGTGCTGATGCCGCCGGACTTTATGGCTGGAGCACGCGCTTTGGCTGGGCCAGCGATCGCTTCGGCGTCTCGTGGCAGGTCAATCTCGCATGAGTGACGCGATCGTCCTCACCATAACGCGCGAATTCGCCGCTGCGCCTGAGCGCGTGTTCGATGCCTGGCTCGATCCGGCGATTGCCGGGCGCTTCCTGTTCGCCACGCCCGATGGCATGATGCAGACCGTCGAGATCGACGCGCGCGTCGGCGGGCAGGCGCTGATCGTCGAGCGCCGGGCGGGCGGCGATGCCCGCCATCGCCTGCGCTTCGAGGAAATCGATCGTCCGCGCCGCCTCGTCTTCCTGTTCTCGGCCGATCCGGCGGAGGCGGGGCAGTGGACCCGCGTGGCGATCGACATCGCGCCCGGCGCTGCGGGCTGCACGCTCACGCTCACCCATCAAATGGACCCCGCCTGGGCCGCTTACGAGGACCAGACCCGCAAGGGCTGGACGACGATCCTCGAAGGCCTGGCACGCACTCTGGAGACGGACAATGGCTGACACGCTTTCTTCCGACACGATCACCGCGCAGACACTACGCTTCGAACGCGATCTCGCCGCGCCGATCGAGACGGTGTGGGACTATCTGATCGATCCCGAACTGCGCGCGCGCTGGCTGATGGGTGGCCCCACCGATCCGCACGCGGGCGGCAAGCTGGGCTTCACCTTCAATCATGATGCGCTGTCCGACGAGGCCGTGCCGGCGCCGGAGCGCTATGCGGGCAACCAGGGCAAGGCCTGGTCGGAAACGATCACCCAGATCGATCCGCCGCGGCTCCTCGTCTTCACCTGGAACGATGGCGATGCCGGCGAAGTGACGATCGAACTGGTCGAGGCAGGGTCGGGGCGCACCCGGCTGACGCTCACCCATGCCGGGCTGCGCGGGCCGGGCGATGCGAAGAATTTCGGCGGCGGCTGGGGTGCGCATCTCGCGGTGCTCCAGAAGCGGTTGGCCGGCGAGCCGGTCGCCAATTTCTGGGCGCTCCATGCCGAGTCCGAAGCGCGCGCGGCGGCGGCAGTCGGCCTCGACTAAAGATCCTCCCCGAAACGGGAGGGAAGCGCAGGGCGTGGTGGAGGGGGATCGCCGCAAGCAATTCCCTTTTCATCGCGGATGAGCTGGCCGCGCTGTCCTACACCCGCCCAGCCATGCTAGGCCAAGCGTCGTTCTTTGAACCCGTCAAAGCGCCGGTCCCCCGCCGCGCAACAAACTTACCTTCCCGCGCAACGGAATTTCACGATTCGCATGCATTCTGCGACTCTAAGCCGCAATTTTCCTACAACCTGCGCGAAATCAGCAGCTTGGCGCCCCCCCCCGCAAGCGCGCCGGCGGCGCCCTAACCGGACAAATCGCCGTATAACGCGTCGAAACTTGTTCAATCCTGCGGAATTTCGAACAATCCCGCCGCGCCCATGCCGCCTGCGGTGCACATCGAGACGACGACGAATCGCACCCCGCGCTTGCGTCCCTCGATCAGCGCATGCCCCACCAGCCGGCTCCCGGTCATGCCGAACGGATGCCCGATGGCGATCGCGCCGCCATTGACGTTGAGCGTCTCGGGATCGATCCCCAGCGTGTTGCTGCAATAGAGGCACTGGCTCGCAAACGCCTCGTTGATTTCCCACAGGCCGATGTCCCCGATCCTCAGCCCCGCCCGCTTGAGCAATTTCGGCACCGCGAATACCGGCCCGATCCCCATTTCGTCGGGCTCACAGCCCGCGACCTGGAAGCCGCGATAGATGCCTAGTATCTCCTTGCCTTCGGCTTCGGCGGCTTTTCGCTCCATCAGGATTTGCGCCGATGCGCCGTCGGAAAGCTGGCTGGCGTTGCCCGCGGTGACGTTTCTGCCCTGGGTCACGAACTGTCCGTCCCGCCACACCGGCCGGAGTGCCGCCAGAACCTGCTCGGTCGTGCCGCCGCGGATGCCTTCGTCCTGGGTCACCGTCACCGTCTCACTGCCGATGCGGTTGCCTGCTTTGTCGAGCAGCGCCTTTTCCACTGTGATCGGCACGATCTCCTCGGCAAAGGCGCCGCGCAGGAGCCCTGCCGCCGCGCGCTGCTGGCTCGTCGCCGCGAAGGCGTCCTGCGCGGCGCGGCTGATACCATAGCGTTCGGCGACGATCTCGGCGGTCTCGATCATCGGAATATACGCCGCCGGCACCCTTTCGGTCACCGATCGGTTCACATAGCGCGGGGCATTCTGCATCGTCAGGCTGATCGATTCCATGCCGCCGGCCAGCGCGACGTCGATCTCGTCGGTCATGATCGATCGTGCCGCCAGCGCGATCGCCGTGAGCCCCGATCCGCATTTCCGGTCGAGGCTGAAGGCCGGCACGCTGTGGGGGATGCCGGCGGCGAACAGCGCCATCCGCGCCATGTTGCCGCCCTGCGTTCCCCATTGGTTGCCCATGCCATAGAAGACGTCGTCGATCCGCGCGGGATCGATCCCCGCCCGTGCTACCGCCGCGTTCATCACATGCGCGGCGAGCACCGGCGCTTCGATATCGTTGAAAAAGCCGCGCCCCGCCTTGCCCACGCCGGTACGTGCCGTCGATACGATCACAGCCTCGCGCATGCCCGCTCCTCGGTTTGTTTTTCGAGAATTGGGTATGCCGAACCGGATCGGAGTTCAATCCTCGAAACGCGGCGGTCGCTTCTGCATGTTGGCCATCACCGCTTCGATCTGGTTGGGCGTCCGCAGCAGCGCCGCCTGCTCCTCGCTCTCGGCCGTCAGAATGCCTCCGGCATCGCCTTCCAGATTGGCGAGCCGCTTGGCCGCGCGGATCGCGTGCGGGTTGCGCCCGGCGATCGCCTGCGCCAGTGCCATCGCTTCGGCATGCGGGTCGTCGGCAATCCGCGTGACGAAGCCCAGCGCCCGGCCTTCCTCGGCGTCGAACTCGCGCGCGGTATAGGCCAGCTCGCGCAGCGCATCGTCGCGCACGCTGCCGCGCCACAGCGCATAGCCGGCCATGTCGGGGACGATGCCCCATTTAATCTCCATCACCGAAAGCCGCGTGCCCGGCGCGGCGATGCGGATGTCCGCGCCGCTGGCGATCTGCAGCCCGCCGCCGAACGCCACGCCGTGGAGCGCCGCGATCACCGGCACCGCCAGCGTCCGCCAGCCCCACGCGACCTGCTGGAAGTCATTGGCCGGCCCGTGCGTCCGCGCCGCGAGGTCGATGCCCGATCCGGCGCTCGCCATGCTCGCCATGTCGAGCCCCGCGCAAAAGCCGCGCCCTTCGCCCGACAACACCACTGCGCGCAGCCCCGGCGCCGCGGCGAGCGTCGCGATCGCATCGATGATGCCGGCGAACATCGCCGGATCGAGTGCGTTGAGCTTGTCGGGCCGCGCCAGGCGGACGTCGGCGACGCCCTCGGCGATGGCGATGGTCACGCGCGTCTCGGTCATGGCTTCCTCTCGTCCTGCTTGGAGCAAAGCATAGGGCAATTCCTTGCCATGGGGAGGCGCTTCGCGCTGGCGAGCAGTCGATCGTCGCGACGCCCGGCGCGAACGCGCGTTACATCGCCATGATGCGGCGCTAAACGAGCGGCGATGAGCGACGCCGCCGCACCCCGGGCCTTCGACCCCCGCATCCTGCTCGCCGGGCGCGGCGGCCATGGTGGGCGGCTGGGGCTCGGCTATCAGGCCCATGGCGATGACTGGGCTGAACTGCTGCTGCCCTATCGCCCCGAACTGGTCGGCAATGTCGAGACCGGCGTGCTCGCATCCGGACCCGTGCTCACCTTGATGGACATGGCGACCAGCCTCGCGGTGTGGCTCAAGCTTGGCGGCTTCCGTCCGCACGCAACGCTCGACCTGCGCATCGATTATCTGCGCCCAGCCAAGCCTGACGCGACGGTGATCGGGCGCGGCGAATGCTATAGGCTGACCCGCTCGGTAGCGTTCGTCCGCGGTCAGGCGCATGACGGCGATCCCGACGATCCGCTGGCGCATGTCGCCGGCACGTTCATGGCGGCGGAGGCATATTGGTGATGCCGCCCTATGCAGATCTGCTCGGGATCAGCCTCGAGCCTGGCGAGACGGCGCCAACCTTGCTGCTCCCGTTCGGCGACCATCTGCTCGGCCGGCCCGCGTTCCTGCATGGCGGCGCGATCGGCGGACTGCTCGAAATGGCTGCGATCGCCGCGCTCAAACAGGCGCTGGGCGACGATTCCAACGCCCGGATCAAGCCGATCAACCTCACCGTCGATTACATGCGCGGCGGCCGCGACAAGCTTACGCGCGCCCGCGGCCATGTCACACGGCTGGGAAACCGCGTCGCCAATGTTGAGGCGCGTGCGTGGCAGGACGAGCCCGACCGGCCGATCGCCGCGGCGCGTATCAATTTCCTGATCGCGCGCTGATCGGGCCTAGCGGGCCGGGGTAAGCTTGAGCAGCCGTCCCTGCGATTCACCGCCATCCTCGAGTAGCCAAATCGCGCCGTCCGGCCCCTGTTCGACTTCACGGATGCGCGCGGCCATATCCCATTGGTCACCCTTGGTCGCGTTGGTGCCGTTGACGTCGACTCGGATCAGCGCCTTGCCCGAGAGCGCGGGGATGAAGATGTCGCCCTGCCATTGCGGGAAAGCCTTGCCCGAATAGACGATCAGGTCAGCCGGCGAGATCGACGGATTCCACCAGACCTTGGGTGGCTCAAATCCATCGCCAGGCTTGTGATCGGGGATGTCGCTGCCATCGTAATTGCTGCCGTTCGAGGCGTTGGGCCAGCCGTAATTCCTGCCCGGTTGAACCAGATTGACTTCGTCGCCTCCCTTGGGGCCCATCTCGATCTCCCAGAGGTTGCCCTTCGCGTCGAAGGCGATGCCGAGTAGATTGCGGTGGCCATAAGACCAGATTGTCGGATCGAAGCCTTTGGCCGCCAGCGGGTTGCCTGCCGCCGGCGTGCCGTCGTCGTTGAGGCGCAGCACCTTGCCGAGCGTCACTTTGGGATCCTGTGCCGGTGTGAATTTCTGCCGTTCGCCGTTGGTGAAGAACAGATGGCCGTCGGGCGCGAAGGCGATCCGGCCTGAGAAATGGCCGTTGCCCTCGACATAGCTGTTTGCGCGGAACAGCGTCTCGATCTTGCCCAGCTCGGGCACAGCGCCTTCGACGAAGGTTCCCCGCGCGAGCACTACGCCCTTGAGGCCATCCGCACGCGCTTCAGAATAGCTGAAATAGACCAGATGATTTTGCGCGAATTTCGGATGGAGGACCACATCCATCAGCCCGCCCTGGCCCTCGGCCATCACCGGCATGGTGGCGATCGGGGTTTTGGTCTTGCCGTCGGCCGAGACGAGCAGCAGCGTCCCCGCCTTCTCGGTGACCAGCATCCGGCCATCGGGAAGGAAGGTCATTGCCCAGGGTGCGTCGAAATCGGCGATGGTGGTGACAGTGAACGGCTTGCCTGCGCTCGCAGACGTCGCCCTTTCCTGCGCCTGGGCTCCCGATTGCGGATTGCAGGCGGCGAGCAACGCGGCGGGAAGCAGGATCAGCGACTTCATCGGACCGGTCTCCATTCTGGTTTCGGCGCAAACGCCTAACGGCTGCATGTGTCTCCGTCATCCAGCTGCCGCCAAAAACATTTCGACCCCGGTATTAAGTTGCGTATGAATCCGGAATTGCGCAATTTTATGCCTTTGGGCATCATGCGGGCATTCGAGCTTAGCGGGGGCCAAGTCGATGCGAACAATGCGACTGCTGTCGGCAGCCCTGGCTGCCTGCGTGCTTTTTTCCCGGGCGGCTTCGGCCGATACCACGCCGCCGAGCATCGCCGCGCTCGTCGCGCCCGCCTCGATCGAGGATCCCGCGCTCTCGCCCGATGGCGCGTTCGTTGCCGCCAAGACGTTGGTCGACGGTCGCCCGCGGCTCGCGTTGTTCGATGCCGACGATCCAGCAAAGGGAGCGCGCCCGGTCGCGCTTCCCGAGATCGAGCGGCTCGAATGGTATCGCTGGCTGGCGCCTGGCCGGCTTCTGGTCAGCCTGCTTACGCAGGGCGCGCGTCCGACCACCCGGCTGATTGCGGTCGATGTCGCCGGCGGGCGTCTGGTCCAGATTGGCCCGGTTCGCGATGCCGCGGAGGGCAGCGAAGTCATCCATATCGATGTCTCTGCGGGATTCCTGCTGCTAGAGTCCGTCGCGCCGGAGCAGCAGACCCCGTCGGTCTATCGGCTCGATCTTGCCAGCGGCGCGATGCGGCTCGCGGTCGCCGCGCAGCCGCATGTCTGGGACTGGTATGTCGATTCGGCGGGCGTGGTCCGTGCCGGCATGGCAGTCGAGGGCAAGCAATCCTGGATGCTCTATCGTCGCCACGATGGCGATCGGTTCAGTCGCTCGGCCAAGGACGCGCGCGGCATCGAATTGGGCCGGTTCGAGGCAGTGCGGGGCAGCGACCAGGGCTATGCGATGGCCGAGGCCCGCAGCGGCCGGATCGGACTTTTCCGTTATGATTTCGCCAAGGGCCGGCTCGGCGCCCTCGTCTACGAGAACCCGCAAGTCGATGTCGACAGTTTCGAGACCGGCGAGGACGGCCGGTTGCTTGCGGTAAGCTACAGCGGCGACCGAGACCAAACCTTGTGGTTCGATCCCGCGCTCGCCGCGCGCCAGCGGGTAATCGACGCGGCAATCCCTGGCCGCGTCAACCGAATCCTCTCGTCCAGCGCCGACGAGCGCCGGCTGCTGATCTGGAGCGGCGCGGCGACCGATCCCGGCGCCTTCTATCTCTATTCCGATGGCCGCGCGTCGCTGCTCGCGCCGATCAATGCGGCGCTGGCGGGCGCGCATCTCTCGGAGATGACCGCGATACGCTATCGGGCGCGCGACGGCTTGATGCTCTCGGGCTATCTCACGCTTCCCGTCGGACGCGATCCCCGGAAACTGCCGCTGATCGTGATGCCGCATGGCGGCCCCTTCGCGCGCGACGATTGGGGTTATGATCCCTGGGTCCAGTATCTCGCGGGAAAGGGCTATGCCGTGCTTCAGCCCAATTTCCGCGGCTCGACGGGGTTCGGGCGCGATTTCGTCGAAAAGGGCGATGGCGCCTGGGGCCGGGGCATGCAGGACGATGTCGATGATGGGGTCGCCTGGCTGGCGCAGCAGGGCATAGCCGATGCCGGCCGCGTCTGCATTATGGGGGCGTCCTTCGGCGGCTATGCCGCAATGTGGGCGGCAGTGCGCGATCCCGACAAATATCGCTGCGCGATCGCTTTTGCGGGTATCTCCGACGTGGGCGCGCAGCTCGATTATGATCACAAGACGTTCGAGGAAAAGCCGTTCCGGGCGTGGAGGCGGCGAATCCAGGGCAAGGCGCCATCGCTCGATGCGCTGTCGCCGATCAAGTTCGTCGATCGCATGACCGTTCCGATCCTGATCGGCCACGGCACCGACGACGATACCGTGCCCCCCGACCAGTCGATTCGCCTGCACGATGCGCTTACCCGGCTGGGCCGCGATCACGGCTATGTCGCCTATCCCGGTGCGGGCCACAGCCTCGATACGCCCGAGGACAATGAAGATTTTCTCCAGCGGGTGGGCCGCTTCCTCGACGCACATAATCCGGCATAAGCGCCTCTTGCCCCCATCGGGCGGAGCGCGTATATCGCACGTGCTTTCTCGACATCGTCAAACATGCCGAGGTCGGGGCCCGCAGGGCTCCGGCGCTGAAGCTGCTTGGCTATTTGGAGCATGTGCGTGGCGAACATCGCCGAACTGACGAAGCTGATCGAACCCGAAGCGCAGGCGCTCGGGTTGGCACTCGTGCGCGTCAAGATGTTCGGCGGCCAATCGGATCCCACGCTCCAGGTGATGGCCGAGCGCCCTGATACGCGCCAGCTGACGATCGACGATTGCGCCGACCTGTCGCGCCGGATCTCGGATCGGCTCGACGAGCTCGAAGCCGCGGGCCGCGATCCGATCGATTATGCATATCGGCTCGAAGTCAGCTCGCCGGGCATCGATCGCCCGCTTACTCGTCTCCAGGATTTCGAGGACTGGAAGGGCCATGAGGCGCGAATCAACCTCGCCGAGCCTACCGAGGATGGCCGCAAGCAGCTGACCGGCGACCTAGTCGGCGCCGAAGACGGCAAGGTGACCATTGATGTGCGCAAGCATCGCGAAGTCACGGTGCCGTTCGCGCAGGTGGCCGATGCCAAGCTGCTGATGACCGACCGGCTGATCGCCGCTACCGCACCGCTCTCTGCCGAGGGCGCCGACAAGATTATCGAAGTGGAAGGATAAAGGATGGCCACTGCCATTTCCGCCAACAAGGCCGAACTGATTGCGATCGCCAATTCGGTCGCGAAGGAGAAGCTGATCGACAAGGCCATCGTCATCGAGGCGATGGAAGACGCGATCCAGCGCGCGGCCAAGAACCGCTATGGCATCGAGAACGACATCCGCGCCAAGCTGGATCCGATCTCGGGCGATCTGCGCCTGTGGCGCGTCGTCGAAGTGGTCGAGGCGGTCGACGATTATTTCAAGCAGGTCGACCTGAAGGGCGCGCAGAAGCTCCAGAAGGACGCAAAGGTCGGTGACTATATTGTCGATCCGCTGCCTCCGATCGAATTTGGCCGCATCCAGGCGCAGGCATCGAAGCAGATCATCTTCCAGAAGGTCCGCGATGCCGAGCGCGAGCGCCAGTTCGAGGAATTCAAGGACCGCATGGGTGAGATCATCACCGGCGTGGTCAAGCGCGTCGAGTTCGGCCATGTCGTCGTCGATCTGGGCCGCGCCGAGGGTGTGATCCGCCGCGATGCACAGATCCCGCGCGAGGTCGTTCGCGTCGGCGATCGTGTCCGCTCGCTGATCCTCAACGTCCGCCGCGAAAATCGTGGCCCGCAGATCTTCCTCAGCCGCGCGCATCCCGACTTCATGAAGAAGCTGTTCGCGCAGGAAGTGCCGGAGATCTATGACGGCATCATCGAGATCAAGGCCGCGGCCCGCGATCCGGGCTCGCGCGCCAAGATCGGCGTGATCAGCCATGATTCGTCGATCGATCCGGTCGGCGCCTGCGTCGGCATGAAGGGTTCGCGCGTCCAGGCCGTCGTGCAGGAGATGCAGGGCGAGAAGATCGACATCATCCCCTGGTCGCCGGACACTGCGACCTTCGTGGTCAACGCGCTGCAGCCGGCCAATGTCAGCCGCGTCGTGATCGACGAAGAGGATGACCGCATCGAAGTCGTCGTCCCCGACGATCAGCTTAGCCTCGCGATCGGCCGTCGTGGTCAGAATGTTCGGCTGGCCAGCCAGCTGACTGCCAAGGCGATCGACATCCTCACCGAGGCCGATGCCAGCGAGAAGCGCCAGAAGGAATTCGTCGCCAACAGCGAGCTGTTCCAGAACGAGCTCGACGTCGACGAGACGCTGGCCCAGCTACTGGTCGCCGAAGGCTTCGGCAGCCTCGAAGAAGTCGCCTATGTCGAGCTCGGCGAAATCGCCGGCATCGAAGGGTTTGACGAAGAGCTCGGCCAGGAACTGCAGAGCCGTGCGCAGGAAGCGCTCGATCGCCGCGAGGAAGCCAATCGCGAGCTGCGTCGCAGCCTGGGCGTCGAGGACGATCTGGCGACCATGCCCTATCTCACCGAGGCGATGTTGGTCACGCTCGGCAAGGCAGGCGTCAAGACGCTCGATGACCTCGCGGATCTCGCGACCGACGAGCTGGTGCAGAAGAAGCGCCAGGAGCCGCGCCGCCGCGCCGAGAACGCCAAGACCAGCGAGCGCGCCGAGGATAAGGGCGGGATCCTCGCCGAATATGGCCTGAGCGACGAGCAGGGCAACGAGATCATCATGGCCGCGCGCGCGCATTGGTTTGATGACGAAGAGCCGGCTGCGGCCGGTGCGGAGGACGCTGTTGCGGACTCCGAACAATGATACCGCTGGCGTAACCGCCAAGGCCGACTCCTCGCCTGCCTCCGGGCAGGCGAGCGAGCCGCTGCGCACCTGCATCCTTTCGCGCGAGGAATCGCCGCGCGAAGGGCTGGTGCGACTCGCGCTCTCGCCGGACGGCGATGTGCTTCCCGACATTCGGGCCAAGGCCCCGGGCCGCGGCGCCTGGATCGGGGTGCCGCGCGCCGAACTCGAAGCCGCGCAGGCCAAGGGCAAGCTCAAGGGCGCGCTGGCGCGGGCGTTCAAAACGCAAGACTTGCGGATCCCCGACGATCTTGGCGAACGCATTGCGGCTCAACTTGAGCGCAACCTGCTCGATCGCCTGGGTCTCGAGGCCAAGGCGGGCTATGTCACTATCGGTGGCGAGAAGCTCGACAAGGCGGCGCGCTCGGGCAAGCTGCACTTGTTGCTGCATGCGTCTGACGCCGGCAGCGACGGCGCCGGCAAGCTGGCCCAGGCATGGCGCGTGGGCTCGGATACCGAAGGAAGCGGGCGCAAGGGCTTAACATTGCCGCTTTCCCGCACCATATTGTCTTTGGCGCTGGGCCGCGAAAATGTGGTACATGCCGGCCTGACAGATTCCAAGGCGGCCAAACGCGTGAGCGAAGCGCTCGCGCGCTGGCTGCACTTTATCGGACCCGAACCCGCTCCCCGCCCTTGCGAAACAGGCTCGCAAGGCGCATCGGCGTTCCCGCCGAGCGGATCGCCGAACACGACGAACTCGACTGAAGGACTTTGAGCACGCGCATGAGCGATACTGAAAACGAAAAGCCGAAACTGGGCATGCGCGCGCCGCTGGCGATCAAACGCACGGTCGAGACGGGCAAGGTGAAGCAGAGCTTCAGCCATGGCCGTCAGAATACGGTGATCGTCGAAACCAAGAAGGCGCGTGTCTTCCGCAAGCCGGGCGAAGGTCCGGCTGAGGCATCGGCACCTGCTCCCGAGCCAGCGCTCGAAGCGGCTGCTCCGGTTGCTGCGCCTGCGCCTGTGGCTGTCCCGCGCCCGCCCGCCTCGAACGAGACCGCGCAGGAGCGCCAGACCCGGATGCTGCGGGAGGCCGAAGACCAGCGGATGCAAGCGCTTGAGGAAGCGCGGCGCCGTGAAGAGCGCGAGCGTGTCGAGGCCAGTGAGGCCGAAGCCCGCCGCGCCGAGGAAAAGGCGCGCGCTGAGGCAGAGGCCGCCCAGGCGGCTGCGCCTGCTCCGGAGCCCGAGGCTAAGGCCGCCGAGCCGGCGCCGGAACCCGCGCCTGCGCCTGCTGCGGCACCGACCACGGCACCCAAGCCGACGCCAGCGCCTGCACCTGCTCCCGCGCCTGAGCCGGTTGCCATCCAGCTGGATCCCAGCCGGCCTGCGCCGCGCCTGTTCACCCCGGTGCAGCGTCCCGAGATTCCCAAGCCCCAGCCCAAGCCCGAGCCGCAGCCGGCGCAACCGGCGCAGCGTCCCGCTGCTGCCGCGTCGCCGTCGGCACCGGCTGCGCGCCCCGCAGTAGGCGGAGGCCCAGCCCCGATCCGCCGCGGCCCCGAACCCGCGCGTCCGCAGCAGCGCGACCGCAAGGGCGACGATCGCCGCCAGTCGGGCAAGCTCACCGTCAATCGCGCCCTTGGCGGCGATGATGGCGCGCGCGCCCGCAGCCTTGCCGCGCTCAAGCGTGCGCGGGAAAAGGAAAGCCGTCGCTCGTTCGGCGGTCCGCGCGAGCCGCAGATCAAGCAGGTCCGCGACGTGGTCGTCCCCGAGGCGATCACCGTCCAGGAACTTGCGAATTGTATGGCCGAGAAGGGCAGCGACCTGGTGAAGGCGCTGTTCAAAATGGGCATGCCGGTCACGATCACTCAGACGATCGACCAGGACACCGCCGAACTGCTGGTGACCGAATTCGGCCACAACATCGTGCGCGTGTCCGAGAGCGACGTCGACATCCAGGCGGATACCAGCGAGGATGCGGCGGAACTACTCCAGCCGCGTTCGCCGGTGGTCACGATCATGGGTCACGTCGATCATGGCAAGACGTCGCTGCTCGACGCGCTGCGCGGCACCGATGTCGTCAAGGGCGAGGCCGGCGGCATTACCCAGCATATCGGCGCCTACCAGGTCACGCTGAAGGACAAGTCGCGGATCACGTTCCTCGACACGCCGGGCCACGAGGCGTTCACTCAGATGCGCGCCCGCGGTGCCGATATCACCGACATCGTCGTGCTGGTGGTCGCCGCGAATGACGGTCTGATGCCGCAGACGATCGAGGCGATCAACCACACCAAGGCGGCCGGCGTGCCGATGATCGTGGCGATCAACAAGGTCGACCTGGACAGCGCCAACCCGCAGCGCGTGCGCGAGCGTCTGCTCGAGCACGACGTGCAGGTGGAGGAAATGGGCGGCGAGACGCAGGACGTCGAAGTCTCCGCGCTCAAGAAGATCGGGCTCGACGCGCTGATCGAGAAGATCCAGCTCCAGGCCGAACTGCTCGACCTCAAGGCCAATCCCGATCGCGAGGCCGAAGGCACGGTGATCGAGGCCAAGCTCGACAAGGGCCGTGGTCCGGTGGCGACCGTGCTGGTCAATCGCGGCACGCTCAAGGTGGGTGACGTGTTCGTCATCGGCGCCGAGAGCGGCAAGGTCCGCGCGCTGGTCAACGACAAGGGCCAGCAGGTCAAGGAAGCCGGCCCGGCCGTTCCGGTCGAAGTGCTCGGCCTCTCCGGCGTGCCGATGGCGGGCGATCCGCTCCAGGTCGTCGAGAACGAGGCACGTGCCCGCGAAGTCGCCGAATATCGCCAGGGCGTCGCGCTCCAGAAGCGCACGACCAATGCACCCGCCAGCCTCGAGAGCATGTTCTCGGCGCTTAAGGAAAAGCAGGCGATGGAATATCCGCTGGTCGTCAAGGCGGATACCCAGGGTACGGTCGAGGCGATCGTCGCGGCGATCAACAAGATCAGCACCGACGACATCAAGGCGCGCGTGTTGCACGCCGGCGTTGGCGGCATCACCGAAAGCGACGTCACGCTCGCCGGCGCTGCCGGTGCGCCGATCATCGGCTTCAACGTCCGTCCGAATGCCAAGGCGCGCGAAATCGCCGAGCGCAACAAGGTCGCGTTCAAATATTATGACGTGATCTACGACCTGACCGACGAGATCCGCGCCGGCATGGCCGGCCAGCTCGGCCCGGAAGCCTTCGAAACGGTCGTCGGCCGCGCCGAGATCAAGGAAGTCTTCTCGGCAGGCAAGCACGGCAAGGCGGCGGGTCTGCTCGTCACCGACGGTGTCATCCGCAAGGCGCTCAAGGCGCGTATCACCCGGGACGATGTCATCATCTACCAGGGCGAGATCGCCTCGCTGCGCCGCTTCAAGGACGATGTCGCCGAAGTGCGCGCGGGCCTGGAATGCGGTGTGACGTTCAGCCAGAACTTCACCGACATCAAGGCGGGCGACTATCTCGAGACCTTCGAGGTCGAGCTGCGCGAGCGCACGCTCTGATCTTCAACCCCCTCCCGTTCGCGCGGGAGGGGGGCGGATCACACGCGCTGCCGGTCCTGTTCCCCTGCGAAAACAAGGGGCCCGGAGCGCCGGGCGCGACGCCTGTGACCTTGGACCCCCGCTTTCGCAGGGGAACCTTTCGTCGCCCGTCAGGCGAGACTAGAGTTTGGCCATGAAGCACACCGAAACCTCCGAAAACCGCTCGGTCCGCCTGCTCAAGGTGGGGGAGCAGGTGCGCCATGTGCTGAGCGAGATTCTCCAGCGCGGCGACGTTCATGACGATGTTCTGGCGAAGCACCTTGTGTCGATCACCGAAGTGCGCATGTCGCCCGACCTGCGCCACGCCACGGTGTTCGTGAAGCCGCTGCTCGGCAAGGACGAGGATGCGGTGATCAAGGCGCTGCGCACCAACACTGCCTATCTCCAGCGCGAAGTCGCGGCGCGGGTGAAAATGAAATACGCCGCGCGGCTCAAGTTCCTAGCGGACGAGAGCTTCGACGAGGGCAGCCATATCGACAAGCTGCTGCGCTCGCCGGAGGTGGCGCGCGATCTTGGCGATTCCGACGAGGATTGATTCCGTCGCTCGGTGGCGCATGATAGCATCATGCGCACGCTGATCCTGTTTCTCCTGCATTGTACCTTTTGGGCGCTGCCAGCACATGCTCAGGTCGGTGCGCTCCAGACGGATTGCGCGCTCGGCGGGCAAGGCAAAGAGGGCTATCAGTTCGTGGCGACCTGTCCTGGCAGGGCCCGCTCGCCGGACGGACGCTTCGCCGTGGTCCAGCGAGCCTATCAGGACTGGCAGCCTCCGATCGAGCTGCGGGATGCAAAAGACCGGGTGGTGGCCAGGCTGCCCGGCCTCAGCGACGACATGCCGTTCACGGTCCATTGGGCGCCCAATTCGCGGTGGTTCTTCGTCAATCACCATGTCGGCTCGTTCATGGACGTGTTGCGCATCTTCGAGATCGCCGGCGGCAAGCCGATCGAGCGCCCCGCGCTGGTTCGCTCAGCGGTGAAGATCGCATCGCGGCGCTATCCTTGCCTGCGCCCGGACATGATCCTGCCCAGCGGCACGCGCTGGACCCGAGGCGGCCGCGCGATCGTGCTGGTGACGATCAGTCGCGTCGATGCGTGCAGTGCCGACTACACCGAAAGGCCCGGCAGCTGGCAGCCGCTCTGGATGATCGGCGATGTGCGGACCGGCATGGTGGAAGCCCGATCGATTCAGGTGGATCGCAGCGATACTGGCCTGCGCGAACCGCGCGGGGGGCTTTACTCGCGGCGCTGACCCTCGGAAGAAGCGCCCATGGCCAAGCTTTATTTCTACTATGCCTCGATGAATGCGGGCAAATCGACCACGCTCCTCCAGGCCGATTTCAACTATCGCGAGCGCGGCATGCGCACCTTGCTGCTCACCGCCGGCATCCATGACCGCGGCGGCAAGGGCGTGATCGATTCGCGGCTCGGCATCAGCGCCAGCGCCATTGCCTTCGACGAGGCGACCGATTTGCGCCGCATCGCCGAGGACGAGCATTACCGTGCGCCGATTGCCTGCGTGCTGGTCGACGAATTGCAGTTCCTTTCGCCGGCCCAGGTGCGCCAGCTGGCACATCTTGCCGACGAGGTCGGTATCCCGGTGCTAGCCTATGGGCTGCGCACCGATTTCCAGGGACGGCTCTTCCCCGGTTCGGCCGAACTGCTCGCGCTCGCCGACTCGCTCGTCGAGATCAAGTCGATCTGCGAGTGCGGCCGCAAGGCGACGATGAACCTGCGCGTCGATGCGCAAGGCAATGCCGTGCGCCAGGGCGAGCAAAAGGAGATTGGCGGCAACGAGCGCTATGTCGCGTTGTGCCGGCGCCACTTCATGCAGCGCACGGCGGCCTATGGCGGCGAGGGGAAGGGCTGAGGCGCTGGCGGCGTTCCCGCCGCTCGGCTAGGGCGCGGCCATGCACGGCTGGATCATCCTCGACAAACCCCTTGGCCTCGGTTCCACCCAGGGCGTGAGCGCGGTCAAGCGCGCGCTGCGCGCCGCCGGCTACGGCCCGAAGATGAGAGATATGCCCAAGGTCGGCCATGGCGGCACGCTCGATCCGCTGGCGACCGGGGTACTGCCGATCGCGGTCGGCGAGGCCACCAAGCTGGCCGGGCGCATGCTCGACAGCGACAAGGTCTATACCTTTACGATCGGCTTCGGCGTGGAAACCGACACGCTGGACCTGGAGGGCAGTCCGGTGGCGACGTCGGACGAACGCCCGACCCGTGCCGGGATCGAGGCCATTCTGCCGCGGTTTACCGGCCCGATCGCGCAAGTGCCGCCGGCATATTCGGCGCTCAAGGTCGATGGCGAGCGCGCCTATGATCTCGCCCGGGCCGGCGAGGCGGTGACGCTCGCCAGCCGCAATGTGACGATCCATGCGTTGAGCCTCGAGACGCAGGACGCGGACTCGGCAACGCTCACCGCGCACGTCTCAAAGGGGACCTATATCCGCAGCCTTGCGCGCGACATCGCGCAGGCGCTCGGCACGGTCGGCCATGTCACCCTGCTGCGGCGGACCAAGGCCGGCCCGTTTACCCTCGGTTCGGCGATTTCGCTGGACAAATTGGACGAGGCCGCTAAGGCACGCGCGCTTGAACACCTACTCCTGCCGCTGAGGGCGGGGCTGGACGACATCCCGGCTCTATCCCTCACGCCCGACCAGGCAGGGCTGCTCCGCCAGGGGCAGGTTCTGGCCGGGGCCGCCGCCGAAGATGGCCAATACTTCGCGACGCTGGACGCTGTGCCGGTCGCGCTGGTGGAGGCTCAATCCGGACTCGTCCGGGTCGTCCGCGGCTTCAACCTGTAAAAAGATGTCGTAGGATAAAGACAATGTCGATCACGCAGGAGCGCAAGGATGCGCTCGTCAAGGAACATGGCCGCGAGAGCGGCGACACCGGCAGCCCCGAAGTCCAGGTCGCGATCCTCACCGAGCGCATCGTCAACCTGACCGAGCACTTCAAGACCCACGCGAAGGACAATCACTCGCGCCGCGGTCTGCTGCTGATGGTCAACAAGCGCCGTTCGCTCCTCGACTATCTGAAGAAGAAGGACGCGGGACGCTACGCAGAACTCATCGCGAAGCTTGGCCTTCGCAAGTGACTTAAGGGCGCCTTCGGGCGCCCTTTTGCAATCGGGCCGCCGGCACTCCGGCCAGCGGCTCCCAGGGGTGACACTCACTCCGAACCGTACGGGCCGGACAGCCCGCCCATAGGCCCCCGCTGCATCGGGCAGCGGGAGTGAAGGAAATCCAATGTTCGACAAGAAGACTGTATCGATCGAGTGGGGCGGCAAGACGCTGACGCTCGAAACGGGCAAGGTTGCCCGCCAGGCCGACGGCGCGGTGATCGCGACGCTCGGTGAAACCGTGGTGCTGTGCGCCGTCACCGCCGCCAAGAACGTCAAGGAAGGCCAGGACTTCTTCCCGCTGACCGTGCACTATCAGGAGAAGTTCTCCGCGGCCGGCCGTATCCCCGGCGGCTTCTTCAAGCGCGAGCGCGGCGCCACCGAGAAGGAGACGCTGGTATCGCGTCTCATCGACCGCCCGATCCGGCCGCTCTTCCCCGAGGGCTTCTACAACGAGATCAACGCCATCGCTCAGGTGCTGAGCTATGACGGCGAGAACGAGCCCGACATCCTCGCGATGGTCGCTGCTTCGGCAGCGCTTACCATCTCGGGCGTGCCCTTCATGGGCCCGATCGGCGCCGCACGCGTCGGCTATGTCGATGGCGAGTATATCCTCAACCCGACCGACGAGCAGGTTGTCGCCGGCGATCTCGACCTCGTCGTCGCGGCCACCCACGACGCCGTGATGATGGTCGAATCCGAAGCCAAGGAGCTTTCGGAAGAGATCATGCTCGGCGCCGTGCTGTTCGCGCATGACGCCTGCCGCCAGGTCGTCAAGGCGATCATCGGCCTCGCCGAGAAGGCCGCGAAGGATCCGTGGGAGCTCAAGAGCGACGACACCGCGACTGCCGTCAAGGCCGAGCTCAAGAAGCTCGTCGGCAAGGACATCGAGGCGGCTTACAAGCTGACCAACAAGTCCGAGCGTTCGAGCGCGATCAACGAGGCCCGCGCCAAGGCGAAGGTCGCGATGTCGGAAAAGACCCCGCAGGAGCAGCTCGTCGCCGCCAAGCAGGTCAAGAAGCTCGAGGCCGACATCGTCCGCACCGCCATCCTCAAGGACGGCAAGCGCATCGATGGCCGCACGACCAAGCAGATCCGTCCGATCGAGGCCGAGGCACACTTCCTGCCCCGCGCGCATGGTTCGGCGCTGTTCACCCGCGGCGAGACCCAGACGATCGCGACCTGCACCCTGGGCACCCGCGACGCCGAGCAGATGATCGACGGTCTCGGTGGCCTCAGCTACCAGCACTTCATGCTGCACTATAACTTCCCGCCCTATTCGGTCGGTGAAGTCGGGCGCTTCGGCGCGCCGGGCCGTCGCGAAGTCGGCCATGGCAAGCTGGCATGGCGTGCGCTGCACCCGGTGCTGCCGAGCAAGGAAGAGTTTCCCTACACGATCCGCCTCACCAGCGACATCACCGAGTCGAACGGCTCGTCGTCGATGGCGTCGGTCTGCGGCGGCAGCCTCGCGCTGATGGATGCCGGCGTGCCGATCAAGCGTCCGGTCTCGGGCATCGCAATGGGCCTCATCCTCGAGGGCAAGGACTTTGCCGTCCTATCGGACATCCTCGGCGACGAGGATCATCTCGGCGACATGGACTTCAAGGTTGCGGGCACGTCCGAAGGCATCACCACGATGCAGATGGACATCAAGATCGCCGGCATCACCAAGGAGATCTTCGAAGTCGCGCTGATGCAGGCCAAGGAAGGCCGCGCCCACATCCTCGGCGAAATGGCCAAGGCGCTCGACCACACGCGTGAGGAGCTGTCGGCACACGCACCGCGCATCGAGACCTTCTCGATCGACAAGTCGAAGATCCGCGAAGTCATCGGAACGGGCGGCAAGGTGATCCGCGAGATCGTCGCCACCACCGGCGCCAAGGTCGACATCGACGACGAGGGCGTGATCAAGGTCAGCTCGTCGGATCCGGCGCAGATCGAAGCCGCGATCAAGTGGATCAAGGGCCTCGTTGAAGAGGCCGAGGTCGGCAAGGTCTATAACGGCAAGGTCGTCAACCTCGTCGATTTCGGTGCGTTCGTGAACTTCATGGGCGGCAAGGACGGCCTCGTCCACGTCTCGGAGATCAAGAACGAGCGCGTCGAGAAGGTCTCGGACGTCCTCAGCGAAGGCCAGGAAGTCAAGGTCAAGGTCCTCGAGATCGATCAGCGCGGCAAGGTTCGCCTGTCGATGCGCGTCGTCGATCAGGAGACCGGCGAAGAGCTGGAAGATACGCGTCCGGCGCGTGAGCCCCGTGAAGGCGGCGATCGCGGCCCGCGCGGCGACCGTGGTGATCGCGGCGATCGTGGTGACCGTCAGCGGGGCGGTGGCCGTGGTGGCGATCGCGGCCCGCGTCGCGAAGGCGGGGACCGTGGTCCGCGCGGCGAAAGCCGTGGCGATCGTGGCCCGCGCCCCGAGCGTTCGGAGAGCAAGGATGACGGCGGCGATATCGGCCTGCCGGCATTCCTCACCGGCGGCGACGACTGAGTTCGACGCTAGGCTGAACGAACAGGGGGTCCGGGAAACCGGGCCCCTTTTTCGTGCAGTCAGTCTCCAGCGGCGGATCGCGACAGGAAAGCTCGCGACAGGCCATGATACAGGCGCTCGCGGCATACCCAGGTGCTCACCAGGTCTGCGATCAGCGCCGTGGCGAACAGCGGGATGATCATGCCGCGGCTCGCAGTGGCTTCGATCAGGATGATCACGCCGGTAAGAGGCGCGCGGACCACGCCGACGAAATAGGCAATCATGCCTAGCAGCACGATCGTTCCGACGGGCGCACCGCCAAAGAGCGGGGCAAGCAGATTGCCCAGCCCGGCGCCGACCGACAGCGACGGCGCAAAGACACCGCCGGGCACGCCGCTGAGCGCGGTTGCCAGCGATGCCCCGAACTTGGCGAGGCCGAACCAGCCAGGCTGACCATCTCCCTCGATCATCGCGCGCGTCGCGCCATATCCCGTGCCCCAAGTGGCGCCGCCGCTGGCGATGCCGATGATCGCCACTGCCAATCCCAGCGCCGCGGCCCAGGCGACTGGCCGTGCCTTTATCCGCCGGATCCATTCGGTGCGCCCGGCCGCGAAGCCCAGCAGCGCGCGGCTGAACAGGCCGCCGGCCAACCCGCCCGCAATGCCCGCCACCGGAGCGGCGAGCAGCACGATGTGTACCGGCAGCGTCTGGCCGAGCGCGCCGAAATAAACATAGTCGCCGGCGATCCCCAGGCTTACCATGCCCGCGACCATCACGGCGCCCATCACCAGCACCGCCACCCGTTGCTCATAAGCGGCGGCCAGTTCTTCGATAGCGAAGGCTACGCCGGCCAGCGGCGTGTTGAACGCCGCGGCGACGCCAGCCGCGCCGCCGGCGATGTAGACGCCGGCGCTGAGCGGCACGCGCAGCAGCCGGTGGCATGCCACCATGATCGCCGCGCTCGATTGCACCGTCGGCCCCTCGCGCCCTACCGATCCGCCCGCGGCAAGCACGCCGAGCGTCATCGCCACCTTGGCGAACGCTGTGCGCAACGAGACCAGCGGTGCGGCGCGCGCGTCCTCGGGCATGCGGGAGGCGGCGATCACTTGGGGGATGCCCGATCCGCGGGCCTCTTTCGCCCAGCGATGGGTGCCATAGGCCATCACAGCGAAGGTGAGCGGCGTGAGCGCCAGCGGCGCATAGGGGTAGGCGGCGACCAGCCGGAGGAACAGTTCCTGCGCGCGGTCGCCCAGCCAGGCGAAGGCGAGCGCGGCAAGCCCGAGCAGCACGGCGCCGGCGCCGGTGGCCAGGCGGCGGTGGAATATGGCGAGCGACGCTATCGAGGGGTGCGGCTTGCGCAAGCGATCGAGGCGGCGGAGCAATTTGCCGAACATGGCGCCATTCGGGCCTCCGGACGACGATTGGCAACCCCAAAACCGTCCGGTCGACAAGCCCCGGCAGCCTATCGACCCTCCGGAGGCGGACGGGATTAATGGCGCCGGAAGGAACGCCCAGCGCCGCCCCGCGCTTTGTAGCGGGGGCACAGGCAGGACACAGGATGGACGAAAAGGGGCGCGACGCCCACAGCCCATGGCGGATGCCATGGGCGGCGTGGAAGGCCGTGGCGGTGCGGAGCTGGAAAGAGGCATCCGACGATAATATTGGCCTCGTCGCTGCGGGCGTCGCCTTTTACGGGTTTCTGGCGTTGGTGCCGCTGCTCGCCGCGGTGGTGCTCTGCTACGGCATTTTTGCCGACCCGGAGACGGTGATCCGCCACGTCCGCGCCCTTGCGGAACTGGCGCCGCCGGACATTGCGCGGACGCTCGGAGGGCAACTGCTCGATCTCGTCCACGCGTCGGATGGCAAGAAGGGCATCGGCGTGCTGTTCGCGCTCGCGGTCGCGCTGTTCGGCGCCCGCAATGGCGCGGGCGCAGTCATCACCGCGCTGAACATCGCCTATGAGGAGAAGGAGAAGCGAAACTTCTTCCGCGTCAACCTGACTGCGATCGCGATTACGGCCGCGGCAGTGATCGGCGCCGTCCTCGTGGCGATCGCCGTCGCCGCGCTCGGCGCGTTGGAGAATCTGGCGCCGATCGCCAATGAGGCGCTGCTGGTGCTCGGCACGGTCGTTACCTATGCGCTGCTGACGCTGGCCGGGGCGGCAGGAGCGGCTGCGCTTTATCGGTTCGGACCATCGCGGCATCGCGCCAAATGGAGCTGGATCAGCCCGGGATCGCTGTTCACCGCGCTGTTCTGGTTGCTGATCACGCTCGGGTTCGGCGCCTATGCCGCCAATCTGGGCAAGTTCGACGCGACCTATGGCGCGCTGGGCGCGGTCGCCGCGCTGCTCACCTGGCTGTATCTTTCGGCTTACATCCTGTTGTTCGGCGCTGAGCTCAATTCTGAACTCGAGCACCAGACTGCGGTTGATACCACGACCGGCGCGCCGCAACCGTTGGGTCAGCGCCGTGCCTGGGTGGCCGATCATGTCGCGCAGGGCACCGAGGCGGGGCAGGATGAGCCCGAGGTGGTGGAGCGCCCCTTCAAGTCACCGCCGCGCGTGCCAGTCGCGCGCGACCAGGAGAGCTTTGTCGCATCGCGCGTCGGCGCTGGCGCGGCGCACGCCAGTGGCTTGCCGAGAGTTGGCTGGATCACGTCCGGCGTCGCGACGTTCGGGCTGGCGCTGCTGCGCCGCAAGGGTCGCGCGGGGCCGGGGCTTGCGCTCGTCGCCGCGGCCGCGGGCCTTTCGTGGCTGCGCAGGCGCGACTGACAGGAAAGAAATGCGGACCTTCTGTTGGGAAGGTCCAGGGGGTTCTGTTGCCCGGCCCCCCTGGTGGCCGCTGGAATCCGCTTCTGTTGCCCGGTGCGGTCCAACCGCGCATTTTAGAATAACCTTAGGCCGTTAAGCCTTGGGGTTACGCCGCAATAGCGAGTGCTTCGTTATCGTTGGCACTTGTGTTTCAGGCCGTCACAGTGGCCCACGCTGAGAAATAGATGGCGCTTTTCAACACACGTCGATCCTAGTTCGGCCCCGTCAGAAACTCCGGTTTCCCGGAGGCTTTTGGTGGAGCCGGCGGGTACTGCCCCCGCGTCCGCTGCATCTATTGCACGCCTTCGTTTATCCCCATAGCCGACCGAAGCCGGCAGAACCCATATAGGACGCCGGGCGCTTAATGAAAAGGTCAGGTTGCATTCTCTAGGGCGTCGCTAGGTCTTCACAGTGCCGCAAGGAATTGGCATGGAGAGTGCATCATGTTGACGCAGCGTTCCCGCTACGCGCTCCGCGCTATGCTCATTCTTGCCGAACAGCCCGTGGATGGCGCGCCGATGCCGATGAATCGCATCGCAGCCCAGGCGAATGTGCCGCGCAAATTCCTCGAGCTGATCTTGGCCGATCTGCGCGAGGCCGGCTTCCTTTTGTCCACCCGCGGCAAGATGGGGGGCTATCGCCTGGCGCGCGGATCGCACCTGATCTCGCTGGGCGAGATCATTCGGGTGATCGAGGGCCCCCTGGCGCTGGTGCCGTGCGTCAGCCGCACTGCCTATCGCTCGTGCGGGGATTGCCATGACGAGGCGAGCTGCGCGATTCGCCGCGCCTTTGCCCGCGTGCGCGATGAGACCGCGCGCATCCTAGACGGCACCAGCCTAGCCAATGCCGCCGCGGAGGAGCTTGCCGCCGCCTAGACGGTGGGCCGCTTGCGCAGTTCGTCGCGAATTTCGCGTAGCAGCGCCACATCGGCGGGATCCGCTGCCGGTTCCGCCGTGCCCTCGGCCTTTTCGCGCTCGACGCTGGCGATCATCTTGTTGACGCTGCGCACCAGCAGAAAGACGATGAAGGCGAGGATGAGGAAGTTGATCACCACGGTGACGAACTCGCCATAGCCGAACAGCGGCACGCCGGCCGATTTCAGCGCGGCATAATCGTCGGGCGAGCCCTTATAGGTCGCCGGAATCGCGGCAAGCCGGATGAAGTAGCTCGAAAAGTCGAACCCGCCGAACAGCCAGCCGATCACCGGCATGATGATGTCGTCGGTCAACGATTTGGTGATCGTGCCGAACGAGGCGCCGATGATCACGCCCACGGCTAGATCGAGCACATTGCCGCGCGCGATGAAGGTCCGGAATTCCTTCAGCATAGGCCTCTTCTCCTTCTCAAAAACCCGAATTCGCCTCAACCATGTCCGATTTCGCTTTCGGGCTCTAGTGTTGCCGTCGTATAAGACACTTCTCGACAAGATCCGGAGGATCATCCAGGTGATGAAGTTTCGTGCCGTTATCGCCCTTGCCGGCGCCGCCCTGCTCTCGGCCTGCGGGCTCAACAGCGTGCCCACCGCCGAGGAAAATGCCAAGGCACGCTGGGCCGATGTCCAGACCAATTATCAGCGCCGCGCCGACCTGATCCCCAATCTGGTCGCTACGGTGAAGGGTGCCGCAGGCTCCGAGGGCAAGATCCTCAACGACGTGGTCAACGCCCGCGCCAAGGCGACATCGATCCAGGTTAGCGGCGAGGATCTCACCGATCCCGCCAAGGTCTCGGCGTTCAACCAGGCGCAGAACGGCCTGTCGCTGTCGCTCCAGCGCCTGCAGGAAGCCTATCCGCAGATCCAGAGCCAGGGCAATTTCAAGACGCTGATGGATCAGCTCGAAGGCACCGAGAACCGCATCGCGATCTCGATCCGCGATTACAACACCGCGGTGCAGGCATATAACACCCGCATCCGCACCTTCCCTGACGCGGTCGGCGCCAAGATCTTCTATGGCGCCAAGCCCCTGACGCCATTCCAGGCCCAGGCTGGCGCGGACAAGGCCCCCAAGGTCGATTTCGGGAACAGCAACTGATCCTGAGCACCGGTCTGTGCCGCATGCGCGCTGTATGGCGGTGCGGCACGGACCGGCGCGGCGGGGCGTTCCATGTTGGAGCCCTGCGAACATCCCTAGGATCACGCCATGAAATGGTTGCGTTATCTGCTTGCCTTGTTGTTGCTCCTCCCGCTCGCGGTCCAGGCGCAAACCTTCCCCAAGCGCGATCGCGAGCCCGTGGTCGATGCCGCCAATCTTCTGAATGCCGCGCAGAAGGCGCAAATCACTGCGCTCGCCGAAGACATCAACAAGGCGACGACGCGCCAATTCGTCGTCGCGACGATCCCCGATCTGCAGGGCTATCCGATCGAGGATTATGGCTACAAGCTCGGCCGCGCCTGGGGCTTGGGTCAGAAGGACGCCAATAACGGCATTCTCCTCATCGTCGCGCCCAACGAGCGTAAGGTCCGCATCGAAGTCGGCTACGGACTCGAGCCGATCATGACCGATGCGATGTCGAGCAGCATCGTTCAGGATGTCATCCTTCCGCGTTTCAAGGCGGGCGACATGCCGGGCGGGATCGTCGCCGGCGCGCAGGCGATCGGCGAGCAGATGAAGCTGCCGCTCGAGGCGGCCGAGGCCCGCGCCAAGGCGCAGGCCGACAAGCAGGCGACGACGCAGACGCGTCGCTCGAAGAGCGGCGGCTTCCCCTGGGGACTGGTCTTCTGGGGAATCATCTTCGTCTTCGTGCTGTTGCCGATGTTCGGCGCTGGCCGCCGCAGCCGGCGGGGGCCCTGGGGGAAAAGCTATCGCAGCCGCGATGGTGGCAGCGCCTGGCCGATCGTCCTTTGGTCTATTGCTGACGAGATCAGCCGCAGCTCGCGCAGTTCCGGCGGTGGATCGAGCGGTTGGGGCGGCGGTGGCGGCAGTGACTGGGGCGGGGGCGGGGGCGGGGGCTTCTCCGGCGGCGGCGGATCGTTCGGAGGCGGTGGCGCCTCGGGGAGTTGGTGAGATGCGGTTGACCGAAGCCGATCAGGCGCGCGTCAGCGCGGCCGTCACCCAGGCCGAACTCGGCACCGACGGCGAGATCGTCACCGTCGTCGCCGGACGCTCGGACGCCTATCACGACGTCGCGCTGCATTGGGCAGTGCTCGCGATGCTGCTCGTCCTCGCGCTGCTCGCCTGGCAGCCGCAGGTGGTCGAGTGGCTGCATGTCCGGCTGGTCGACAGCTGGTCGCAGACCGTGCCGCCGCGCTGGTATCTCACGGTCGCGCTGATCCTGATCGCGGCGACTTTCCTGCTGGTGCGCGTCGTGCTCGCGCTCGATAAACTGCGGATGCTGCTCACGCCCGGCGCCACCAAGGCGCGCCGCGTCCATGCCCGCGCGCTCGCGCTGTTCCGCACCGCCGCCGAGAAGCGCACCAAGGCGTCGACCGGGGTGCTGCTCTATCTCAGCCTTGCCGAGCACCGTGCCGAGATCATCGCGGACGAGGCGATCCATTCCAAGGTCGCGCCCGAAGTCTGGGGCGAGGCGATGGCGGCGCTGATCGCCGAAGTGAAGCAGGACCGGCCCGGCGAGGGCATGGCACAGGCAGTCGCGAAAGTGGGCGAAGTGCTTGCCACGCACTTCCCGCGCAGCGAAGGCGACACCAACGAGCTTCCCGACAGGTTGATCATTCTATGAGCGTACCGGAGGAGCCGGCCGAGATCGCCTGGGCCGGCAAATGGATCGTTGCCAAGCGCCAGGGCAAATGGGAATTCGTCTCGCGCGCCCGCGGCCTCCAGGCCGCCGTGATCGTCGCGATCGACGATGCCGACCATGTCCTGCTGGTCGAGCAATATCGTGTGCCGCTCGGCAAGCGCTGCCTCGAGCTGCCCGCCGGGCTGATCGGCGACGAGCATGACGGCGACACCGTGACCGAAGCGGCGCGTCGCGAGCTCGAGGAGGAAACCGGCTATTCCTGCGAACGCGTCGAGGAACTCGGCTTCTTCCACTCTTCGCCCGGCATGGTCAGCGAAGGCTTCACGCTGGTGCGCGCGCATGGGCTGACGCGAATCGGCGCGGGCGGCGGCGTCGCCGGCGAAGACATCACCGTCCACCGCGTGCCGCGCAAGGCCATCGCCGCCTTCGTCGCGGACAAGCGCAGCGAAGGCGTCGCGATCGACGTCAAGCTGCTGCTGCTGCTCGCGGACAGTCTGCTGGCAAGCTAGGTCGTGACCCCATAGACGACCGCTTTCGGGCGAGGCTCGAGCGTCCGAGATTGGGTGGGTAGTTAGGTGCCGTCCGAGAGGTGTTCGAGGCTCGCGCCGCGCTTGAACGCGTATACCTGGTTGCATAGGATATCGCCGCAGACAGTCACGACCGTTCCATTCTCACTGAAGGATAGAGGGCCGGGATCTGCGTCTGGGGTTGCTTCCACCCGGCCACTTCGAACCAATATCTCTTGGGTCGGATAAGCCGTAAGACCGAACTTCATACTCGCCAGATAAAATGGCACGCGCGACGCGCCAATCTCCACAACGCCGTTACGCAGCACGAATGTACCGCAGCAAGGATTTGAGTAGACACCGTCTACTGTTGAAGCCGCAGGGATATGGGCGCGTGTAGCGGAATACCATCCCAAGGCAGCCAGTAACAAAACAGGAAGAGTTGCTTTCTTCAGGTCTGTCTTTAGGTCTCTAGCGATCATTTTCTTAGATTGCCCCATGTAGCGACAGTCCGCAAATGGGGCGTTTCCTGCCAATCCGCGCTTTTATGAGTTTACGGCCTAGTCGAAGCTCAGCGTTCGCAGGCTATTCCATCGCCATCGCGATCGAGTTGGCCGCTGTACCCGGGATCGCCACGCTTGATGGGAGCCGCGCCTGCACTCCTTGCGGTGGCGCAATTCGGATAATAGCTATCGGTGGCGACGCGACTGATTTGAGCGCTGGAAATGCGCCGCGGCTTGGCTTTGCGCGATTTGCGCGGATCGCCCGACGCAGCATCCGCGCTGCTTGCTGCCAGCATTCCAGCCAGCGCGAGCCCCGCCAAAGCTGCCTTAGCGAAAATTATCGGCGTAGGCCTGGAGCTTGAGCGTGCGCGTCGGCGCGGGCACCACGTGGAACGCGAAGCCTTCGCGCTCGGCATGCGCCTTGGCGGCGTCGAGTGTCGGGAAGGCGATGCGCAGCTGGTTGGTCGTATCGTCGCCGCCGGCCCAGCCGGTCAGCGGATCGGCCTGTTGCTGGCGCACCGGCTCGAATTCGAGGATCCAGTCGGCGGTCCGTGCGCGGCCGGACTGCATGGCGTTCTTGGGGCGCTGATAGATGCGGGCGGTCTTCATGCTCGTCCTTTAACGCGCGACGGCGCGTCTTGCATCCGCCTTTTTGGTGCGCAGCGTCGCATTGGCGTTGCCGGGATCGTCGGGCCAGGGATGCCGGGGATAGCGGCCGCGCATTTCCTTGGCGACCGCGACCCAACTGCCTTGCCAGAAGCCCGGCAAGTCGCGCGTCGTCTGGATCGGCCGGCCGGCGGGCGAGGTGAGGCTGAGCACCAACGGCGTGCCATCGCCGACCAGCGGATGTTCGGCCAGCCCGAACAGCGCCTGGACGCGGACCTCGACCGTCGGTCCGGCTTCCGCGCCATAGTCGATCGCATGGCTCGATCCCGCTGGCGTTTCGAAGCGCGCGGGCGCCAGCCGGTCGAGCGTCTTCTGACCCTCCCAGCCGAGCAAATTGGTCAGCGCCTGGCTCAGTCCCTCGACCGCATCGAGCCGCCGCTTGCCGGCCAGCAGCGCTGGCAGCCAGTCGTCGAGTTCGGCGAGCAGCCGTTCGTCGGAGAGCAGGTCACTGCCGGTATAGGCGGCGCGGGTGCGCAGCGCCTGTGCGGCCTCGGACCAGGGCAATAGGCCCAGCCCATGCGTGCGCACGCCTTCGAGCAGCGCCCTTTCGATCTCGGCGGCGCTTGCCGCCGCATCGGGCCCGCTCGAAAGCCGGATCGCGCCCAGCCGACGCTCGCGCAGTGCCTCGATCCGCCCGGTGGCGGGATCGAAGGTGACGCTGCGCCGCGTCTCGATCCGGTCGGCGAACAGCGATTCGACCGCGGCGCTGTCGATCGGCGCGGCCGAGAGGATGCGCGCGCCGGCGGCCATGCCCTGCGTTTCCGCCACGGCGAGCCATTCGGCGCGGGCGAGCGAGGACGTGGGGTCGAGCTTGAAGCCGCGCCCCCCTGCCGAGGCCCAGGTCTCGCCTGATCCGTCGCGCCGCTTGGCAATGCGGTCGGGGAAGGCCAGCGCAACGCATTCGGCGGCGTCGCCACGGCCATCGTCGGCGACCAGCTTTGCCCAGCGTTCGGCCAGCCTTCGCCCGTTTTCCGCGCGGGGGCCGCGCTCGCTTCGCCAACGCCGCAGCCGCAGTTCGAGATCGGCGTCGTTGCCGCCCAGGCCACGCTCGCCGAGCAGTACCGCGACGTCGGCGGCGGTCCGCGCCATGCCGCGTTCGGCGGCGCGTACCAGCATATGTCCCAGCCGTGGCGGCAGCGGCAGCCGCGCAATCGCCCTGCCATGCGCGGTCGGCCTGCCATCGCCGTCAATGGCCTCGAGGGTCGTCAAGCGCCGGCGCGCTTCCGAAACGGCCGCTTCTGGCGGCGGATCTAGCCAGGCGAGTTCGCGCGGATCGGCGACACCCCAAAGCGCGCAATCGAGCGTCAGGGCCGAGAGGTCGGCCTCCAATATCTCGGGCGGGTCGAAGCGCGGCAATCCTGCGGTCGCCGCTTCCTCCCACAGCCGATAGGCGACCCCCGGTCCCTGGCGTGCGGCGCGCCCCGCACGCTGGATCACGGCGGCCTGGCTCGCCCGCTCGGTGACCAGCCGCGTCATCCCCGCCGCGCGATCGTAACGCGGGCGCCGCGCCAGCCCCGAATCGACCACCACGCGAATGCCGTCGAGCGTCAGCGAGGTCTCGGCGATCGACGTCGCCAGGACGAGCTTGCGGCGCCCCTGCGGATCGGGCGCGATCGCCGCGCGCTGCGCCTGCGGTTCGAGGCTGCCGTGGAGCTTGTGTAGTACGACATCGAGCCCTTCGAGCCGCTCGGCGGTGCGCTCGATCTCGGCGACGCCGGGCAGGAAGGCGAGCACGCCGCCCTCGGCATCGCGCAGCGCGGCGCGCACTGCTGCCGCCATCGAATCCTCGATCCGCGCTTCGGCCGCCCGGCCGATATGGCGCAACTCCAGCGGATGGCTGCGCCCTTCGCTCTCCACCACCGGCGCGCCCCGCATCAGTCCGGAGAGGCGCGCGCCATCGAGCGTCGCCGACATCGCCACCAGCCGCAGGTCGGGCCGCAGCGCGCCCTGCGCGTCGAGCGCCAGCGCCAGTCCGAAATCGCTGTCGAGGCTGCGCTCATGGACTTCGTCGAACAGCACTGCCGAGATTGCGGCAAGCTCAGGGTCGGCCTGGATGCGATTGACGAAAATGCCTTCGGTGACGACGGTCACGCGCGTCCGCGCGGAACGCTTGCTGTCCATCCGCGTCGCATAGCCAAAGGTGCCGCCCACTGCCTCGCCGGCCAGCGCGGCCATCCGTTCCGCCGCTGCCCGCGCAGCAAGCCGGCGCGGAGACAGCAGCAGCACTTCGCCGCTGCACCAATCCTCGCCGAGCAGGGCGGGGGCCACTGCCGTCGTCTTGCCCGCTCCGGGCGGCGCGACGAGCACGGCATTGCTGCCGTTGCGCAATGTGCCAAGCAAATCGGGGAGCACGGCATGGATGGGAAGCGCGTCGTTCATTCAGGTCACCGCATCGCCCTGCAACCAATTGGCGTCGCCAGGGTTGGGCGCAATCGAAAGCGATGGAGCGAAAGACATGGCACGCACCCTGGCCCAGTTCACGATCACCGCCGATGGCGACGGCGATTATACGTTGCACCTAGAAGACGATGACGGCGAAACCATCGAATTCACGTCGAGTTACGAGCAACTCGATCTGATCGTCGAGGCGATCGAAGAATTGCTCGACGGCGACGAAGAAGATGCACTCGCAGTCGACGATGACGACGATGCGGTCGCCCCCGAGGAATAAGCCTCAATAGGCGCGCGCCACTGCGAATTCGACGGCTTCGACCATCGCGTCCTTGGCGGCGCTGGAGGCGAAGCTGCCGAGCGCGTCGATCGCGCGCTGGCCGTAATGGCGCGCGCGCGCCAGCGTGTCGTCGACGGCACGGCTCGATTGCACCAGCTGCACCGCTTCGGCGAAATCGCCGTCGCTGTTGCGCTTGCCGCTGATCGCGTCCTTCCAGAAGGCGCGTTCTGCGTCGCCGGCGCGCGCATAGGCCAGGATCACCGGCAGCGTCATCTTGCCTTCGCGGAAGTCGTCGCCGGCATCTTTGCCCATCGTATCGGCGTCAGAGACATAGTCGATCGCGTCGTCGACCAGCTGGAAGGCGATGCCGAGGTTGCGGCCATAGGCGTCGAGCGCTAGTTCGTCCGCCTCGCTGCGCTCGGCCACTACTGCGGCGATGCGACAGGCGGCGGCAAACAATGCGGCGGTCTTGGCGCCGATGATATCGAGATAGCGCTCCTCGCTCAGGTCGATCCGGCGCACTGCGGTGAGCTGGTTGACTTCGCCTTCGGCGATCACGGCACTGGCGCCGCTCAGGATCTTGAGCGCCTTGAGGCTCTCGGCCTCGACCATCAGCTCGAACGAGCGGCTGAACAGGAAATCTCCGACGAGCACGCTCGCCGGATTGCCCCAGATGATGTTTGCGGTGCGCTTGCCGCGGCGCAGGTCGGACGAGTCGACCACGTCGTCGTGGAGCAGCGTCGCGGTGTGGATGAATTCGACTGCGGCGGCCAGCTTGTGGTGGCGCGCGCCGGGATAGCCGAGCAGCCGGGCGCTCGCCAGCGTGAGCATCGGCCGCATCCGCTTGCCGCCGCCGGCGATCAGATGGCCGGCAAGTTCGGGGATCAGCGGGATGTCGGAGCGCATCCGGTCGAGGATCACCTGGTTCACCAGGTTGAGGTCGCCCGCCACCAATTCGATCATCGGTTCCAGCGACGGGACGGGGCGCGAGCCCAGGCGATGAATGGTGGCGCTCATGCCCTGCGCTCTGGCGATTGTGCGTTGCAAAGGCAACCCCATGGGGTTGCGCGCAGGGCTCTGTGCAGCGAAAGGAGCGGCGAAAGGGAGCATAATGGCCGACGAGACCCTGATCCGATTTCGCCAGAGCATCGATAATATCGATGCCGCGCTGATCCACATGCTCGCCGAGCGCTTCAAGGTCACCCAGGCGGTGGGTGCCTATAAAGCGACGCATGGCCTGCCCCCGGCCGATCCGAGCCGCGAGGAAACGCAGATCGCCAGGCTGCGCGCGCTCGCGCACGACGCCGATCTCGACCCCGAATTCTCCGAGAAATTCCTGCGCTTCATCATCGACGAAGTAATCCGCCACCACGAGCGGCTGCAGAGCGGCGCATGATCCGCGCACTGGCAGCATCGGCGGCGTGTGCGCTTCTGCTCGCCGGCTGCGACGTCCTGCCCGAGGCGACGAAGCATCCCGCAAAGAAGCCGCATGCAAAGGCCACCCCGACGCCGGCGCCGCACCTTGATCCGCAGGGCCGCCTCGCCGCGGCGCGCGCTGCAGTGCCCGCGGCAAGCGGGAACCAGGCGTTCGACGGCGACGACAGGCTGATCGACACCAGCTTTGGCCCGGTGCTGTTGCGCCATGGCCATGTTCCCGATGCGGGTCATGCCGAGGCGGGCACGGTCGCGGCCTATTATCTGCGGGAGCTGGGTGGGGCGTTCGCCCTAGTCAAGGCCTATCCCGAGGCTGCGGCGAGCGGCAGCTTCGGCGATTTCTCGCGCTGGTCGGTATCGAACGACTTCTCGTCGCTGCCGGTGATCGTGATCGAGGGCGGCGGCACCTGGCAGGGCTGCACCGTCGAGCAGACAGATCTCATCGAGTTGCGGCCCAATGGTCCCGCGGTGGTCGCCTCGATCCCCACGGTCTTTGAAAATGGCGGCGCGGTCGAGGACGGCGCCGAAAGGTTCGACGGCACGATTGCCGATGTGGCGCGCGATCGTAGCTTTAGCGTGCAATACAAGGGAACCGCATCGTTCGCCGAACGATACGTTCGGCGTGGCGACCGCTTCCAGCTCGACGGGGGCGAGAGCCGCGTTCCTGGCTGCTGAGGGAGGGCCGATGCCGAGCGGCGACGACTATCTGATCTTCCGTCCCGACGAGGTCGATCTCCGCCGCTCCCCACTGCGCCGCGGCGTTGAAGCCCCAACTCATGTGCTCGGCGCGTTCAATCCCGGCTTCACCCGGCTGCCCAGCGGCAACCTGTTGCTGATGGTCCGCGTTGCCGAGGCGCTGCGCGATCCGGTGGACAGCGGGTGCGCGCGAGCGATCCGCTGGACGCCGGGCGGCAGCTATGTGCTCGATCGCCATCCTGTCCACCAGATCGACATGGACGATCCGCGCCAGTTCGCGCTCAAGGATCGCAACCCGCGCTTGCTCGGGCTCACCTCGTTGTCGTGGCTGCTCCCGGTCGAACTCGATGCCCAGGGCCGCGAGGTCGTCGCGATCCATTACGACAAGGCGATCGAGCCCAGCGCCAGCTATATGGATTACGGCGTCGAGGACGCCCGCATCACCCGGATCGACGATGCTTGGTGGATGACGGTGTGCGGCGTCTCGGCCGAGCGCCACTGCACCGCGATGTACCGCTCGGCAAACGGCCTCGACTACGAACTGCTCGGCATCGTACTCGATCACCAGAACAAGGACATGATCCTGTTCGAAGGTAAGGTCGCCGGCAAGTTCATGGCGCTCACCCGCCCCTTGGGCGAATGCTATTTCGTCTATTCTGAAGGCAGCCCCTGGCTCGGCGGCCCGTCGATCAATATGGCCCAGTCGCCCGACGGGCTCCACTGGAAGCCACTCGACACGCCGGGCATCCGCGCGCGCAAAGGCACCACTAGCACCCAGCGGATCGGCGGCGGTAGCCAGCCGGTGCTGACGCCCGAGGGCTGGATGATGGTCTATCACGGCGTCGAGAAGCGCGGCGCGATCGGCATCTATCGCAGCTTCTGGGCGCTGCTCGACAAGGAGGATCCCTCGAAGATCCTGCGGCTTGCCGACGAGGTGCCGCTGATCGAGGCGAACCCGGCGCTCACCGCGGAGATCGCGCATCAGATGTATCTGCCCACCCCGGTCGCTTTCACTACCGGCATCGCCGATGCCGGCGACCATTATATCGTCGCGGGGGGAGGCGGACCTGGCCTGCCGAATCACCCATCTTTCGAAGGAGCGGTTCCGGTGAGCGACCCCGCATGGTGGCAGTCCGCCGTAATCTACCAGATCTATCCCTGGTCGTTCCAGGATTCGAACGGGGACGGCATCGGCGATCTCAAGGGCATCGAGCAGCGGCTCGACGCCATCAAGGAACTTGGCATCGACGCGATCTGGATCTCGCCGATCTTTCCCTCGCCGATGGCCGATTTCGGCTATGACGTCGCCGATTACGCCGGCGTCGATCCGCGCTTCGGCACGCTCGACGATTTCGATTCGCTGCTGAAGGCGGCGCACGATCGCGGGCTCAAGCTGCTACTCGACTTCGTACCCAATCATTCGTCGAGCGAGCATCCCTGGTTCGTTGAGAGCCGGTCGTCGCGCGACAACCCTAAGCGCGACTGGTACCTCTGGCGCGACGCCGCGCCGAACGGCGGTCCGCCCAACAACTGGATCAGCGATTTCGGCGGCTCGACCTGGGAGTGGGACGCGGCCACCGGCCAATATTATTACCACGCGTTCCTCAAGGAACAGCCCGACCTCAACTGGCGCAATCCCGCTCTGCGCGCGGCGATGATGGACGTGCTGCGCTTCTGGTTCGCGCGCGGCGTTGATGGCTTCCGCATCGATGTGCTGTGGCACATGGTCAAGCATGCCGAGTTCCCGGACAATCCGGCCAATGCCGAATGGCAGGCCGGCCAGCCCGAATATATGACGGTCCACCAGCTCCATTCGACCGACCAGCCCGAGGTGCATGACATCGCTGCCGAGATGCGCAGCATTGCCGATGAATTCGGTGCGCGCGTGCTGATTGGCGAGATCTACCTGCCGGTGCCCCGGCTCGTCGGCTATTATGGCAGCGCCGAACGGCCGGGCGTCCATCTGCCCTTCAACTTCCAGCTGATCGGCGCCGAATGGGATGCGCGGTCGCTCGCACGGATGATCGACGCCTATGAAGGCGCGCTGCCCGGCGGCGGCTGGCCGAACTGGGTGCTCGGAAACCATGATCGCCCGCGCATCGCCACGCGCGTCGGCGCCGCCCAGGCCCGGGTCGCGATGCTGCTGCTGCTCACCCTGCGCGGCACCCCGACGCTCTATTATGGCGACGAACTCGGCGTCTCCGATGTCGATGTGCCGGCGCACCGCATCCAGGATCCGCGCGAGCTCCGTGAACCCGGCATCGGCATGGGCCGCGATCCGGTGCGCACGCCGATGGCCTGGAATGCCAGCGCCCATGCCGGCTTCACCCGCGGCGAGCCCTGGCTGCCGCTCCACGAAGATTGGCCGATGCGCAATGTCGAGGCCGCGCGGGGCGACCCCGCCTCCTTATGGCGGCTCACCCAGAAGCTGCTGGCGCTCCGCCACGATCACCCGGCATTGGCGCTCGGCAGTTATGATCGGATTCCGTGCGACGGCGATCTGCTCGCCTATGAGCGCCGCCAAGGGGACGAACGCATCCTCGTCGTCCTCAATCTCGGCAACCGGCCGCACAATTTCGCGATTCCCGAATGGGCCGAAGGCCTGTCGGTGCTCGTCGCCGCGCAAGGCGGCACCGATCCGGCACTGCTCGGACCCAATGAAGGCTATATTCTCGGATGAAGATCGCAATGCTGGCGCCGATCGCGTGGCGTACGCCGCCGCGACACTATGGCCCATGGGAACTCGTCACCAGCCTGCTCACCGAGGCACTGGTCGCCAAGGGGCTCGACGTCACGCTGTTCGCCACCCAGGATTTGGTCACTGCCGCCACGCTCGCCGGCCCGGTCCCGCGGGGCTATGAGGAAGACCCGTCGATCGATGCCAAGGTTTGGGAATATGCCCATCAATCGCATCTGTTCGCCCGCGCGGGGGAATTCGATCTGATCCACAATCAGGCGGATTTTCCGGCGCATGCCTATGCGCCGCTGATCGACACGCCGATGGTCACCACCATCCATGGTTTCTCGTCCGATCGCATCCTGCCGATGTACAAGCCCTATGAGGATCGCGTGCATTATGTCGCGATCAGCGAGGCGGATCGGCACCCCGGCCTCAAATACGCCGCGACGATCCATCACGGCATCCGGCTAGACGAATTCCCCTTCGACGCCGAAGGCAGCGCAGACCTGCTTTTCTTCGGTCGCATGCACCCGGACAAGGGCGCGGCGGAGGCAATCCGCGTCGCCCAATCGACCAGCCGTCGTCTCGATCTCTACGGCATCATTCAGGATACCGGATATTTCGAGCGCGAGGTCGCGCCGTATGTCGATGGCGAGCAGATCGTCTATCACGGCCCGGTCGGCGGCGAAGCGCGGGTCAAGGCGCTCGGTGCCGCACGCGCGCTGCTCCACCTCATCAATTTCGACGAGCCGTTCGGCCTGTCGGTGATCGAGGCGATGGCGTGCGGCACCCCCGTCATCGCGATCGACCGCGGCAGCATGCCCGAGCTGATCGACCATGGCCGCACCGGCCTGCTCATCGGTTCCGAAGAAGAAGCGATCGCGGCAGTCGGTCAGGTCGGCGCGATCGCTCGCGGCGCATGTCGTCAGGCGATCGAGGAGCGCTTTTCAGTGGAAGCCATGGCCGACCATTATATCGCGCTCTACGAACGCATTGTGGCATAATGCTGCGCCAGCGCCGCGGCTTGACAATGTTGAGCAGCAAGCCAGGCAGCGCGGTCGTCGCGTCCGGCTTCAGTGCAACTCCGCAGGCTTGATGCGAATCCCGATCCCGGGCTTGTCGCTTGGCGGGTTGATGATCAGGTCGACCGCCATTCCTTCGAACGGCCCGGCCCGCAGCGTCTCGTTCAGCAGCGCTGCCACGGCATCGCGATCGGAGCTGCTGCGGATGTCGAGCAACCAACTCGCCTGCCCGTCCTCGGGCCAGTGCGCCAGCGCCAGCCATGCCTCTTCAATTCCCGCTTCGCCGGCCACCGCCCGGTCGATCCGCTGGAGCAGTGCCTCCGGCCGCGTCGTGGGCACGCCGAGGAGAATCTGAGTGTCCTTTTCCACCGTCCAGGAGACGGGCCGGCCGAGCATCGCGAGGATCTCCTCGCGAGACCAAAGGACACCATAAGCCTGGCCCGGATTCAGGATCGCACCATCCTCGGCGACCATATCGAGCAGCGTTGCCGCCGGCAGCGGCAAATAGCCGCTCGCCGCGCCGAACACCGCGGCCAGCCGGCTTTCGTGCGTGAACAACGCCGGGAGCCGCGTGCCGTCTTGCGCCGGGACGTTGAGGATCTGCAGGGTCTCGCTTTGCTTGAGCGTGCGCGCGCCCGACTGCGCGAGCGCCATCGGGGTGGCGACATAGAGTTCGGAGCGCAGCAACAGCTGCTGAAAGTCTGCGCGCGCGCCGGGTTCGTGCGCGGCCGCGATCAGCGCGATCTCCAAGGGGTTTCGCGGCTCGAACGGCGGCACTTCGACTGCCGGTTCCACCGGTGGTTTGCGCCCGAAGCGCGCGAGCCATTTGCGTATCGCCATTGCCTATTCCGCCGCGAGCAGGCTCTCGGCGCCGCCGAGATCAACCGACACGAGCCGGCTCACGCCGCGCTCGACCATCGTCACGCCGAACAGCCGGTGCATGCGGCTCATCGTGGCGGCATTGTGGGTGACGATCAGATAGCGCGTCGCGGTCTCGCGAGTCATCGCCTCCAGCAGGTCACAAAAGCGCTCGACATTGGCATCGTCGAGCGGCGCATCGACTTCGTCGAGCACGCAGATCGGCGCGGGCTTGGTGAGGAATAGCGCGAAGATCAGCGCCACCGCAGTCAGCGCCTGCTCGCCGCCTGACAGCAGCGTCAGCGACTGAAGCCGCTTGCCCGGCGGCTGCGCCATGATTTCCAGCCCCGCTTCGAGAGGATCGTCCGAATCGATCATCTGGAGATGCGCCTGGCCGCCGTTGAACAGCGTGGTGAACAGGCGGCGGAAATGCCCGTCCACTGCCTCGAATGCTGCAAGCAGCCTCTGGCGGCCCTCGCGGTTGAGCGTGCCGATCGACCCGCGCAGCCGATTTACGGCAAGGGAAAGTTCGTCACGCTGCTCGGCATTAGTAGTGAAGGCGGCTTCGAGTTCGGCAAGTTCGCTTTCGGCGACGAGATTGACCGGCCCGATCCGTTCGCGATCCACGCTGAGCCGCTCATGCGCTGCCGACTCGTCCTGCGGCGTGCGCACGCTCGCCGCGTCGAAGCCGGCGCGCTCGGGAAGCAGGGGCGGGGGGCATTCGAAACGCTCCCCCGACAGGCGACCCATCTCGATCCGTCGCGATTCCTGGTTCTCCGCGCGGGCGGCTGCCCCGGCGCGGGTTTCACGGGCCTGCGAGAGTGACTCATTGGCGGCGCGGACCGCAGCTTCGGTTTCACGCAACGCAGCTTCGGCCGCGCGCTCGGCGACCTGCGCGGTTTCCAATTCGGCGCGGGCGGTGTCGGTTACTGCCTCGGCCTCCGCAAGCGCCGCGTCGAGGAGCGCCGGCTTTGGGGCAAGCGCAGCGCTCTCCTCGCCGAGGGAGGCGGCGCGCTTGTCCATTTCGGCAGCGCGCCGCGCGGCATCGCCGGCGCGTGCCTTCCAGCTCCTGGCCTCCGCGCCCGCTGCGGCGACGCGCTCGCGCGCCGATGCGATCTCGCGCTCGAGCGTGCCGCGTTCGGCGCGGGCCGCGGCAACGGCGGTGCGGCGCGCCTCGGCTTCGCCCGACAGCACCGCCACGGCCGCGCGTGTTTCCGATCCATCGGGCAGCGCTGCCTTGATCGCCTCGGCACGCGCCTGTTCGCCTGCCGCTTCGTCCTGCTCGGCGGCGACGCGCGACCGCCTTGCCGCAAGGTCGGCGCGCTGGGCTTCAAGCCGCTCGAGCTGCGCCGTCGCGCGGTCCTCGGCACGGCCCGCGTCGCGCGCGGCGTTGTCGCTGTGATCGAGCAGCTTGCGGCAATCGCCGGCGTTGCGGCGGGCTTCGGCGATGCTTGCGTCGATCCGTTCGAGCTCGGCGTCGGCGGCGTCCATCGCGCGGACAGCTGCGGGGCGGGCGCGCTCGATCGCAGCGAGCCGGTTGACCCGTTCGAGCCGCTCGGCCGCCGCCGCGCCGCCCGATCGGGCGACATAGCCGTCCCAGCGGCGCAGCACGCCTGCCAGCGTCACCAGCCTTTGCCCCACGGCGAGCGACTGCCCGGAATCGGTTTCGGCGACGAGTATCTGTGCGAGTCGGCGGGCGAGCGCCGGAGGCGCAGTGACATGCGCGGCGAGCGGTGGGGTGTCGCCGGGGGCCGCCGGGTCGCCGGGCTGCGGGGCGGCGCCCGCCCAATGTCGCTCTGACGCCGCGTCCAGCCCGGCTTCGAGATCGTCGCCCAGCGCGGCGGCGAGCGCGCGTTCATAGCCCGGAGCAACCTTGAGCTGATCGAGCAGCCGATCCTTCCCGCTGGGCCGGGTCGACTTAGCGAGCGCCGCCGCCTCGCTGTCGAGCTGGCTGAGCTCGGCATGCGCCACCGCGCGCGCCGACTGGGCATGGTCGCGCCCGGCGATCGCGGCGCGCTCCGCCGAATTGGCGCGGGCCAGGCCGGTGCGCGCGGTCTCGGCCTGGCGCAGTGCCTGTGCGCGCGTTTCGGCGGCGCGTGTCTTCTCGGCTTCCAGCGGCGCGACGTCGCCTAGCGCGCGCGCCTCGGCCTCGATCCGCGCCATGTCGCGGCCGGCACGTTCGACACGGGTACGCGCGGCGGCGAGCGCGGCCTCGGCAACGCGGGCTTCGGCGGCTTCGCTTGCCTGCGCCGCCAGCGCCTGGGCCAGCGCAACTTCGGCATCCCGCGCCGCGCGCTCGGCCTCGGCGAGCGCCGAATCTAGCTGTGGCATCCGCGCGCCGGCCTCGGCGATCCGCGCCTCAAGCGCCTTGGCTTCGTCGGCGAGGCGGGTCAGCGCGTCGGCGGCATCGCGAGCCAGCGCACCTTCACGCGCGCGATCCTCGGCGAGGCGGAGCTCGGCCGCTTTCACTTCCTCGATCCGCCGCGCCACGGCAGCGCGGTCCGTGCGCAGCGTCGCCAGCCGATGCATCGCCTCGGTCGCGCGGTCGCGCACCGCCAGTGCAGCGGCGCGGGCGCTTGCCAGCCTCTCGGCAGCGGCCTGCTGGCTTGCCGCCGCGCCGTCGTGCGCGGCACTGCGCTCGGCGACCAGCGCGTCGGCGGCGGCGGCTTCCTTCTTGGCGGTGTCCGCGGCCTCGGCAGCGTCGCGCCAGCGCGCGAAGATCATTCGCGCCTCGGCGATGCGGATCCGCTCGGAAAGCTCGCGATAGCGCTCGGCCTGGCGCGCCTGGCGCTTCAGCGCGGCGGCGCGCGTTTCCTGGTCGCCAATGACTTCGTCGAGACGCGCGAGATTGGTCTCGGTCGCGCGCAGCTTCTGCTCGGCATCCTTGCGGCGCACGTGCAGCCCTGCGATCCCGGCCGCCTCTTCCAGCATCGCGCGACGCTCGGCAGGCTTGGCGGCGATGATCGCGCCGATCCGCCCCTGACTGACGAGCGCCGGCGAATGCGCGCCGGTCGCCGAATTGGCGAAGACCAGCGCGACGTCCTTGGCCCGCACGTCGCGGCCGTTGATTCGATAGGCGGATCCCGCCCCGCGCTCGATGCGGCGGACGACTTCGAGTTCGTCCTCGTCGCCCGGCTGGTCGGCGAGGATGGTGACTTCGGCGAAGTCGCGGGAGGGGCGGGTGGCGGTGCCCGCGAAGATCACGTCTTCCATGCCGCCGCCGCGCAGCGACTTGGCCGAGCTTTCGCCCATTGCCCAGCGCAGCGCCTCGAGCAGGTTCGACTTGCCGCAACCATTGGGGCCGACGATCCCCGTCAGCCCCGGCTCGATCCGCAGATCGGCCGGGTCGACGAAGCTCTTGAAGCCCGTCAGCCGCAGCCTTTTGATCTGCATCCTCGTCCCCCTCTGCGCCCCCCGGCGCGGTTAGCGGGCGCCGGCCGCCTTGAGCGCAGGCTCGAGCTCGGACCATGCGCTGGCATTGGCCTTGACGCCGTTGATGAAGAAGCTCGGCGTGCTGCTCACCTGATGGACGTTGACCGCATCGGCATTGACCTTGGCGATGCCGTCGATCAGCTTCTGATCGGCAAGGCACTGGCGCGCCTTGGCCTCCGGAACGCCGCGCTGCTTCATGAACTCGATCATGCCGAGCCCATCCGCCATCGCCGCGGCGGCCTGGGCGGGCGTCATCGACTGGAGCGCCTGGAGCAATTGCGGATTGGTCTGCTGGAGTTGCATGATCCGCTCGCCGAACACTTCCTGGTTGGCGAACATCTGGTCGAGCACCGGGAAGAATGCCTCGGTCGGCACGCACTGGTTGAGCAGCGCCAGCGCGAAATCGGGCGGGCCGTGGATCAGGAAGTCGCGAAACTCGTAGCTGACCTTGCCGGTCGAGATATAGTTCTTGCGCAGCGGCTCGGTGCCCTCGGCGGCAAACTTGCCGCAATAGGGGCAGTTGCGCGAACCATATTCGACGATCTTGATCGGCGCGTTGGGGTTGCCCTGGCGATAGCCGCCGTCGGCGGTTTTTTCGACCACGTCGACCCAGGCCTTGCCCGCGGGCGCAGCCGCACCGGCGACCGCGCTGCTCGACGTCACCGGCGCGGTGCTGTTGGCGTCACCCCCGCCGCCGCATCCAGCGAGGATCAACAAGGGTATCAGGGCAAGGGCAACACGCATCTTCACGTCTCCAGGCAAATTCACAAATCGGCCCCGGCGGCCCAGAGTTCGGGCTGCAACCGGTCCCAAGTATATGCGCGGACGCGGCGTCCGTTTACGAAGAAGGACGGCGTGCCTTCCACGCCGTGGACATTCACCGCATCGGCATTGGTCTTCGCCACCCGCTTGATCAGCGCGGGATCAGCCAGGCACTGGCGCGCGCGCGTCTCCGGAATCCCGTGCGCCTTGGCGAAGGCGAGCATCCCCATCCCCTCGGCAAAGCGCGTCGCCATCTGCGGGGGCGGCAGCTTCTGCCACGCCTCGATCTGCGCCGCGTTGGTCTTTTCGAGCTGGGTCAGCTTGGCTGCGAACGCCGCCTGATTGGCATAGATCGCATCGAGCATCGAAAAGAAGCGCGGCGTCGGCATGCACTGGTTGAGCAGCGCCAGCGCAAAATCGGGTGCGCCGTGGATGAGATAGTCACGATACTCATAGCTGACCTTGCCCGCGGCGACATATTGGCGCAGCGGCGCGACGCCGTCGGCAGCGAACTTGCCGCAGGTCGGGCAGGTGCGCGACCCATATTCGACGAGCTTCACCGGGGCGTTGGGGTTACCCTGGCGATAGCCGCCCTCGGGCGTGATCACCACCGTTGCGAGCCAGTTCGTGCTCGCGGGCGCACGCCGCGCCTGCTGCGCGGGTGCGGGAAGGGCGGGAGCGGCGAGCGCCAGCGCAGCGGCGAGCAATCGAATCGCGGTCATCAGTCGATCTTGCCGAAGCCGAGCTTCTCGCCGTTGGCGGCGACACCCTGGGCCAGCGATTCGAGCACGGCCTTGAGCTCGGGGTCGGCGATCCCGCGTAAGCTGGCGCCGAGCGATTCGGGCAGCGGCTTGAGGCTGGGCGGCGGCGGCGCCTTTTCGGCGCGGCGCACGTCGCCATGGCGGATCGCCAATTTGGCGACCGCGACATAGCCGAAGAAGCGATTGACCCGCTCGATGATCTCGGGGGCGATGTGCTGCATCATCGGCGCGTGCGCACCGGAGACGACTAGGCTCAGCACGCCTTGCTCACGCTTGCCCTGGGGAAAGCGGATCGATTCGGGCACCGAGACGCGGGCATAGCGCTCGCCAACGATCTCGCCCCAGCGGCTCACGACCGCGCTCTGGACGAAGCCGAACTTGCGGAACGCGGCGCGGCCGACATCGGGCAGCAGATCGGAAACCGGGCGTGGGCGGTTCGATCGCGGCGCTTCCAGCTTGGGCTGGCGCGTCATGGCGCGGGTGTTGGCCTTGGGGGTCTTCGTCATTGCCGCCAACCCATGCCATAGGGGCCTGTGCCCGACAACGTCCCTCGCAAAATCGCCGTCCCGCTGCTCACCTGGTACGATGCCCATGCCCGCCGGCTGCCGTGGCGCGCGCCGCCCGGCGCCAACGCCACCGAGCCCTATCGCGTCTGGCTTTCGGAGGTGATGCTCCAGCAGACCCAGGTCGCCAGCGTCATCCCCTATTTCGAGAAATTCACTGCGCGCTGGCCCGATTTCGCATCGCTCGCCGCCGCGGAGGATGCCGATCTGATGGCCGCCTGGGCGGGGCTGGGCTATTATGCGCGGGCGCGAAACCTTCTCGCCTGCGCACGCGAAGTTTCCGCCAGAGGCGCGCTTCCCCGGACCGAGGCCGAGCTGCGCACCCTGCCGGGCGTAGGCGCCTATACCGCCGCGGCAATCGCCGCGATCGCATTTGGCGAGCGTGCGGTGGTAGTCGATGCCAATGTCGAGCGGGTGGTCACGCGGCTGTTCGCGCTTGCCGAGCCGCTCCCGGGTGTGCGCCCGCGCATTCGCGATTGCACCGATGCGATCACGCCTGCCGCGCGCGCCGGCGATTTCGCCCAGGCGATGATGGATCTCGGCTCCTCGATCTGCACTGCGCGCGCGCCGCGCTGCCTGGCCTGTCCGCTGCACGATCGCTGCGATGGCTATGCCTCGGGCGCGCCGGAGGCCTTCCCGGTCAAGGCGAAGAAGGCGCCCAAGCCCCAGCGCTACGGCACGATGTTCTGGCTGGTGCGCCGGGACGCGGTGCTGCTCGTGCGACGTCCGGGCAAGGGGCTGCTGGGCGGCATGCGCGCGCTGCCCACCGGTCCCTGGGCTGATACGCCGCCCTTGCTCGAAGGGGCTCCGGTGCCCGCCGACTGGCTGCTGCGTGACGAGCGCGTCAGCCACGGCTTTACCCATTTCAATCTCGACGTCGCGCTTGCGACTGCCACAATCGCGGCGCATGCAGGCGCGCCGGAGGGCGAATGGTGGCCGATCGCCGAGATCGACTCGGCGGGATTGCCCACGGTCTTCGCCAAGGCCGCGCGGATATTGGGGAGGATGCATGCTTAAGCGAATCGGGTTCGGGATCGTTGCCACGCTGCTGCTCGCCGCCCCCCAGGCGCCGGCACAGCAGGCCGCCACTGTCGTCCGCACCGATGCCACCCGCGCGCTGGTCGATCGCTATGTCTCGGAAGGCCGCGTCCCCGGCGCGGTGATCGCGTTCGGGACGCAGGGCTTGCCGCCGACGGTGGTCGCCGCGGGCCGCATCGCCGACGAGCCGAACGCAGCCAAGGCCGATATCGACAGCCTGTGGCGAGTCTATTCGATGACCAAGCCGATCACCGGGATCGCGGCGATGATCCTGGTCGAGGAAGGCAAGATCAAGCTCGACCAGCCGATCAGCGATTTCATCCCCGCGTTCAAGTCGATGAAAGTGCTGGTCGATCCCGCCAAGGATCTGGCTACCCGGCCGGCTACCAGGCCGATCACCGTGCGCAACCTGCTCACGCACACCGCCGGCCTTGGCTACAACATCATCACCAAGGGCCCGTTGCTCGACGAATATAACCGGCTGGGGATCAACCCGGCGCAGGTCAGCGCGGCGATGGAGCCCAATATGCGCTCGGTCCGCCCCGCAACCCTCGAGGAATTCGCCAACCGCGTCGCCTCGGCGCCGCTGATCGCCGAGCCCGGCACCAAATGGAGCTATTCGATCGGGCTCGACGTGCTCGGCCGGGTGATCGAAGTCGCCAGCGGCGTGCCGTTCGACCAGTTCGTCAACACGCGCATCTTCGCCCCGCTCAAGATGAAGGCGAGCTACTGGACGGTGCCCGCCGACAAGGCCGGCATCTTCTCGACCAACTATGCGCTGATGGGTACCAATCGCGTGCCGATGGATCCGGGCGCGAGCTCGGTGTGGTTGACTCCGCCCAGCTTCCCTTATGGCGGCGCCGGGCTGGTGATGTCGGCGCGCGACTATGATCGCTTCCTCGCCATGCTGCTGAACGGCGGCACGCTGGACGGCGCGCGCATCCTCAAGCCCGAAACGGTGAAGCTAGCCATGTCGGACCTGCTGCCCGCCGGCGTCGACAAAACGTTGCTCGAAGACACTACCAAGGACAGCGCCGTTGCGATGGGCTTCGGCGCGGGCGGATCGGTCTATCTCGCCGATCGTCCGGGCGGGCCGGCCAAGGGCACGTTCGGCTGGGCGGGCGCCGCGGGCTCGATCGGCTGGGTCGATCCGGCCAACCATGTCCGGGTGACCGCGATGGTCAACATCTTCGGCGACGTGCCGTTCAAGCGCGATGCCGGCCGTGCAGTCTATGCCGATCTCGCGCACTGATCGCATGCTCGCTCCCGGCTTTACCGGCAACACGGTCGACCGCGCCGATCGCGTCCGCCATGAACCTGCGCTTCTCGATGCCGCGCTGGCGGATCCGCGCGCGCGGCTGCTAGTCCTCGACGGGCTCGATCCGCAGCTCGACGATGCCGGGCGGCTGATCTGGTCCACGTTGGACGCGGCCGAGGGGCAGCGGCTCTTCTTGGGGTTCGCCCAGGATGGCGCGCCGCTGTTCGCCCATACGCTGGCACCCGGCGCGCCAGTGCCCGCCGGGCGATCGCCGGCCCTGTTCGCGATGCTCGATCGGTTCGAGGCATCGGATGCCGCGCTCTATGCCGGGGCCCGCAGCCTGGTCGACTGGCATGGTCGCCACGGCTTCTGCGCCAATTGCGGCACCGCCACCGCGATCTTCCGCGCCGGCTGGGCACGGATATGCCCGAATTGCGGCGCGGAGCATTTTCCGCGCGTCGATCCCGTGGTGATCATGGTCGCCGAACATCAGGGCCGCGCGCTGCTCGGCCGCCAGCCGCCCTGGCCACAGGGCCGCTATTCGGCGCTCGCCGGTTTTCTCGAGGTCGGCGAATCGATCGAGGAAGCAGTCGCGCGCGAGATCCACGAAGAGGCGGGCGTGCGCGTGCGCAACGTGCGCTATGTCGCCAGCCAGCCCTGGCCCTTCCCGTCGTCGTTGATGATCGCCTGCATCGCCGAGGCCGAGGAGGATGCGCTGACGATCGATACCAACGAACTCGAGGACGCACGCTGGTTCACCCGCGAAGAGGTGGCGCTGGCGCTGGCCCGCGATCCCGCTGCTCCGTTCGGCGCGGCACCACCCTACGCCATCGCGCACACGCTACTCACCGCCTGGGTAGGGCGCTAGTCCTCCTCGCCCATGGGCTGCGTCGTCCAACTGGCATAGAGCGTCGGCACCGCCGAATAGAGCACCATCAGCGTGAAGCTGAGCGCGCGGAGCTGGTCGAGCAGCGCGAATTTCGACCAGTTCTGGAGCATCGCCAGCCCGAACAGCAGCCAGATGCCGGCCATCGCTGCGACGCTGGTTGCCGCGAAGCCGGCAAGAAACGCCCGGCTGCGCAACGCGCGATCGAATTCGTCGACGCGATCGGGCGCCCCCCAAGGCTTGAGCGGCCCGGAGAGCGGCAGCATCACGGCGATCGAGAAGCCGGCCATGATCAGCGCAAATCCGAGCGGTGCGATCTCGGCACGGATGAGCCCCAACAGCATCCCGCTGCCGGCGAGCGCCAGCGCGAGCACCGGAGGCCAGCGCAGATGGCGTCGCCGCTGGGTGCCGCGGGCGAGTCCGGGCACGCCGGTACGCTCGGCGGCCGCATCGAGCCGGGCGAAGAAGCGTTGGTTGAACTTGGTCATGACGTGCCTCCGCTATTCGGATGCACCCGCGCGGCGCAGCGCCGCCGCGACGGGTTCGAAGGGTTCGAAGGAAAACAGCAGCTCGATCGACACGTCGAACACCCGCGCGATCTTCATCGCGAGCTCTAGACTGGGGCTGTAGTCGCCGCGTTCGAGATAGCCGATCGTCTGCGGGTTCACGCCCACGCAATCCGCCAAGGTGCGCCGACTCATCGCGCGCTCGGCGCGAAAGACTGCGATACGGTTGTGGATTTGAGTCACTTGAGCGAATAACCTGTATATATGTTGTCTTTACACAACAATTCCAGGTAAATGTCAACATGCTCCGCTCGAGCCCGCGTTCGCGGTCTCAGGGGCGTTCGCGCGCCTGCGGATAGGTGCCGAGCAGCCGCATCCATTTCGAGTGGAACTTGAGCTCTTCCAGTGCGCGGTCAACGGTCGGCTCGCCGGGGCCGCCGACGATATCGGCGTAGAATTCGGTCGCGGCGAAGCTGCCGCCGCGCTGGTAGCTCTCCAGCTTGGTCATGTTGACGCCGTTGGTCGCGAACCCGCCCAATGCTTTGTAGAGTGCAGCCGAGACGTTCTTCACTTCGAACACGAAGGTGGTCATGAACGGCCCCTGGTCGGGCAGCGGGCGCGGATCGCGGGCGAGCACGACGAAGCGTGTCATATTGTGCTCGGCATCGGCCAGGTCGGTCTCGAGCAGGTTCAGGCCGTACAGTTCGGCAGCGCCCGGCGGGGCGAGCGCCGCAACGGCAGGATCGGCGAGCTCGGCGACCACTGCGGCGGCACCCGCAGTGTCGGGATAGGCGACCGGGGCGATCCCGCGCGCCTTCAGCCAGTGGCGGCACTGGCCCAGCGCCTGCGGGTGGCTCATCGCCTCGCGCACCGTGTCGATCGTGCGGGTGCCCATCAGCCCATAGCGGATCGGCAGGAAATGCTCGCCGACGATCGTCAGCCCCGATTCCGGCAGAAGGAAGTGGATGTCGGCGACGCGGCCGTGCAGCGAATTCTCGATCGGGATCATCGCGCAGTGGGCGCGGCCTTCCTTCACTGCGTCGATCGCATCCTCGAACGAGAAGCAGGGGAGCGGCAGCCCGTCGGGAAACACCTCCAGTGCGGCGATGTGCGAATTGGCGCCGGGGGCACCCTGATAGGCAACGGCGCGCAGCGGCGCGGCTTCGGCCTTGGCGGTCATGGCCGCGACGATCGGTCGCGCGGGGGCGGCGAAATTCTCCATTGCGCCGGGCGCTAGCTTGGTCTTGCGCAACCAGCAAGCCGCGGCTTGCGGTCGTCCCTGACGCGATCTAAGGATCGCACAACTTACGCGCAGGGGCATGCAATGAACGATCGGTTCAATACGATTGCAGGTTGGGCTCTGGCCGGCGGCATTGCTGCACTCGGCCTTTCGATCGTCAGCGGCATGATCTTCCATTCCGAGCGCCCTGAGAAGATGGGCTATGCCATCGAAGGCGTCGAAAGCGGCGAGGGCGGCGGCGCGGCTGCCGCAGAGCCGATCGCCGTGCGCCTCGCCAAGGCCGATCCGGCCAAGGGCGCCGATGTGTTCAAGCAGTGCACCGCCTGCCATTCGATCAACCAGGGCGGCGCCAACGGCATCGGCCCCAACCTCTATGCCACGATGGGCGAGGGTATCGCCCAGGGTAAGGGCGGCTATGCCTTTTCCGACGCGCTCAAGGCGGTCGGCGGCAATTGGGACTTCGACAAGATGGACGCGTGGCTGACCAGCCCGCGCAAGTTCGCCGCGGGCACCAAGATGACCTTTGCCGGTCTCGCCGATCCGCAGGCGCGCGCCAACGTCATCGCCTATCTCAACAGCCAGGGCTCGAACCTGCCGCTGCCGGCCGCACCCGCGGCGGGCGAGCCGCCGGCGGACAATGCCGCCGAGGCCAACGCCACCGCAGGGCTCGATACGGCCAATCTGTCGGACCAGGCGACGCCGGGCGAAGGCACCCCTGCCAAGAGCCCGCAGGCTGCGATCCAGGCCGAGAAGCGCCCCGAGCTTCCCAAGAGCCACTGAGCGTCTCAGCCCAGGCGATCATCGAGAAGGGGCGGCGCGGCCGCCCCTTTCGTGTCAGGCCCGCGTCTCGCGATCGCGCCAGAAGTCCTGGACGATCTCCCAGCCTTCCTCGGCGGTCTCGACGAAGCGGAACAGGTTGAGGTCACGCGGAGAAATAACGCCTTCGTCGCACAGCGCCTCGAAATTGACGACGCGCTGCCAGAACTCCTTGCCGTAGAACAGCACCGGGATCGGCTGGACCTTGCCGGTCTGGATCAGCGTCAGCAGCTCGAAACTCTCGTCGAACGTGCCGAACCCGCCTGGGAACACCGCCACCGCGCGAGCGTGCAGCAGGAAGTGCATCTTGCGCAGCGCGAAATAGTGGAACTGCATCGAGAGGCCGGGGGTCACATAGGGGTTCGGCGCCTGCTCGTGCGGCAACACGATGTTGAGCCCGATCGATTCGGCGCCGACATCCTGGGCGCCGCGATTCGCTGCTTCCATGATCGAGGGGCCGCCGCCCGAAGTGACCACGAAGTGCCGCTTGCCCGCTTCGTCGACCGGGAAGTTGCTCACCAATTGGGCGAGCTCGCGCGCGACATCGTAATAATGCGACTTGGCGATCAGCCGCTCGGCGATCCGCTTCTGCTGCGGCGTGTCGGCAAGCTCGAGCAGCGCCTGCGCCTTGCTCGGCTCGGGGATCCGCGCCGAGCCATACATCACGAAAGTCGAGGCGATATTGGCTTCGTCGAGGATGAGCTGGGGCTTGAGCAGCTCGAGCTGGAAGCGCACCGGCCGCAAGTCCTCGCGCAGCAGGAAGTCCATGTCCTGGAAGGCGAGCCGATAGGCGGGATGTTCGGTCTGCGGCGTCCCGCTCGCGGTGTTGGCGGACTCGGCCTCCTGCTGGGCCGGGGCGAAGACGCGGCTGGGTACGCGTGTGTCGTTGCTCATTTGGTTCCGCTTAGGGCCAATGCCGCCCGCCTGCAAACCCCCAGGCGGAGCTTGGCATTGAGCCCGGCGGCAGTTGCGCCTATGCGCGCGGACATGACCGTCCATTTCCACGAAGAAGACCTGCCCGCCGATGTGTTCGCGCCGGGCGCCTCGATCGCCGTCGACACCGAGACGATGGGGCTGATCACGCCGCGCGACCGGTTGTGCGTCGTCCAGCTGTCCGACGGTTCGGGCGACGAGCATCTCGTCCGCTTCGGCCCGCATTCGGCCTATGACGCGCCCAATCTGCGCGCGGTGCTCACCGATCCAGAACGACTGAAGCTCTATCACTTCGCGCGCTTCGATCTCGCCGCGATCCGCTTCTATCTCGGTGTCATCGCGGCGCCGGTCTATTGCACCAAGATCGCGTCGCGGCTGGTGCGCACCTATACCGATCGCCATGGACTCAAGGATCTCGCCCGCGAGCTGGTCGGCGCCGAAATCTCGAAGCAGCAACAGTCGTCGGACTGGGGCGGTCCCGATCTTTCGGACGCGCAAAAGGATTATGCCGCCTCCGATGTTCGCTATCTTCATGCGATGAAAGTGGAACTAGACAAGCGTCTCGAGCGTGAAGGACGCATGCCGCTCGCCCAAGCCTGTTTCGATTTCTTGCCCTGGCGGGCGGAGCTCGATCTGGCGGGCTGGCCGGAGGTCGACATCTTTGCCCATATGTAACGCCGCACTGGCGCTGTTCGGCTGCGAACCCCACATGGCCTCGCATGTCTGACGTCGCCGCACGCCTCCGCTCGCAAAAGCGTGGATGGGCCCATCCGGGCAGTCATCACGACAAGGCAGTGCGCCTCGGGCTCATCCTGCTGCCGATCGGGATCGGCGTGCTCGCCGCCTTCCTGGTCATCGCGCCGCTGCTGATGGGCGCCGAATCCAGTTTCCTGCTCGACAAGAACCGCGTCGATATGGCGAGCGAGCGGCTGCGGATCGATCGTGCCGATTATCGCGGCGCGGACGCCAAGGGGCAGCCCTTCCATCTCCATGCCGGCGAGGCGGTGCAGAAGAGCTCGGCCGAGCCGGTCGTCCAGCTACGCGACCTGACCGCGGAGATATTGCTTCCCGAGGGTCCGGCTTCGGTGAAGGCCGATCACGGCCATTACGACATGGATAAGGAGCAGGTCGCGGTCGACGGGCCGATCCGCTTCCAGACGACCGATGGCTATACGCTCGACACCCATGACGCCACGCTCGACCTCAAGACCCGGCAGATGGCGAGCGGCGGCCGCGTGAGCGGCACCACGCCCAGCGGCCAGTTCAGCGGCGACAAGCTGACTGCCGATCTCGAACAACGCACCGTCAAGCTCGACGGCAATGCGCGCTTGCGGATATTTCCGAAGCGCGCAAATAGGCGCTGATGATCCGGGGTTCCGCCATGTACGCGCTAGCACTTCCCATCGCGCTCGCCGCCTCGGCGTCGGCCGCCGCGCAGACGCGCCACGATTCGTCGGCGCCGATCGATTTCAGCGCGACGCATATCGAGCTGCAGGACAAGGCCAATCGCGCGCTGCTGAGCGGCAACGTCGTGATCAAGCAGGCCGAGATGACGCTCACCGCGGCGCGCGTCACGGTCGCCTATACCGGCCAGATCGCCAACGGCTCTCCGGAAGTCTCGCGGCTCGATGCCTCGGGCGGCGTCACCGTGGTACGCCCGGATCAGACCGCGCGCGCGCAATATGGCGTCTATGACGTCAATCGCCGGGTGATCACGATGATCGGCGGCGTTACGCTGCGCCAGGGGTCCAACACCGTCACCGGCGCGCGGCTGTCGATCGATCTCGACACCGGCCGCGCGACGATCGACGGGTCGGGCGTCGGCGGCAGCAGCGCCGCATCCGGCCAGCCCGGCGTGAGCAGTAGCGGCGGCCGCGTCACCGGCCGCTTCTCGGTGCCCAAGCGCAACACGAACAGCGGCACCAGCGGCACGCTTTCGCCCGCGCCCAAGCAATAGTCGGCGTTTTTCCACACTCCGCCGCACTTGCTCTTTCCACGCGCGGATTCTTCATGCAGGAATCCTGCCAATCGCGCCGTCCGGCAACGGGCGGCGGCGTGGTCCAATTGAGGACAGCTAGATGAACGATGTCGCCGTCGCCGCGCCCGAAACCTCGGCTCCCGATCCGGCGCCGCTGCCCGAAAAAGGGCTGGCGGTCGTCTCGATCGCAAAGTCGTATGACAAGCGCGTGGTGTTGACCGACGTCTCGGTCTCGGTCGGCCGCGGCGAAGTGGTCGGCTTGCTCGGCCCCAACGGCGCGGGCAAGACGACGTGCTTCTATTCGGTGATGGGGCTGGTGAAGCCGGATTCGGGCCGGATCATGCTCGATGGCGAAGACATCACCAAGCTGCCGATGTATCGCCGCGCGATCCTGGGCCTCGGCTATCTTCCGCAGGAAACCTCGATTTTTCGCGGCATGACCGTGGAGAACAACATCCTCGCCGTGCTCGAGCTCGCCGAGCCCGACAAGTCGGCGCGCCAGGCGCGGCTCGATCAGCTGCTCGACGAGTTCGGCCTCACCCGGCTGCGCAACGCGCCGTCGATGGCCCTTTCGGGCGGCGAGCGCCGCCGCGCCGAGATCGCCCGCGCGCTTGCCGCCGATCCGACGATCATCCTGCTCGACGAGCCGTTTGCCGGCATCGATCCGATCTCGATCTCGGACATTCGCGATCTCGTCATCCAGCTCAAGCAGCGCGGCATCGGCGTGCTGATCACCGATCACAACGTCCGCGAGACGCTCGAAATCGTCGATCGCGGCTACATCATCTATGACGGGCGCGTGCTGTTCGCCGGCTCGCCCGACGATCTCGTCCGCGACGAGAATGTCCGCCGTCTCTATCTGGGCGAAAGTTTCGAGCTGTAGGGATGGTGGTGTCGACCAACCTCGTTCGTGCTGAGCTTGTCGAAGCACCGTTGTTCGCAACGGCCTTTCGACAAGCTCAGGTCGGACGGAGGCTGGGCCAATGAGTCTCGCGCCTCGCCTCGATCTACGCCAGTCGCAATCGCTGGTGATGACGCCGCAGCTTCAGCAGGCGATCAAGCTGCTGGCGCTGTCGAACCTGGAGATCGAGACCTTCATCGCCGAAGAGCTTGAGAAGAACCCGCTGCTCGATGCCCAGCCGGGTGGCGGCGACGAGGGCGCCGATCCCGTCCCCGTCGAGCCCGCATCCGACGATGGCGCGCGCGACGGCCCCGCCGATGCCGGCGAGCTGATCGCGGGCGGTGGCGAGGCGGCGGGCGAGGCTGCGCTCGACGTCGATTTCACGGCCGAGACCTTCCATCATGACAGCGCCGCCGATTCGGTCGGCGGTCTCGATGGCAGCCTGGGGCTGAGCGGCGCTGGCGGTGGCGGCTCCGAGGACGGCCCCGATTTCGACAATTTCGGCAGCGCCGCGCTCAGCCTTGCCGATCATCTGATGGCGCAGGCCGGCGCCAGCATCGACGGTGCCGAACTGTTCATCGCCGCGCATCTGATCGACCAGATCGACGAGTGCGGTTATCTCACCGCCTCGTTGCTCGACGTCGCCAGCCGGCTCAACGTGCCGCTCGTGCGGGTCGAGGCGGTGCTCGGTGTCATTCACAGCTTCGATCCCACCGGCGTCGGCGCGCGCGATCTCGCCGAATGCCTCGCGCTCCAGGCCAAGGAAGCCGATCGCTACGATCCGTGCATGGCGCGGCTGATCGACAATCTCGATCTCGTCGCGCGCGGCGATCTCGCCCGGCTCAAGCGCATCTGCAACGTCGACGACGAGGATCTGGCGGACATGATCCGCGAGCTGCGCAATTACGATCCCAAGCCGGGCTGCCGCTATGGCGGCGAGCCGACCCTGGCGGTGGTGCCGGACATCTTCGTCGCGCGTCGGGGCATGAACTGGGCCGTCGAGATCAACGCCGCCACGCTTCCCCGCGTGCTCGTCAATCGCGCTTATTATGCCGAGATTTCGGGCGGCAAGCAGGACAAGACCAGCAAGGCCTGGCTGTCGGACATGCTCGCCAGCGCCAATTGGCTGGTCAAGGCGCTCGATCAGCGCCAGCGCACGATCATCAAGGTCGCCGGCGAGATCGTGAAGCAGCAGGAGGCGTTCTTCCTCAAGGGCGTCGCGCATCTCCGCCCGCTCACGCTGCGCCAGGTCGCCGACGCGATCGAGATGCACGAATCGACCGTCAGCCGCGTCACTTCGAACAAATATCTCAGCTGCGCGCGCGGGCTGTTCGAGCTCAAATATTTCTTCACCAGCGCGATCCAGTCGTCCGAGGGCGGCGACGCGGTCTCGGCCGAGGCCGTGAAGAGCGCGATCAAGGCACTGATCCAGGCCGAGGATCCCAAGAAGATCCTTTCCGACGATACGCTGGTCGAGCTGCTCAACGCCAAGGGTTTCGACATCGCCCGGCGCACCGTCGCCAAATATCGCGAGGCGCTGGGAATCGGCAGCTCGGTGCAGCGCCGGCGCCAAAAGGCACTCGAAGGGGTCGGCTGATTGACCGCCTATCGGCGCGGCGTTGCTATAATGAGGAAATGAGTGCCCACTATACGATAGACGTAGAGCCGAGCCGCGACCTGATCCGCATCCAGCTGAGCGGCTTCTTCACCGAGGCGGACTTTGCCGGCCTTCTCGCCGCGCGTTCGGCCGCGCACGCCCAGCTCAACTGCAGACCCAACCAGCATGTGACGCTCACCGACGTGCGCGACATGAAGATCCAGGCGCAGGAAATGGTCGAAGCGTTCCGCGCGATGATCGCGGACCCGAGCTATCGGGCGAAGCGGCTGGCGTTCGTCGTCAGCCCGACGCTGGCCCGCAGCCAGCTGGTGCGCGCGGTAGGCGCACGCGACGCGCATTTCTTCGAGGACATGGGCGAGGCCGAGGCGTGGCTGCGCACCGGCATCGAGCGCGACCGGGCGGCCTGAGCCTTAGTCGTCTTCGTCTTCGAACCCCACCAGCTCCAGCGCCCGGGCGCGGATCTGGTGCATCCGGCACCAATGGACCAGCGCGTCCTCGCGGCCATGCGTCACCCACACTTCCTTGGGCTCCAGCTCGCGAATCGTCTCGGTCAGCTCGTCCCAATCGGCATGGTCGGAGAGGATCAGCGGCAGCTCGACATTGCGCTGGCGGGCGCGCTGGCGGACGCGCATCCAGCCCGATGCCATCGCGGTGATCGGGTCGGGCAGGCGGCGCGACCAGCGATCGTTGAGCGCGCCCGGCGGGGCGAGGATGATCCGCCCCTGTAGCTCGGCCTTGGCGACGCCGGTGGCGGGGCGCAGCTCGCCGAGGTCGACGCCGAGCTCGACATAGAGGTCGCACAACCGCTGCAGCGCGCCGTGGATATAGATGGGATCGTCGAACCCCATCACGCGCAGCTCCTTGATCACCCGCTGCGCCTTGCCCAGGGCATAGGCGCCGACCAGCACGCAGCGCGTCGGATTGGCGCGCAGGCCGCTCAGCAGCTTGTCGAGCTCGTCATGCGTTTCGGGATGGCGGAACACCGGCAGCCCGAAGGTCGCCTCGGTGACAAAGATGTCGCACGGCACCGGCTCGAAGCGCGCGCAGGTCGGGTCCTCGCGGCGTTTGTAATCGCCCGAGACGACGATGCGCTCGCCCTGATGCTCCAGCACGATCTGCGCCGATCCCAGCACATGCCCGGCGGGGACGAAGCGCACGGTGATGCCCCCTGTCGAAAACCCCTCGCCATACGGCACCGGCTGGCCGTTCTGCGGGCCATAGCGCGCCGCCATGATCGCCAGCGTCTCGGGTGTCGCCCACACCTTGGCATGCCCGCCGCGGGCGTGATCGGCATGGCCATGGGTAACCCAGGCGCGCTCGACCGGCTGCGAGGGGTCGATCCACGCGTCCGCCGCGGGAAGGTAGATGCCCGTCGGGCGCGGTTCGATCCATCTTCCCAGGGCCATGGCGTCTCTATGTCCGGCGGGCCCAACGGTTCCCGCGGGATCGCAAAGACGCGGCCGCGTGCCTAGATTGGGTACAGTGACGATTCCCGATCTTCCCCCCGTGCTGGCAGAATGGTTCGTGTCGCGCGGCTGGTCGCCGCGGCGGCACCAGCGCGACATGCTCGCCGCCGCGCGTGCCGGCCGCCACGCGCTGCTCGTCGCCCCCACCGGCGCGGGCAAGACGCTGGCGGGTTTCCTGCCCAGCCTCTCCGATCTGGTCGAGGCCCCGCATGACGGGCTCCACACGCTCTACATCTCGCCGCTCAAGGCGCTTGCGGTCGACGTCCAGCGCAATCTGTTGACGCCGATCGACGAGATGGGCCTGCCCATCCGCGTCGAGACCCGCACCGGGGATACCCCGCACGAGAAAAAGGTCCGCCAGCGCGCCCGTCCGCCGCAGATCCTGCTGACCACGCCCGAATCCTTGAGCCTGCTGCTATCCTACGAAGACAGTCTGACGATGTTCGCCGGGCTCAAGACCGTGGTGATCGACGAGGTCCACGCCTTCGCCACCGGCAAGCGCGGCGACCTGCTCGCGCTCGCACTTGCCCGGCTCCAGCGACTCGTGCCCGGGCTGCGCCGCGTCGCGCTGTCCGCCACCGTCGCCGATCCCGACGGCTATCGCGCCTGGCTCGCGCCCTATGGCGATATCGACGCGGTGACGCTGGTCCAGGGCGAGAAGGGTGCCGATCCCGATATCGCGATCCTGCTTCCCGAAGGCCGCGTGCCCTGGGCCGGCCATTCGGGCGTCTATGCGATCCCCCAGGTGATGGCCGAGATCGAGACGCACAAGACGACGATCGTCTTCTGCAACACCCGCGGGCTGGCCGAGCTGGTCTTCCAGAACCTGTGGAAGGTCAACGAGCTCAAGCTGCCGATCGGCGTCCATCACGGCAGCCTCAGCCTCGAAGCCCGCCAGCGCGCCGAGCAGGCGATGGCCGAGGGCAAGCTGCGCGCATTGGTGGCGACCGCCAGCCTCGATCTCGGGGTCGATTGGGGCGATGTCGATTGCGTCGTCCAGATGGGCGCGCCCAAGGGATCGTCGCGGCTGCTCCAGCGCATCGGCCGCGCCAACCACCGGCTCGACGAAGCGTCCGAAGCGGTGCTCGTTCCCGGCAATCGCTTCGAATATCTCGAAGCCCGTGCCGCGCTCGACGCGGTCGAGAATGGCGAGCTCGATCCCGACGTCTTCCGTCCCGGCGCGCTCGACGTGCTCGCCCAGCACGTCATGGCCTGCGCCTGCGCCGCGCCGTTCGACGCCGCCGGGATGCTCGACGAAATTCGTGCCGCGCTCCCCTATTCAGCGCTCGAACAAGAGGTGTTCGACCGCGTCCTCAGCTTCATCGCCGATGGCGGCTACTCCTTGCGCGCCTATGACAAGTTCAAGCGGCTGACCCGCGACAAGGATGGGCTGTGGCGCGTCACAAAGCCCAGCTTCATTGCGCAGCATCGCCTCAATGCCGGGATCATCGTCGAGTCGCCGATGCTCGATGTCCGCTTCAAGAACGGCCGCCGGCTCGGCAAGGTTGAGGAGGCGTTCGGATCGAGCCTGTCGCCGGGCGATACCTTCTTCTTCGCGGGCCTGGCGCTGGAGGTCGAGCGGGTCGAGCTGACCGACCTGATCGTCCGCGCGAGCAGCAAGCAGGCGCGCTACGTCTCCTATATGGGCGCGCGGCTGGCGATCACCTCGACGCTTGCCGAGCGCGTGCGGGTCTTCCTCCACGATTCGAGCCAATGGCCGCGCTTCCCCGCTGACGTGCAGGAATGGCTCGAAGCCCAGCGCCGCCGCTCGGCGCTGCCGGCGCCCGGCCAGCTCCTCGTCGAGACCTTCCCGCACGAGGGCCGCCACCATATGGTCGCCTACAGTTTCGAAGGCTGGAATGCGCACCAGTCGCTGGGCATGCTGATCACGCGCCGGATGGAGGCGCTGGGGCTAAAGCCGCTCGGCTTCGTCGCCAATGACTATGCGCTGGCGGTCTACGGGCTGGAGAAGATCATCGACCCTGCGGCGCTGTTCTCCCCCGACATCCTCGAGCATGAGTTCGTCGATTGGGTGCAGCAATCCGCGCTATTGAAGCGCGCCTTCCGCGAAGTCGCGATCATCGGCGGACTGGTCGAGCGCCAGCATCCGGGCAAGAAGAAAAGCGGGCGCCAGGTCACCTTCTCGACCGACCTGATCTATGATGTGCTGCGCAAATACGAGCCCGATCATCTGCTGCTCAAGGCGGCCTGGGCCGATGCCCGCGCACGGATGACCGATGTCGGCCGCCTTGCCCGCCTGCTCGATACCGCTGCCGACACGATGCTGCATATCGATCTCGACCGCGTTTCGCCGATGGCGGTGCCGGTGCTGATCATGATCGGTCGCGAGAATGTGCCCCAGGGCACCGCAGAGGACGAATTGCTCGTCGAGGCCGAGGCGATCGTCGCGGAGGCGATGCGGCAGGATTGAGCCTGTTGCGCATTTCAATTGCTGCGCAATAATTGAAAGTATATCATCCAGGGATGATCGGAAACCTGAGCCCGTTCATGCTTCTGCTGTTGCCATTCTCGGCAACGATGGACGGGCACGGCCCGCAGGATCCCGAGATACCCACCATTCCCGCCGCCAATGTCGACGGCACGCTGATCGATCTCGGCGAGCTCGACGCGCGGCTCACCGTCAAGGTCGATGTCGGCCTCAAAGGTCCGTATAATTTCATCATCGATACCGGCGCCGAACGCACCGTTGTCTCGCGCGAGCTTGCCGGGGTGCTGCGGCTGGCGCCGGGCAATCCAGTGACGATCACTTCGATGTCCGGCACGGCGCGGGTCAACACCGTCGTCGTCCCCGATCTGTCGATCACCACGATCGGCCAGCTGCACACGGTGATCGCGCCGGCGCTGTTCGCGCGCAATCTTGGCGCGGCCGGGTTGCTCGGCATCGATACGCTGCGCAACCATCAGGTCTCGATCGATTTCGAGCGGGGCACCATGGCGGTGCGGCCGAGCGAGAAGCGCAAGAAATATGAGCGCCGCGATCCCAATGAGATCGTCGTCACTGCCAAGAGCCAGTTCGGCCAGCTGATCGTGACCGACGCCTATTACGGCAACACCCGCATCCAAGTGGTGCTCGACACCGGATCGCAAGTGACGATGGGCAACGGCGCGCTGCGCCGGCGCATCGGCAATCGTGCCGGCAAGCCCCAGCCGATCCAGCTGACCAGCGTCACCGGCGAGCAGACGATGGCCGCCTATACCTTCGTCCCCGACATCAAGGTTGGCGACGTCGCTTTCGGATCGATGCCGGTCGCCTTTGCCGATGTGAAGCCGTTCGAGCGCTTCGGGCTGACCGAGCGCCCGGCGCTGCTGCTCGGCATGGATTCGCTACGCAGCTTCCGCCGCGTCGATATCGATTTTCCCAATCGCCAGGTCCGCTTCCTGTTGCCCAAGGGCACGGCGCGGCAATCCTATTTCAACACGCCGCCGCTGCCCGGGGCCGGAGGCTTTCCGTCCAAGCCGTGACCGCGATTGACTCGGTACCCTGCCGGCTGCTTTTGTAATTGGCATGACCAATCTTTCGCGCGCGGCGCTTGCCAGCCTTCCCCCCGCGGTGCTTCGGCCCGGCCATGCGCCCGACGTGCTTGGCACGGGGATCGTCCATTTCGGCCCGGGCGCGTTTCACCGCGCGCATCAGGCCGCTTATGTCGATCGGTTGCTCGATAGAGATCCGCGCTGGGGGATTGCTGCGGTCTCGCTGCGCAGCGGGGGCACGACCGACGCACTCAAGCACCAGGACAGGCTCTACACACTCGCCATCCTCGATCGCGAACCGTCGCTGCGCGTGATCGCGGCGCATTCCGAAGCGCTGGGGCCAGGGGAGGGCGCGCGACTGCGCACGCTGCTCGCTGATCCGCAGGTCCGCATCGCCACCAGCACGGTGACCGAAAAGGGCTATTGCCTCGCTGCCGACGGCAGCCTCGATTTCGGCCATGCCGATATCGTCCATGACCTGGCGGGCGCGTCCGAGCCGCGCAGCGTGATCGGCTGGATCGTCGCCGGGCTCGCCGCGCGCCGCGCCGCGGGCGTGGCCCCGTTCGCGATGCTCTGCTGCGACAACATGACCGGCAATGGCGGCAAGCTTCGCGATGCCTGCGCGGCGTTCGCCCGCAACAGCGATGCCGGCCTGGCCGACTGGATCGAGTCGGAAGTCGCCTTCCCCAATTCGATGGTCGATTCGATCACCCCGGCAAGCGACGCTGCCTTCCTCGCCAAAATCCGCCACGATCTGGGCATCGACGATGCCGCTGCCGTCCAGCGCGAGGGCTTTGCCCAATGGGTGCTCCAGCGCTTCGACTTGCCCGACGGCCCCGATCTTGCCGCGGCGGGCGTGACGCTTACCGGCGACGTCCGGGGCTATGAGCAGGCCAAGCTGCGCATCCTCAACGGCGCGCATTCCAGCCTCGCCTATATAGGCCTGGCGCTCGGGCTGGAGACGGTGTTCGAGGCGATGTCCGATCCGGCGCTCGAGGCCTTTATCCATCGCCTCGTCCATTCGGACATCGCGCTGTCGCTCAACCCGGTCGAAGGGCTAGACGTGCAGCATTACGCCACCGAGGTGCTGAACCGCTTCCGCAATCCCGCGATCCGCCATCTGCTCAGCCAGATCGCCTGGGATGGCTCGCAGAAACTGCCCTATCGGCTGCTCGATACGATCCAGGACGCGCTCGACGCCGGCCGCAGCATCGATCGGCTGGCGGTGCCGATCGCCGCGTGGATCGCCTTTGTCCGCCGCAAGGCGCAAGCGCAGGAGACGATCACCGATCCGCTCGCCGAGGTGCTGGCCAGGGCGGCAACGGGCAGTGACGTTGCCACTGCGATGCTCGATCTGCGGCAGATATTCCCCGAACAACTCGCGCACGATCCGCGCTTTCGTCATGCGGTCGCCGATGCGCTGCTCCAGTTCCTCGACGGCCATGTCGAGGCGCTGCTCGCGCGCTAGAGCGGCTGGGGTACTCCTTCGCGCAGCACATGGGTGCATAGCTGCGCCTGCGGCGTATCCTCGGCCTCCAGCGCCGCGACGGTGACCCAGCCTTCGCTGCGCAGCCGCGCTGCCGCATCGCCGGGCGTGCCATAGGGCAGGAACAGCCGTCGCCGCTCGCCTGCCGCCAGCCCGGCATCGAGCATCGGATCGGCATAGAGCGAGAAGCCGACCGCGGGCTCGGCGCTGCCGCCGCCATGGACGACGTTATACGTGCCGCCGCGGCCGATCTCGCCGCGCACGCCGCGCGCGAAAATCGAGAAGCCCAGCCAGCTCTGGAATTCGAAGCCGTGCCGCTCGGTCGGGTCGAGCGTCAGCGCGACCTTGCCTTCGAGACCTTCGGCGATGCGGGCCAGCCCATCGATCCGGCTCGACAGCGCGTTGCCGGCATCGATCGCGCGCAGCCGCTCGATCGCGGCGTCGAACGGGCCCGCAGCCTCGACCAGCGGCAGATAGCGCGCGTCGATCGCAGCGACGCCGGCGGCATCCTTGGCATCGAGCCGCTCGCGCAGCGCTGCAAGCGTCGCCGCGTCGAGGCTGTCGCCCACCAAGGTGTCGATCAGGTCGGGCAAAGTGAAATCGAGCGATACCGAGAGGATCCCCGCCGCGTCGAGTGCCTCGATCGCGAGCTGGACGATCTCGCGCGCTGCGGCGACGGTGTCGCGGCCAATCAGTTCGCAGCCGATCTGGCGCATCGCGCGCCGCGGATCGAGCTCGCTGGCGGTGAGCTTGAGCACTTGCCCCGAATAGCTGAGCCGCACCGGGCGCGGATGGTGCGCCATCCGCGTCGCGGCGATGCGGCCGACCTGGGCAGTGAGGTCGGGCCGGATCGCCAGCGTGCGCTGCGACACCGGATCGACGAAGCGCACCGCGCCGCGCAGCCCGCCGCTGCTCAGCCGCGAGCCCAGCTCGTCGGCAAATTCGGCGAGCGGCGGATCGACCTGCTCATAGCCATAGCGACGGGCGACGCCGAGCACATGCGCCTCGAGGCGCGCCGCCGCATCGGCGGCGGGCGGCAACCGATCGTGAAACCCCTCGGGGAGAAGACCGCTCATCGCGCCGCCGCTAGCCTAGTCAGAACTTGAGCGCCATCGCCGTCTTCACGCCGGGCAGCGCGCGGACCTTGGCGATCAGCTCGGGGCTGACTTCGTCGTCGATCGACAGCAGCAGGATCGCTTCGCCGCCCGCCTCGCGCCGGCCGAGATGGAAGGTGCCGATATTGACTCCCGCCTCGCCCAGCGACGTGCCGAGCCGGCCGATGAAGCCGGGGGCGTCCTCGTTGACGACGTAGAGCATGTTGCCGACCATATCGGCCTCGACCTTGATCCCGAACAGCTCGGTCAGCCGCGGCTGCGCGTTCGAGAACAGCGTGCCGGCCACCGAACGCTCGCCCGCATCGGTCTTGAGCGAGACGCGCAGCAGCGTGTGGTAATCGCCTTCCTTCTCGTTGCGGACTTCGCGGACTTCCATGCCCCGCTCCTTGGCAAGGAACGGCGCGTTGACCATGTTCACCGTGTCCGAGTGAACGCGCAGGAAGCCGGCGAGCACTGCGCTGACGATCGGCTTCTGGTTGAGTTCGGCCGCGGCGCCTTCGCTATGGATCGAGACGCGGGCGATCTCGCCATGCGCGAGCTGGCCGATCAGGCTGCCGAGCTTTTCGGCCAGCGCCATATAGGGTTTGAGCCGCGGCGCTTCCTCGGCCGAGAGCGAGGGCACGTTGAGCGCGTTGGTGATCCCGCCCGAGACCAGGAAGTCGGCCATCTGCTCGGCGACCTGGATCGCGACGTTTACTTGCGCTTCGTTGGTCGAGGCGCCGAGATGCGGGGTCGAGATGAAGTTGGGCGTGCCGAACAGCGGCGATTCCTTCGCCGGCTCGGTGACGAACACGTCGAGCGCCGCGCCGCCGATATGTCCCGAATCGAGCCCTTCCTTCAGCGCCGCCTCGTCGATCAGCCCGCCGCGCGCGCAGTTGATGATGCGCACGCCCTTCTTGGTCTTGGCCAAATTCTCGCGGCTGAGAATGTTGCGCGTCTGATCGGTCAGCGGGGTGTGCAGCGTGATGAAGTCGGCGCGCAGCAGCAGGTCGTCGAGCGTCATCTTCTCGACGCCCATCTCTAGCGCGCGCTCGGGGGTGAGGAAGGGATCGTACGCGATCACCTTCATCTTGAGGCCGAGCGCACGATCGGCGACGATCGATCCGATATTGCCCGCGCCGATCAGCCCGAGCGTCTTGCCGGTGACTTCGACGCCCATGAAGCGGTTCTTCTCCCACTTGCCGGCCTGGGTCGATTTGTCGGCCTCGGGCAGGTCGCGGGCGAGCGCGAACATCAGCGCGATCGCATGCTCGGCGGTGGTGATAGAATTGCCGAACGGCGTGTTCATCACCACCACGCCCTTGGCCGAGGCGGCGGGGATGTCGACATTGTCGACGCCAATGCCGGCGCGGCCCACGACCTTGAGGTTGGTCGCGGCCTCGAGGATCTCGGGCGTGACGCGCGTCGAGCTGCGGATCGCCAGGCCATCATACTCGCCGATGATCGCCTTCAATTCCTCGGGCGTCTTGCCGGTGATCTCGTCGACCTCGACGCCGCGCTCGCGAAAGATCTGCGCGGCCTTGGGATCCATTTTGTCGGAAATTAGAACCTTGGGCATTTTTGTCCTCCATCTCCCTCTCCCGCTTGCGGGAGAGGGTCGGGGTGAGGGTGTGTCGGGTGAAAGTTGAGCGTTGCAGGTGTGGTCAGCACTGACCCTCACCCGACCCTCTCCCGCAGGCGGGAGAGGGCTTTAGAGGTCAGGCCGCCTTGGCGGTCGCGTAGGCCCAGTCGAGCCAGGGCCCGAGCGCCTCGATATCGGCGGTGTCGACCGTGGCGCCGCACCAGATGCGCAAGCCCGCGGGGGCGTCGCGATAGCCGGCGACGTCATAGGCCGCGCCTTCCTTCTCGAGCAGGCCGGCGAATTTCTTGATGAACGCCTCGTCGGCGCCCTCCACCGTGAGACACACGCTGGTGGTCGAGCGGATCGCCAAGTCCTCGGCCAAATTGCCCAGCCAGTCGCGCTCGGCGACGATCTTTTGCAGCGCCGCGGCATTGGCGTCGCTGCGCGCGACCAGCCCCTTGGCGCCGCCCACGCCCTTCGCCCATTCGAGCGCGAAGATCGCGTCCTCGACGGCGAGCATGCTCGGCGTGTTGATCGTCTCGCCCTTGAACACGCCCTCGGCAAGCTTGCCCTTGGCCATCAGGCGGAACACCTTGGGAAGCGGCCAGGCGGGCGTGTGCTTCTCCAGCCGCTCGACGGCGCGCGGGCCCAGGATCAGCACGCCGTGCGCGCCTTCGCCGCCCAGCACCTTCTGCCACGAGAAGGTGGCGACATCGATCCGGTCCCAGGGCAGATCGTAGGCGAACACCGCGCTGGTCGCGTCGGCGAAGCTCAGCCCCTCGCGGTCGGCGGGGATCCAGTCGCCGTTCGGCACGCGCACGCCGCTGGTGGTGCCGTTCCAGGTGAACAGCACGTCGTCGGCCCAGTTTACCTGCGAAAGATCGGGCAGCTGGCCGTAATCGGCGCGCAGCACCGTGGGATCGAGCTTCAGCTGCTTGACCGCATCGGTGACCCAACCTTCACCGAAGCTCTCCCAGGCGAGCGTGGTCACGCCGCGTGCGCCCAGCATCGTCCACATCGCCATCTCGAAGGCGCCGGTGTCCGATCCGGGCACGATGCCGATGCGGTGGGTGTCGGGGAGCTGCAGCATCTCGCGCATCAGGTCGATGGCATATTGCAGGCGAGTCTTACCGATCTTCGAGCGGTGCGATCGGCCCAGCGATTCGGTCGCGAGCTTCGATGCGTCCCAGCCCGGAGGCTTGGCGCAGGGACCGGAGGAAAAATAGGGGCGAGCCGGCTTGATGGCGGGCTTGGCAGCGGACGCAGTGGTGGCGTCGGGTACGGCAGAATCACTCATGTATCTCTCCTTGCAGAGAGCACGCGCGGCGTTGGGACCGCGTGGCCCGTCGACGGCCCTAGCGGCGCGCCACGCGAAGTCAACCCACGGGGTGCCGCGCGGAGGGCATGCTTAACCACTTGGCAAAGCGCAGGCGGCACAAGGGCAGAAGGGTAAGCAAGGGAAGGCGTCTTGGACGCGATCGTGGCACATATCTGGGCGAGCTTCGCGAACCAGCTGGGCGGGACCTTCCTGCTCCCCGGCTCGACCTTCTCGTTCGCGGCGCTGGCCGTGACGCTGGTGCTGGCCGTCCTGCTCGCCGTGCCGCGCGGCCGCGCGCGGCCGGTGCGCCTGCGCGTGCTGCGGCGCGCGCTCTTCCCGCGGCGGATGCTGCGCAGCGCTTCGGGGCGTGCCGATCTTTTCTACTTCTTCGGCGGCATAGTCTTCGCCGGGCTCGTCATCGGCTGGGCGCTCTGGTCGGGCGGGCAGATCCGCGATGCGATCCTGGCGCGCGTGCCGCATCCCGGATTGATCGCCGTGCCCGCCTGGCTGGGCGCCACGATCGCCACCGCGGCGCTCTTCCTCGCCTATGAATTCGCCTATTGGTTCGATCACTGGCTGATGCACCGCGTTCCAGCGCTCTGGCATTTCCACAAGGTGCACCACCAGGCCGAGAGCCTGTCGCTGCTCACCAACGGCCGCGTCCATCCGATCGAGACGATCGGCTTCTACAATATCGTCGCGCTGGTCACCGGCGTCACCGGCGTTGCGCTGGTCCTGCTTTTCGGGCCCGCCATCACTCCGTTGGCGCTGGGCGGGACCAATTTGCTGATCTTCGTCGCTGCAGTGGGCCTTACCCATCTCCAGCATTCGCACTTCTGGATTCATTTCGGCCCGCGCTGGGGCCGCGTGCTGCTCGGCCCCGCGCACCACCAGATCCATCACTCCGCCGATCCGGCGCACTTCAACCGCAATCTGGGCAGCAGCCTCGCGTTGTTCGATCGCCTGTTCGGCACCTTCCATATGCCTGCGCCCCGCCGCGAAGCGCTGCGCTTCGGCGTCGACGATGGCGCACGCAATCCCCACGGAGTCTATTCGGCACTGGCAGCGCCGTTCGTCGACTCGGCGCGCGCGCTTCTGCCGCGTTCCGGCGCGCCGGTCCGTCCCGCGCCGCAGCGCTGAGCGTCACGGCCATGTGGCGAGAAGCCCGCGGTCGGTCATCCAGTCGGTGATCCGCGCCGGCCAGTTGCGCAGGCTGACCAGCGGGGTCGTCTCGCCCAGGTTGAACGCGTGCCCGCCGGCGGCATACATGTGCATCTCGGACGAGGCGCCCGCCGCGCGATAGGCATTGAGCAGGTCGATGATCGGCTGCGAGCAGCATTGATCGTCATTGGTCGCAACCATCAGCAGCGGCGGCGAATCCTTGGTGATCTTCTCCTCGCCGTGCAGCGGCCCGGGGAACACCAGCACGCCGAAATCGGGCCGCGACGAGAGCTTGTCGATGGCGTCGCCCTTGCCCGGTGCCGCCACCGGCGGGCTGAGCAGCGTGTGCCGCGCCAGTTCACCGCCGGCCGAGAAGCCGACCACGCCGATCCTGTGCGGGTCGATTTTCCACGCGCCGGCGCGGGCACGGATCGTCCGCACCGCGCGTTCGGCATCCTGCCGCGCGTTCTCGAAGCTATAGGGCGAATCCTTGCCGCGGAAGAGGCGGTAGCGCAGCACGAACGCGGCGATGCCGCGCTCGTTGAACCAGCGCGCCGCGTCATTGCCTTCGCTGGTGATTACCAGGAATTCATGCGCTCCGCCCGGCATCAGCAGCACCGCGGCGCCGGTCTCGCGGCCGGGGCGGGCGGGGAAATAGGTGATGCTGGGGTCGTTGACCGGCTTGAGCCAATAGGCCTCGGCCTGTTCGGGGATCGACCTGCGGCTCTCGAACCCTGGCGCGCCGTTCTGCCACAGCGCGATCCGCTGCGGCTGGGCAGGGGGATCCTGCGCACGCGCGGGCGCGGCGAACAGCAGGGTGCAGGCAAGGACGGCGAGCAATCTGATCATGGGCCTCTCCGATCAATGCCGTCTCCGCGCGGCAGTTCGGGGATGGTAGCGCTAACCGGTCGATTTCCGAACGGGTCCTTTGGTCGCATGGCGGTCGCGCAGGCCCGAGGGCGCTGCGCCAGCCCGAATCAGGCTGCGTTCATCCGGCGGCGTGCTAAAAGCGGCGCGATGCGGATGGGACTCCTTGCGATCGCGCTGCTGCTGTCGGGCTGCGCCTCGGGCGACGGCGACACGCCGCGTCCCGGACCAATTCGCGAGCGCCCTGGCGGCCCGATCACGCTGAACGGCCCCACGCCGCGCGACACCCAGCAATGCTTTGCCGATCTGTCGCGCGAGCAGATCCGCTACAGCCCGCTGCCCGATCGCGATTTCGGCAGTGGCTGCATCGTCACCGGCGCCGTGCAGCTGCTCGATATCGGCGTGCCGGTCTCCGGGCTCAAATCGATGCGCTGCCCGCTCGCGCGCGCCTTTACCGGCTGGGTGCGCTTTGCCGTCGCGCCGGCCGCGCGCCAGATCCTGGGCAGCGATCTCGTCCGGATCGAGAGTTTCGGCACCTATGCCTGTCGGGCGATCATCGGCAGCGCAGCATCTTCGAACCGCATGTCCGAACACGGTCTGGGCAATGCCGTGGATGTCGGCGGCTTCGTGTTGGCCGATGGTCGAAAGGTGCGAATCGAAGGCGGTTGGCGGTCGGACGATCCCAAGGTCCAGGCATTCCTGCAGACCATCCACAAATCGGCCTGCAAGCGTTTCAAGACGGTGCTCAGTCCCGACTATAACGCCGCGCACTACAATCACCTCCATCTCGACATGGGGCGCGGGCCGTTCTGCGCGTAGTGCGGCTTCCCAGCAGGATGGGGCGCCCATCCGATTCGCGGGAGCGTCGTGCGGATGAGCCGGCCCTGTCGTGCTCCGCCCAAATTTTCGACGGGATCGGCAGGAAATACACGGCGTCCCGTTCACGCCGGCAAGGTGAACGTCGTTGCTTTCGAAGCGGTGCTCGCGATGATCGGACCGGCCGCGTCCCGCGTTCGACTTTCCAGCATCATCCAAAGCGCTGAAAACGATTACATGGATCAGTCACGCAAGCATGACTGTGCTTTTCAAGGCACGAATTGTCCTGCGCGCCGCATTCAAGGCGAATTTTGTTCGCGCCCTGTCCGATTTTGGGCTATGACCGATTCTCGTGGCGCTGTATTCGTGCCCCGAACACCTGCGTTTTTCGTCCGGCGCTTGGGTTTGATTGTTTAGGGCGAACCGGGAAGACGAACAGGGCATGAGTTTCGATAGAGGGCGCCGCGGGGACCGCGGCGGGCGCGGCAGAGACAAGCGCGACGGTTTCGGCGACGAAGGTGGCGGCGGTTTCGGCGGTGGCAGCAGCTACGGCGATCGTGGTGGCTTTGGCGGCGGTGGCTTCGGTGGTGATCGCGGCGGCTTCGGCGGCGGCGGTGGCTATGGTGGCGGCGGCGGCGGTGGCTTCCGCGGCGGTGGTGGCGGCTTCGGCGGCGGCGGCGGCGGTGGTTTCCGCGGCGGCGGCGGCGGTGGCGGCGGCATGCCTCCGCAGGTCGTTGGCGAAGCCACGGGCGTCGTCAAATTCTTCAACGCACAGAAGGGCTTCGGCTTCGTCGTTCGTGACGATGGCGGCGAAGACGTCTTCGTGCACATCTCGGCAGTCGAGCAGGCAGGCCTCACCGGTCTCGCCGAGGGGCAGCCGATGGGCTTCACCCTCGTCGATCGCGGTGGCCGCATCTCGGCGACCGAGCTCAAGATCGATGGCGAGCCGATGCCGGTCGAAGACCGCGGTCCGCCGCGCGATCGCGATGCCGGTCCGGGTGGCCCGCGCGGTGGCGCAGGTGCAGGTGGCCCGCAGCGCCAGCTCACCGGCGAGAAGGCGACCGGCACGGTCAAGTTCTTCAACGCGATGAAGGGCTTCGGCTTCATTCAGCGCGACGACGGACAGCCCGATGCGTTCGTGCACATCAGCGCCGTCGAGCGCGCCGGCATGCCGACGCTCAACGAAGGCGACCGGCTCGAGTTCGAGCTGGAGGTCGATCGTCGCGGCAAGTACGCGGCAGTGAACCTCACGCCCGGCAGCTAAGGCTTCCGTCAGCGAAAATAGCGAAGGGCCGGGCGGCAACGTCCGGCCCTTTTCTGTTGCGGGACAGGAGCCAATCGACGCATCGGCCAGCCGTGCCGCAGGCGACGACCCGAAAACGGAAGGACCGTCATCGAGCCGCGCCTGCCACATCCCGGTCAGCCGCGAGCGTTATCGGATAAAATAGCCCGCCACGCGCCAGGCACTCGCCTCGCGCACGACGATGATTGTTTCAGTCGAACCACTCCGCTGGGCGAAATTGGTCTGGAACTTCAGCACCTCATAGTCGCCTTCGGGCGCCCCCGGCAGCGTCTTGGTCTTAACGACCGAAGCGAACTTGCGGACGACCGCTGCCCCCAATGGTTTGCGCACCGGCGTAATCATCTCCGCCCAGCCCGCATCAGAAACCTGGCCGCGGAACGTGGCGGCGGCAGTCTGCCAGCTTTCATGCCAGTTTCCCTGGTCGACCAGCGCCACCCAGGCTTTGGCGGCATCGAGGCCCGCAGGGTTTGCTTCGGCGCTCGGTATCGCGGCCGGTGCCTGCATGGTGGGCGCGGGGGGCGCTGACGGGGCGTGCAGCGCGACGGTAGCAAGGGTGGCAATCAACAGCGACATGATGAGCATTCCTCCACTGAACCAGACCAGCCGAGAAGGCCGTTGCGGCCGGGCTGCTGGTGCATACGGAAAATCCACGGAAGCGCGTGCGGCCGACACCCCCAACGGCACGTCCCTCAAATTTTGGGGGTTCGCCGCCTCGCTTTGTGCCAGCCATCGCGCGGCTTCGCGGCTGCTGGCGGCGCCCAGTTTTCGCCGTGCATCGCGCAGCCGCTCGTTGACGGTGTGCACCGATAGGCCGAGTTCGCGGGCGATCGACTTGGCGTCGTGCCCTGCCAGCAACAGCCGCAATGTCGCTTTCTCGCGTTCGCTGAGCGCAGCGTTGTCGCGCTGCGATGGCGGTACATCCCGGATGCTCATGCCCGCTTGTATAATTCGCCGCAGAGCCGGGCCACCCTCGCCCTCGCGTGATCCGAAAAATTAGTCTCTCAAGTCGCCAGCCGCCGCAATCCGGCGATCGTGTCGGCCTCGCTCGCTGGCTTGTCGGTGCGGATTCGGCTGATCCGCGGGAAGCGCATCGCGAGCCCCGATTTGTGCCGCTTCGATTCGTGGATCGAATCGAACGCCACTTCGAGCACGAGTGTCTTCTCGACTTCGCGCACCGGACCGAATTGGTTGAGCGTGTGGTTGCGCACGAAGCGGTCGAGTCCTTTCAACTCCTCGTCGGTGAAGCCGAAATAGGCCTTGCCCACTGGCAGCAATTCGCCCTCGTCGGTCCAGGCGCCGAAGGTGAAGTCCGAATAGAAAGACGATCGCTTGCCGCTGCCGCGCTGGGCGTACATCAGCACGCAATCGGCATTGAGCGGATCGCGCTTCCATTTGTACCACAGCCCCGCGCGCCGCCCCGCGACATAGGGCGAATCGCGCCGCTTGAGCATCACGCCTTCGATCGCGGCGTCGCGCGCGCCGGCGCGAATCTCTTCCAGCGCGGCGAAGTCCGCGGCGTCGATCACCGCGGACACATCGAACCGCTCGCGATCGAGCTCGGCGGCGAAGCTTTCGAGCCGCCGTCGTCGCGCCGCCCAGCCCAGCGCGCGCAGATCCTCGCTTCCGTCGAACAGGATGTCGTAGAGCCGCACGAACGCGGGATAGTCGGCAAGGGTCTTGGCGCTCACCAGCTTGCGGCCGAGCCGCTGCTGCAGGGCATTGAAGCTTGCCGCTTCGCCGCCCTGGAACTCGCCTTTGACCAGTAATTCGCCGTCGAGCACGCCGACTTTCCCAAACGCCGCCGCCACTTCGGGAAAGCTATGCGTGATGTCGTCGCCCGCCCGGCTGTAAAGCCGCGTCTCGCCTGCGACATGGACGAGCTGGACGCGGATGCCATCCCATTTCCACTCGGCGGCAAAGTCCGCGAGGCTGACCTGCGCCTCCTCCAGCGGGTGGGCCAGCATGAACGGGCGGAACACCGGGACGTTCTGCGCGGTCGGCTGGTGCCCGCGCCCCTCGGCCCAGTCGAACAGCGGCGCATAAGGCGGCACCAGCCCGTGCCACACTTCCTCGACCGCATCGACGTCGAGCGCGAACGCCTGCGCCAGCGCCGTCTTGGCCAGCCGCGCCGACACGCCGACGCGCAATGCTCCCATCGCCAGCTTGAGCAAGGCGAAACGCTCGTCTGCCTCGAGCCGATCGAGCATGTCGGCCAGCGCCGCCGGCGCATCGGATTTCGACAGCCGCCCGAGCCGATCGACCACGGCGGAAAGCGTCAGCGGCGTCGCCTCGGCCAGCGGCACGGCTGGTTCGGGCCAGAGCAAAGCGATCGTCTCCGCCGAATCCCCGACAAAGTCGCGGCTGAGCCGGTAGAGCACCGGGTCGACGCGCGCTTCGATCAGCGCGCGGACCAGTGCGGGCTTGACCGCCGGCAGATCGAGCCCGCCGGTCAGCGCCGCCATCGCCCAGCCGCGATCGGGATCGGGCGTCGCGACCAGATAATCGGCGATCAGCCGCAGCTTGGCGTTGCGCGAACGCGTGTAGATCAGTCCGTCGAGCAAATCGGCAAAGGCGCGCATGGAGCGAGGAACTCATGGCGCAGCCGAAACGCTCCCGCTAGGCTCGCGGTAATGCCAAGACGCCCGATCCTGCTCCTTGTCGCGGCCTCGATCGCGCTGGCCATCGCCGCCCTCGCGCTGTTCATGTTCCACGAGGCCCGCGCCGATCCGCTGGTCCGCCGTGCCGAGGTCGCCGTCCCCGGCCTGTTGCAGCCGCTCCGCATCGTTCTGCTCAGCGACATCCATATCGGCACCGCCGCGATGGATGGCGAACGGCTCGATCGGATCGTCGGGCAAATCAACGCGCTGCACCCCGACATCGTCGCGATCGCCGGCGACTTCATCTTCGGCCACGATCCCAAAGGCGCCGCCCGGCGCGGCCCGGCGATGGTCGCGCCGCTCTCGCATCTCCGGCCCCGGCTGGGCACCGTAGCGGTGCTCGGCAACCATGATTATTGGACCGGCGCGCCCGCGGTCCGGGCACAATTGGCGCGCGCGCACGTCACGCTGCTCGAGAACGACGCCGCCGTCTTCGGCCCGCTGACGGTGGGCGGGATCAGCGACAAGTTCACCCGCCACGACGATGCCGCCGCGACGCTTCGCGCCGTGCGGGCGCTGGGGCGGCCGAGCGTCCTGCTCACCCATGCGCCCGACATTGCGCCCCGGCTGCCCGGCGATGTGCTGCTCCTCGCCGGTCATACCCATTGCGGCCAGGCGATGCTGTTCGGCATCCGCCTGTCGCCCGAAGTGAGCAATGCTGGCGCGCGCTATCGCTGCGGGTTGGTCCGCGAAGGCGATCGGACGGTGATCGTCACCGCCGGCCTGGGCACCAGCGGGGTGCCGCTGCGGATCGGCGCGCCGCCCGATCTATGGCTGATCACGCTGGTGCCCGTGCCTCAGCGTGCGCGGCGATAGCGGAACGGCATCTCCTTCTCTTTGCCCTGGTCGCTGATCTTGGCCCAGACGGTCATCTCGTCCGGGCCAGTGCGGCGAAAGGTCATCCCGTCGAAATAGACCGCGTCGCCCTCGATCGCGATCAGCGGAAATTCGACGGCGTCGCCGGTGACGTCTTCCCACCCTTTCAGCGAGGCACCGAAATGGCGGAGCCGATAGATTAGCGAGCCGTCCCGCGGCACGATCTGCATCAATTCGTAGAACAGCGCGCCGCCTTGCTCGTTTTCCTGGAGGAAGTGTCCCGCGATCGTGCCTGCCTGGATCGAATAGACTTCGGTGGCAGCGCCGCCCAGTCCGTCGCCCCGCCAGGTTCCAGCGAGCCAGCCGAGTTGCTCGATCTTCGCGGGCGGCGACTTCGCTCCGGCAGCCAGAGTACGGGTTTCCTGTGCCGCGGCGGGCAGTGCGGCCCCCATGAGCATCAGAGCGACGGCGATGCGAAGCATATTCCCTCCCACGAAGATGTGCAGGCATCCTATCGCAACTGCGCGGCGCCGCAACAACGCTCGCTAGCGGCGCCGATACTGGCTAGGCTGGCCCTGCGGCGCATCTCCGCGCCGATCGAATTGATGAGGACCGCATGAAGCTTGCCCTCCCGACCGCGCTGGCGCTCGCCTGCCTCGCCGCGCCCGCTTTTGCCCAGACCACCCCGGCACCCGCGCCTGCACCGACCACTGCCGCCGCAACCGCGAAATTCACCCTCGACACGCCGATCGCGACGATCGCCGCCGATGCCAAGGGCAAGACGGTGCTCGATACCGATCTGCCGGGCACCACCACCCATCCGATGTATGAGAGCTTCAAGGGCATGAGTCTGCGCCAGGTCCAGGCTTTCGCGCCCGACAAGCTGACCGACGAGCGGCTGAAGAAGGTCGAGACCGACCTCGCCGCGATCAAGTAACGGAACGAGGAACGGGCCCGGAGCAGTCCTCCGGGCCCGTCAGGATTTGGCGAAGCGCGTCGCTCAGCCCTTGCGGCTCGCTTCGAACAGGAACCAGGCGCGTTCCTCGGCCTGATCGGTCCATTCGTCGACGATCCCCGAAGTCGCATTGTCGCCGGCATCCTCAGACGCCTGCTTGACCACGCGGAAGCTCTCGACCAGCTTGAGATTGTCGTCGCGTAGTTCGGCCAGCATGTCGCCCGGCGCTACGAAATCCGCATCATTGTCGCTCAGCGTCTGGCGGCGCGCGATGTCGCCGATCGAGCGCAGCGTGACGTTGCCGGTCTTGCGCACGCGCTCGGCGATCGCATCGGTGATCCCCAGGATCTGGGTCGCCTGATCGTCGAGCATCAGGTGATAATCGCGGAAATGCGGCCCCGACACGTGCCAGTGGAAATTCTTGGTCTTGAAATAGAGCGTATAGGCATCGGCCAGCGCGCTGTTGAGCGCCTCCGCCACGCTCTTGGTATCGTTGCGATTGAGGTCGGTGGGCGTCTGAAGCGCCGCCTTGATATCTGCCATGGTCATACTCCGGAGAATCGGTTCGTGGGCTCAACGATTCCGATATAGTATCGGGCCCGCGCACGGCCATGGCTTTTGTCCATCACCGTGATCGAGCCCGCCGAAGGTCAAAGCAGGCGAAGCGCTCCCAGCGCAGTCCAAAATCCTGCGCCAAGGAACAGAAACGCCACGCCCAGCCGCGGCCAGCGCGCGGCGACCGGCCGCCAGCCGCTTTCGCCGAGCGTCGCCGCAACGAAGGCGATCGCCGCCGTCCCCAGGATCGCGCCAATCGCCGCGAACGCCGGCTCGCCGCGCGTGGCGAGCGCGAAGGTGAAGAATTGCGTGCGGTCGCCAAGGGCCGCCGCGAAGATGCCGAGCAATGCGGTGAAGAATGGCGCTAGCCGCCACGAGTCGAGCGCGCCCGGCGGCTTGCTCGGAAACAGCCCGCTGGCGCCGCCGAACAACAGGGCGAGCCCAAGCATCAACGATTGCGCCTCGGGCGTCAGCATCGGCGCAACCGCGGCGCCGAACAGCGCGGCCAGCGCGTTGCCCAGTGTCTGCGCGATCGCCGCGGCGAGCACGACCGTCCATGGCCGCGCGAAGCGATCGGAGAGCAGCGCAGTCAGAGCCGCCGGCCGGTCTCCGATCTGGCTGAGGACGGCGAGGAGAAACGCCGGGACGATCGCTTCCATGAGGTTTCCCGCTGTTGCACGCGCGACCTTGCCCGGCGCGCCGCCTTCGGGGAAGGGGCAACGTCACCAGGTTTCGAGCGCTTTTCACCCGCCGAGCCTTGACTTTCGCGGCGGACTCGCGCATCCGCCCCGTCCTGTCAGCGGTGCGCTAGCGCGTGCCGCTCTTTTCTTTTCGAACAATTCAAGGGTTTCGGGCCATGGCCAAGCCGACCACTGTCAAGATCAAGCTCGTCAGCACGGCGGACACGGGTTTCTTCTACGTCACTAAGAAGAATCCGCGCACCCAGACCGAGAAGTTCTCGTTCCGCAAGTACGACCCCGTCGTGCGCAAGCATGTCGAGTTCAAGGAAGCCAAGATCAAGTAAGCCGCGCGTCGCGCGATTTACGCGAGTCCTCGCGCTGGCGAGGACAGTGAGCCCCGCGCCCTCAAGGCTGCGGGGCTTCTGCTGTGTCCGTCATATCGTCGCCGCCCTGGCCCGGATCGGCTGAGGGTTCGTCAGCGGCGTTCTCTTCGATCGTGTCCTCGGGAACGGCGTCCTCGGCCGCTTCCGCTTGGCTCGGCACCAGCGCACGAACTTCTTCCATGAAGCGCGCCAGGCTGATCGGCTTCGAAACATAGGCATTGGCGCCCGCCGAGCAAATCCGCTCCTCGTCCTCGCGCCCGGCATAGGCAGTGACTGCCATGATCGGGATCGTGCGCAGCTGCGAATCGAGTTTCATTTCGCGAATCAGGTCCAGCCCGCTGACATGCGGCATCTGGATGTCCATCACGACGAGGTCCGGCGTGAAGTCGCGCGCCTTGGCCACTGCCTCGCGGCCGTCCTGCACCGGCTCCGCGGCGAAGTCGTGCGCGCGCAGCAAGTCGCAGAAAAGCTTCAGATTGAGTTCGTTGTCCTCGACAACGAGCACCCTTTTTGCCACGCGACCTACCTTATCCACTGAGACGACATTAGGCGATGCACGCGTCTGAAACAAACCCCGAGGCAATTGGGCTCCAGGCGCTGGCCTGGACGCTGGGCGATTCGGCGCGCGCGGCGCGTCTGCTCGACCTGACCGGGCTCGATCCGGCCGAATTGCGCGCGCGCGCCGCCGATCCTTCGCTGCTCGCCGCGGCGCTCGGCTTCCTCGAAGCATATGAGCCCGATCTGATTGCCTGTGCCGACGCGCTCGACGTGAAGCCCGCTGCGCTGGTCGCTGCCCGAAGGGCGCTGGAGAACGCATGAAGCCTCTGCTGATTACCGATTGCGACGAAGTCCTTCTCCACATGGTCCGCCATTTCGGGGTGTGGCTCGGCGAGGCGCACGACATCGATTTCGCGCCCAACGGCACCGATTTCTCTACGTCGATGCGCCGCCGCGGCGATGGCGCGCTGGTCGAGCGCGAGACGATGTGGGCGATGCTCGACGGCTTCTTTCCCGCCGAGATGGAGCGCCAGACGCTGGTTCCGCATGCCCGCGAGGCTCTGGCGGCGATCGCGCAGGTCGCCGACATCGTCGTGCTCACCAATCTCGGCGATCATTGCCGCGACGATCGCATCGCCCAGCTCGCCACGCACGGCATCGCGCACCGGGTCGAATGCAACCAGGGCGGCAAGGGCGCGCCGGTGGCGCGGCTCGTCGCCGAGCATGGCAATCCGGTCACCGTGTTCGTCGACGATCTCGAGCAGCATCACGAATCGGTCGCGAAGCATGCGCCGCAGGTTCACCGGCTCCACATGATCGCCGAGCCCGATCTCGCACGGCAGGTGGCGCGCGCGCCGCATGCGCACGCCCGGATCGACGATTGGCGCGAGGCCGAGGCCTGGATCGCCGCGCGCTTCGCCGCGGGGTTGACCGCCGACGCCGCGAGTGGTTGAGCGGCGTCCATGACCGCAGCGATCGACGCGAAGCTGGCCGAACTCGGCCTTTCCCTCCCCGAAGCCGCCGCGCCGGTGGCTGCCTATGTTCCCGCGGTGGAGGTGGGGGGCCTGCTCCATCTCTCCGGACAGCTGCCCTTCAAGGACGGCGCGCTGATGACCGGGCGGCTCGGCGAGGACCGCGATCTGGCCTTTGGTCAGGAAGCGGCGCAGCGCTGCGGGCTGATGATCGTCGCGCAGCTCAAGAAGGCGCTGGATGGGGATCTCTCGCGCGTCGAGCGGATCATCAAGCTGGGCGTCTTCGTCAATTCGGCGGCTGGCTTCACCGATCAGCCCAAGGTGGCCAATGGCGCCTCGGAACTGATGCAGAGCCTGTTCGGCGACGCAGGCAAGCACGCCCGCAGCGCCGTCGGCGTGCCGGTGCTTCCGCTGGGTGCCGCGGTCGAAATCGACGCGATCGTTGCGGTGCGGGCGAAGTAACGATCGTTACAATTCTGTTGCGGGCCCGCAACACTTCCTTACGAACCAGCCACAGTTGAGCAATTATTGTTGTGCGCCGCAGCGCGATACGGCAATGATCTTGTGCCGACCGGGAAGCCGCGCAGGGCCCTAGGGTCAAAGACGCAGCAATCGGAAGGCTGCAGGTGGGGACCCTGGCTTTTCAAGAGGGATTCCATGCGCTTCAAAATCATCACCCTGAGCGGGCTGCTGCTCGCCACCGCTACGCCTGCTCTTGCGCAGGAAGAAACCGAGCCGGCCCCGGCAATCACCGTCAGCGGCAGCGCGACCGTAGTCAGCGACTACAAGTTCCGCGGCATCTCGCAGACCGACGGCAATTTCGCGGTGCAGGGCGGCATCACCGTCAGCCACGAATTGGGCTTCTACATCGGCACCTGGGGTTCCTCGATCGACGACTATGTCACGGTCCATGGCACTGCCCATCAGGAACTCGATCTGATCGCCGGCTTCAAGAAGTCGTTCGACAACGGCGTGACCTTCGACATCGGCGCTGTCTATTATGTCTATCCCGGCACGCGCCCCGGCTTCACCGGCGATGAGAGCGCCTCGGACTTCATCGAGCCCTATACCTCGATCGCGTTCGGCCTCGGCCCGGTGACGGCGAAGGCGACGGTCAATTATGCGCCGAAGCAGAAGGCGCTCGCGATCGATCAGGGCCAGACCGGGCTGCTCGAGAAGGAAGACAATGTCTATGTCGCCGGCGATCTCTCGGCGTCGATCCCCAACACGCCGATCGGCCTCACCGCGCATCTCGGCCACACCTGGGGCCCGAGCTGGCTGTCGGGGCCGACCGACGAATATACCGATTGGTCGCTCGGCGCGACGGCGACCTACAAGGCGCTGACCTTCGGCGTGCAATATGTCGATACCGACACCTATTTCACTACGCCCACCGGCAAGAATGCCGCCAAGGGTGGCGTGATCGGTTCGATCGGCGTCAGCTTCTAAGCACCTCGGCGGAGGGTTCGCCCTCCGCCCCTCCGATACGAAAAGGGCCAGCCCGCTGCTGCGGACCGGCCCTTTTTCGTGCCCCGAGCGCGCGCCTATTGCGGGGTGCTGGCGCGCGCGTCGCGGCCGTCGCCTTCGGGGGCGGCGACGATGTCGCGGGTGGTGCTGCCCTTGTCGACGGTCGTGGTGTTGGGGCTGCCCGCGGTGCTGCGCGCTGCCGGATCGGCGCCGGTGCGGCCTGCGGCGTCGAGCACGCCATTCTCGCCGGCGCTGCGGGCGGCCGAACCGCCGAACAGCGCGTCGAGCGCCTGGTTGGCGGCGTTGTTGTCCTGCGGGCGTGCGGCGCCGGGCTGCGGCGGCGCCAGCGCGAAGTCCGGCGGGATGACCAGCGGCGCCTGGCGCGCGACGGCGAATTCGTCGGGACGGGCACGGTCATAGCCGCGCTTGCCGCAGGCGGAGAGCGAACCCAGGAGCGCGACGCCCGCAACGACGATGATCAGCTTACGCATTGACTTGATTCTCCACAGGGGCAGGCGTCTTGGCCGCCTTATCGCGCACGAACAGGGCGCGGATCAACAGGATCAGCACGCCGATGGTAATCGCCGCATCGGCGACGTTGAAGACGAGAAAGGGGCGCCAGGTGTCGAAGTGCAGGTCGGCGAAATCGACGACATAGCCCAGCCGCGTGCGATCGAGGATATTGCCCAGCGCGCCGCCGAGCACCAGCCCCAGCGCGATCACATCGGGCCGCTTCTTCTCGCGCAGCATCCACCACAGCACGCCTGCGGCGATCCCGCCGGTCAGCAGCACCAGCAGCCAGCGCATCGCGCTGCCGCTTGCGGGCAGCAGGCCCAGCGACACGCCGACATTCTTGACGAAGCGCAAGTCGAAGATCGGCAGGATCGTCAGCGACGCATCCTGGACGTTGAGGCCGAGCGGGCCGGTGACCCAATATTTCACGCCCTGATCGACGAGGAAGACGAGGACCGCGACGAGCAGCCCGAGGACACGCAGATTCATCACTTCACCACCCCGGCGCAGCGGTCGCACAGCAGACCGTCTTCCGCAACCTCGGGAAGATGGCGCCAGCATCGGCCGCATTTGTGGCGATCGGTAGGCGTCACGGTGACGCTTTCCGCCTGCGTGACTTTCGAGACGATGAACAATTCGGCGAGATCGTCGCTCGAGGCGGGCAGATCGGGCACGGTAACCTCGGCCTCGAGGCTCGAGCGCACCTTCTTGTCGCGGCGATAGGGCTCGATCGCCTCGGTGACGGTCTGGCGCAGCGCGCGGATCGCCGACCAGTCGGCGCTCGTCGCGGCGCCCTCGGGCAGCACCGGCCATTCGAGCAAATGGACCGAGCTGTCCTCGCTCGGGAAGCGCGCCTGCCACACTTCCTCGGCGGTGAAGGCGAGGATCGGCGCGGCATAGCGGACGAGCGCGTGGAACAGCACATCGAGCACGGTGCGATAGGCGCGGCGCTTCGTTGACGACGCCGCCTCGCAATAGAGGCAGTCCTTGCGGATATCGAAGAAGAAGGCCGACAAATCCTCATTGGCGAAGTCGGTCAGCGCACGCGAATAGCGGTTGAACTCGAAGTCGTTCGCCGCCGCCTTCAATTCGGCATCGAGCTCGGCGAGCTTGGCGAGGATGTAGCGCTCGAGCTCGGGCATCTCGGCCACCGCGACCTTTTCGCTCTCCTCGAAGCCATCCAAGGCGCCGAGCAGATAGCGGAAGGTGTTGCGCAGTTTCCGGTAGGTGTCGCCGGTGCCGGCGAGCACTTCCTTGCCGATGCGGACGTCCTCGAAATAGTCGGTCTGCGCGACCCACAGCCGCAGGATGTCGGCGCCGCTCTCGCCGATGATCTTGAGCGGATCGACGACGTTGCCGAGCGACTTGGACATCTTCTTGCCCTTGCCGTCGAGCGCGAAGCCATGGGTTAGCACCGCGTCATAGGGAGCTTGCCCGCGCGTGCCGCAGCTTTCGAGCAGCGACGACTGGAACCAGCCGCGATGCTGGTCCGACCCTTCGAGATAGAGGTTGGCGCGAACGCCCTGGCCATAGCGGGCTTCGACGACAAAGGCGTGGGTCGAGCCGCTGTCGAACCACACGTCGAGGATGTCGGTGATCACCTCATAATCGGCGAGGTTGTAGCGTTCGCCAAGCAGCGCCTGGTGATCCGCCTGGAACCAGGCATCGGCGCCGCCGGTGGTGAAGGCCTGGAGGATGCGGGCGTTGACTTGCGCGTCGCGGAGGTAATCGCCGGTGGCGCGGTTGACGTAGAGCGCGATCGGCACGCCCCAGGCGCGCTGGCGGCTGATCACCCAATCGGGACGCCCCTCGACCATCGCGCGGATGCGGTTCTTCGAGCGCTCGGGCACCCAGCGCGTGGTCTCGATCGCGTCGAGCGCGATGCCGCGCAGGGTCGCGCCATTGGCGCCCGCCGATCCGCCTTCGCTGGTGTCGGCGCTGGTCACGCTCCGGTCCATCGGAATGAACCATTGCGGCGTCGCGCGGAAGATGATCTTGGCCTTGCTTCGCCAGCTGTGCGGATAGCTGTGCGCGAAATCGTCCGAGGCGGCGAGCAGCGCGCCGGCTTCGCGAAGATCGGTGCAGATCGGGCCGTCGCTGGCGACGAACTTCTTGTTGATAACCGATCCCTGGCCGCCGAGCCACAGCCAGTCGGCGCGGTACATCCCCGCGCCGTCGACCGCGAACACCGGATCGATCCCGTGCGCCTTGCACAGGAGGAAGTCGTCCTCGCCATGATCCGGCGCCATATGGACGAGGCCGGTGCCGGCGTCGGTAGTGACGAAGTCGCCGGGCAGGAACGGGCGCGGCTTGGCGAAGAAGCCGCCGAGATGGTGCATCGGGTGGCGGGCGGTGGCGCCCGAAAGCTGCGAGCCTTTATAGATCGTGTCGCTTCGTTCGTACTCGTCAGTGATTACGCTTGTTGATGTGAAATCGGGCTCCAAAGATGCGAGTCTCTGTCGAAACGCTCCACATACCCGGCGTTCAAAGGCCGGGACCAAGTCGATCGCGATTAGATACCGTTTGTCCCAAGCCAATCCAAATCTATCAGATTCGGCTTCGATCAAGGCCGAATGCTTTTTCAGCACCTCCTCGGTGAAATAGCTTTGGATGCTGATATCCGCGTACTCAACGTCCGGCCCATACGCCAACGCCTGGTTCACCGGGATCGTCCACGGCGTGGTCGTCCAGATCACCGCGTGCGCGCCGACCAGCTCGGGCGCGTTCGGCGCCTCAACGATCTCGAACGCCACGTCGATCTGCGTCGACACGACGTCCTCATATTCGACCTCGGCCTCGGCCAGCGCGGTCTTCTCGACGGGCGACCACATCACGGGTTTCGCGCCGCGATAGAGCTGGCCGCTCTCGGCGAACTTGAGCAGCTCGCCGGCGATGATCGCCTCGCTCTGATAGTTCATCGTGAGGTAGGGCGTGTCCCAATCGCCCATCACGCCCAATCGCTCGAACTGGCCGCGCTGCACGGCGACCCATTTCTCGGCATAAGCGCGGCATTCGGCGCGGAAGGCGACGGGGTCGACTTCGTCCTTGTTGAGCTTCTTGGCGCGATAGGCTTCCTCGACCTTCCACTCGATCGGCAGCCCGTGGCAGTCCCAGCCGGGGACGTAAGGCGCGTCCTTGCCGAGCAGCGTCTGGCTGCGCACGACGATGTCCTTGAGGATCTTGTTCATCGCATGGCCCATGTGAATGTCGCCATTCGCATAGGGTGGGCCGTCATGGAGCAGGAAGGTCTCGCGACCGGCGCGGGCCTCGCGCAGCTTCTGGTAGAGCCCGATCTTCGCCCAGCGTTCGAGGATCGCCGGTTCCTTGGCGGCGAGCCCGGCCTTCATGGGGAAATCGGTCTTCGGCAGGAAGACGGTGTCGCGCCAGTCGCGCGCGGAGTCGGAAGTTTCGGTCATTTGGCGGCGGGGAGTAGCGGGTGCGGAGCGAATCGGGAAGCGGCTTTGCTCGCGGCGAGGCCCGGCGCGCCGACGAAGTTGACGAAGTTGACACGAAAAGGCGGTTTCGCGGCGTTCGCGCCGGCGAAGCGCCCAGAATGCGCCTGCGACGCCGCCCCTGCGCGGCACCGACGCGACGAAAGCGCGCCATCCACGCGCCGCCGACGCGCCACGCGCGCGCCTGGCTTGCGCCGCCGGCGCGGCAGGTGTGCGCCTGGCTCGCGCCATCGGCGCGTCAGGTGGCGATCGGAAAGGAATGGCGGCGATTTCATCGACCAGACTAGATCAGACGAAATCCTACTTTGGAAGGGACGGCGGGTTTCGCTGCGCCTTCAGGCCCGGAGCGCTGCCCGCGCCTTCGCTGCGTCCTGGTCCATCTGGACGACCAGCGCATCGAGCGAGTCGAACTTCGCTTCCGCGCGCAGATAGTCGACCAGTTCGACCTCGAGCATTTGCCCATACAGGTCGCCGGAGAAGTCGAAGAAGAAGCTTTCGAGCAATTCGACCGGCGGATCGAAAGTGGGGCGGATGCCCAGATTGGCGACGCCGTCGAGCACGCGCCCGTCGGGCAGGCGCCCGCGCACGGCATAGATGCCGTAGGCCGGGCGCAGATAATTTGCGAGGCGCATATTGGCGGTCGGATAGCCCAGTTCGCGCCCGCGCCGATCGCCGCCGATCACTTCGCCCGCAATCGCGAAGGGGCGGGTGAGCATCGCCGCCGCGTCGCGCGGGCGGCCTTCGTGCAGATGCTCGCGGATCCGGCTCGACGAGACGGTCTCGCCGTTCAGCGTTACGGGAGCGACGACATCGGCAGTGAAGCCCAGTTCGGCGCCCAGCGCCGCCAGCCGCGCAGTGTCGCCTTCGCGGCCCTTGCCGAAGGTGAAGTCGCCGCCCGTCACCACGCCCGCCGCGCCGATCGCCTCGACCAATTGCGCCTGCGCAAAGCCCTGGGCGCTCAGCCCGGCAAGGCCGGCATCGAAGCGGAAGACGAACATCGCATCGGCGCCGGCGGCTGCGAACAGCGCCGCGCGCTGGTCCAGCGTGGTCAGCCGGAAATGCGGCGAATCGGGGCGGAAATAGCGTTGCGGGTGCGGATCGAAGGTCGCGACGATCGCCGGCCGCCCTTCGGCGCGCGCGCGCGCGATCGCCCGGCCGACCACGGCCTGGTGCCCGAGATGAAACCCATCGAAATTGCCGAGCGCGACGATCGCGCCGCGCAGAGGCGCGGGAACCGGCGAGCCACTGTCCAGCCGCTGCATGGCGGCGCCTATAGGCAGACGCGCCGAGTCGAGCAAATCGACAAGGCCGCAAACCCATAACGGCCAGTTTCGGCGCAATCGCGGCCGTTCGAATTTGGGGTGGTTAGATGCCGTTCAGCGATAGCGTGGCCGTCTCGCACGCCCCCCTGGAAGGGAGGGGATGGGGGTGGGTGCCGCCGAGGCACTCGGCGGCCGTTGACAGAATATACTGAGCGGCACCGTCGGGGTTTGCCAGCACCTCCGAATTCCATAGCCGAATCAACCGCCAGCCTTTCGCCTGAAGATATGCGGTTCGTCGAGCATCGGCTTCCGCGGCTTCGATATGCTGGCTGCCGTCGAATTCGACAGCAAGCTTTGCCTTCCTGCAGACAAGGTCGATGATGAACGGTGCCTCGACATGCTGCCGCGTGAAGGGCGGACGATATCGTGAAATACGATGCCAGATTGAAAGCTCCGCAGGCGTCGGATTGTTGCGCAGGTCGCGTGCGCGAGCAGTCAGGCGCGGGTCGACTCGGCGCAGCATGCCGATAGCCTAGGATGGCTTCGCTGCGCTCGCCAACCCACCCCTAACCCCTCCCTTTCAGGGAGGGGAATCAAATGTCCGCCTCGGGCCGTCTCCCGACAGGCTGTTTGAAAGCTACAGCCTAATCTCCTCCGCAACGCGGGCCTCAGCCCTGCGGCGCGATCCCGGCGCGCAGCACGCGCAGCACATTGCCGCCCATCACCTTGCGGATCTCGTCGGGAGTGAAGCCGCGATTGAACAACGCCTGAGTCACTTCCACCAGCTGGCCGGTGTCGAACGCGGTGGTCACCGCGCCATCGAAATCCGATCCCAGCCCGACATGATCGATGCCGACCAGATCGCGGACATGCGCGATCGCGCGGGCGACCGCTTCGGGCGCGGTCGAGCAGACCGCGGCATCCCAATAGCCGATGCCGACCACGCCGCCGGTGCGCGCGATCCCGCGAATCTCGTCGTCGGTCAGGTTGCGGTTGACCTTGCACGTCGCCTGGACGCCGCCATGGCTCGAAACCACCGGGCGCCGCGCCATGCCGAGCACCTGCGCGATCGTGGCATGGCTCGAATGGGCGACGTCGACGATCATCCCGATCCGCTCCATCCGCCGTACCACCTCGACGCCCAGCGGAGTCAGCCCGCTCTTGTGGACGCCGTGCATCGATCCGGCGACTTCATTGTCGAAGAAATGCGCCAGTCCCGCCATGCGGAAGCCCGCGGCATAGAGGCGATCGAGATTGCGCAGCTGCCCTTCGAGATTCTGCAGCCCCTCGATCGAAAGCATGCCGCCGACCACCTTCTTGCCGCCAGCCCGGTCGGCGAGCAGCTGGTCGATCTGCTGGGGTGTGGTGATCACGCGCAGCTGCCCGTCCGATCCCGCCGCGGCGCGCGTCAGCTTCTGGGCGTGCCATAGCGAGCGTTCGAGCAGCGAATGCCAGGTCCGCATCGGCTGGAGCTGTGCGATCGCGAGCAGGGTGATGTTGTCGGTCTCGGCGGTGTTGGCGTCGTAATTCTGCCCCTTGGGCGTCTTGGTCACCGACGAGAAGACCTGCAGCGCGACATTGCCCTTGAGCAGCCGGGGCACGTCGATCTGGCCGCGGCTCGCGCCGTCGAGCAGGCTGCGCCGCCACATCAGCGTGTCGCCATGCATGTCGGCGATGGCAAGCGAGGCGTGCAGCGCCTGCGTCGCCGGGGCGACCTTGGGCAGCGGGGCGGGGACCACCTTGTTCATCCCTGCCTCGACGATCACCGGGGTGATCCCGAAAAAGCCGACGACTGCGATCAGGACGACGACCGCGACGCCCCAGATCCAGCGCTTCATCGCGCCCGCTCCAGCGTGACGAAGCTGTAGGCGGGATCGCCGTCATGGTCTTCGCGGGCGACTTCGCGCCATTCAGGCCCGAATGCCGGGACCACGGCGTCGCCTTCGGGCGCGGCATGGACTTCGGTGAGTTCAATTCGCGCGGCACGCTCCAGCAACAGCGCGAAGATTTCCGCGCCACCGATCACCGCCGCGTCCGCGCCGGCGAGCGCGAGGGCGTCGTCGACCGAATGCGCGACTTCGGCGCCCGGCGCGGACCAGTCGGTATCGCGGGTCAGCACGATGTGACGGCGGCCGGGGAGCGGGGCCGGGAAGCTCTCGAAGGTCTTGCGCCCCATCACCATCGCGCGGCCCATCGTCTGCGCCTTGAAGCGCTTGAGATCGGCGGGGAGGTGCCAGGGCAATTTGCCGTCGCGGCCGATCACGCCATTGTCGGCGCGGGCGAGGTGAAAGCTGATCAAACCGCCACCGGCGCCTTGATGTGCGGCTGCGCTTCGTATCCGTGGATCAGGAAGTCCTCGAATTCATAGCCGTCGATCGACTCGGCCTTGCGCAGGATTTCGAGCCGCGGCAGCGGGCTGGGGGCGCGGCCCAATTGCTCGCGCGCCTGGTCGAGATGGTTCGAATAGAGGTGGCAGTCGCCGCCGGTCCACACGAAGTCGCCGACGTCGAGGCCGGTCTGCTGGGCGAGCAGATGGGTGAGCAGCGCATAGCTGGCGATGTTGAACGGCACGCCCAGGAAGATGTCGGCCGAGCGCTGGTAGAGCTGGAGGCTCAGCTTGCCGTTGGCGACATGGCATTGGAACAGGCAGTGGCACGGCGCCAGCGCCATTGCGTGGAGGTCGCCCGGGTTCCAGGCGGAGACGATCATGCGGCGCGAATGCGGGTTGGTCTTGAGCGTCTCGATCAGCTCGGCGATCTGGTCGATATGGCGGCCGTCGGGGGTCTCCCAGTCGCGCCATTGCTTGCCATAGACCGGGCCGAGATCGCCGTTTTCGTCGGCCCATTCGTCCCAGATGCTCACGCGCCGATCCTGGAGCCACTGGACGTTGGTGTCGCCGCGCAGGAACCAGAGCAGCTCGATCAGGATCGATCGCAGGTGCAGCTTCTTGGTGGTGAGCAGCGGGAAGCCTTCGGAAAGGTCGAATCGCATCTGATGGCCGAACACGCTGCGCGTTCCCGTGCCGGTGCGATCCATTGTCTCCGCGCCCTGGTGGAGCGCGCGTTTCATAAGCTCAAGATACTGCCGCATTGCCCGAGCCTAGCCGCGCCGTGCCGCGCCGCCAAGCCGATCGATCCGTATTAGCGCGCAGACTCCGGGCCGGAGCGCGTCCTAGTCCGATTCCTTGCCCTGCTGGACTACCACCGGCGTTGCCTTGGCGCCGGTGCGGCAGGCGCGGATCATGCTCGGCTCGGGCTGCGGGCCCTGCGCCTTGAAGATCGCGATATAGCCCCCGGCCGAGGGCATCGCGCGCATCGAGACCAGCGCATAGCCGACCGCGCCGAATTCGCATTTGAGCAGGTCGGGCGGGGTGCCGTGATTCTCGGTCGCGCGATCGGCGTCGACGACGATCACCTGGCCTTCGGGGCGCAGCGACGGCCGCAGCCGCCAGAGGAATTCATAGGGGCTCTCGATCTCATGGTACATGTGCACCATCAGCACCCGGTCGAAGCTTGCCACCGGCAGCCGCGGATCGGCAGGCAGGCCCAGCCGCACGCTGACATTCTGCAGCCGCTCACGTACGACGCGGGTGCCGAGCTGCTCGATCGTGTCGGGAACGATGTCCTCGGCGACGACGCGGCCCTTCTCGCCGACGCGCTGGCCCAGGCGGATCGTGTAATAGCCCTCGCCCGCGCCGATATCGGCAACGGTCATGCCCGGCTTGATCCCCGCCAGGTTCATCACCTGACCGGCTTCGTTTAGCCGGTCGCGCGCTTCCTCGGTCGACCAGCGCGTCGAGACGATCGTCGCGACGGGACGATCGGCGGCGGGGAACCCGGTGAGCGCGTGGGTCTTTTCGGCCTTGGGCAGCACGGGCTTGCTGCCGTCGCACGCCGCGAGCGCCAGAAGGCCGATCAGCGCAGGGCCGAGCGCGCGCCTCAATCGACGTCTTCTACTTCGACTGCCTCGCCGGTCACCCGTTGCGACAGCGCCGCTGCCATGAACGAATCGACATCGCCGTCGAGCACGTCGCTCGGCGCAGTCGACGTCACCCCGGTGCGCAGATCCTTGACCAGCTGATAGGGCTGGAGGACGTAGGAGCGGATCTGGTGGCCCCAGCCGATATCGGTCTTACTCGCATTCTCGGCATTGGCTGCCTGCTCGCGGATCGCGAGCTCGCGCTCGTAGAGCCGCGCACGGAGCTGGTTATAGGCCTCGGCCTTGTTCTTGTGCTGCGAACGCTGATTCTGACACTGCACGACGATGCCCGTCGGGATATGCGTGATGCGCACCGCCGAATTGGTTGTGTTGATGTGCTGCCCGCCCGCGCCCGAGGCGCGATAGGTGTCGATGCGCAGATCGCTTTCGTTATACTCGACGTTGATGTCGTCATCGATCACCGGATAGACCCACACGCTCGAGAAGCTGGTGTGGCGTCGCGCCGCGCTGTCATAGGGCGAGATGCGGACCAGCCGGTGCACGCCGCTCTCGGTCTTGGCATAGCCATAGGCGTTCTCGCCCTTGATCAGCAGCGTCGCCGACTTGATCCCCGCCTGCTCGCCGGCATGATAGTCGATCAGCTCGACCTTGTAGCCATGCCGTTCGGCCCAGCGCGTATACATGCGCTGGAGCATGCCCGCCCAGTCCTGGCTCTCGGTGCCGCCGGCGCCCGAATTGATCTCGACATAGGTGTCGTTGGCATCGGCCTCGCCAGAGAGCAACGCCATCACCTTGTCCTTCTCGGCGCGCTCGGCGAGCGCGGCGAGCGCGGTGGTGCCGTCGGACGCCATTTCCTCGTCGCCCTCGGCCTCGGCCATCTCGATCAGCTCGACCGTGTCGTTGAGCTCGGACTCGATTGCCCGCGTCGCGCTCACTGCCTCGTCGAGGCGCCGGCGCTCGCGCATCACGTCCTGCGCGGCCTTGGCATCGTTCCACAGCGTCGGGTCCTCGACTCGCGCGTTGAGCTCGTCGAGGCGCCGCAGCGCGCGATCCCAATCAAGCGAGCGGCGCAGGAGCGCCAGCGCATCCTTGATCGTGTCGACATGGGCTTGCGCTTCGGCGCGCATGACATTCTCCAAAAACTTCAGCCGGCCCGCAAAATCGAAGGGCCGTATGCACAGATAGGGACGAAGCGGGCGCGCTAGTCAGATTCCGCCCTCGCGTTGCAAGAAATCGCTGTCGCTTTCGGTCTTGCGCTCGACTTTCTTCTCGATTGCCTTGGTGTCGGCCTGCTCGTCCTCACGCGTGCGGCGGCCACGCCGCGGCTCGACTTCGGGCTTGAAAGCCTCCCAGATCACGCTCGAGAGCGGGTCGTTCGACGGCCAGGCGCCGTGCACCGGCTTGCCGCTCGCGCGATCGATGCGGACCATGCGGATGCCGGCAGGCGCCGTGAACGGCAGCACTTCCATGTCCTTGAACGCGGGAATCGCGAACTGCTTGAAGATCGGCGCGGCGATCGATCCGCCCTGGGCATAGCCGCCCAGATTGGTCGGGCTGTCATAGCCGAGATAGAGCCCGCCGATCATCTGCGGGGTGCCGCCGACGAACCACACATCGGTCGGGCCGTTGGTCGTGCCGGTCTTGCCCATGATCGGCCGGCCGAGATCGCGCAGAACCACCGCGGTGCCGCGCTGGATCACGCCTTCGGTGATGTGGACGATCTGATAGGCCGAGAGCGGATCGACGACCTGCTTGGCGCGGGTGATCGGGCGCGGCATCGCGCCGCCGTCCCAGTCGCGCGCGTTGCAGCGGTCGCAGGCCCGCCAATTTTCCGGCCAGATCACTTCGCCGCGGCGGTTCTGGACGAAATCGATCAGCGACGGATTGAGCGCGCGGCCGTGATTGACCAGCATCGAATAGGCGTTGACCATCCGCATCACGGTGGTCTCGCCCGCGCCCAGCGCATAGCTGAGATAGGGCGGGAACTTGTTCTTCGAGACGCCCAGCCGCTGGATCATGTCGACGACATGGTCCATTCCCACCTGGTTGGCGGCCTGCACCGTCATCAGGTTGCGCGACTGCTCGATGCCCCAGCGCAGCGTCTTGGGGCCGGCGCCGCGCATATTGCCGAAGTTGCGGAAGCATTTCTCGCCGAGGCCGGCGCCCTGATAGACGCAGAACGGCCCGTCGACGATGATCGAGGCGGGAGTCAGTCCCTGCTCCATCGCGGCGGTGTAGACGATCGGCTTGATCGTCGATCCCGGCTGGCGGAACGCCTGGGTCGCGCGGTTGAGCGCCGAAATGCGCGAATCGAACCCGCCCTGCATCGCCAGGATGCGGCCGGTGCGCGGATCCTCGATGACGAAGCCGCCCGAGACCTTGGGGACCGAGCGCAGCGCATAGCTGCCGCCCTCGGGCGCGACTGCCAGGATGTCGCCCGCCTGGATCGCGCCGAACGCCTCGCCGCCCTTGCCGCGCACCGGCATCGTCGCACCCGAGCGCGGCAGCGTGCCGGTCGATCCGTCGTCAAAGCCGATCTGCCAGCCATCGCCTTCGCGTGCGATCGCGATTCCGGCGCGCCAATTCTCGTAATCGAGCCCGATATTGGTGCCGAGCAGCGTCTGCTGCCAGCTGCTGCCGATTTCCTTGTGCGCGATCGGGCCGGCCCAGCCGCGGCCACGGTCGTAGCGGAGCAAGCCGTCGCGCAGTGCCTTCTGGGCATATTGCTGGAGCTTGGGATCGAGCGAGGTGCGTACCCACAACCCGCCCGAATACACGCTGTACGGACCGTCCGCGGCCTGCTCGCCGAACTTGTCCATCAGCTGGCGGCGGACTTCCTCGATGAAATAGCCGCCAACTCGCTCGAACTTGGGCGTCTGGCGCGGGATCGTGCCGAGCGGCGCGGCGACCGCTTCCGAATGCTGCGCGGCGGTGATGAATCCGTTGGCCAGCATCTGGCCGAGCACCCAATTGCGGCGCTCCAGGGCGCGCGCCTCATAGCGTTCGGGCGAATAATTCGCCGGTCCTTTGGGCAGGATCGCCAGATAGGCCATTTGCGGCAAGGTAAGTTCGTCGAGCTCCTTGCCGAAATAGGCCTGGCTCGCCGCGGCGACGCCGCCGGCGTTGCGGCCCAGCTCGATCGAATTGAGATACAGCTCGAGGATCTGCTCCTTGCTCAGCGCATCCTCGATGCGCCAGGCGAGGATCGCTTCCTTGCCCTTGCGCAGATAGCTGGCTTCGTTGCCGACCAGCAGGTTCTTGGCGACCTGCTGCGTGATCGTCGAGGTGCCGCGGGGAGTCGAGCCGCTTACCAGGCCCTGATAGGCAGCGCGCACCAGGCCGGGGAAATCGACGCCGTGATGCTCGAAGAAGGTCTTGTCCTCGGCCGAGAGATAGGCGTCGACCAGCAGCTTGGGATATTCGGGATAGCTCAGCTGGACGCGGCGCTCGCGCGCATAGCTGTGGATCGGCAGCCCTTCGACCGAGCGGACATTGGTCGGTAGCGGCGGCTCATACGAGCGCAGCTTGTCGACCGAAGGCAGGTTGCGCGCGATCAGGAACCAGAGGACCAGCACGCCCAGCCCGGCGAGCAAGGCGCCCCAGGCGAGCAGCCGGAACCACCAGCGCCGCCGAACGCGTCCTAAGAACCCGCGGATTCCGCCGATCTCTCGGGTGATCCGCATCTTTACGCTGGAAATGCTGCCGTCCGCCATGCGCTGCGCGGTGTAGCAACTTTCCGCGCTTATGCCAGCCGGTCTGGGTTGGTCTGCATTTGGCGCCGGAGCGGCTGCGAGTCCGGCATTACGGGGGAGATCAAAGCGCCGGCGAATCCGGGCGCTTCGAGCCCGCCGCCATCCGCGTCGCGAAGTGGATTTCCACTGCCTTGCGCACGCTTTCCGCCACTTTCTCGCGGCCTTCCCTCGAGGCGAGGAACGCCGCATCACCGGCGTTCGAGATATAGCCCGTCTCGAACAAGACCGAAGGCATGTCGGGCGCCTTCAAGACCATCAGCGAGGCCATGCGATGGTAATTCGCCTTGATCGGGATCAGCGGCTGCGCCTCGCGGCCGAGCAGCCGGGCGAAGTTCGCCGAGATGTTCATCGTCTCGCGCTGCGTCAGGTCGATCAGGATCGACGAGATGTCGGCATTCTGCGTGCCCAGGTCGATCCCGGCGATGATGTCGGCCTTGTTCTCGCGTGCCGCCAGCCGCGCGGCTTCCTTGTCGGACGCCACTTCGGACAGCGTGTAGACGGTCGCGCCGGTCGCCTCGGGATTGCCGGCGCTGTCGCAATGGACCGAGATGAACAGGTCGGCCTTCAATCGCCGCGCGAGGCCATAGCGTTCCTGGAGCACCAGGAAGCGATCGTCCTCGCGGGTGAGCGCGACGCGCACCCGGCCCGAGGCAAGCAGCGCATCCTTGATCGCCAGCGCGGCCTGGAGCGTCAGGTCCTTTTCGCGGAGCCCGCTCTCGGCGCCGATCGCGCCGGGATCGTGCCCGCCATGCCCGGCGTCGATCACCACGAGCGGACGGCTGGCATCGCCGTAAACCTGCGGCAGCGGTACGCGCGACGCGCGACGCGGAATCGGCATCGAGACCTTGTAGGCCAGCCGGTCGGCGGGCTGGAGATAAGTGAGCGGCGGCAGGAAGCTCATCCGCTTCTCGGCCGCGGCCCTGGCGAAGCGGGCATCGTCCACCGTGCGCAGTTGCAGCGTCAGCGTGCGGCCGTCCGGGCCGAAACGGCCTTCGGTGACGATTGCCGGACGTGCGAGATCGAAGACCACACGTGCGCCGCCGTCCTGGGCGCCCTGGCGGATCGCAGTCACCGCGCCGCCGGCCTGGACCTTGCCCCCCGGCGCGGCGCCCGAAAGATCGAGCGCGATGCGCTGCGGCCCGGCGAGCAGGAAGCTGCTCGCCTGAGTCACCGGCGTGTCGAAGCGCACGACGATCCGGTCGTCCTGGACGCGCACGTCCTGGACGATGCCTGCCCAGCTCGGAACTCCGGTCAACCAGCCGGAGAGGAGGGCAAGCAGGAATAGCACCCGCGCGATATGCCGCGCCGGGCCATAGGGGGTCCAGCCCAAATCCATGATCGAAACTCTAGATAAGCGTCTGCCCTGACGCGCCCTTGGTAACCGCCGCGTCTCAAGTCGCGGTGAAGCTATTGGGTTAATAGCGCATCAGGCATGAAGCAGCGCTTGCCGACAACTTCCGCAAAAGTCCCAGATTTGGTGCGTAACGAGTTGAGCTTCGTGCAGTTGCCGCGTGCGTCGCAGGGTGCTACGCACACTCGACCCCTCTATTGTATCGGGGCTTTTCCGCGACCGAATATGTCGCGACAGTTCAGGTTGACGCTCGCATGAGGCAATTTCCCCACCCACCGCACCGCCAGGCCGTCTCGGCCGGCAACGCGGCGGCTGTGGCGGAGCTTTCGGATCGCATTTCCGTGCGTGCCCGTGCAGCAACAGCATTTTTCGAAACCCGCGAGACCGCAGCCGGCACCGCCGGCCAAGGCCGCATCTTGTATCGCGCGCACGCGCCTCAGCCGCAAAGCAACCGGAGCCTGCGCGCCCGGAGAATAATAAATGACCATGCGTATGCTGATCGACGCACGGCACCGGGAGGAAACCCGCGTTGCCGTCGTCAAGGGAAACCGGATCGAGGAGTTTGATTTCGAGTCCGCTGAGCGCAAGCAGCTCAAGGGCAATATCTATCTGGCCAAGGTTACCCGCGTAGAGCCGTCGCTGCAGGCGGCGTTCGTCGATTACGGCGGCAATCGCCACGGCTTCCTGGCCTTCTCGGAAATCCACCCCGATTATTATCAGATCCCCAAGGAAGACCGCGAAGCGCTGCTCCGCGAAGAGGCGGAGCATGCCGCCGAGGAAGCCGCTCTGCGCGCCGGCGACGACGACGATGACGACGATCATCTCGACGGCGAAGATGGCGTAGAAGTTCTCGAGCGTCCGTCGGATGACGAGGATGGCGAGGGCGAAGCCGAGCACGACGACGAAGGCGGCGAAGGCGAGGAATTGTCGGAGAACGGCCGCGGTCGTGGCCGCCGCCGCGGACGGGGCGGCAAGGAAGACGAGGCAGAGGCGCTCCGCCAGCGTCGCATGAACCTGCGCCGCCGCTACAAGATCCAGGACGTGATTCGTCGCCGCCAGGTGCTGCTGGTCCAGGTCGTCAAGGAAGAGCGCGGCAACAAGGGTGCGGCGCTGACCACCTATCTGTCGCTTGCCGGCCGCTATTGCGTGCTGATGCCCAACACCGCGCATGGCGGCGGCATCTCGCGCAAGATCAGCTCGGCGGCCGATCGCAAGCGCCTCAAGGGCATCATGGCGGATCTCAAGCTGCCGCCCTCGATGGGCTGCATCGTCCGCACCGCGGGTCTCCAGCGCACCAAGACCGAAATCAAGCGCGACTTCGATTATCTCGCGCGGCTGTGGGACGGAATTCGCGAGAACACGCTCAAGTCCAGCGCGCCGGCGCTGGTTTATGGCGACAGCGACCTGCTCAAGCGCGCGATCCGCGACATCTATAATCGCGACATCGACGAAGTGATCGTCGAGGGCGAGGACGGCTATCGCCAGGCCAAGGACTTCATGAAGCTCCTGATGCCGAGCCACGCCAAGAAGGTGAAGCAATATGCCGATGCGGTGCCGCTGTTCCAGCGCGCCGGCGTCGAGGATCAGCTTTCGGCGATGTACAACCCGGTCGTCCAGCTCAAGAGCGGCGGCTATCTGGTGATCAACCCGACCGAGGCGCTCGTCTCGATCGACATCAACTCGGGCCGATCGACGCGCGAGCATAATATCGAGCAGACCGCGACGGCGACCAACCTCGAAGCCGCGCACGAGATCGCCCGCCAGCTGCGCCTGCGCGACATGGCCGGGCTCGTCGTGATCGACTTCATCGACATGGATCATGGCTCGAACGTCCGTAAGGTCGAGAAGGCGATGAAGGAGGCGTTGAAGAACGATCGCGCCCGCATCCAGGTCGGCCGCATCTCGGCCTTCGGCCTGATGGAGATGAGCCGCCAGCGCCTGCGCACCGGCGTGCTCGAAGCCTCCACCCGCCAGTGCCCGCATTGCGAAGGCACCGGCCTGGTCCGTACCGCCTCGTCGGCCGGTCTCTCCGCGCTGCGCCTGATCGAGGACGAGGCTGCGCGCGGCCGCGGTTCGCACATCACGCTGCGCGCCAGCCAGGAAGCCGCCTTCTACCTGCTCAACCGCAAGCGCGCCGAACTGGCCGAGATCGAGGACCGCTATGGCGTCCTCATCGAAGTCGTGTCGGACGGTGACGTCGAGGGCGCGCGCATGTCGGTCGAGGCCAATGGCCCGCCGCCCGCGCACGCGCCCAAGATCGAGCGCCTGATCGAAGAGCCCGAGGACGATTACGTCGAGGAGATCGACGAAGAGGAAGAGGAAGAAGCCGAGGAGGCCGAGGCCGAGGCGCCCCGCCGCGAGCGCAGCGAACGCCGCGACCGCGAAGAGGGTGACGAAGGTCGCGGCAAGCGCCGCCGCCGCCGCCGTGGTCGCGGCCGGCGTCGTGATGGCGAGGCTGAGGGCGAGGCGTCATCCGACGAAGCGCGCGAAGAGGGTGAGGAAGGCGACGACGCCGAGGCACCTGTCGATGCCAGCGAGACCGAAGCCGAAGCCACCGAGCGTGCCGAGGGCAATGAAGGCGAAGGCGGCCGCAAGCGCCGTCGTCGCGGTCGCCGTGGTGGCCGTCGCGGCAATGGCGGCGAGGAAGCGCCGGTCGCCGAGGACGCCGTCGATGCCGTAACCCAGGACGAAGCATCGCCTGCCGACGACGTCGCCGCACTCGGCGACGCCGAGCCGGTGGCCGAAGCGCCTGCCAAGCCCAAGCGCAGCCGTCGCAAGAAGGCCGATGTCGAGGCAGCGCCGGCCGAGGCCGTTGCCGAAGCGCCGGTCGCGCTCGAGGTGCCTGCCGAGACGCCGGCGCCCGCCAAGCGCAGCCGTCGCAAGAAGGCCGAGCCCGCCGCCGAGGCACCCGTTGCCGAAGCAGAGGCCCCGGTTGCTGCCGAAGTCGCTCCCGCGGCCGAGGAGCCCGCAGCCAAGCCCAAGCGCACGCGTCGCAAGGCCGCAGCGACCACCGTCGAAGCGCCGGCAGCGCCTGCTGCCGAGCCCGAAGCGGCGATCGAAGCTGCCGATACGGTGCCGCCGGCGGCGACCGTCTCGCCCGTGACCGCCGAGCCGGCGGCCGAGGGAGAGGCCGAAGGCGATACCGGCCCGGCGCGCCGCGGCTGGTGGCAGCGCACGTTCGGCGCCTAAGCAAATACCCCTCCTCCGCGGCGCTGCCGCGGGGGAGGGACCGCTTCACGCGGGGTTCAGGGCAAAATCCCCAAGGGCATTGCCGCTACGGGAGGATGGGACGATGATGCCGCGGATGAAGCGTTTCGCGACTCTGCTGGCGATGGTCTGCATCGCCTGTTTCGCCGCAGCCCAGCCTGCCGCGGCGCAATCCCTGCTCCGCGATGCCGAGACCGAGGCCTGGCTCGCCGATATCTCCAAGCCGTTGTTCCAGGCTGCCGGCCTGTCGCCCGCCAATGCCAAGGTGGTGCTGATCCAGGACAATTCGATCAACGCCTTCGTCGCCGGCGGCCAGATCGTCTACATCCATTCGGGGCTGATCGACGCCGCCGACAACGCCAACGAAGTCCAGGGCGTGATCGCGCACGAGATCGGCCATATCGTCGGCGGCCATGCCGTATTCCAGAACGATGGCGGCTATACCAGCATCACTCTGCTCTCGATGCTGCTCGGCGTCGCCGCGATGGCGGCGGGTTCGGGCGATGCCGGCGCCGGCATCATTGCCGCGGGCCAGCGCGCCGCGATCGGCAAATATCTCTCGTTTAGCCGCGTCCAGGAATCCTCGGCCGATGCCGCCGGCGTGCGCTTCCTAAACAGCGCCGGCGTTACCGGCAGGGGCATGCTGAGCTTCTTTGACAAGCTGACGGCGCAGATGCACCGCTACGGCTATTACTCGACCGATCCCGAAGTCGATCCCTTCGCCCAGACCCACCCGATGTCGCAGGATCGCGTCGAGACGCTCAAGGCCGATCTCCAGAAAGCGCCATCCTGGGGCAAGCCGCTCGATCCCGATCTCGAGCGTCGCTTCAAGCGCATCCAGGCCAAGCTGCGCGGTTATGTCAGCGAGCCTGCAACGACGCTGCGCCTCTATCCGGTCGCGGACCAGTCGGCCCCCGCGCACTATGCGCGCGCTTATGCCTATCATAAATCGGGCTATCCCGAGCAGGCGGCGGCTGAGACTGCAGCCTTGGTCAAGGCCGCGCCACAGGATCCCTATTTCCTAGAGCTCGAAGGCCAGATCCTGCTCGAATCGGGCCGTCCGGCCGAGGCGATCGCGCCGCTGCGCCAGGCGACCGAGCTGTCGCACAACCAGCCGCTGATCGCGACGACCTTCGGCCACGCGCTGCTCGCCACCGAGGACAAGGCCAATCTCACCGAGGCGGAGGCGGTGTTGCGCAAGGCGGTTGCGCGCGATCACGACAACCCCTTTGCCTGGCTCAATCTCGGCACCGTCTATGATCGCAAAGGCGACGAGCCTCGCACCGCGCTCGCCACTGCGGAGCGTGCCAATCTGACTGGCGATACCCGCACCGCACTGGTCAGTGCCCGCGCTGCGATGGCCGGGCTGCCACAAGGTTCGTCCGACTGGGTGCGCGCGCAGGACATCGCGATGGTCTCGCAGAACGAGATGGACGACAAGAAGCGCAAGGGGCGCCGCAACCTGCAATGATCGACAAGCTGTTGCGCAACCCTCTGGTGCTCGCCGGCGCCTGCCTGTTGTCGGCGATGCTCGGCGCCGGGATCTTCGCTTGGATCCAGGGCGCGCGCCACACCGAGATCGCCGGTTCTCAGATCCGGGACTATCTGCTCGAGCACCCCGAGGTGCTGCCAGAGGCGATGGAGCGCCTCCAGGCGCGCGAGAACGCCAAGGCCGAAAAGGCGCAGGTCGCCGCCCAGCAATCGGTCGGCACGCACCTTCCGGCGCTGTCCACGCCGTTCGCTTCGGCCTGGGCGGGCAATCCACAAGGCGACGTCACCGTCGTCGCGTTCATGGACTATGCCTGCGGCTATTGCCGCGCGAGCCTTTCGGGGCTTGCAGAGCTGCTCCAGAAGGACCCCGGCGTCCGGATCGTCTATCGCGAATATCCCGTGCTCGGCGATGCCAGCGTCGTCGCGTCGCGCTGGGCGCTGGCGGCGGCTGCGCAGGGCAAGTTCCGCCCGTTCCACGATGCGTTGTTCGCTGCCGGCGGACCGAGCCCCGAGACGATCGCCGAGGCCGCGAGCAAGGCGGGTCTCGACAAGGTGCTTGCCGAGCGCACGATCCGCTCACCCGCAATCGAGAACGAGATCCGCGCCAATCATCGTCTCGGCGAGCAACTCGCGATGACGGGCACGCCAAGCTGGGTGATCGGCGGCAAGCTTTATTATGGCGCGCGCGACTATGCGGGCCTGTCCGAAGCCGTCGCCGCAGCGCGCTCGGGCCGATAGGCGCCTTGTTCCGGAGCAGGTGCCGCCCTACGTAACGGATCCGTTCCGTCCGGGGCTCTTCATGCAATCCATTCTATCGCTTTCCCAGGTCAGCAAGACCTATGCGTCGGGCCACAAGGCGCTCGACCATGTCGATCTCGACATCCATCGCGGCGAGATCTTCGCGCTGCTCGGGCCGAACGGTGCGGGCAAGACCACGCTGATCAGCATCATCTGCGGCATCGTCACGCCAAGCTCGGGCACGATCCTGGTCGACGGGCATGATGCGATCCATCAGGCGCGGGAGGCGCGTTCGAAGATCGGGCTGGTGCCCCAGGAAATCGCGGTCGACATGTTCTCCAGCGTCGCTTCGCAGGTGCGCTTCAGCCGCGGGCTGTTCGGCAAGGCGCCGAACCAGGCGCATTGCGATCAGGTGCTCAAGGACCTGTCGCTATGGGACAAGCGCGACGCCAAGATCATGGAGCTTTCGGGCGGCATGAAGCGCCGCGTGATGATCGCCAAGGCGCTGGCGCACGAACCCGACATCCTCTTCCTCGACGAGCCCACGGCGGGCGTCGACGTTTCGCTGCGGCGCGACATGTGGAAGATGATCGGCGCGCTGCGCGAACGCGGCGTTACGATCATCCTGACCACGCATTATATCGAAGAGGCCGAAGAGATGGCCGATCGTGTCGGCGTGATCAACAAGGGCCAGCTGCTCCTCGTCGACGACAAGGCCGCGCTGATGACCAAGCTGGGCAAGCGCGAGATGGACCTTTCGCTTGTCGATCCGCTCGCTGCGATCCCCGCCGGCCTCGAGGAATGGCATCTCAGCCTCGAGGACGAAGGCCACCGCCTGCGCTACACCTTCGATGCCCAGGCCGAGCGCACCGGCATCCCGTCGCTGCTGCGGAAACTCGCCGAGCTAGGGATTGGCTTCAAGGATCTCGACACCAGCAAGTCGAGCCTGGAGGACATCTTCGTCGATCTGGTCGAGCAGAAACAGGCTTCGAACGAAGGAGCCGTGGCATGACCGGCATCAACTTCCACGGCATCTGGGCGATCTACAAGTTCGAGATGGCGCGCACGCTGCGCACGCTCTGGCAGTCGATCGCCACGCCAGTGATCACCACTTCGCTCTATTTTATCGTGTTCGGCGGCGCGATGGGCAGCCGCATCCACGAGATTGGCGGGGTCAATTACGGCAGCTTCCTGGTGCCCGGGCTGATCATGCTGTCGCTGCTCACCCAGAGCATCGCGAATGCCTCGATCGGCATCTATTTCCCCAAATTCACCGGCACCATGTTCGAGCTGCTTTCGGCGCCGATCTCGGCAGTCGAACTGGTCACCGGCTTTGTCGGCGCGGCGGCGACCAAGTCGATGGTGATCGGGCTGATCATCCTCGCCACCTCCGCGCTGTTCGTGCCGCTGCGCATCGATCATCCGCTGGCGATGATCGCGTTTCTGGTGCTGACTTCGGTTACTTTCAGCATGTTCGGCTTCATCATCGGCATCTGGGCCAAGGGGTTCGAGCAGCTCAACATCGTGCCGGCGCTGCTGATCACGCCGCTTACGTTTCTCGGCGGCGCCTTCTACTCGATCGATATGCTTCCCGCGCCCTGGCACACGATCAGCCTGTTCAATCCGGTGGTCTATCTGGTCAGCGGTTTCCGCTGGAGCTTCTTCGGCAAGGGCGACGTCGACATCCTGTGGAGCCTCGGCTTCACTGCGCTGTTCCTCGCGCTCTGCCTCGGGCTCATCGTCGCGATCTTCAAGACCGGCTATCGTCTCAAGAACTAAGGGCTCCAGCATGACACCCTTTCCCCTGGACGTGTTCACCGAACCTTCGGACGTCGATCCCGATACGCTGGCCAATCTCGGCCCGCTTCGGCGGTTCGCCGGCCGGTGGCAGGCCGCCAAGGGCGTGGATCTCAATCCAAAAGCGGAGGGGCCCGAGCGCCGCCAGTTCATCGAGCGGATCGAATTCGTCCCCATCGATCCCCAGGCGAACGGCCCGCAGCTGCTGTACGGCCTGCGCTATCACATCCACATCACCACCGAAGAGGAAGACATCACCTTCCACGAGCAGGTCGGCTATTGGCTGTGGGAAGCTAAGACCGGGCTGATCCTGCAAACGCTGGCGATCCCGCGCGGGCAGGTGGCGCTGGCATCGGGCACCGCTGCGGCCGATGCCGACGGCTTCACGCTGACCGCGACGCGCGGACAGACCAATTACGGGATCTGCTCGACCGATTTCCTCGAATACGCCTTCCGCACCGATGCCTATCGCATCGACGTCACGTTCAACGCCGATGGCAGCTGGAGCTACGACATCCACACCACGTTGACCGTGAAGGGCCAGGACGCGCCGTTCGACCACCGCGACCGCAACACGCTGCTGCGCGTCGGCGATGCGCGCCCCAATCCGCTGGTCCAGATCCTCGCCGCCAAGGCCCCGCCCGCCGGCTGACGTTCAGGACTCCATCGCCTCGACATTGGCGAGCACCCGCGCGAGTAGCCCAAGCAGCGTCTCGACTTCCGCTTCCGACAGGCCTCGTGTCGCCTCGCGATTGCCCTGTTCCAGGATCGCGCGGCCCGCGGGCAGCCTGGCGCGCGCATCCTCGCTCAGCGAGACCAGGCTGCTGCGCCGGTCGGCAGGATCGGGCGAGCGACGCACGATTCCGTCGCGCTCCATCCGCGCAAGCAGCTGGGCCATGGTCGGCTGCTCGACCTTGGCCCAACGCGCCAGTTCGGTTTGCGAGAGCTGCGCGCCGTCCTTGAGCGCCGTGAGCACGGGCAGCTGCGCTGTCGCGAATCCGAGCTCCTTCAGCCGGGCATCGCCCACGCGCGCCAGCCCGCGCGCGATCCGACTGAAATAATGGCCGGGCATGCGCATCGGGCTCCATTCGACCGGCATTGCATAGCTTCCTATGTTTATAATATAGGCTGCTATGTAAATGGAGCGACTCGATATGACAACTTCCCGCATCGCCATCATCGGCGGTGGCCCCGGCGGCCTGATGCTGGCCCAGCTGCTCGAACGCGGCGGCATGAGGCCGATCGTCTTCGAACGCGACACGCACGAGGATGAGCGCCCCCAGGGCGGCTCGCTCGACCTTCACGCCGATACCGGCCAGCACGCGATCCGCCGCGCCGGGCTCGAAGCCGAATTCCTCGCCGAGGCACGCCCCGAGGATCAGGGCGATCGGCTCTACCAACCCGATGGCACGTTGCTGTTCGATCGCGACGGCGCGGGCGACGATCGCCCCGAGATCGACCGCAGCGCGCTCCGGCGCATCCTACTTGCTGCGCTGGCGCCGGGAACGGTGCGCTGGGCCAGCGCGGTCGCGGCGATCGTCCCGTCCGATAGCGGATTCGATGTGCTCACTGCGGCAGGCAGCGACCGCTTCGATATCGTCGTGGGAGCCGATGGTGCGTGGTCGCGCGTCCGCCCGCTGCTGTCCGATGCGCAGCCCGTTTACGAGGGCGTCACCATGGTCGAGCTCGGCTTCGACACTGCGCGCCATCCGGAAATCGACGCGCTGGTTGGCAGCGGCAAGATGTTCGCGGTCGGCGACAACCGCACGCTGGTCGCGCAGCGCAACGGTCTCGGCCATATCCGCGGCTATGCCGGGCTGCGCGTTCCCGAGGCTGATTCGCAGCGGCTGATGGCGATGCCGCTGGAGGCGGTTCGCGCCGAGCTGCGTACGGCCTTTGCCGATTGGGCGCCGCCGCTGCGCGCGTTGGTCGAGCGTGGCGACATGCTGGCGGTTCGCCCGCTCCACGCGTTGCCGATTGGCCACCGCTGGACCAGCCGGCCGGGCCTCACCCTGCTCGGCGACGCCGCCCACCTGATGTCGCCCTTTGCCGGCGAGGGCGTCAACCTTGCTCTCGCCGACGCGGTCGATCTGGCGGATGCGCTGCTCACCGGCGAGCGCTGGCCTGCGGTCGAGCGCGCCGAAGCGGCGATCGCCGAACGTGCCGAGCCCGCGGCTAAGGGCTCGGCCGAGGGACTGGCGACCGCGATCTCCTCCCACGGCGTCGAGCACGTCCTCGCGCATTACCGCGCGCGCGTCGGCTAGCGGACGATAGGCAGCGTCACCATCGAGCCCGCGCAAACCTTTTGCATCGCCTTCTGATAGTCGGAAGGCTTGGCCTTGTAGATATTGGGCACGAAGGTCTGCGGGTTGCGGTCGATCACCGGGAACCAGCTCGACTGGACCTGGACCATCAGCCGGTGGCCCTTCTTGAAGACATGGTCGTGGTCGCGCAGCGGCACGTCCCACGCCACCACCTGGTTGGGCACCAGCGGCGTCGCCTTCTCGAAGCTCTGGAGATAGCGCCCGCGGCGGATCTCCATTGCGATCGGGAGCTCATAGCCATTCAAGGATTTGGCATAGGCGCCCAGCTCGCGTGACGGCTTCTCATAATCCTCGGGGAAAACGTCGATCAGCTTGACCACGAAGTCGCTGTCGGTGCCGCTGGTCGAGGCCATCAGCTTGGCGACCACGTCGCCGGTAACGGTCAGGTCGGCATCGAGTGGCGCGGTGGCATAGCTCAGCACGTCGGGGCGATCGTCGACGAAGCGCTGATCCTCGGCTTCCCACCAGCGCCAATCGGGGGTGGCGTAGGTCGCCGACATCGGATGCGGGCGGAACGGTACCGGGCGGGCCGGATCGGAGACATAGTCGCGGCAGGTCTCGCCGGTGACCGGCGCGCTGAACGACAGCGTTCCATCAGCGCGTAGATAGAGCGGCGTCGCCTTCGCCTCGGGCAGCGGATAGTGCCGGTAGGTCTTCCACTGCCACGATCCGGACTGGAAGCTCTTCAGCGCATAATCGGGCTTGGCGCCGGTGCCATGGAGCCAATGCGCGAAGAAGGGCGCCTCGATCTGCTCCTGGAACTGCGTCCCGCTCTCGACGCCATAGGGGATGCGCCCGAGTGCATCGGCGGGGCTGCGCCACGCGCCATGCGCCCAGGGGCCGGCGACCATCAACGCGAGATTATTGGGATCGTCCTTCTTCTGCTTGAAGAAGATCTGCCAGCTGCCCCACGGGTCTTCCTGGTCCCAATAGCCCGCGACGTTGAGCGTCGGCACGGTGGTGCGCTTGAGGCTGTCCGACCACACCTGCTTCTTCCAATGCTGGTCGTAATCGGGATGGTCGATCATCTCCTGATAGCGCGGCACTTCGCCCTTGAAATACTTCGCCTCGATGTCGGCCGGCGACCCCGCGTTCAGGAAGAAATTATAGGTGTCGAAGCGGTCATAGGGGAATTCGGAATTGTCCTTGGTCCGCTGCAGGCTCGATACCCAGTCGGTGGCGTAGGTCAGCCGCATCGCGCCCCAGCGGTGCAGGTCGTCATTCTTCCAGTAATCGATCCATGCCGCCTGCGGGCTCACTGCCTTGAGCGCCGGATGCGGCCGTGCCAGCGCGATCGCTGCGGCGAAGCCGGGATAGGAGACACCCCACATCCCGACCTTGCCGTTGTTCTGGGCGACGTGCTTCACCATCCAGTCGATCGAATCATAGGCGTCGGTCGATTCGTCGACGGCGCCCTTGCCGGTCTTGATCTCGGTCGACAGCGTGAACTTGCCGCCTTCGGACTTGAAACGTCCGCGCATGTCCTGGCTGACGAAGATGTAGCCGTCCTTGGCCAGCGCCGCCCAGTTCTTGGGCATCGCGCGCGGCGCCTGGTCGGCGGTGCCATAGGGCGTGCGGCCGAACAGGATCGGCAGCGGTCCCTTCTGGTCGCGCGGACGCAGGATGACGGTGTGCAGCTTCACTCCGTCGCGCATCGGGATCATCGCCTCTTCGAAGACGAAGGGCGACTCAGTCGCGGCAGGGGCCTGCTGCGCGCCTGCCGGCGCATAGGCCAAGGGCGCGGCAAGCGCCGCCAGTGCAACCAGACCCAAGATGCGCATGCGATTTCCCTCTCGTCGTGACGAGAGGGGTCTAGAGGCAAATCGCGGGGGAGGGAATCTCCAGCGCGGTCAGGCGGTGCGATGCTCGCCCTTCACCCAGCGCACCGTGCCGGACTTTGCGCGCATCACCACGCTCTCGGTGGTCATCTTGGTGGCGAAGCGCTTGACGCCCTGGAGCAGCGAGCCGTCGGTCACGCCCGTCGCCGCGAAGATGCAGTCGCCCTTGGCCAAGTCGGTAAGGTCGTAGATCTTGTCGAGATCCTCGATGCCCCACTTCGCCGCGCGCGCGCGCTCGTCGTCGTTGCGGAAAACCAGCCGGCCCTTGAACTGGCCGCCGACGCAGCGCAGCGCCGCGCAGGCGAGCACGCCCTCGGGGGCGCCGCCCTGGCCCATATAGATGTCGATCGTCGTCTCGGGATTGGTCGTGGCGATCACGCCCGCGACGTCGCCGTCCCCGATCAGCACCACGCCGCAGCCGACCCCGCGCAGTTCTGCGATCAGCTTCTCGTGGCGCGGGCGATCGAGCACGCAGGCGATGATCTCGTGCGGCTGCACGCCCTTGGCGGCGGCGAGCGCCTTCACATTCTCGGTCGGCGACTTGGCAAGGTCGATGATGTTGTCGGGATAGCCCGGCCCCACGGCGATCTTGTCCATATAGACGTCGGGCGCGTTGAGCAGCCCGCCCTGCTCGGCGACGGCGAGCACCGCCAGTGCGTTGGGCCCCGCCTTGGCGCAGATCGTCGTGCCTTCCAGCGGGTCGAGCGCGATGTCGATCTTGGGGCCGCTGCCCTGCGCCGCTCCGACCTTCTCGCCGATGAACAGCATCGGTGCTTCGTCGCGCTCGCCCTCGCCGATCACCACGGTGCCGTCCATGTAGAGGTGGTTGAGCGCCTCGCGCATCGCCTCGACCGCGGCATGATCGGCCGCCTTCTCGTCGCCGCGCCCGGTCAGCGTCGAGGCGGCGATCGCCGCCGCTTCGGTGACGCGCACCATTTCGAGCACGAGGACACGATCGAGGACGTGGCTGACGGTCGGCATGTTGCGGGGGTCTCCTAGGGTTTCGCCAAGGCGATAGGGCGGGGTCGTTGCACTGTCGAGGCTGCTAGCGTTGTCAGCAACTTCGCAATTGCAGCATAAACGTGTCCATGCCTCGTTTCGTCGCAACTTCGCGCGCAATCGGCCGTATTGTACTATGTTGGAAGATGAGGTGCGAAGTGGAGAAGCGGCGATGCTCCTGATGCTGTTGGCGTTGCAGAGCGTACTGGCGCCGCACCGCGATTCGACGCTCGATGCGGATCGCGCCGCCGACAGCTTCAGCCTCGTGACGCCGCCCGGCGCGCCTGCTGCAGGCGGCCGCTACCGTCTGGTTGCCGAACGCGAAGCGACTGCGCTGCGCGGGGTCTGGGCGCCCTGCGCCGAGCAGACGCCCGACGCCGAACAGGTCCGCGTCCGCTTCGGCCAAGCCTAGCGCCTTCTTCGCCCGGCACGGCTTGATCGCATTTTCGCCACAAGCATAGGCCAGCGTCCGCCCGATCGTTGGCGGGGGTGTGCATGTTCTTGCCGTTGCTGTTCCAGGTTTCGCCCGCGGTCGACGCGGCGCTCACCGAATATCGCGCCAAGACTGCGGTAGAGGTTCGATGCGCCTCGGCCACCGATGCGGACGAGCTCGTCGTGTGTGCCAGGCGCCAAGCCTATCGCCATCAATTGCCGCTGGTGCCGCGCTATAACCGCGCGAACGACGGCCATGACCAGGAAGCCCGGATCATGACTCCCGAGGCCCAGGGGCTCGTGGAATGCGGCCAGGGCGCCTTCATCGTCCATTGCGGCTCGGTGGGCGTCGGCGTCACCGTCGGCAGCTCAGGCGAGGTACGCCGTGCGCCGCCGCCTTAATCGGCGAGGATATGCATCCACATCGGCTCGCCGATCAGGCTTGCCGATCCGCGCAACTTGTCGAGCGCCTGTGCAACGCTGCGTTCGGGCCCTTCATGCGTTACGATCGCGACCAGCGCGCTACCATCCGGACTCGCGCCGCGCTGGATCAGGCTCTCGATCGAAACCCCGGCGTCGCGCATCGCGGCGGCAACTTCGGCGAGCACGCCCACCTTGTCCGCCACGGTGAAGCGCACATAGGCGCGCCCGCGCCGCTCACCGCTATCGGCTTTGGCTTCGGCGGCGAGCGCCTGCGCTGGCATCGCATAAGGCGGGCCGAATTCGCCGCGCGCGATGTCGATCAGGTCGGCGACCACGGCGGAGGCCGTCGGGCCGTCGCCGGCGCCACGGCCCTGGAACAGCAGCCGACCGACGAAATTGCCCTCGGCAACCACGGCGTTGGTCGATCCGGTGACGTGCGCGAGCGGATGGCTCAGCGGCACGAGATGCGGATGGACGCGCTGGAACAGGCCCTTGCCGCCTGAATCGGCGACGCCCAGCAGGCGCACCCGATAGCCCAGCGCAGCAGCCTCGGCGATGTCGGCCGCCAGCACGTGGCGCACGCCGGTGACCGCGACGTCATCGAACGCCGGCTGGGTACCAAAGGCCAGGCTGGCGAGGATCGAGAGCTTGTGCGCCGCATCGACGCCGTCGATGTCGAAGCTGGGATCGGCCTCGGCAAAGCCCAGCCGTTGCGCCTCTTCCAATATCTCGGCGAAGTCGCGGCCCTCGGCCTCCATTTTGGAGAGGATGAAATTGCAGGTGCCGTTGAGGATGCCATAGACGCTGTGGATCACGTTGGCCGCCGCGCCCTCGCGCAACCCCTTGATCACCGGCACGCCGCCGGCAACCGCCGCTTCGAACTTGAGCGCCAGCCCGGCATCCTCGGCCGCCTGGGCGAGCTCGAGCCCGTGATGCGCGATCATCGCCTTGTTCGCGGTGACGAAATGCTTGCCGCCGGCCAGCGTCGCGCGGGCCAGCGTCAGCGCCGGCCCGTCCGATCCGCCGACCAGTTCGACCACGACATCGGCATCTCCCTGCCGTGCCAGTGCCGCCGTGTCGTCCACCCAGGCGAAGCGCCCGATATCGACACCGCGATCCTTGCTGCGATCGCGCGCGGAGACCGCGACGATCTCGATCGGCCGCCCCGCGCGCCGCGCAATCAGCGCGCCGTTCGCGTCGAGCAGCCGGATAACACCTGCACCCACCGTACCGAGGCCGGCGAGCGCTACGCGCAGAGGAGCAGCAGTCGTCATGCACCAGCGCCTAGAGGAAGACTTCGCGCCCCTGCAACCCTTGTCGACACGCGGCGCGGCGTAGAGAAACTTTAACGCCGCCTGGGCTAAACGGCGCGCCTGGCCGGAGCGCGCAATGCAACTCATGTCCTCGAAATGGTATGGCGTTTGGATCGCGCTGAGCGTCGGCCTCATCGTGTTCCCGTCGACACTGCTCGCGATCGGCCCCTATGCGCTCGTCCTGCTCGGCCTGCCTATCCTCGTTTTCTTCTTTCTCCCGCAGCGCGTCGTCGCGCAGCTCGACGGCGATACCCTGCGGATCGAAGGCAAGTCGGCGCCGATCGCCGATCTGCTCAGCGTGCGGAGCAAGGCGGTGCGGATCATGCTTCTGCCGATCGGGCGCTCGATGACGTTCGTGGTCCAGCCGCGCAACGGCGATCGGTTGACCGAGCGGGCCGCCGGCGCGCGCAAGCTCAGCCTCAAGCTTCACAATGTGGAGGGTGGACGCGCGGCGGGCGAAGCCTTTGCCGCGCAGGCGCTTGCGGTGGCGAACGGCCGGGCGACGCTGCCGGCCGGCGGAGGCGTCAGGGCAGACACTGCCACCCGCGGCGACGGCTTCGATCCCGACGCGATCATCGCGCGCTATCTCGCCGATCGTGCGCCCGAAGTGGCAGCGCAAGCCGCGCCCGCGCGTCCGGGCTTCGGCCGCAAGGGGCTCTGACCGCCTATTTCTTGATCAGCCCGATCTCGCGCAGCCGCTGGGCGAGATAGTCGTGCGCGGTGATCGGCGGCTCGCGCTCGGGATTCTCTGCGGTCACGCACTGCGGCAGCGCCTTGATCAGGAAATCGGGCGCGGGGTGCAGGAAGAAGGGCATCGAATAGCGCGAATGGCCGCGGCGCTCGGGCGGCGGATTGACCACGCGGTGCGTCGTCGAGGGCAGGACGTGGTTGGTCAGCCGCTGGAGCATGTCGCCGACATTGATCACCATCGCGCCTTCGGGCGGCTTGATCGCCATCCACTGGCCGTCCTTGTCGAGCAGCTCGAGCCCGGCTTCCTCGGCACCGAGCAGCAGGGTGATCAGGTTGATGTCCTCATGCGCGCCGGCGCGCACTTCCGGAGCGCCGGCATCGACCGGCGGGTAGTGGAGCAGCCGGAGCACCGAATTGCCGTCCTTCACGGCCGGGTCGAACCAGTTCGGCGCGAGCCCGAGATAGCGCGCCACTGCCGAGAGCAGCTTGTCGCCCGCATCGTCGAACGCCTGGAACAGCGCCAGGAACGTCTCGCGGAACCCGTCGGGTGCGGCCGGCCAGATATTGGGCGCCATCGAGTCCTCGAAGCGGTGGCCCTTGGCCAGCTCGCGGCCGATATGCCAGAATTCCTTGAGGTCGACATGGCTCGCGCCCTTGGCGATCTCGGTCTTGAACGGGGTATAGCCGCGCGCGCCGCCGCCGCCTTCGACGAAATAGCTGCGCTTCTCGTCTTCGGGCAGATCGAAGAACGCCTTGGTTTGCGTCCAGGCCTGCTCGATCAGCGCGGCCGGAACGCCGTGGTCCTTGACCACCGCAAAGCCGAAGCGCTGGAAAGACTGACCGAATGCCTGGGCGAAGCCCTCGGGATCGGATTGCTGATCGGCGAGCGACAGCACGGGAATTTCGTTCAAGGTATCGAGCATGCGAGTCTCCGGTTGAAGCCCGCTTAGACCCGCGAGGGGTGGGGGAACAAGCGCTCGAAAGCGCTTACTTTCCCACCACCATCCGCCCGCTCACCTTGTCCGGGCCTGCCGCATCCAGCGTCAGCACGAATGGTTCGCCGTCTTCGGTCGTGCCCTTGAAGCCATTGCCGTCGGCGCTGGCCTTGAAATGATGTTTGGCGAGGTTCTCGCGGAACCAGCCCTGCACCTTGGCGAGCGGGGCGGGGCTTTCGAACGTGACCACGGCCTTGTCGTCCTGCGTGCCCTTGCCCTTCGAATCTGCCTGGAAGCTGCGGATCTTCGACTTGGGATAAAGCCGCAGGCCGTTGATCTCGAAATCCTCGGCGCTGATGTCGATCGGCGGCAGCTTCAGCGCACCTTCGAACCCCGGTGCCTTGATCGTCACCTGGCCGTTCCCGTCGGTGCTGACCGTCGCATTGCCGTCGTCCGACTGGGCGTTGATCGCAATGCTCGTGCCCGTCCCCGATCCACAGGCGGCAAGCGGCAAGGCAGCAATCAGCAGCAGCAGCGAACGGGGCATGGAGGTGCGACTTTCTTAGTAGCGTATTAGTTATATAACACACTAGCGCGAATGATTCGCAACGTCAACGGGGGGTGACGCGGGCGTCTGTCTCAGCCATGGACGCCGGCATGAGCGAGCCCCATCTCAGCACCGCCAGCGCCGACCGCGCGCCGCTGCGCTTCGGCGAGTTCGTCGCGCTGGTCGCCGCGCTGATGTCGCTGACCGCGCTGGGCATCGATTCGATGCTTCCGGCGCTCCCGGCGATCGGCACCAGCCTTGGCGTCGCCGAGCCCAATCACCGCCAGTTCGTCATCACCGCCTATCTGATCGGCTTCGCGGTCGCGCAACTCGTTTATGGTCCGGTATCGGATCGCTTCGGGCGCCGCCCGGTGCTGATCGTCGCGCTGACCTGCTATATGCTCACCTGCGCGCTCGCCGCGGTGGCGGGCAGTTTCACGCTGCTGTTGATCGCGCGGGCGGCAATGGGCGCCGCCGCCGCCGGCGCGCGCGTCGTCACCGTCGCGCTGGTCCGCGATTGCTTCGCCGGCCGCGCGATGGCGCGGGTGATGAGCCTCGCCTTCATGGTGTTCATGGCCGCGCCGATCCTCGCGCCGACTTTCGGCCAGCTCGTGCTGTGGACGGGCGCGTCGTGGCGGATGATCTTCTGGGGGATCGGCATCGCCGGCGCGGCGGTGCTGGCATGGTTCCTGGGCCGGATGCCCGAGACGCTCGATCCCGATGCGCGCCAGTCGCTCGCGCCCAGCCGCATTTTCGGCGATTATATCCTCGTCGCCAGCGATCGCGCCGCGGTGGGCTATACGCTCGCCATCGCGTTGCTCACCGGCGGGCTGTTCGGCTTTATCGGATCGGTCCAGCAGGTGATGGCCGATGTCTTCCACCGCGCCGACCTGCTCGTCTTCGTCTTCGCCGGCGTGGCAAGCACGATGGCGGTGGGCTCGTTCGTCAATTCGCGCATCGTCATGCGCTTCGGCACGCGGCTGATCTCGCACACGGCGCTCAGCGTGGTGATCGTCGTCGCCGCGGTGCATCTCGCCATCGCACTGTCGGGCCATGAGAATATCTGGACCTTCGCAGTGCTCCAGGCGCTGATGATGGGCGGCTTCGGCCTCGCCACGTCGAATTTCTCGGCGATGGCGATGGAGCGGATGGGCGCAATCGCCGGCACGGCCTCCAGCCTTCAGGGTTTCGTGACCACGCTCGGCGGGGCGCTGATCGGCGCCGAGATCGGCCAGCGCTTCGACGGCACCACCATTCCGCTCTATGCGGGGTTTCTGCTGATGGGCCTGGGCGCTTTCGTGATAATAGCGGTCGCCGAGCGCGGACGACTCTTCCGGCCGAGCTGAGCGTTTTCGTCGTACCGCGGCGGAACGCTTGGGCCCCGCCCGCCGTTCGCGTCGATGAACCTGGCGGCCTTCGCCGGGGCGATTGAAATGAGGTCATAATGGGCGGTCATCAAGTTCCTTCGCAAGGTCCCACCGACGACGGTTTCGACGAGGACGGCTATGACGAGAGCCAGCGCGCCGAGATCATCGAAGCAACCAACGACGCCCCCAGCGACGGCAATATCCTGACCGACATTCCGCTCGATCTGGGCGAGGATGACGATGACGACGATACCGACGACCTCAACATGGTCGACGACGAGCTCGGCGAAGAGGATGACGACGCCGACCAGGACGAAGACGATATCGACGAAGACGAGATCCAGGACGATCTCGACAATGACGAGGTCGATGAGGACGATCTCGACGAAGAGACCGACGATAGCGACGACGTCGCGCTCAACCCTTGACCGGGGCGGGGAGACCCTCGACGCTGCGCGCTCCACGCTAGGAGCGCGCCATGCCCCGGGATCCCCGCGTCGATGCCTACATCGCCGCCAAAACGCCCTTCGCGCAGCCGATCCTCGCCTGGCTGCGCGATCGCGTCCACGCAGCCTGCCCGGCCGTCGAGGAAACGATCAAATGGAGCATGCCCTTCTTCGTCCATAAGGGTCGCCCGCTCGCCAATATGGCGGCGTTCAAGGCGCATGCCAGCTTCGGTTTCTGGGACCGCCAGGGCCGCGGCGGCGGCAAGGAAGGCGAGGCGATGGGCCAATATGGCCGGATCACGTCGCTCGAAGACCTGCCCGACGCCGCAACGCTGGAGGCCGAGATCGCGGCCGCCGCCGCTGCAGCCGAAAGCGCGCCCGCCCGGCCGCGCCGCGCCGCCGCTGCCGAGTCCGAAATCCCTTCCGAACTGGCCGCGGCCCTGACCGAGGACGCCGCCGCCCGCGCGACGTTCGAGGGCTTTCCGCCGAGTTGCCGCCGCGAATATTGCACGTGGATCGCCGAGGCCAAGCGACCCGAAACCCGCGCCCGCCGCGTCGCCGACGCGGTCGGCTGGATGCGCGAAGGCAAGCGCCGCAACTGGAAATACGAGGCGTGCTGACCCGATGACGAGCGAGCAAAGCCCCAGAACATCGCCGATATCGACGCTGCGGTGCCGGAGGAACGCGTCCATCACCGGGTGGCGGTGATGGATCTTCGCTATCCGCGCTGACTAGCCGAAAAATGCCCCCGCCGCGTGCAGTTCGGCGCGGTCCTGCCCCGCCGTCGCCACCTCGTGCAGCGCGCGCTCGCCATCGACCATATAGTCGCGGGTCAGCGGCAGCGCGTCGCGCGAGCGGGCGAACTGGAGCTGGTAATTGACCAGCCCGCCGTTCCAGAAGCTCACATAGCAGCCGGCCAGATAGAAGCTCCACATTCGGAAGAAGCGCTCGTCATACAGCGCGACGATCGACTCCTTCGCCGCCACCGTCCGGTCGTACCAATGTTTGAGCGTATGCGCATAATGCAGCCGCAGCACCTCCACATCGGTGAGGAAATAGCGCATCCCCTCATAGCCGCGCGCGATCTCGGAGAGCGCCGGAATATAGCCGCCCGGAAAGATGTATTTCAGCGTGAACTTGTCGGTCACCCCCGGCGCGCCGGCGCGCCCGATCGTGTGGAGCAGCATCACGCCGTCCGGGGTGAGCAACTCGCGGCATTTGCGGAAAAAAGTACGATAGAAGGGCGGGCCGACATGCTCGAACATGCCCACCGAGACGATCCGGTCGAACTGGCCCGTGACATGGCGATAGTCGATCAGTTCGAAACGCACCTTGTCGGCCACGCCGGACTCTTCGGCGCGGCGCCGCGCGACCTTGAGCTGCTCCTCCGAAAGCGTGACGCCCAGCACTTCGGCGCCGGTCTTGCGGTGGAGATACAGCGCCATCCCGCCCCAGCCGCAGCCGATGTCGAGCACCTTCATCCCCGGCTGGATCGCCAGCTTGGCGGCGATATGCGCCTTCTTGTCGATCTGCGCTTGTTCCAGGCTGTTGGCGACATCGCCGAAATAGGCGCAGCTATATTGACGGTCGGCGTCGAGGAAGAGGTCGTAGAGCCGGTCGCTCAGATCATAATGATGCGCGACGTTGCGCTTCGATCTTTTGGCCATGTTGATCCGGCCCAGCCGATGCATGATTCCGTCGACCAGCGCGCGCAGCGGCTTGGGCTGGAGGACCGAGGGATTGTCTTCCCAGCGATTGTTCGCGGTGATGAGCGTCAGCAGGTCGAGGATGTCGCCCTGCTCGAGCGTCAGGTCGCCGTCGATAAAGGCCTCGGCGGCGCCCAGCGAGGGATCGGTGAGGATGCGCCGCTGCGCGCCCTTTGCCAGCCGCAGCGTCACCGGCTTGAGCTCGGCATCTGCGGCGCCGAAGGTCCGGGTCGCGCCATCGGAATGGATGACGGTAAGCTGTCCGCGCTTGACTGCGCGCTCGAAAAAACGGTCGATCAACGCCATGGAGTATCCCTGTGAGACGGCTCCCCTCCGGTCGTCGAATTTAGGTGCGTAACGAGTTTCCGCAATCCGGAATCAGGTTTCGGATTTATATCCCGGCATACCATTCATAGCCGTTGCTATCCTCCCAATAGCCGCCCTTGCCGCCGCCGATCTGGTCGAGCGACGAGACAGCCTCGATCCGCATCAGATATTTGGCGTGCTTATAGCCCAGCTGGCGTTCGACCCGCAGCCGCAGCGGCGCGCCGTGGCCGACCGAGAGCAACGCATCGTTCATCGCCCAGGCGAGGATCGTCTGCGGGTGGAAGGCGTCGATAAGGTCGATCGAACTCGTAATAGGGGGCGCCCCCGTAGCGATCGGCGCAGTAGAAGACGATGTAGCGCGCCTGATCGCGGAGCCCGGCGAGCTGCAGCACGGTCTCCAGCCGCGGCCCCTGCCATTTGCCGATCGCGCTCCAGCCCTCGACGCAATCGTGCCGGGTGATCTGCGCGCGCTGCGGCAGCGACTGGATTTGGGAAAGGCTCAGGCGCAGCGGGCGCGTCACCAGCCCGTCGACCTGCAGCCGCCAGTCGGCGAAGCGATTGCTGGCCAGCATTGTATATTCGGGCGTGTCGGGATTGGCCGTGCCGTTCACGCGAAAGCGCGGGCTGCGCTGGTCGGGCCGGAATTGCTGGGCGAGCGCGGCGCGGCCGTTGACCGATCGCTGGAGGAAGCGATGCGCCTCCTCGGCGCTCATCAGCACCGGGCTGTCGGTCCAGGCGTTGCACCCGGCGAGCAGACCCGCCCCTGCGCCGACGATCAGGTTGCGCCGCGTCAGGATCATGCGTCTTCCTCCGGCACGCGCCACCAGCCGGTGACCATCGATCGCACTTCGTTGATCGGTCCCGCCAGGATCACGAGGGTGAGGTGGACCAGCAGGAACAGGCTGGTCGCCGCCATCGCGATGAAATGGAGCGAGCGCGCCGATTGCCGCCCGCCGAACATCTCGGCCAGCCACGGCCACATGCCCGGCGACAGTGCCAGCCCGGTCAGGATCAGCAGCGGCAATAGCCCGAAGATCACCCCAGCATAGCTCAATTTCTGGAAGATGTTGTAGGCGCGCGGATTTTCGGGATCGTGGAAGCGCAGCGCGAGATGCGCGCGGAAATCGGTGCATAAGGCGCGCAGGGTCAGTTCGCGGGGCCGGATGCGCAGGTCGCGCGCGAAATGGCGGTTGGCCAGGCTGATCAGCATGTACGCCAGCAGCCCGAAGGCCAGCACCAGCGCGAAGAACAGATGCCAGTGCCGCGCGCCCGAGAGGCTGTAATGGCTCGGCAGCGTCAGCCAGCCGGGGAAGCGCGGCAGCTCGAGCCAGGCATGGTCGAAATTGGCGCCATAGCGCCCCCAATAGAGCCGCGGATGCGCGTTGAAGATCATCAGCCCGCTCGGGATCAGGATCAGCACGCAAAGCGCGGACACCCAGTGCCACAGCCGCGTGGCAAGGCGATGGCGGTAGATCGGCGCGTCGGTCATGCTGCTGCTTAGCGCATCAGGCATAGGCGCGCACGAAGAACACGATCGTCGTCACGCCGGTGACGATCAGCGTCCATGCGCGCACCACGCCGTGCGGCAGGCGCTTGCCCAGGATGGCGCCGAGCCATCCTCCGATCACGCCGCCGGCGAGCATCGGCAGACACGCCTGCCAGCGCACCAGCCCGGTCGCCGCGAACACGAACACCGCGGCGAAATTGGCGACCGCCAGCATCAGCGTGCGCAGCGCGAACAGCGATCGCGGATGCGCGCCGGCGAGCAGGCCATAGGCGGCGGTCATCATCAGCCCCACGCCGCCGCCGAAATAGCCGCCATAGACGCCCAGCACCGCCTGGGTGCCGAGCAAGGCCGGCCTGCCGATCGTCACCCGGGCGCGCAGCCAGTCAGACGCGCGGCGGCCGAACGCCATCGCTATGAAGCCAAGCAACAGCAGCCAGGGGATGATGAAGTCGAAGGCGCGGCTCGGGGTGAGGAACAGCAACAGGCTTCCCGCCAGCCCGCCGGCAAAGGTGACTGCCGCCAGCAGCGGCATGCCGATCCCGCCCAGCGGCTCGAGTTCGTCGCGATAGCCCCATGCGCTCGCCGCCGCGCCGGGCAGCAGCGCGACGTTCGAGGTCGCATTGGCGATATTGGAGGGCAGTCCCGCCGCGATCAGCGCGGGCAGGGTGGCGAAGGTGCCGCCACCGGCCAGCGCGTTCATCGCGCCGCCCAACACGCCCGCACCCGCCAATAGCAGGAATGCGCCTGGGTTCACCGGCTCCAGCGCGCGAAGATCGCCGTCGGCAGCTCGAGCCCGCGCGCTTCCTCGCGCACGGTCAGCTCGCCCGCCTCGATCGTGCCGCCCAGATCGGCGAAATGCTGGCGGACCAGTTCGCCGATCGCCAGCGCCGACATCCGCACGGCGTAGACCGTGAGGAACAGGAAGCGCGAGTTCGCGTCGAGCAATTGCCGCGTGTCGGCGATCAGCCCGGGCAGCCCTTCCTCCAGCTTCCACACTTCGCCGTTCGGCCCGCGCCCCCATTTGGGCGGATCGAGGATGATCCCGTCATAGCGGCGTCCGCGGCGCACCTCGCGTGCCGTGAACTTGCCGGCATCGTCGATCATCCAGCGGATCGGTTTGTCTTCCATCCCCGAAAGCGCGGCATTGGCCTTGCCCTCGGCGACCGATTTCTTCGACGCGTCGACATGCGTCACCCGCGCGCCCTTGGCGGCGAGCGCCAGGCTGCCGACCCCGGTATAGCCGAATAGGTTCATCACCTCAGGCTCGGGCTTGTCGGCGATTTGCCCGCGCATCCAGCTCCACACCGGCGCCATGTCGGGGAAGAAGCCGAGATGGCGGAAGGGCGTGGTCTGCGCGGTGAACGTCACTTCGTTCCAGCGCAGCGGCCAGCCTTCGCGCGGGGTCTGCCGGGCGAAATGCCAGCGGCCGCCGCCTTCGTCGTCGGGCGCGGGCAGGAATTCGCCGTCCGCATCCCAATCGTCCGAAGCGGGCGCCCACATCGCCTGCGGCTCGGGACGGATGAAGCGATATTTGCCGTAGCGTTCGAGCTTGCGGCCATGGCCGCTGTCGACCAGCCCGTAATCGGCCCAGGGCTCGCCGGTGAGAGTCGTCAAGTGCATCGCGCGTCCATAGAGGCGCGCTCCGCCGCCGTCATCCCCGAGCGCGCTTACCGCTTGGGCGTCGCCCGCTCGGCGATATAGGCCGTGACTGCCTCGAAGGTCGCCGGCAGCACGTCATAGCGTTCCTGCCGCTCGAACAGGTCGCCCAGCCGCGCCGGCACCGACGGGCGCTGACCGGTGGCGCGCTCCACGGCGTCGCGGAACTTGGCCGGGTGCGCCGTCGCCAGCGTCACCACCGGCACTTCGGGCGGCAGCCCGGCGCGACGCGCGGCGGCGAGCCCGATCGCGGTGTGCGGATCCAGCACTTCGCCGCTCTCGGCAAAGGCCCAGCGCATCGCCCCGTTCATGTCGTCGGGTTCGATCCGATCGCTGGCGAACAGCGCGGCGGCGCCTTCGCGCTGGGCATTGCTCAGCCGCATCGCCCGCGCGCGCTCGAAGCCGCGCATCTGCTCGCCGACATCGCTGCCGGCAAGGTCGAACAACAGCCGCTCGAAGTTCGAGCTGACCTGGATGTCCATGCTCGGCGCCGCAGTCGGCGTCACGCTGCCGGTCGAATAGTCGCCGCTCGAAAGCGCGCGGTGGAGGATGTCGTTGACGTTGGTCGCGACGATCAGCTTGGCCACCGGCAGCCCCATCTTCGCGGCGACATAGCCCGCGAACACGTCACCGAAATTGCCCGTCGGCACTGCGAAGGCCACTTCGCGCTCGGGTGCGCCCAGGCGCACCGCGGCATAGAAATAATAGACCACCTGCGCCATCAGCCGCGCCCAGTTGATCGAATTGACGGCAGTGACCTGGAAGCGCCCGGCGAAACCGGAATCGTTGAACATCGCCTTCACCAGCGCCTGGGCGTCGTCGAAACTGCCCTCGATGGCGATGTTGTGGACGTTGGGCGCCAGCACCGTCGTCATCTGTCGCCGCTGAACGTCGGAGACGCGCCCCTTGGGGTGAAGCATGAAGATGTCGATGCCCGCGCGGCCGGCCACCGCATCGATCGCCGCGCTGCCGGTGTCGCCCGAGGTCGCGCCGACGATGGTCAGATGGTCCCCGCTGCCGGCCAGGAATTTTTCGAAGAGCAGCCCGAGCAGCTGGAGCGCGACGTCCTTGAACGCCAGGGTCGGGCCGTGGAACAGTTCGAGCAGCCAATGCTGCGCGTCGAGCTGGACGAGCGGCGTAACCGCGGCGTGCGAGAAGCGGCCATAGGCCTGGCTGCACAGGTCGCGCAATTCGTCCTCGCTGAGGTCGCCCTCGACGAATGGCAGCATCACCCGCACTGCGGTCTCGACATAGGAGAGCCCGGCCAGCCCGGCGATCTGTTCGCGGGTCAGGCTCGGCCAAGTGTCGGGCACATAGAGCCCGCCGTCGCTCGCGAGCCCCGCGAGCGTCACGTCACGAAAGCCGAGCGAAGGCGCGGCGCCTCGGGTGCTGTGGTAGCGCATGGCCCGGCGTTAGCCGCGGCGGGGAGAGGCGGCAAGTGAAGCAAAACTCGCCCGCGCCAAAGTGTCGGCTCAGCGCCTGCGCGCAAACCAGATATTGTGCCGCGGTCCCTTGCCGTTCTCGCGCGCCCGCACCTGCGCTTCCTCGACGGTGAACCCCGCTTCGGAAAGCCGCCGAGTAAACTTCACGTCGGTCCCGGCCGACCATATCGCGAGGAAGCCGCCGGGCCGCAGCGCGGTGCGCGCCCGCGCCAGTCCGGCCGGGGTATAGAGGCCATCATTTGCGTCGCGGGTCAGCCCGTCGGGGCCGTTGTCGACGTCGAGCAGGATCGCGTCATAGGCGTCGCGCGCGCGGCCGATCACCGCGCCGACATCGGCGATCCGCATGTCGACGCGCGGATCGTCGAGGCACCCGGCCGCCAGCTCGGCCATCGGCCCGCGCGCCCATTCGAGCACGCCCGGGACCAGCTCGGCCACGGTCACCAGCGCTTCGGAGCCGACCGCGGCGAGCACTGCGCGCAGCGTGAACCCCATGCCATAGCCGCCGATCAGCACTCGCGGCGCCGCGGGATTGCCCAGCCGCTCGAGCGTCATCACGCCCAGCGCGACTTCGGACCCGCTCATCCGGCTGCTCATCAGCTCGTTGCGATCGAGCATGATGATGAAGTCGCCGGCATGTTTCATCAGCCGCAGCGGCGGGCCGCCGGGCACTTCGGCGACGCCGATCAGTTCGCGCGGGGTCATTGGTCCAAATCCATCGCCGCGGCCTAGCCGGAGCACGCCGGGGCAGCAAGGTTCCGCCACGTACGACGAACCGGGGCAAGAGACGGTCGAGCCGGTTTGCACTGCAACACGCCCCTAGGCTAGTTTTTGGTTGCGCTGCAGCATGCGTGAGTAAGGCTTTACAAATATGGCGAGAGAATATCGCGCGGATATCGACGGGCTGCGCACCGTCGCAGTGATTCCGGTCGTCATCTTCCATCTGGGAACCGCGTTGTTCTCGGGCGGGTTCGTCGGCGTCGACGTATTCTTCGTCATCTCGGGCTATCTGATCACGCAAACCTTGCTCGACGAGCGCGGCACCTGGCAGCAGGGCCTGCTCGATTTCTACAAGCGCCGCGTCCGCCGCATCTTCCCTGCGCTCTTCGTGCTCTATCTGGCGGTGATGGCCGCCGCTGCCGCGCTGCTGATGTCGGATCAGGCCAGCGACGTGGCCCATTCGATCCTCGCCTCGATCTTCTTCGTCTCGAACATCCTGTTCTACGGCCAGAGCGATTATTTCGACGGCGCGCTGGACAGCAATCCGCTGCTCCACACCTGGTCGCTCTCGGTCGAGGAGCAATTCTACGTCTTCTTCCCGCTGCTGATCTTCTTCACCCGCAGCCTCGCCGATTCGCGCCGCCGGCAGATCATCTGGGCGATCACCGTCGCGAGCTTCCTCGCCTCGGTCTGGATGGTCTATCGCGATCCCAGTGCCGCCTTCTATTTGATCCCGTTCCGCACCTGGGAACTGGCGATCGGCGCCTTGCTCGCGCTCGGCGCGATCCCGGGCCCGCGCCGCCAATGGCAGGCCGAAGCGGGCGCGGTGCTCGGCCTCGCGATGATCGGCTATGCGGTCCTCTTCTACAACAAGGCGACGCTGTTCCCCGGTGCCAGCGCGCTGCTGCCGTGCATCGGCGCGGGGCTGGTGATCCTGTGCGGCACTGGCTGGAAGACGCTCGCGGGCCGCGCGCTGGCGCTCTGGCCGATGCGCTTCGTCGGGCTGATCTCCTATTCGCTCTATCTCTGGCACTGGCCGATCATCGTCTTCTACAAGCATCTCGACGCCCGGCTCGACAATGTCGAGCGCGCCGGGCTGCTGGCGGCGTCGCTGGTCGCCGCGGCGATCTCGTGGAAGTTCATCGAGCAGCCCTTCCGCCACACCCCCGGGCTCAGCTCGCGCCAGGTGGTGCTGCGCGGTACCGGCGCGATGGCGACCTGTGCCGCGGCGGTGTTCGCGCTGGCGATGGTCACCAGCTATGCCTATCCGATCTCGGCCCAGGCGCGCGGCGTGCTGGCCTATGGCGAGCGCAACGGCCGCACTGCGATGATGCGCACCGGCACGTGCTTCCTCACCACCCAAAACACGTTCGACGAGTTCCGCCCCGACGAATGCCTCGGCGGCGGCGCAACCACTGGCAGCGCCACCGGCAAGCCGCGCGTGTTGATCATCGGCGACAGCCACGCCGCGCATCTCTATTACGGGCTCAACCAGACCCTGCCCGATATGCAGGTGCTCCAGGCCACCGCCTCGGGCTGCAAGCCGCTGCTCAGCACCCGCGGCGCGCCGCAATGCCTCACGCTGATGGATCATGTCTTCAACGACTATATCCCCAAGCTGCGCCCCGATGTGGTGATCGTCTCGGCCCGCTGGCTGGACGGCGACGTGCCCAAGGTCGCCGAGACCGTCGCGAAGATCCGCCAGACCGTGCCGCGCGTGCTCGTCTCGGGCCCGATCGTCGAATATGATCAGCCGCTGCCGCGCCTGCTCGCGATGCAGATCGATCAGGGCGAGCCGATCGACAAGCACCGCAACGGCCAGGTCCCCGGCATCGACAGCCGCCTGGCCGCGGCGATGAAGACCGCCGGCGTCCCCTATTTCTCGATGTACCACGCGGTCTGCGCGCCGAACTGCGCGCTCTGGGCCCAGCCCGGCGTGCCGATTCAGTTCGACTATGGCCACCTCACGCAGCAGGGCTCGGTGGTCGTCGCCAAGCAGATGGCGGCGGAGATAGAACAGGTCGCCGCCAAGCCGAGCGTCGCGGTGGCCGGCCCGATCCAGCAGCGGCCCTGAGTTGCATGGCTCCCCGGCGTTCGCCGGGGCCGCCGAGCCGCGGGCGTATCAAGGCGGCCACACCTGACCGGCGGATATTCCTAGCCCTCTCCCGCTTTCGCGGGAGAAGGTTTGAGCCCAGCGGCAGGTATCACCAAATCTCGAACGGTCGGCCTCAATCCGGAATATCGGCTGAAGACCCCGACTACGCCCGCGCCCGCCAGCGCAGCGCCAGCCCATAGATCACCAGCGCCACGCCCGCGAACAGGAACCATTGCACGGCATAGGCGAGATGGTTGTTCGGCACGCTCGACAGGTCCGGCCGTGCGGTGGGCTCGAGGCCCGGCGCCGCCATGTCCGATACCAGCATCAGCGGCTTGGGCCCGCTGCCGCCGAAGGCCGAGGCGATCAGCGGGCGATGATCCGGCGCATGGGTGATCGTGCCGGTCACGCGCCCGCCCGCCCAGTGCGGCACGAAGCCTGGATCGGGCGACACGCCCATATCGACCAGCAGCCCCGGCCCTTCGGCGCCGGTGCGGCACTCGACGATCTGCCGCCAGCCCTTCAGCCCCTTGATGCTGCGCCCGCCCTGCTTACGCCAGCCCAGCGGCTCGACGCACATCGCATGCGCCCTGCGAAACAGCAGCGTGTCGCCGATCGGCGGCGAGGGGAAGGGGATCGCCGGCTTGCCGAGATTGGCCGCGTACAGCGTCAGCGCCGCTTCTTTCTCGCCGCGCCGCTGGAGCTGCCACACGCCCAGCCCCAGCATCGCCGCCACGGCAAGCGCCACCAGCAAGGTCGCGAAGATTGGAACGCGCTTCACGGCTCTTCCCGCACGCGCCCTTCGGCGGCGCGGTTGCGATATTCGAGCGCGAGCAGCCAGCCCTTGGCGATGCGCAGCGCGCCGACGGTCAGCGCCGCCGTGATCGGCACCCAGAGCAGCACATGGATCAGCACGCCGGGCTCGAAGGTAAACTCCACCCATAGCGCCAGCGCAGTCACCAGCGCACCGATTCCCAGCGTCAGGAACACCACCGGCCCGTCGCCGACATTGAAGCGGGTGAAGTCCAGCCCGCAGCGGCTGCAGCGCTCGGCAAAGGCCACGGGCCCGCGAAACAGCGTGCGCGCGCCGCAGCGCGGGCAGCAGCCGTGCAGCCCCGAATGAAAGGGGGAGGCATCGTGCCTCCCCCCGAAACTTCCTGGTCAGGCTCGGTCACGTCAACCGGCGTGGACCGGCGCGCCCCATCCGCCCCAGACATAGATCGACGCGAAGAGGAACAGCCACACCACGTCGACGAAATGCCAATACCAGGCGGCCGCTTCGAAGCCGAAATGCTGCCGCGGGGTGAAGTCGCCCTTATAGACGCGCACCAGGTTGACGATCAGGAAGATCGTGCCGACCAGCACGTGGAAGCCGTGGAACCCGGTCGCCATGAAGAAGGCGCCGCCATAGCTCGATCCGCCCGGGCTCGCCGCCTTGAACGGGAAGGGGGCGTGCATGTATTCATAGGCCTGGATGCAGCTGAACACGGCGCCGAGGATGATCGTCAGCCACAGGCCCTTCTTGACGTTGTCGTTCTCGCCGACGCCCAGCAGGCCCCAGATGCCCTTCAGCGCGCCGCCGCGCTCATTGTGGAGCAGCGCGTGGTGCGACCAGGTGATCGTGCAGCCCGAGCAGAGCAGGATCAGCGTGTTGAGCAGCGGGAATTCCCACGCGTTCAGCACTTCCATGCCCTTGGGCGGCCATTGCCCGCCCACCGCTTCCACCGTCGAGGGGAAGAGCGAAAAGTCGAACCACGCCCAGAACCAGCCGACGAAGAACATCACTTCGGAGGCGATGAACAGGATCATGCCATAGCGCAGGTGCAGCTGGACCACCGGCGTGTGATCGCCGGCATGCGCTTCCTCGATCACTTTCGACCACCAGCCGAAGAAGGTGATCGCGATCAGCACCACGCCGGCGAAGAAGACCAGCGCCGCGCTCGGCATGCTGTGCATCCACATGATGCCGCCCGAAGCGAGCACCAGCGCCGCAAACGAGCCGAACAACGGCCAGATGCTGGGAGGGAGGATGTGATATTGGTGGTTCTTGGCACCCGCCATTTGGCTCTCTTCCCCTGATCGTGTTTGCAAGCGTCTTAAGCCGCGAAAGCGTATCCCGCAACGCCCCGCGCGCGTCAGCGGTTTCGGCATCGGTATTGCCCGGCCTTGAAACGAACAAAGGAAGAACATATCTCGCCGTTGGCGAGGAGGCGGTGCGGCATGGCTAAGCGCAATCGATCGGGTGCAGGGCGCTTTTCGGTCTTCATCAAGCGCCCACCGCAAGGTTGGGCGGGAAGGCCGGCGCGGCAGGCTTGCGGAGGCGACGCGCCGGACGCGCACCGTTCAGGCTATCGCGGCGCTACATCCACGCGCCGTCCGCGCGATGCCGACGCGCCATTGGCGCGCCCTGCGCGCACCACCGGTGCGCCTCCCACGCGCCACACAGGCGACATTCACGTACCACCGGCGCGCCATCCAGCCGGATCTTGTCGTGCAATAAAGGGCGGATTTCCGCGCTTTTCGGGTCGGACGGCGGCGATGACGGAGTCAGGCGAGGTCCCGGCAACCCGCGGATCGTGTCAACACTGTCAACCGAGCCGCAACTCAGCGCGCGGCCGGCGCGCTGTCCGCGGGGTAGAAAGTATAGGACAGCGTGATCTCCTGGACGTCGCGCGCATCGGCATCGTCGAGGATCTTGGGATCGACATAGAAGATTACCGGCATGCGCACGGTCTCGCCGGGCGCCAGCGTCTGCTGGGTGAAGCAGAAACACTGGATCTTGGTGAAGTATTTCCCCGCGCTCGAAGGCGTCACGTTGAACGTCGCGGTGCCGATGGTCGCGTGATTCGAGGTGTTGGTCGCCGTGAAGAACGCCATGTCGCGTCCGCCGATGTCGATCACGTCCTCGCGCCGCTCCGGCTCGAATTTCCATGGCAGCTTGGGGCTGACATTGCTGTCGAACGCGATCGTGATCTTCTGCCCCACCGATCCGGGCGCGCGCAGCCCGCGCTGAGTTGTGCCGTTGAGCCCGGTCGCCTCGCAAAACATCCGGTAGAGCGGCACCGCCGCAAAGCCGACCCCGGTCATCGTGCACACGCCCACCGCCGCCAGCAGCGCGACGCGCAAATTGCGGGTCACGGGCCATATCCCTGCGCGATCTTCACGATCGAGATCGCGAAGATCAGCACGACGAAGCTGCCGAGCAGCAGTGCCATCACGCGTGCGCGGCTGCGCTGGCGGGCACGCACCATTTCGGTGTGGTCGATCGGCCCGGGGGGCGTCACCGACGCGCGACCGCGAATCAGATCGTCTTCACGCTGCGTCATGCGAACCACCTGTCGGCGACCAGCGCCCCGAAGAGAAGGAAGAGATAGAGGATCGAATATTTGAACAGCCGCTTCTCGGGCGCCATCGAATCGTCGGGCACCGATCGGCGGAAGGTCACCTGGGCGACAAAGGCGAGGAAAATGCCGGTGAGCACCACCGCCGCCGCGCCGTAGATCGCGCCGGCAAGGCCCAGCGGCCAGGGCGCGATCGCCGCCGCGGCCATCGGCAGCGTGTAGATGCCGATCTGGGTCCGCGTCGTGGCCTCGCCCGAGACGACCGGGAGCATCGGCACCCCGGCATTGGCGTAATCGGTCTTCACGAACAGCGCGAGCGCCCAAAAGTGCGGCGGCGTCCACAGGAAGATGATGAGGAAGAGGAGGATGGGGAGCGTCGTCAGGTCCCCGGTCGCAGCGGCCCAGCCGATCATCGGCGGGAAGGCGCCCGCAGCCCCGCCGATGACGATGTTCTGCGGCGTCCGGCGCTTGAGCCAGATCGTGTAGACGAAGACGTAGAACAGGATCGAGGCGGCGAGGATCACCGTCGCGGCGAGGTTCACCGCGAAATACATCAGCGTCAGGCTGAAACAGGCCAGGCCCACGCCGAAGTGCAGCGCCGATTGGCGGTCCATCCGCCCGGCCGGCAGTGGGCGCCCGGCGGTGCGGCGCATCTTGGCGTCGAGATCGGCCTCATACCATTGGTTGAGCGCGCCGGCGGCACCGGCGCCGAGCGCGATGCACAGGATGGCAGTGAAACCGAGGACGGGGTGGATGTGCGCCGGCGCGGCGAGCATCCCGCACAGCCCGGTGAACACGACGAGCGTCATCACCCGCGGCTTGGTCAGCGCCAGGAAGTCGCGCCAGTCGGCGGGGAGCGGGGTGGCTATTGCGGTCGTCATGGTCAGGCTCAGCGCTATAGGCGCCCCGGCGGGCAGGCGAAAGGGGCACCGGCTCGCCCTCTCCGGCGTTGTTTCGGCATGACCTATGTCGCCTCTAGCCCGCGCGAACGCGGCGGCGCCGTGCTGCTCGCAGCGGCGCTTACCGGCGTGCTCGGCGTTCTGCTGGCGAGCGGGCTGGTCGAGCGCTTTGTCCGGTCCGAGGCGCCGGCGCTGAGCGCCTTCGACGTGACTCTGCCCCCACCGCCGGTGCCCGAAAAGCGTCGCGTCGCCGAGCAGCACCGCAAGAGCCCGCGCCGCGAGGGCGAGGCCGCGCCGCCCGCGCTGCGCGCCGAGCCGACCGAGATCGTCGCGCCGCTGCCGGCGCCCACGCCGCCGCCGATCGCGGCTGCCCCCATTGCCGGGATCGGTGCCGCGCCGCGTGCGGGCAGCGCGCAAGTGCCGGGTCCGGGAACCGGTGCGGGCGGCATCGGCAATGGCCGCGGCAGCGGCGATGCGGGCGACGGCGATGGCGGCGGAGGCGGCGACGAGACTCCGCCGCGCTGGGTCCGCGGCGACCTGCGCGATTCGGACTATCCCGATGCCGCGGCCGATGCCGGTGTCGGCGGCAGCGTCGGCGTCCGCTACCTCGTCGATATCGACGGCCGGGTGCGCGACTGCGTCGTCACCGAATTGAGCGGCAGCCGCGTGCTCGATCAGACCACGTGCCAGCTGATTGAGAAGCGCTTCCGCTATCGCCCCTCGCGCGACGGCCAGGGGCACCCGGTGCGCGCCTATATCGTCGAGAATCACGAATGGATTCTCCGCCGCGACCCCGCCGAGCAGCAACCGCCGCCTCGCCGCCGACCGCGGATCTTCTGAGCCCCAAAGCAAAGCGCCCCGAGGTTTCCCCGGGGCGCCGTGTTGCTTGGGTTGGTCGAGCCTTAGTGGTGACCCTCGTCGATCACCGGCAGCGTCTCGAACTGGTGGAACGGCGGCGGGCTGGTCAGCGTCCATTCCAGCGTCGTCGCGCCTTCGCCCCAGGGATTGTCCCCCGCCTTGCGGCCGGCGAACAGCGACCAGATGATGTTGACGAAGAAGATCGCCATGCCCGCGGCCATGATCATGTAGCCGATCGTCGCGATCTGGTTCCAATGGGCATAGGCGTCCGGATAGTCCGGGTAGCGCCGCGGCATGCCCTGGAGGCCGAGGAAGTGCATCGGGAAGAACATCACGTTCACGCCGATGAAGAACACCCAGAAGTGCAGCTGGCCGAGCAGCTCGTTGTACATCCGCCCCGACATTTTCGGGAACCAGTAATAGAAGCCCGCGAACAGCCCGAACACCGCACCCAGCGAGAGGACGTAGTGAAAATGGGCGACGACGTAATAGGTGTCCTGCATGTAATCGTCGACGCCGCCATTGGCGAGGACGACGCCGGTCACGCCGCCGACGGTGAACATGAAGATGAAGCCGATCGCCCAGACCATCGGGGTCTTGAAGCTGATCGATCCGCCCCACATCGTGGCGATCCACGAGAAGATCTTCACGCCGGTCGGCACCGCGATGATCATCGTCGCGGCGGTGAAGTACATCTTCACCGATACGCTGAGGCCGGTGGTGAACATGTGGTGCGCCCAGACGACGAAGCCGACCACGCCGATCGCGACCATGGCATAGGCCATGCCGAGATAGCCGAACACGGGCTTGCGGCTGAACGTCGCGATGATCTGGCTGACCATGCCGAAGCCCGGCAGGATCATGATGTAGACCTCGGGATGGCCGAAGAACCAGAACAGATGCTGGTACAGGATCGGGTCGCCGCCGCCCTGCGCGTCGTAGAACGCGGTGCCGAAATTGCGGTCGGTGAGCAGCATGGTGATCGCCGCGGCGAGCACCGGCAGCGCGAGCAGCAGCAGGAAGGCAGTGATCAGCACCGACCATACGAACAGCGGCATCTTGTGCAGCGTCATGCCCGGCGCACGCATGTTGAAGATGGTGGTGATGAAGTTGATCGCGCCCAGGATCGAGCTGGCGCCGGCAAGATGGAGCGACAGGATCGCCATGTCGACCGACGGTCCCGGCTCGCCAAAGGTCGAGAGCGGGGCATAGACCGTCCAGCCGGTGCCGGCGCCGATGCCGACGAACGGCGAGGCGAGGAGCAGCGTGAACGCCGGGATCAGCAGCCAGAACGAGATGTTGTTCATCCGCGGGAACGCCATGTCCGGCGCGCCGATCATGATGGGCACGAACCAGTTGCCGAAGCCGCCAATCATCGCCGGCATGACCATGAAGAACACCATGATCAGGCCGTGCGCCGTTATCAGCACGTTCCAGAAGTGCAGCGCGTCGTCGAGACTGTGCGTGCCGCCGTGGAGCATGCCAAGCCAGGTCGGCAGAAACTGGATGCCGGGATGCATCAGCTCGGCACGCATCAGGCCCGAGATCCCGCCACCGATGATCCCCGCGAAGATCGCGAAGATCAGATAGAGCGTGCCGATATCCTTGTGGTTCGTCGACATGAACCAGCGGGCGAAGAAGCCCGGCTTGTGGTCCGCATCGTGATGGTCATGCGCATGATGATGATCGTGCGCGGCATAAGGGAGCGCGGTGTCGGTCATGGTCTCAGTTGCCCGTCTGTCCGAGGCCCGCAGGATTCTGCGTTGCCGGCTTGTTGGTCACCGCAGGCGCGGCAGTCGCGTTGATGGTCGGCGCACCGTCTTCGGCGGTCACGTTCGCCGTGTCGTCGACGGCGTCGTTGCCCGGCGCGGTGGCAGTTGCCGGCGCGGCATTCGCCCCCGGCATCTTGCCGCCCTTAGACGCGACCCATTGCGCGAACACGGCGGGGCTCACCGCCTCGACGGCGATCGGCATGTACGCATGGCGCGCGCCGCACAGCTCGGAGCATTGGCCGAAATAGAGGCCGGGCTTCTCGATGATGAAGCTCGTCTCGTTGAGCTTGCCCGGCACGGCGTCGAGCTTGATCCAGAAGGCGGGGACCGCCCAACTGTGGATCACGTCCTGCGCAGTGGTGATCAGGCGGATCGGCACGCCATAGGGCAGCACGACGCGGGTGTCGGTCGCCAGCAGGCGCGGACCGTCCGCATTGGTGCGATAGCGCGCGCCCTTGGCCAGCGTGGGATCATCGCTTTCCTTGAGCAGGTTCGCAGTCAGCTGGATCCCGCCATGATCGGGATATTCATAGCTCCAGAACCACTGGTTGCCGATCGCCTTCAGGGTCACGGCTTCCTTGGGTGCGGGCTTGAACTGCGCGGCGAGCAGCCGGATCGACGGCACGGCGATCGCGATCAGGATCAGCACCGGCGCCAGCGTCCAGACCACTTCGATGAAGGTATTGTGGCTGGTGCGCGACGGCGTCGGGTTGGCGGCGCGCCGGAAGCGGATCATCACATAGATCAGCAGGATCAGCACGAACACCGAGATCACCGTGATCAGCGGCACCAGGATCGTGTTGTGGAACCAGTGCGCCTCGCGGCCCGTCGGCGTCACCTGGTCCTGGAGATACCAGGCATCGGGCTTCGGCTGACCGATCGAGGCATCGGCGTGCAGCAGCGGCTTGCCCGCTGCGTCTAGTGTGGGATCGGCGACTGCGGGAGTCGCTGCGGCGGCCGGCGCCTCTACCGCGGCGGGTGCCGCCGGTGCAGGAGCCGTACTGTTCTGCGCCTGACTTGGGGAGGCGAACGCCAGCCCGGCTGCCAGGACAATCGAAGTCAACCCAAGCATGCGCATCGTCTGTTTCTACCCTGTTTTACGAAAGGCGCCGTATGGGAGGTCAGGAAACCCCTCCATTGCGGCGTATACGACGCCCAAGGCCAAGCTCAACCTTTTTCGCGCGCGTGTTGCGGCGGCTGGGCGGCAGTCCTAAGGGTTCTCGCCGATCCCCACAGCAGGAGCAGCGACAATTGACCGGTGATCAGGTTCTGGACGAGTTCCGCGACGCAGGCGCGCTGCTCGAGGGACATTTCATCCTGTCCTCCGGACTTCGCTCGCCGATCTTCCTGCAGAAGATGCGGATTTTCGAGGACCCGGTGCGCACCGCGCGGGTGTGCGGCGCACTGGGCGCGCTGATCCGCGAGACTTTCGGCCAGGTCGATATCGTCGTCTCGCCGGCGATCGGCGGGATCATCCCGGGCTATGAAACCGCGCGAGCTCTTGGCTGCAAGGCTGTGTTCGTCGAGCGTGAGGACGGCGAATTCCAGCTGCGCCGCAGCTTCGAGATCCCCGCCGGCGCCCGCGTCGTGATGGTCGAAGACATCGTCACCACCGGGCTAAGCTCGCGCGAGTGCATCGCCGCGATCCGTCAGCATCCCGGCGAGCTGGTCGGCGCGGCCTGCATCGTCGATCGCTCGAACGGCAAGGCCGATATCGGCGTGCCGCTGGTCTCGCTCGTGCAGATGGACGTTCCCGCCTATCCCGCCGACCAGCTCCCGCCCGAACTCGCTGCGATCCCGGCGATCAAGCCCGGGAGCCGCGTGACGGCATGAGCGGCAAGCTTCGCCTCGGGGTCAATATCGATCACGTCGCGACGGTCCGCAACGCACGCGGCTCGGGTTATCCCGATCCGGTCCGCGCCGCATTGCTCGCCGCGCAGGCCGGCGCGGACGGTATCACCGCGCACCTGCGCGAAGATCGCCGCCACATCACCGACGACGACATTGCCCGGCTCTCGACGGAGCTGACCATCCCGCTCAATCTCGAAATGGCGGCGACCGAAGAGATGCTCGCGATCGCGCTGCGCCACCGTCCCCATGCGGTGTGCATCGTCCCGGAAAAGCGCGAGGAGCGCACCACCGAGGGCGGGCTCGACGCTGCGGGCCAGCACAACCATCTTGCGCCGATGGTCGCTCAGCTGGTCGACGCCGGGTGCCGCGTGTCGCTGTTCATCGAGCCCGATGCTCGCCAGATCGATGCCGCGCTACGTCTGGGCGCGCCGGTGGTCGAGCTGCACACCGGCCGCTATTGCGAGCTTGCCGAGGATGCGCGCGAAGCCGAGCTCAAGCGCATTGCCGACGCGGCAGCGCTCGCCGCCAAGGCCGGGCTCGAGCCGCATGCCGGTCATGGCCTTACGTTCGACAACGTCGTGCCGATCGCCGCCATTCCGCAGGTCGCCGAGCTCAACATCGGCCATTTCCTCATCGGCGAGGCGATCTTCGACGGCCTTGCTCCGGTGGTGCAACGGATGCGTGCGCTGATGGATAGCGCGCGTTGATGGTCTCCACTGCGCCTCGCTACCCGCGGTGGCTGTTGACCGTGGTCGTTGCTGAAAGTGCCGCTGTGATCGGCACGGGTGGATTCATTCTAGTCCTGATAGATGCGCTGAGCGGCCCGCTTTCACCCGAGCGATGGGCACAAGCCGGTTGGCTATGGTTGGGCCTCCCCGCCGTGGCGAGTCTGGCCATAGTCGCGACTGGTTTTCTGCTGATCCGTCGAGGCTGGGTGAAAGTGGGTATCGCCGTCACGCCCTTGCCGCTGCTGCTGCTTTGCCTTTTCTTGTTGTGGGCAAACATCTGATGATCCTCGGCCTCGGCTCCGACCTCTGCAATATCGAGCGGATCCAGAATTCGTTGGACCGCTTCGGCGCCCGCTTCGAGCAGCGCGCCTTCACCGAGCTTGAGATCAAGAAGGCCGATCGCCGCCCGCACACGCGCGCCGCGACGCTCGCCAAGCGGTTCGCCGCGAAGGAAGCTTATTCGAAGGCGGTGGGAACCGGGTTCAAGCAAGGCGTGTTTCTCAAGGACATAGGTGTCGTCAACGCGCCTTCGGGGGCGCCGACTCTGGCACTCACCGGTGGCGCCAAGGCGAGGCTTGACGCCATCACTCCCGATGGCCACGTCGCAAAGGTACATCTGACGTTGACCGACGATCATCCCTGGGCATTCGCTATGGTGATGATCGAGGCCGTGGCGGTCGGGAAGGACGATTGATGGCCGCGGATGAGTTGACGTTGACGCAGCAGGATCTCGACGAGAAGCGCAGCTTCGCCGCCACCGATTGGTGGGCCGAGGCGCGCGGCATCCTGTGGCTCGTGCTCGCGGTGCTCGGCTTCCACAGTTTCGTCGCCAAGCCCTTTTACATTCCCTCCGAATTGATGCTGCCGGGGCTGCTCGTCGGCGATCGGCTGGTCGTGACCAAATATCCCTATGGCTACAGCTTCGTCACGCCGACCTTCCACTTGCTGCCCTTCATCAAGGGCCGGCTGTTCGGCCGGCTGCCGGCGCGCGGCGACGTGGTGATCGTCACCCCGCCGGGCGCCGAGACCGACTATATCAAGCGCGTGATCGGCCTGCCGGGCGATCGCATCGCCGTGCGCGGCGGCGTGGTCTATCTCAACGACGTCGCAGTGCCGCGCCGCTATATGGGCGAGCGCGACATTGCGATCGACGCCAATACGCGCTGCGACGACCGCCATTATGACGGCCGCCTGGTCCGCGATGCCAGTGGCAAGGGCTGGTGCCGCCTGCCGATCTATCGCGAGACGCTGCCCGGTGGCCGATCGTACGACACCGTCGATCTGGGCTGGAGCCCCGGCGACAATTTCCCCGAAGTCCGGGTGCCCAGGGATCGCGTGTTCCTGATGGGCGACAATCGCGACAATAGCGCCGACAGCCGCTATTCGACCGCCGAGAACGGCCTGGGCGGACCTGTCCCCTGGGAGAATATCGGGGGCCGCGCCGAATTCGTGACCTTCTCGCTCGACGGCAGCGCGACGCTCAACCCGCTGACCTGGCCGCGCTCGTTCCGGCCAAGACGTGCCGGCACGTCGCTCCATCCGAGCAAGGACGACAAATGACCGCAGATACCGCCGCGAGCGAAGGCATCCACGTCGTCCGCGAACCCGGGCCCAACGAGATGCGCGACCCGTTGATGCGTGCGGAGCTGAAGCGCGCCTCGGTATGGTTCGGGCTCGCGATCGGCGTGGCGCTGATCGTGCTGCTGATCCAGCCGCTGCTGATCATCTTCGCCGGTCTTGTCTTCGCCGCGATGCTCGATGGCGGCGCGCGGCTGCTTGGACGGGTGCTGCCGATCCCGCGCGGCCTGCGCATCCTGATCGTGGTGCTGCTCGCGATCAGCTTTATCGGTGGGGTCTTCTACCTTACCGGTGTCGAGATCGCCGCACAGGCCGAGCAATTGCGCGCGACGCTTGAGGTCCAGGGCAATCGAGTCGCCGGTTGGATTTCGAGCATGGGGCTGATGCCGGGACGTGCCGACCTCACCGGCATGGCGCAGCAGGCGCTGGGCTCGGTCGGCCGGCTGACCTCGGCGGTCGGCACGGTGCTCGGTGCCGGGGCGAGCCTGCTGATGATCGTCTCGATCGGACTGTTCGTGGCGCTCGATCCGCGAATCTATGAGCGCGGGCTGCAGTGGATGGTCCCGGTTGCCGCGCGCGACGATTTTTCGGTGACGATCGCGCGCATGGCGCGGATGCTGCGGGTGCTGCTCGCCGGGCGGCTGCTCGGCATGGTCTTCGAAGGCGTGCTCACCTGGTTGCTGCTGTGGGCCGTTGGCGTGCCGATGGCGCTGCTGCTCGGGATCATCACCGGCATGCTCGCCTTCATTCCCAATATCGGCGCGTTCATTAGCGGCGTTTTGATGGTGTCTGTCGGGTTCAGCGCTGGCACCGACCAGGGCTTCGCCGCGATCATCATCTATTTCGCCGTCCAGACCTTTGACGGCTATGTCCTCATCCCGATCGTGGCCAAGCGCACCGTCGATTTGCCGCCGGCGCTCACCCTGTCGGCGCAGATCCTGGCGAGCACGCTGTTCGGCGTGATGGGCTTGGCACTCGCCGATCCGATGGTCGCGATGATCAAGGTCGCGCTCGAAAGCGAGGCCGAACGCGCTGCCAAGGCCGTCGACGGCAACAACCATGGCCATCGCCGCTTTGGCTGGCGGATGGGACATAGCCACGCGGTCGATCCCGCCGCGATTGCCGTGGAACCGCCCGCAGCCAGCTAGGTTGAGCGCGAGGCAAGGGGGCGAGATGCTGCTCTACGATTATTTCCGTTCGTCTGCCGCCTATCGGGTGCGGATCGCGCTCAATCTCAAGGGCGTCGCCTATGCGCGGCGCGATGTGATGCTGCTTAAGGACGAACAGCGCTCGCCCGAGCATCTCGCGCGCAATCCGCAGGGCTTCGTCCCGGCGCTCGAAATCGAGGGGCAGGTTCTCACCCAGAGTCTTGCGATCATCGACTGGCTCGACGCGCGCCATCCCGAGCCGCGGCTCATCCCGGCCGATCCGCAGCTTCGTGCCGCCGCGCTCGCCCGCGCGCTGGTGATCGGCGCCGACATCCATCCGCTCAACAATCTGCGCGTGATGCGCTATCTCAAGCACGAACTCGGCGCCGAAGACGAGGCGCGCGACGCCTGGACGCGCCACTGGATCGCCGAAGGCTTCGCCGCGCTCGAAGCGATGGCAGGCGAGGGCCAGTTCCTCGGCGGCGCGACGCCGGACATCGCCGATGTCTTTCTCGTCCCCCAGATGTTCAACGCGCGGCGCTTCAACCTGCCGCTCGATGCCTATCCCAAGCTCGTCGCCGCCGATGCTGCCGCCCAGGCAGTCGCGGCGTTCGCGGCGGCCCATCCCGATCGAGTAGCCCCGCAGTGAAATCCTTCCCCTGGCCGCCGGCCTGCTGTTCGCATTTCCCGCCGCCGCCCAGGAAGCCGTCGACGACCCCGAGACGATCGTCGTCACCGGCCGCGGGCTCGACGTGCCGCCGGGGGAAGCGGCGTACGATGTCGTCACGATCGACCGGGCACGCCTGTCGGGCGTGGCCAGCAATCGGCTCGACGACGTGCTGCGCGATGCCGCCGGCCTTGCCCAGTTCCGCCGCTCCGATTCGCGTTCGGCGCATCCCACCAGCCAGGGCGTCACGTTGCGTGGGCTCGGCGGCAATGCCTCCAGCCGCGCGCTGCTGCTGCTCGACGGCGTACCCCAGGCCGATCCGTTCGGCGGCTGGGTGGCGTTTCCGGCCTATATGCCCGATCGCCTGTCCTCGGTGCGGATCACGCGCGGCGGCGGCAGCGGCTATGCCGGGCCCGGCGCGCTCGCCGGCACGATCGAGATGACGAGCGGCTCGCCGCACGATCTTGCGCCGCTTGCGCTCCGCGCCGCCTATGGCAGCCGGGACAGCGTCGATGCCAGCGCGGTCGGCGCCGTCGATCTCGGCAGCGGCTTCGCGACGGTCGCGGCGCAATATGGCCGGGGCGACGGCTTTATTCCGATTGTCGCAGGGGATCGCGGCCCCGTCGACCGGCCGGCGCCCTATGAGCAGGCGAGCGTCGCGTTGCGCGGTGTCGCCGATATCGGCGGTGGTGCCGAACTCCAGGCCAATGTCTCGGCATTCAGCGACCGGCGCGACCGCGGCGTCGACTTCACCCAGGTGAAGAGTGACGGCGCCGATGCCAGCCTTCGCCTCGTCAAGCGCGGCGGCTGGGCCTGGTCGGCGCTCGCCTATCTCCAGACCCGCCAATTCGGCAGTGGCTTTGCCAGCGTCAACGATGCGCGCACCATCGTCACGCCGACGCTCGACCAGGTTAATGTCCCCGCCACCGGCATCGGCGGCCGCCTCGAGATCGCTCCGCCGATCGGCGGCGGCGTCACGCTGCGCCTGGGCGCTGACGTTCGCCGCGTTTCGGGCAAGACGGAGGAGCTTTACACCTATGTCGCCGGCGCGCCGACCCGGCGCCGCGTCGCCGGCGGCGAGAGCCTGACCGGTGGTGGCTTTGCCGATGCCAGTTTCGAATCGGGCCCGCTGACGCTCGATCTCAGCGGCAGGCTCGATCATTGGACAATCCGCGGTGGGTCGCTCGTCGAGCGCGCCCTCGCCGGTGGCGCGGCGCTCACCACCCTCGCCTTCGCCGATCGGTCCGGCTGGCAGGCGACCGGCCGTGCCGGCGCCGCCTATGATCTCGGCGAGTTGACGCTGCGCGCGGCAGCGTATCGGGGTTGGCGGTTGCCGACGCTCAACGAACTCTACCGCCCGTTCCGCGCCGGCGCCGATGCCACTGCCCCCAATGCGGCGCTCGATCCCGAAACGCTGTCCGGCGCCGAAATCGGTGCGGACTGGCACGCCGCTTCCACGCTCACCCTTCGAGTCACGGGCTATTGGAACCGCCTCGACCACGCGATCGCCAACGTCACCGTCGCCAACGGGCCGGGCACCTTCCCCTATGTCGGCGTCGTCTCGGCCGCGGGCGTCTATCGCCAGCGCCAGAATCTCGATGCAGTCGAAGCGCGCGGCATTGAGTTCGATGGCCGCTGGACGCGGGGCGAACTGAGCCTCGCTGCATCCTATGCCTATGTCGACGCGCGGGTCCACGGCTCGGGGTTGGCGACGGCGCTCGACGGTCTCCGCCCGGCGCAGACTGCGACCAATCAGGCCTCCGCCACGCTCGCCTGGGCGCGCGGCAACTACGGCGTTTCGGTCACCGGCCGCTATATCGGCCCGCAGTTCGAGGACGATCAGAACAGCCGCACCCTGGCCGACGCTTTCACGCTCGATGCGTCGCTCGCGGTGCCGCTGTTCGGCGGACTAGACGCCGAATTTCGCGCCGAGAACCTTGCCGATGCCCGTGTCGAGGCGACGATCAGCGGCCCCGGGGTGATCGAGCGGGCAACACCGCGCACGCTCTGGGCGGGGCTGCGTTACCGGCTGCGCTGAGCAACCGTCGAATCGAACAGGTCAAGATAGGCGGCGATCGAGTCCCCGCGCGCCACCACCGGGGCCGGGCGCGGTCTTCCGGGCGCGAGCCAATGATCGAGCGCCGCGACCAGCGCATCCGAATCGTCCCGCGCCACGACGGTGCCGAGTTCGGGCGCGGCGACGATCTCGCGCACCGCGACGCTCAATTCGGTCGAAACCACCGGGGTCCCCATCGAGAGCGCCTCGCGCAGCACGCCCGGCACGCCTTCGAAGTCCGACGTCAACGCCGCCACCCGCGCCCCGGCAAGCGCAGGCAGCGGATCGCCCGCATGGCCCGGCATTGTGACGCGATCCCGTAGACCCAGCTTGGCGATTTGCGCTTCGAGCGCTGCCCGCGCGCTGCCTTCGCCCACGATCAACAGCGCGACGTCACGATCGGCGAGCCGCGGGAGTGCCGCAATCAGCCGGTCCCAGCGCTTTTGCGGCTCGAGCCGGCCGACGCCGGCGATGTAGCGCCCGCTCGGCAGCGTCAGCGGCACGGCGTCCGCGATCGGCTCTGCCGGCGGATTGGGGATGACGTGCACGCGCTCGGGCGGCATCCGCATTTCCGCCACCGCTTCGGCCGCCATCGCCGGAGTCATCGCGACAAGCTGGTCGAGAAATAGCGGATGCAGCCGCAGCCAGCGGCGATAACGCCACATCGCGCCGCGGCGCATTTCGGGCCGGACCAGCGCGTTCGACACCTTGGCGACGATCGGCGGACAGCCGTGGCCAAGCCGCAGCCGGGTGAGCGCGGCAATCCCGCTATAATGATTGCCGGGGCAGAAAATCAGGTCCGGCGCCTGCGCGCGCACGATTCGCGGCAAGCCGAACAACGCCTTGTGGCGCGCGTCGCCGAGATGGATCAGATCGATCTCGTGCGGGATCTCGGCGGCGAGCGGGCCTTCGTCCGAACCCAGCACCAGCGTCACGCGGCGCCCCGCGTGCAGCCATCCTTTTGCCATGCGCAGCATCGCGCGTTCGACCCCGCCGCCGCGCATCGTCTGGGCGTAGGTGAGGATGTGCCGGGCACTTTCGGAGGAAGGGCGGTGCAACATCATATCTTGCGGATCGCCACGCTTAAGCCCAAATCGCCCCCGCAATAAACCGCAATCTGCTGCCAATTGGCCATCGCGGCTGAGTCTGGGGGGCATGGCAAGGCGCGGAAACGATTAGAAGCGTGCGTCTTGTCTGCAGCGGAATTGAAACTGTGAATGGTCCTGTCCCGGAGGCTTCGGTGAATACGAGCGCGATCGAAGCCCCGTTGGCGGCTGCCCCGATCTTGCGGGGCTCGAGCCGGTCGAGAAGATCAAGCGGCGCTGGCCGATGATCCTCGGCGGTGGTCTCACCCTGCTGATGATCGTCGCGCTGGGGCGTGAGTTGTTCGATTCGGGCCTGGCCGGGCTGTCACGCGCGCTGCCGGCCAATCCGCTCTTCTACATCGTCTTCGTGCTCTATTATCTCGGCCCGCCGAGCTTCGACTATGTCATTTTCCGCCGGCTCTGGCAGATCCCGCTCGCCGGCATGGCGGCGCTCCACAAGAAGCGCATCTCGAACGAAGTGCTGGTCGGCTATTCGGGTGAGGCCTATTTCTACGCCTGGGCACGCCAGCGCACCCAGATGGTCGCTGCCCCGTTCGGCGCCGTGAAGGACGTGACGATCCTGTCGGCGATCGCCGGCAATGCCGTCACGCTGACGATGGTGCTGCTCGCTTTGCCCTTTGGTATGGGGCTGCTCAGCCATGATCAGCAGAATTGGGTGCTGGGCTCGATCGGCATCCTGATCGCTACCTCGCTTCCCTTCATGATCTTCTCGAAGCGCGTCTTCTCGCTGCCGCGCGCCAGCCTGTGGTGGATTTTCGGCGTGCACTGCGCGCGCATCCTCACCGGCTCGCTGCTCATCTCGCTGGCCTGGCATTTCGCCATGCCGCAGGTGTCGGTTGCGGTGTGGCTGCTGATGGCGGCGGGCCGCCTGTTGGTATGGCGCCTGCCGCTCGTGCCCAACAAGGAGCTCGCCTTCGCGGCGATTTCCGGCGTGGTGATTGGTCAGGGCCAGTCGCTTTCGGAGCTGATGGCGCTGATCGCCGCGCTCACCCTTCTTGCCCATGTGACGCTGATCGGGGGCTTCAGCATTCACGCACTGATCACGAGGAATAAGCAATGATCCGCGCTGCCGCCGCTCTTTTGTTGTCGTTCGCGGCGTTCGCCCCGTCCGCTGCCCAGGCGCAGGATCCCGTCGACGGATCGTGCGCCGTCCCGGGCGGCGCCCGGCTCTATGTGAAGGTCGAGGGCCTCAAGGACCGCAGCGGCCGGCTCAAGCTCGAACTCTACCCGGCCAATGAGGCCGACTTCCTCAAGGACGACCGCGACCTCAAGAAGGAAGGCAAGCCCTTCCGGCGCATCTGGGCGCAGACCCCTGGCGCAGGGCCGGTGACCCTGTGCATCCGCGCGCCGAGCGCCGGGCAGTGGGCGGTGCTGTTCACGCACGATCGCGACGGCAAGAACAAGTTCAACTTCTGGCAGGACGGCGCGGGCTTCCCCAGCAACCAGCGGCTGGGCCGCAGTCGGCCCAAGGTCCGCCAGGCGCTGGTGAACGTGCCGGTCGGGGGTGGTACGATCACCGTGCGTGCGCAATATCTCAAGGGTCTCGGCGGGTTCGGCCCGCTCGACTGAGGAAGCCGTCATGCGCATCGTCGACGTCAACGAATTCTATTCGCCGACCGGCGGCGGGGTGCGCACCTATATCGATCGCAAGATCGGGATCATGGCCGATATGGGCCATGAGCTGACCGTGATCGCACCGGCGCTGGAGGACGGCGTCGAGGACCGGCCCGGCGGTGGTCGCATCCTCTGGGTCGAGTCGCCGGCGCTGGTGCTCGATCGCAATTACTGCATCTTCGTCAAGGACGAGCCGGTGTGGAAGCTGCTCGATGAGCTTCAACCCGACATCGTCGAGTGCAGCTCGCCCTGGCTGCCCGCCTGGACTGTCGCCAATTGGAAGGGCGATTCGCTCAAGGTGTTCTTTGCGCATGGCGACCAGATCGGCGCCTATCCACAGCGCTGGCTGGACAATGTGGCTACGCCGATCCAGGTCGAGAATGCCTTCGCCTGGTACACGCGCTACATGAACCGCTTCCTCGGGCATTACGACGCGTTCGTCACCAACGGTCCGGCGCTGGCCAAGCGCTTCCGCCGCCGCGGCATGCACGTCGATGCGTCGATGCCGCTGGGAATCGAGCGGCGCTGGTTCTCGCCCGATCTTCGCGACGAGAAGCTCCGCGTGGCGCTGCTCGACCAGCTTGGCCTGCCGCCCGAGGGGATGTTGCTGCTCGGCATGGGGCGTCACCACAAGGAAAAGCGCTGGCCGCTGGTGATCGACGCCGTCGAAGCTGCGGCGACCGACATTCCGGTGGGGCTCATACTGCTCGGTGACGGCCCGCAGCGCCGCCAGCTAGAGCAGCGCATCGCGGATAGTCCGCACATTCGCATCTTTCGCCCTGTCTATGACCGCGTCCGGCTCTCGCGGATCATGGCGAGCTGCGATGCGCTGGTGCACGGTTCGGACGCGGAACCGTTCGGTTTGGTCGCATCCGAAGCACTCGCATCGGGCCTGCCGTTGATCGGGCCGGACGAAGGCGGCTTCGCCGAGATCGCCGATCCGCTGTTCGCCGAAACTTATCGTGCGCGCGATGCGCTATCCGCGGCGGACGCGATTCGCCGGCTGTTCGCCCGCGACCAGCCGATATTGCGCGCCGCCGCGCGCGTCGCGGCAGGCAAGGTGCGCAGCGATGCCGACCATACGGTCGAGCTGATGTCCTATTACGAAGGCTTGCTCGCCGAGCGCCGCGACACCCGCGCCTCGCTCGCCGGCGCGGCGTAGACTGCGATCCAGATATCGCCCAGCGGATAGCGGCCGCGCAGCGTGTAGCCGCCCTCGGCCAGCCGGTGGATGGTCAGTCGGTGCGCCGCCATCCGCTCGCCGAAATAGGTCGGGCGCATCACCACGATCTCGGGTCGCTTGGCGAAGATCCGGTTGATCTCCTCGAGCTGATCGACGCCCAGCGCGCCATTCTCGCGCTCGCGCGACAAATGGCTGGGGAACACCCAGGGCGTCAGCGTGCAGCGCCCGGTATAGCTGTAGAGGATCGCATTGCCCGAATAGACATACATGCAGCCCGGGCCATGCCCGATCGCGTCGGCAAGCTGATCGAGCTGCTGGGCATTGCCGCGATGCCACATCGCGCTCCACGCGGTATATTCGCCGCCGAACCCCGCCGCGGCCAACATCAGCGGGGTCAGCCACACCCGCCCGATCCGACTTCCGCCCAGATAGCCCGCGCAGCACAAAGCGGCCGGCAGCATCACCGGCAGGGCATAATGGTTGAACCACGATCCGAACACCAGCAGCCCGATCACCGATGCGATCAGCCAGCCGAACAGCAGCGCGCGCACCGGATGTTCGGATTCATCGTTGACCGGCACATGGCGCGACAGGCCGCTGACGATGAGCAGCGGCCCGAGCATCAGCGCGACCTTGAGGAAGGCGCGCAGCAGCACGTCGGCGGGATCGCTTTGGCGCATGAAGATCGAGCCGAAATTGGCGTAGAGCCAGGCATCGCTATGCCCCATCGCGGCATAGACGCCCCAGGCAAGCACCGTCGGCACCATCGCGGCGGCTATCAGAATCCCGCCAAAGCCGACAATCTCGGCGGCTTGCACGCCCAGCCGTCGCTCGCGCCAGAGCAGCCACAGGCCGAGGAACATGCCTTCGAACAGCACGGAATATTTGATCTGCAACGCGATGCCGATCAGCCCCATCGCTGCGACGGCCTTGGCGCGGCGCCGCCGCTGGCTGTCGGCATCGGTCGTGCAGGGCAGCACCAGCCCGATCGCGAAGGCCGTGACGAGGTTGTAGAACACCGGCGCCTGGCCGCCCTGGCCGTCGCCGAAATTGATCATGAAGATGTAGAGCAGCGCCGCGGTAAGCCCGCCGCGTTCCCAGCCGGCCTTCTTGGCAAGGCGCAGGATCAGCAGCGCAGTGAGCACGACGCTCGTCAGCGCCATCGCCTGATAGACCCAGATGCCCGCGGGCACGCCGGCGGCGGCGGCAGGCAGATAGAGCAGGAACAGCCCGATCGGCTTGCGGTCCCATACGTCGACGAACGGCAGCGCGCCGTCGAGCATCATCCGCGCCGTCGCGAAGTAGAACTCCTCATCGACATGGACGACAGGGTTGCCGAAGGTCAGCGCGCGGACCAGGATCGCTGCGGTAAGCAGGATCGCCCAATTGGGCAGGGCGGCAATCGCGGCAAGCGGAGAGCGGGGCGCTGCGGCCTGCGCTTCGAGTACTGCAGTATCAGCCGGCATCAGCGATTGCAGCGCCTAGGCTGGAGGATCCGAAAACGCATGAAACAGCCTTGTTATGGAGCGACTTGCGGCCATCCATAGCTGCATGTGCGAACGCTGTCACGAACGCGCCATGCAGAGCCGGCAATGCGTCTCATGAAGGGACTCACATGACATTCCAGATCGATCGCCGCACGCTGCTGGTTACCGCGACGCTAGGGATTGGCGCACTTGCGCTGCCCGGATTCGCCTTTGCCGCAGGACAGATTCAGGGCTTCACCCATTCGGTGGCGAGCGGCGAGCCGTGCGCCGATTCGGTTCTGCTGTGGACGCGGTACATTCCAGCGGACGGCGGACCCGTGAAACTGCGCGCCGAAATCGCCGAGACGGCGGACTTTTCGCGGATCGTCAGCGGCGGCGAAATGATCACCGGCCCATGGCGCGATCATACTGCCAAGATCACCGTCACCGGGCTCGAGCCCGGCCGACGCTATCACTATCGATTCGTCGCGCCCGATGGCAGCTTCTCGCCGGTCGGGCGGACGCGCACGCTGCCCGAAGGCGCCGTGAACCGCTTCGGAATCGCAGTGTTCTCCTGCTCGAACCTGCCGTTCGGCTATTTCAATGCCTATGGTCATGCCGCTGCGCGCGACGATATCGACCTTTCGGTCCATCTCGGCGACTATCTCTATGAATATGCCAAGGGCGGCTATGCGCCCGAAGGCGGCCCGATCGGCGGGCGGCTGCCCGAGCCGGTGGGCGAGATGATCCACCTCGCCGATTACCGCATCCGCTATGCCAGCTATCGCAGCGACCCCGATCTTCAGGCGCTCCACGCCGCCAAGCCGATGCTGGTGCAGTGGGACGACCATGAATCGGCGAACGACAGCTGGGAAGGCGGCGCCGAAAACCATCAGAGCGACGAGGAAGGCCTGTGGAGCACGCGCCGCGCCGCCGCGGTGCAGGCGTTCCGCGAATGGATGCCGGTCTCAGAGACGCCGTGGGGCAGCTATGACATCGGCACGCTGGCGACGCTGTTCCGCACCGAGAGCCGCCTGCTCGCGCGAAGCCACCAGCCCGATATCGATCCGATGTTCCAGCAGGCCGATGTCGCCGCCGCGCTGAAGGCGTTTCGCGATGGCCCCTGGCAGGACCCCGCCGTGACCATGCTGGGCAGCGAACAGGAAAATTGGCTATCGCACGCAATGCGCCGATCGGTGCGTGATGGGCAGAAATGGCAGGTGGTCGGCTTCGGCACGATCATGGGCGAAACCCGCCTCCCGCCCCAGGCGATGGACTGGCTCAAGCCCGATGCGTCGAAGGGGACGCGCGACTATGTCGAGTCAGGCGTTGCCGCGGGCAAGCTGGGCTTGCCGCTCACCTTCGACAATTGGGGCGGCTATCCCGCTGCGCGTGCGCGCTTCCTGCGCTCGGCCCAGGGGATGGGCGCCAATCTCGTGGTGATCTGCGGCGACAGCCATAATGGCTGGGCCTATGATCTCGGCCAGGACGGCAAGCCTGCCGGGGTCGAGTTCGCCGGGCACAGCGTCACCTCGCCGGGCTATGAGCACTCCACCGCCACCGACCCCAAGCGCGTCGCGGCCGCGCTGGTCGCGGCCAATCCCGAACTCAAATGGTGCGACACCAGCCGCCGCGGCTATATGGCGATGACGCTGACGCCCGAGCGCGTTTCGAACGACTGGGTATTCGTCGACACGGTCGAGCGGCGCTCGCTGCGCGCCAGCGTGGGGCACAGCGCGGTCGTCCAGCGCGGGCGGAACGTCATGGCTGGATGAAGCCAGGCCCCTCCCGCTCGGGAGGGGCCCGCGCCTCAATCCAGGCTCTTCGATGCCTGTTCGAACGTGTCCTTGCTCAGCCCCGGCGTCGCGACGATGCGCTCGAGTTCGGCGCGCATCTTGGCGGCGCGGCCTGCGTCGAAGCGCTTCCAGCGGCCCAGCGGCGGGATCAGCCGTGCCGCGGTCTGCGGGTTGAGCTTGTCGAGCGCGATGATCTGGTCGGCGACGAAGCGGTAGCCCCGTCCCGAAAGATCGTGGAAGGCGCGCTGGTTGACGCTGAAAGCACCGATCAGCGCGCGCGCGCGGTTTGGATTGGCGAGCGTGAAGTCGGGATGCCGGGCCAGCGTCTCGACGATCTGCGCGGTGTCGTCGCGCGTCGCCAGCGCCTGCGTCTGGAACCATTTGTCGAGCACCAGCGCATTGGCCGAATAGCGACGATAAAAGCCTTCGATCGCCGCCTCGCGCAGCGGCGAGCTGCCATTGGCGAGCGTGGTCAATGCACCCTGGCGATCGGTCATATTGTCGGCGCCTTCGAACTGGGCAAAGGCCAGATCGGCAGCGTCGGCGGCACCGCTCGCGGCGATATAGCCGAGCGCGACGGTGCGGATTCGCCGCGCGCCCTTGGCCGCCGGCGAATATTCGAAACGGTTGGCGCGGGCGCCCTCATAGGCGGCACGCCATTCCGCGGCGAGCTCGCGGCCGAGATCGGCGCGCAGCGCCTCACGGGCGTGGAAGATCGCCTCGGGCTCGACCACCGCCATCTGGTCGCCGATGAAGCTGTCCGAGGGCAGCAGCACCGCCTCGGCGACAAAGGCGCTGTCAAGCGCGGTATCGCCCAGCGTGTTGCGCACCGCATCGATCACCGGTCCGTGGTCGACCGAGCCGTTGGCGACGCTCTCGACCAGCGTATCGAGCATCAGCTGCTGCATCGCCTCGTAGCGCGCAAAGGGATCGTCGTCGTGCGCCGAGAGGAAAGCGAGGTCCTTGGGCGTTCGGTTGGTCTCGACGATCACCGGCGCGGAGAAGCCGCGGTTGATCGACAGCACCGGCTGTTCGGTCAAATTCTCGAAGACGATCTCCGCCTCGGGATCCTTGAGCAGCACGAGCTGCTCGTCGCACATCGCGCGGCCGGTGAACTCGCCGAACAGCTTGAGCTTGAGCGGCAGCACCATCGGCGCCTTGTCGGGCTGGCCCGGCGTCGGCGGGACGGTCTGGCGCAGCTTGACGCGGGCGCGGCCGCCATCGCGGGTGAGCGTCGCCGAAACCCGCGGGGTGCCCGCCTGGCTATACCAGAGGCGGAACTGGCTGAGGTCCACGCCGCCGCCCTGTTCCATGCTCTGGACGAAATCCTCGCAGGTCGCGGCAGTGCCGTCGAACCGCTGGAAATAGAGATCGGTCGCGGCGCGGAATTTCTCGGGCCCCAGGATCGTGGCCATCATCCGGATGACCTCGGCGCCCTTGTTGTAGATCGTCGCGGTGTAGAAGTTCGAGATCTCGATATATTCGTCGGGGCGGATCGGATGCGCCAGCGGGCCGGCATCCTCGGGGAATTGTGCCGCACGCAGGCCACGCACGTCCTCGATCCGGTTGACCGCCGCGCTGCCCTGGTCCGCCGAGAAGCTCTGGTCGCGGAAGACGGTGAAGCCTTCCTTCAACGAAAGCTGGAACCAGTCGCGGCAGGTGACGCGGTTGCCCGACCAGTTGTGGAAATATTCGTGCGCGACCACTGCGGCGATCGCGTCATAGTCATAATCGGTCGCGGTATCGGGGTCCGCCAGGATGTAGCGGCTGTTGAAGACGTTGAGCCCCTTATTCTCCATCGCGCCGAAGTTGAAGTCGTCGACCGCGACGATGTTGAACACGTCGAGATCATATTCGCGGCCATAGACCTGCTCGTCCCAGGCCATCGACAGCTTGAGCGCGTGGAGGGCGTGATCGGTCTTGGGCAGGTCGGGCGCGCGCACCCAGATGCCGAGCTGGACGTCGCGGCCCGACATCGTGGTGAAGCTGCCGCGATTGGCGACGAGGTCGCCCGCGACTAGCGCGAACAGGTAACACGGCTTGGGGAAGGGGTCATGCCACTCGGCCCAATGCTTGCCGCCTTCGCTTTCGCCCTGGGCGATCGGATCGCCGTTCGCCAGCAGCACCGGGTAGCGTGCCTTGTCGGCGGTCATCCGGACCTTGTACTTCGAGAGCACGTCGGGGCGATCGGGGAAGAACGTGATGCGGCGGAAGCCCTGCGCCTCGCACTGGGTGCACAGGATGCCGCCCGAGGCATAGAGCCCCATCAGCTGGGTGTTGCGCTCGGGCGCGATCTCGACTTCGGTTTCGACGCTATGCGCGCCGCCGGAAAGCGGGACGATCAGGTCTTCGCCGTCCATCGACCAGTCGGAGACCGCGACGCCATCGACCTTGACGCTCAGCGCGGTCAGGCCCTCGCCGTCGAGCCGCAGCGGATGGGCATGCGATCCGTTGCGAGTGACCGACAGCGTGGTGCGGACGCGGGTCGCGGCCGGATCGAGATCGAAGTCGAGCGCGATGTCGGGGACGAGCCAGTCGGGCTCGCGATAGTCCTCGCGGCGCGTGACATGGGGGGTCTGGGTTGCGATCTGAGCGTCAGCCATGCTCGCGATATAAGCACACGGGCGCGCGCCGCCATCAAGAATCTGCCGTTGCGCAACTATCTTGCGGTGCTACCGGTGCTGGCATTCCCGATGCGCACCCAAGGAATCCCGATGCTTCGATTTACTGCGCCGTTGCTTGTCGCATTCGCCGCCCCTGCCTTCGCGCAGACTGCCGCGCCTGTCGCCGCCGATCAGAATACGCTGCTCAATGCCGAGCTTCCCGCCGACCAGGCCGCGCTTAAGAGCCACATCATGTTCCTCGCCTCGGATGCGATGCGCGGCCGCGACGCGGGTTCCCCCGAATATGACATCGCCGCGCAATATGTCGCGTCGCAATTCTACGAGCAGGGGCTGCGCCCCGCGGGCGATGCGGGCAGCTATCTCCAGAAGGTGCCGCTGATCAGCTACAAGCCCGCCGACAAAGGCGCGATGACGCTGACCCGCAAGCGCGGCTCACCGATCACCCTGGCGTTCGGCGAGGATTATGTGCCCGTCGGCAATCCGTCCAAGACCGATTTCGTGCTGAGCGCGCCGGTCGTCTTCGTCGGCTATGGCATCGTCGGGCTGGGCCGGGACGACTATAAGGGCGTCAATGTGAAGGGGAAGATCGTCGCGTTCTTCGGTGGTGCGCCGTCGAGCTTCCCGGCCGAGGAGCGCGCGCATTTCGGCAGCCTGCCGTCCAAGGGCGAGATCGCGATGCGCAAGGGCGCGGTCGGCTATCTAACGCTCGAGAACCCGCGCGGCGGGCGCGGCAATTATCCGTTCGCGGCGCTTGTCGGCAATTGGGATCGCGCGCGTTTCACTTGGGGCGAGAAGGACGGCACCGGCCATATCCCGACGCCGGCCACCCCCGGGCTCGGCACGCTGAGCAAGGTCGGCGCCGCCAAGCTGTTCGAAGGCGCCAGGACTCCCTGGGCCGAGATCGTCAAGCGCGCCGAGGATGACAGCGCGGTGTTCAAGGCGTTCGAGCTTCCCGCCAGCCTGGGCGTGACGCTGCGCACCGCCAACACGGCGATCACCAGCTACAATGTCGCCGGCATCCTGCCCGGCAGCGATCCCGCGCTGGGCAAGGAGGTTGTCGTGCTCTCGGCGCATCTCGACCATATCGGCGTCGGCAAGCCCGATGCGAAGGGCGATACGATCTATAACGGCGCGATGGACAATGCCGTCGGCATCGCCTCGTTGATCGAGGAAGCGCGCCGCTTCAAGGCATCGGGCAAGCCGCCGCGCCGCTCGGTGCTGTTCCTCGCCGTCACCGCCGAGGAAAAGGGGCTGATCGGCTCGGACTATTTCGCGCATAACCCGACGATGCCCAAGGCGAACCTCGTCGCCGACGTCAATCTCGACATGCCGATCATCACCTACAAGTTCGAGGACGTCACGCCGTTCGGCGCGGCGCACTCGACCCTGGGCGAGACCGTCGCGCGCGCCGCGGCGCAGATCGGCGTCGGCATGGGCGGCGATCCGCGCCCCGACGAGGCGTTCTTCGTTCGCTCGGATCATTATCGCTTCGTCCAGCAGGGCATCCCCTCGGTCTTCCTGTGGCCGGGCGAGAAGGGACCGGGCAAGGCGGCGACCGATAATTTTCTCAGCACGCATTATCACCAGCCTTCGGACGATCTCGTCCAGCAGCCGGCGATCGATTGGGAATCGGGCGCGCGCTTCGTCGACGTAAATTATCGGATCGCGCGCGAGATCGCCGATGCCGATCAGAAGCCGATGTGGAAAAAGGGCGACTTCTTCGGCTCCCTCTTCGGCGGTCCGATGCAGAAATGAACGGGGCTGACATGAAGAAATTGCTGATCGCACTGCTGCCGCTGCTAGCGGCGGGCCCTGCCTTTGCGCAGGGGCTGACGCCTGCCGAGGCGGCGCTCAAAGCGCATGTCGCCTTCCTCGCCTCCGATGCGATGAAGGGCCGCGACACCGGCTCGCCCGAGCTCGCGATCGCCGAGCAATATGTCGCCGCGCAGATGCTCGCCGCGGGTCTGAAGCCAGGCGGACCGAACGGGTCGTGGCTCCAGCCAGTGCCGCTAGTGTCGTACCGCGCGGCCGACCATGGCAGCATGGTGCTCAAGCGCGGCGGCGTCTCCACGCCGCTCGAATGGGGCAAAGACTATCTCGCGCGGGCGAACTCGCGTCTGGCCGAGGCTACCGTCACGGCGCCGGTGGTTTTCGCCGGCTATGGCGTCGTCGACAAGGCGAGCGGGATCGACGCGTATAAGGGTCTCGACGTACGCGGCAAGATCGTCGCGGTGATCCGCGACGCGCCGCATGCGCTGCCCAGCGAAGTCCGCGCACATTACGGCCAGATCGAGGAGCAGTCGCGCTTCGCTGCCGAACGTGGCGCGGTGGGCATCCTGTTTATCGAAGGCACCACGCGCCACGCCATCTTCCCGTTCGAGGCGACCGTCGGGCTGTGGGATACTGCCGGAATGACCTGGGCCGACGTCGACGGCAAGGCGCATGCGGCGGGGCCGAGCGTGCCGTCGCTGGGGTATCTCAGCATAGCGGGGGCGGAGAAGCTGTTTGCCGGCGCCAAGCTCAAATGGGCCGACGTCCTCGCTGCCGACAAGGCGGGCAAGCCGCTGCCGACCGGCGCGCTTGCCGTGACCGCCGACGCCGTCGCGCATACCGAGATCAAGACGCTCAGTGCCAACAATGTTATCGGGCTGCTCGAAGGCTCGGATCCTGCGCTCAGGGGCGAGTATGTCGTTCTGTCGGCGCATCTCGACCATGTCGGCGTGGGCAAGCCCGACGCGAAGGGCGACACGATCTATAACGGCGCGATGGACAATGCTGCAGGCACCGCCTCGATGCTCGAAGTCGCGCGCGCCTTCCAGGCATCGGGCAAGGCGCCGCGGCGCAGCGTGCTGTTCGTCGCCGTGACCGCCGAGGAGAAGGGGCTGGTCGGTTCTGATTATTTCGCCGCCAAGCCGGTGGTGCCGGCAAGCGCGATCGTCGCCGACGTTAATCTCGACATGCCGATCCTCACCTACAAGTTCGAGGACTTGGTGGTCTATGGCGCGGACCGCACGGCGATCGGACCGATTGTCGCCAAGGTTGCCGCCGCGGAAGGCGTTACGCTCACCCCCGATCCCACGCCCGAGGAAGCCAGCTTCGTGCGCTCGGACCATTACAGTTTCGTGCGCGCCGGTATTCCTGCGGTGTCGCTCGAGCCGGGACCCAAGGGCCCGGGTAAGGCGGCGATCGAGGATTTTCTCGAGCATCACTACCACCAGCCTTCGGACGAAGTGACGCTGGTCGACTTCAGCCAGGGCGTGCGTTTCGTGAAGCTCAATTATGAGATCGCGCGGGCGATCGCGGATGGCGACAAACGGCCGACCTGGAACAAGGGCGATTTCTTCGGGCTGCTCTACAAGGGGCTAGGCGCGAAGTGACCGGGCGGTCTCAGGACCGTCCCATCCGCACCGCGGCACCCGCGACGAACGGGCATCCGGCGACGAGGAGCAGGCTCACCGCCGCGAGCAGCTTGAGCCCGCCGGGCGTGTCGGCGCCGGCGCTGGCCCCGAAGATGACCAGCGGCACCGCGAAGGGCAGCATCACCAGCCCGGCGAGGGCACCGGCACCGCGCAGCCCCGCGACCAGGGCGGATGTGGCGATGCCCAACGCCGCCAGCCCCGGCGTGCCGATCGCCAGCGCGGCGAGCAGGATCAGCAGTGCGTCGCCGGGGATCTGGAGCAGCGCCGCAGCGATGACCGTGGCGACGAGGAGCGGGGGCGCGAAGCCGAGCCAATGGCCGGTCATCTTGGCGGCGGCGACCAGCGCATCGGGGATGCCGCGCACCGCGAATTGATCGAGCATCCCGCTCTCGGCGTCGGGTGCCACCAGCCGTTCGACCGGCAGCAGCGCGGCAAGCAGCGCGGCGGCCCAGACCACGCCGGGGCCGATCCGCGCCAGCAGTCTGGGATCGGGGCCGATCGCGAACGGAAAGAGCGTCGCGACCAGCAGGAAGAACACCACCGGCAGCAACAGCCCGCCGCTGCTCCAGGCGCGGCGCAGTTCGCGGCGGACGATCGCGACGAACGCACTCACAGCGTAACCGCCTGGGCGCCGGGAAGCGCGATCGGCAAATGCGTGGCAACCAGCGCGATGCCGCCGGCGGCGCGGTGTTGCGCGATCAGCGCCTCGAGTTGCTGGCCTGAGACGGTGTCGAGGCCGTTGGCCGGTTCGTCGAGCAGCCAGATCGGCGCACCGCTCGCGACGACGCGGGCGAGCGCGGCGCGGCGGCGCTGGCCGGTGGAAAGCAGGCGCACCGGAACCGCTTCAAGACCCGCGAGCCCGAGCGCAGCGAGCGCTTCGCCGACGGCACCGGCGCGGCCGTCGATCGCGGCCCAGAAGCCGAGCGCGGCGCCGAGCGGCAGTTCTGGATCGAGCGCGCTGGTCTCGGCGAGCAGCGCGCGGGTGCCTTCGGTTTCGACCGTGCCGGCGGCCGGCGCGAGTAGCCCGGCGGCGATGCGCAGCAGGCTGGACTTGCCGGCGCCGTTGGGGCCGGTGACCAGAGCGGCGTCACCGGGGCCGAGCGCGACGCCGAGCCCCTCAAACAACAGCCGGCCACCGCGCACGCAGCCGATGTCGGCAAGGGCGAGGCGCGGGCTCAACCGGCGGCGTCTTCGAGCGCGTGCATGTCGTCGTCGGAAAGCCCGAAATGATGACCGACCTCGTGCACCACGACATTGGTGACCAATGCCTCCAGGCGCACCCCGGTCTCGATCCATTCCTCGAGGATCGCGCGGCGATAGAGGTGGATGCGATCGGGGAGGCCGCCCGAATCGAACGCCGATTTCTCGCCGAGCGGGCGGCCGTGATAGAGACCGGTCAGATCGAGCGGATGATCGATCCCCAGCGCGTCCAGCGTCTCTTCGTCGGCGAATTCCTCGATGATCAGGACCACATCGGCGAGATGCGTGGCGAACGGCTCGGGGATCCGGGCGAGTGCCGCACGCGCGAGTGTCTCGATACTGTCCGCATCGGGTGCGAAGGATGCTTGCCCGCCCATGGGCCATTCCATAGGCGGAGCGACAAAGCTGCGGCAAGGAGGAGGATGCGATGGTGGCGCGATTGACCGAAGGGCTGCGGAACGAATCGCTGGCGACGCTGCCGGGCTGGACCTACGACGCCGATCGCGACGCGATCACGAGACGCTTCAGCTTCGTCGATTTCGGCGAGGCGTTCGGCTTCATGACGCGCGTGGCGCTGATCGCCGAGAAAACCGATCACCATCCTGAATGGAGCAACGTCTGGAACCGCGTCGACGTGCTGCTGACAACGCACGATGCCGGCGGACTTTCCACTCGCGACATCCAGATGGCGCAGGCGATCAACGCACTGATGTAGCCTTGCTGGGCTGAGCAGCGGCTGGCGCCGCGTCAGCGCCCCAGCGCGCCGCGGCGCATCTGCTTGCGGAGCGTGCCGGGCATCCAGCGCGCGGCGAAGGCGAGGCGGCGCGCGGTCTTGCCGATGACGGTGTGAAGGCGGTCGCCGTGCGCGGCGTCCCAGATCCGCTCGGCGACTTCTTCCACCGGCGTGAATTCAAGTCCCGCGGCGCGCACCGAATCGCGCGCGGTGCGGTTCGATCCCTGGGTGACGGCGTCGAGCAGCGGCGTATTGATGAAGCTCGGCATGACCGAGCGGACCCGGATCCCGTCGGCGGCCCATTCGCCGTCCAGCGCCTCGGTGAGCCCGCGCACCGCGAACTTGCTCGCGGTGTAGAGGGCGAGGCCGGGGGAGCCATAGATGCCCGCCGCCGATGCCGTGTTGAGCAGGCACGATCCCGGCGTCGCCTTGAGGAAGCTATGGCCGATCCGCGCGCCGTTGATCACGCCGACGATGTTGATACCCACCAGCCGGTCGATCTCGGCGAAGGCGGTGTCGGCGAGCAGGCCGCCCACGGCGATGCCGGCATTGTTGAACAGCAGATCGAGCCGCCCGCCGCTCGCCGCGGTGAAGGCGGTAAGCGATGCCAGCCAGGCGTCGCGATCGCGCACGTCCATGATATGGGTGGTGGCGAGCCCTTCGGGCAGCATCGCGCGGGTGGCTTCGAGCCCGGCGGCGTTGACGTCGGCGAGCCCGACCCGCCAGCCGCGCGCCGCGAACAGCCTGGCAACGGCCTGGCCGATGCCCGATGCGCCCCCGGTGATGAAGATAGCCTTCTCGCCCGCCATGCATCCCCCTCTTTTGCTTTGCCGCGCAATCCCGCACAGTCACCGATGATGGCCGAGCCGCAGCGCGTTATCTTCAACAATGTCAGTAAGCGCTATCCGGGCGGGGTCAATGCCGTGGACGGCGTCTCGCTGGAGATCGCGGGCGGCAGCTTCGTCGCGCTGGTCGGCGCATCGGGATCGGGCAAGTCGACGCTGCTCAAGACCGTCAATCGATTGGTCGAGCCGAGCGGCGGCGACGTGCGGATCGGCGACGCGCGCGTCGACGCCGTGCCGGCGCCCGCGCTGCGCCGGCGGATCGGCTATGTCTTCCAGAATGTCGGGCTGTTCCCACACATGACCGTGGGCGAGAATGTGGCGATCGGGCTGAAGCTGGCCGGCGCCCGCGATACCGCCGGGCGGGTGGCCGAATTGCTGGCGCTGGTCGAGCTCGATCCGGCGCTGGCAACGCGGATGCCCGATGCGCTTTCGGGCGGGCAGCGCCAGCGCGTTGGCGTGGCGCGTGCGCTGGCCACCGAGCCCGGGCTGATGCTGATGGACGAGCCGTTCGGCGCGCTCGACCCGGTGACGCGCGATGGGCTCGGCAAGGCGATCCGCGCGCTGCACGACCGGATGGGGCTGACCACGATACTGGTGACCCACGACATGGCCGAGGCGCTGCTGCTCGCCGACCGGGTGCTGGTGATGGCGGCGGGGCGCGTGGTTGCCGATGCGGCGCCGCGCGACTTGCTGGCCGGGCGCGGCGGCGCGGTGGCCGATGCGCTGGTCGCGGTGCCGCGCGAACAGGCGCGGCGGCTGGCGGCGTTGGGGGAATGAGGGGGCTTTCCCAAATTCCTCCCCGGAACGGGGAGGGGGACCGCGCCCGCAGGGCGTGGTGGAGGGGACCCCGCTCTCCGCATGCGGTGTCGCTCGTGGATGGCGGACCCCCTCCACCAGCCTGCGGCTGGTCCCCCTCCCCGTTCCGGGGAGGAATTTGATGACCGCCGCTTTTGCCCGGGTGCCCGAATTGCTCGCGCAGCATTTGCTGCTGGCGTTTGCGGCGCTGTTGCTGGGGCTGGTTATCGCCTTGCCGCTCGCCGTGCTTTCGGCACGCCACCGCACCGTGGGCCGTATCGCGCTCGGTTTCGCCAGCCTTGTCCAGACGATCCCCAGCCTGGCGCTGCTTGCGCTCTTCTATCCGATCCTGCTGGCGCTTTCGGGACTGGTCAGGGGCGGGATACCCGCGCTCGGCTTTCTGCCGTCGCTGCTGGCGCTGTCGCTCTATGCGCTGCTGCCGATCCTGCGCAACGCCGTGACCGGGCTCGCCACGCTCGATCCGGCAGTGGTGGAGGCCGCGGACGGGGTCGGAATGACACGCGGGCAGAAGCTGCGGCTGGTCGAGGCGCCGCTGATCGCGCCGATGGTGATGGCAGGCATCCGCACCGCCGCGGTGTGGACGATCGGCGCGGCGACGCTGTCGACCACAGTGGGCCAGCCCAGCCTGGGCGACCTGATCTTCGCCGGCTTACAGACGCAGAACTGGGCGCTGGTGCTCGCCGGCTGCCTGGCCGCGGCGGGCCTGGCGCTGGGCGTCGACGCGCTGCTCGGGCTCGCCGAATATGGCATCGCGCGGCGCCGGCGCGGGCTGGTATGGACCAGCCTGGGCGTGCTCCTTGCGCTGGTGCTGGTCGCCCTGGCGCCCGCCTGGCCGGCGGCGCGCGGCACGGTGACGATCGGCGCCAAGGGCTTTTCCGAGCAATATATCCTCGCGCGGCTGATCGGGCATCGGCTGGAGGATGCGGGCTACACGGTGCGCTATCGCGAAGGGCTTGGTTCGGCGGTGGCGTTCAGTGCGCTCGCGAGCGGCGATGTCGACGTCTATGTCGATTATTCGGGGACGATCTGGACCAACCAGATGCAGCGCAAGGAGGTGCCCGATCGGCAGTCGATCGTGCGGGGCGTCGGCGACTGGGCACGGCGCGAACATGGCGTGACCTTGCTGGGGGCGCTTGGCTTCGAAAATGCCTATGCCTTTGCGATGCGCGGCGATGACGCCCGGCGGCGCGGCATTGCGAGCATCACCGATCTGGTGCCCGTGGCGGGGCAGTTGACCCTCGCCACAGACATCGAATTTCTCGAGCGGCCCGAATGGGCGGCGGTGCAGCGCGCCTATGGCCTGCGCTTCAAGTCGGCGCGGCCCTATCAACCGACCTTCATGTATCGCGCGCTGGCGAGCGGGGCGGCAGACGTCATCCCCGCCTTTTCCTCGGACGGGCGTATCGCCGCCGACAAGCTGACCGTGCTCGCCGATCCGCGCCACGCGATCCCCGGCTATGACGCGATCCTGTTGCTGAGCCCGGCGCGCCGCGGCGACGCGCGCTTCCAGGCGGCACTGCGGCCACTGCTGGATGCGATTCCAGTCGAGAAGATGCGCGAGGCGAACTATCTGGTCGATCGCGACCACGACCAGCGCAGCCCCGACGACGCGGCGCGCTGGCTTGAAGGGCAGTTGGACCTGGAGCGTGGACTTCGCCACTGAATTTTGGTTATCGCTACCAGGATGCAAAAAACGAGGGAGAGAGAGATGCGCGTTGGGCTCGGGCTGTTGCTGGCCACCACTTTCATCGCCGCACCGGCTTTTGCGCAGCAAGCGCCGACAGCGCTGTCTGGTGGGCCGACCGTCGCCCATCCGGAGAAATGGCCCGCGGCGCACAGCGTCGGGATCGTCGATCCGGCGACCGAGAAGTTCGTCACTGCGCTGCTCGCCAAGATGACGCTGGAAGAGAAAGTCGGCCAGATGATTCAGGCCGACATCGCCAGCATCAAGCCCGAGGATCTGCGCCGCTATCCGCTGGGATCGATCCTGGCGGGGGGCAATTCGCCGCCGCTTTCGGGCGACGATCGCTCGGGCCAGGCCGATTGGGTGGCGACCGCGCGCGCCTTCCGCGCCGTGGCGATGGAGCCGCGCGGCAGCAAGCATGCGCCGATCCCGCTGATCTTTGGTGTCGACGCGGTGCACGGCAACAACAATGTCGTCGGCGCGGTGATCTTCCCGCACAATGTCGGGCTGGGCGCGATGAACGATCCCGCGCTGATCCGCCGCATCGGTGCGGCGACGGCGGCCGAGAGCGCTGCCGCCGGGATCGACTGGGCATTCGGCCCTACGCTGGCCGTGCCGCAGGACGATCGCTGGGGCCGCACCTATGAGGGCTATTCGGAGGATCCCGGCCTGGTGAAGCGCTATGCCGGCGAGATGGTGCGCGGGCTGCAGGGCGAGCCGGGCACCAAGGGCCGTATCCAGAAGGGGCTGGTCGCCGCCTCGGTGAAGCATTTCCTTGGCGATGGCGGTACGTTCGGCGGAGTCGATCAGGGCGATACCCGCGTCTCCGAAGACGAACTGATCGCGATCCACGACGCGGGCTATCCCAATGCAGTGAATGCCGGGACGCTGACCGTGATGGCGAGCTTCTCGAGCTGGAACGGCGCCAAGATGCACGGCAACCAGTCGCTGCTCACCGGCGTGCTGAAGGGCCGGATGGGGTTTGACGGGTTCATCGTCGGCGACTGGAACGGCCATGGCCAGATCCCGGGCTGCACGATCACCGACTGCGCCGCGACGTTCAACGCCGGGCTCGACATGGCGATGGCACCGGACAGCTGGAAGGGGCTGTTCGATTCGACCGTGGCGCATGTGCAGGACGGGACGATCCCGATGGCGCGCGTCGACGATGCGGTGCGGCGGATCCTCCGCGTGAAGGCGAAGCTGGGGCTGTTCGCGGCGGCGCGGCCGATCGAGGGCAAGGCCGGCGTGCTGGGCGCGGCCGAGCACCGCGCCGTGGCGCGCGAGGCCGTGGCCAAGTCGCTGGTGCTGCTCAAGAACAATGGCGTGCTGCCGGTCAAGGCGAGCGCCAAGGTGCTGGTCACCGGGCCGGGCGCGGATTCGCTGGGTATGCAGACCGGCGGCTGGACGCTGAGCTGGCAGGGCGACGGCAATGGCAACGACCTGTTTCCCAATGGCGAGACGATCTTCTCCGGCATCAAGAAGGCGGTGGAAGCCGGCGGCGGCACCGCGACCTATTCGGCCGATGGCAGCTTCACCGCCCAGCCCGATGTGGCGATCGTGGTGTTCGGCGAGACCCCCTATGCCGAGATGCGCGGCGACCTGCGAACGCTCGAATTCCAGGCCGGCGACAAGCAGGCGCTGGCGCAGTTGAAGGCGCTGAAGAATGCCGGGGTGCCGGTGGTCTCGGTGTTCCTCTCGGGGCGGCCGCTGTGGGTGAATCCCGAACTCAATGCCTCGGACGCGTTCGTCGCCGCCTGGCTGCCGGGAAGCGAAGGCGCGGGCGTGGCCGATGTCCTGATCGGCGACAAGGCGGGCAAGGCACGGCGCGATTTCAGCGGCACGCTTTCCTACAGCTGGCCGAAGACCGCGGGGCAGTTCGTGCTCAACAAGGGGCAGGCGGGCTATGACCCGCTGTTCGCGCTGGGCTATGGCCTGCGCTATGCCAAGCCGGGCACCGTGGCGAACCTGAGCGAAGTCTCCGGCGTCGATCCGTCGCTCGGCAACACCGCCAATTATTTCGCCCGCGGGGCGGCGCCGGCACCCTTCTCGTTCGCGACCGACAGCGGCGTCGCACGCAAGACCGTGGAGGGGCCGCAGACCCAGGAGGGCGCGCAGCTGCTCACCTGGACCAAGCCGGCGACGCTGCGCATCGGCGGGGGCGAGCTCGATCTCAGCCGCGAGGCCAATGCCGATCTGTCGCTACAGCTCGTCTACAAGCTCGATCGCGCCGCGGGCGGGCCGGTCAAGCTGCTGATGGAGGGCGGCGCCAATACCGGCGCGATCGACGCGACCAGCCTGTTCACGGGCCAGACCGGCACGTGGCGGACGGCCAAGATCCTGCTCAAATGCTATCAGACCAATGGTGTCGATTTGACCAAGGTGGTGGCGCCGGTGGTAATCCAGGCCAATGCGCCGCTCAGCTTCGCGCTGGCCGAGGCCAAGATCGTCTCCGACCCCAACAATTCGACCTGCCCGGGCAAGTGAGCATCGAGCGCGTCGAGATCGCCTGTGGGGGCTATCGCGCCGAGATCCTCGATCTCGGCGCGACCCTGCGCCGGCTGGTGCTGCCGGACGGCGCCAATGTGGTGCTCGGCTTCGCCGATCTCGACGACTATCTCGGGCCGCCGCTTTTCTATGGGGCGATCGCCGGGCGCTATGCCAACCGGATCGGCGGGGCGCGGTTCAGCCTTGACGGGGTGGAGTATCGGCTGGCGGCGAATGACGGGGAGAACAGCCTGCATTCGGGGCCCCGCGGCTTCGACCAGCAGCGCTGGGAGATCGCCCAGCGCGACGACCGCTCGGTGACGCTGCGCCATGTCAGCCCGGACGGGACCAACGGCTTTCCCGGCACGCTGACCAGCGAGGCGCGCTACGAGATCGGCGCGGACGGGCTGGCAGTGTCGCTGCGCGCGACCACGGATCGCCCGACGGTGGTGAACCTCACCCACCATGCCTATTTCAACCTCGCCGGCGAGGATAGCGGCGCAAGCGTGCGCGATCATGTGCTGCAGCTGCCCGCGAGCCGCTTCACGCCGACCATGCCGGATGCGATCCCGACCGGTGAGTTGCGCGATGTGGCGGGGACGGCGTTCGACTTTCGCAGCCCCAAGCCAGTGGGGCGCGACATCGATGCCGCCGATCCGCAGCTCGAGGCGGCGCGGGGCTATGACCATAATTTCGTGCTGGATGCTGCAGACGGCGCGCGGCGGCGGGTGGCGACGGTGTGGCACCCGCGGTCGGGCCGCGTGCTGGACGTGCAGTCGACTGCGCCCGGCGTGCAGTTCTACAGCGGCAATTATCTGGGGGGCGCCGCGCCGGGAACGAGCGGCGGCGACTATCGCCAGAATTCGGGGCTGTGCCTCGAGCCGCAGCTGTTTCCCGACAGTCCCAACCGGGCCGAATTCCCCTCGGCGCGGCTCGATCCGGGCGCGGAATATCGCCACGACATTGCCTTCCGCTTCCGCACCGCGGCGAACGAGGACGAAGCGTTCGGCTAGAGGCCGATGATCGACACCTGGCGGCCATAGTCCGCCTCGCCGCGATGGGTGGCGCGGCGGAAGCTGTAGAAGCGATCGGGCTGGCTATAGGTATCCTCGCCGAGCATCTCGATGGTGCGCAGCCCCGCGGCGGCGAGCCGATGCGCAACATAGGCTTCGAGATCGAACTGGAAATGCTCGGGCTTGCCGTCGGCGAAGAAGCGTTCGTTGTCGGGATCGGCCTCGGCGAAGCGCTGGAAGAAGCCGGCATCGACTTCGTAGCTGGCGCGCGCGATGCACGGCCCGACCGCGGCGACGATGCGGCTGCGTTCCGCGCCCAGCGCCTCCATCGCGGCGATCGCCGAATTGGTGACGCCGCCGATCGCACCCTTCCACCCGGCATGCGCCGCGCCGACGACGCCCGCCTCGCGATCGGCGAGCAGCACCGGCGCGCAATCGGCAGCGAGCACGCCGAGCGCAAGGCCCGGCCGATTGGTCACCAGCGCATCGGCATGCGGGCGCAGCCGGTCTTCGAACGGTTCGAGCACCGTCACCGCGTCGGCTGAATGAACCTGGTAGAGCGTCACCAGCGAAGCACCCGGCAGCACGGCTTCGGCGGCACGGCGACGGTTCTCGGCGATGGCATCGGGATCGTCGGCCGAGCCGAGCCCGACATTGAGCCCCGCGACCACGCCGGTAGAGACGCCGCCGCGCCGGCCGAGAAAGCCATGCGAAACGCCGTGGAGTGCCCGGGCGCGTATGATCTCGACGTCGCTCATAGCGCGAGGCGCATCAGGCGATCCTCGTCTTCATGGTCGCCGACCAGGAAGATGTAGGGCCCGCGATCGACGAAGCCATAGCGTTCGTAGAAGCGCTTGGCCCGGTGATTGTCGATATAGACCGACAGCCACAGCGTTTCCGCCCCGCGTGCCCGCGCAGTGGCAAGCGCCCAGTCCATCAGCGATTGCGCCGCGCCGGTGCCCTTGCCGCGTTCGCGCAGATAGAGCTGGCGCAGCTCGATCGCCTGGGGATCGGGCGCGATCGGCAGCGTAATCGGGCCGAGCTTGCAATAGCCGATCAGCCCGTTCTCGTCCTCGGCAAGCCGGAAGGCGAGGCCCGGCGTGGCGAATTCCGCCGCCCAGGCTTCGGGCGTGAACTTGGCGAGGAAGGTGGCAAGGTTCTCGGCGGTGTAGAGATGGCCGAAGGTCGCGACGAAGCTTTCGCGGAACACGGCGTCGATCGCCGGAAGATCGGCAGGAGTGGCGTCACGGTAGATCATGCAAAGCCTGCGGGAGTGGGCCAGCCAGGGGCGGTGAACGCGATGACCTTGAACAGGTCGCCCATCTGCTCGGGGTCGACCAGCCGGTCACGATCGGCGGCGAGGCTGTCGGCGCGATCGGGCGCGGCGCGGGCGAGCGCCTCGGCGCGCGCGTTGATGCCAAGCGCCTTCAGGAAGGCGCCCTGTGTCACCGGGCCGTGAACGACCAGCCCCTCGGCCTCGGCGGCTTCCTTCAGCGTGGCGAAATCGACATGGGCAGTGAGATCGGCCTCGCCGGGTTCGTCGAATGGGTTGGTATAGGCATGCCCGCGCACCGCCTGGAGCGTGTCGCCGATCGCCGGGCCTTCATAGCCATAGTCGATGATCAGCGCCGCACCGCCCTGGGCGAGCAGCCGCGCCGCTAGGCCGCGCAGCACCGCGACGCTGGCCGGCGAGGTCTCGAGGATCGATCCCGGCATGGCATCCTTCAAATGGCGCGGCACGATCATGTCGAAGCTGCGATCGCCGGCAATCGGGAGGAACAGCGTATCCTGGCAGGCGATAAGCCGCTCGCGCCAGCCTTCGCCGGTGGCGATGAGCTGACGGATCGGCAGCGCATCGAAGAATTCGTTGGCGACGATGAGGAGCGGGCGATCCTCGTCGATGCTGGTCACTTCGAGATGCCATTCGGCCTGCGGAAGCCGCTTGGCCTGTTCGGCGCGCAATGTCGGACTGTTCTCGACCAGATGGACCGGCGGCGCGAGCCCCGCCTTGGCCATCGCGCGCAAGGCGTCGGCGGCCAGCGTGCCGCGTCCCGGGCCCAGCTCGACATAGCGCGTCTCGGGGCGCCCGGCGCGATCCCACAGATCGGCCAGCCACAGCCCGATCAGCTCGCCGAACATCTGGCTGATCTCGGGCGCGGTGGTGAAATCGCCGCGCGCGCCCAGCGGATCGCGGGTGCCGTAATAATGGGCGTTGGCGGCGCCCATGAATTGCGACAGCGGGATCGGCCCGGCAAGCGTGATCGCGCGGGCGATCCGCTGGGGAAGCGCGGCCTCAACCGCGTTGGCGCTGCTGGCCGCGTTGCCGGGCGTCAGGTCGGGGACGTCGGTCGACATGGCTCAGGCGACGGCGTCGGCCCCTGCGATCGGCTCGACGCGCTTGCGGCGGGCCTTGGCGGTGGCGATCAGATAGATGCCGCCGGCGATCATCGGCAGGCAGAGGATCTGGCCCATATGGATGCCGGTGTAGAGGAAAGTGCCCTGGAACTGGTGATCGGGCTCGCGGAAGAACTCGACCAGGAAGCGGCACAGGCCATAGCCGAGCAGGAAAATGCCGACGAGCTTGCCGGGCTGGTAGCGCGAGTCGGTCCGCCAGAAGAAGAACCAGAGGACAGCGAAGAGCAGGATGCCCTCGAGCCCGGCTTCGTAGAGCTGGCTGGGATGGCGCGCGGGCTCGATGATGCCGGCGGGCACGGTGTTGCGGAAGACGATCGCCCAGGGGACATCGGCCGGCTTGCCCCACAGCTCGCCATTCACGAAATTGGCGAGGCGGCCGAAAAAGAGGCCGAAGGGCACGGCGCAGGCAACATAATCATGGACGCGCAGCCAATCGAGCTTGTGCTGGCGGGCAAGCACGATGATCGCGATCGTCACGCCGATTACGCCGCCATGGAACGACATGCCGCCATCCCATAGCCGGACGATCGACAGCGGCGATTCGGTGATCATGCTGGGCATGTAGAACAGCACATAGCCGATCCGCCCGCCCAGGATGATGCCCAGCGTTGCGTAAAAGACCAGGTCGTCGGCATGGCGCCGCGCCATCGGCGCACCGGGCTGGGCGAGCAGCTTGAGCAGATACCACCAGCCCAGAAGGATGCCGGCGATATAGGCCAGCGAATACCATTTGATCTGGAAGAAGCCGAGATTGACCGCGACGGGATTCAGCCCGAGATCGGCGAAGTGAAGGTGGCTGCCCGCGGCGGCGAGGAGAGGTAGCACGTCGATTGGTCCCCGGCTTGGTGTGCTTGCGCGATAGAACAGCTGCGCGGCAAACCCAAGCGGCGATGTTGGTATCCGGCCCGCGACCCGGCGATGGTTGCACGGGATACGAATTGACCGTTGCGCGCGATCCTGCGCACCGTTACGCTCACCTAATACACCAGTTACCGAGGATTTACGAATGAAGATCAAGGCTTTGGCGCGCCTCGCCGCAGGCGTGGCGCTGGTTGCGGCGACGGCGCCGGCGTTCACCCAATCGACCCCGGGCACGCCCAAATATGGCAGCTTCGGCGTCGATCTGAGCGCGCAGAAGGCCAGCGTGAAGCCCGGTGACGATTTCTGGACCTTCGCCAATGGCAGCTGGGCGGACAAGGTGCAGATCGCGCCCGATCGGGCCTCGGCCGGCTTCGGCACAATGCTCTCGGTCGAGGCCGAGGCGAATGTCCGCGGTATCCTCGACGACATGGCGAAGAACCCCGCCACCTATGGCGCGACCGGCCGCCAAGTCGGTGATTTCTACGCTAGCTGGATGGATCAGGCCGCGATCGATGCGCGCGGCACGGCGCCGCTCAAGCCCTATCTCGGCCGCATCGCCGCGGTGAACAATCTCACCGACCTTCAGGTGTTGTTTGCGACCACCGGCTATGCCTCGCCGGTCGAGCTCGGCATCCTTCCCGATTTCGCCGACCCGACCCGCTATACCGTGGCTACCGGTCAGGGCGGGCTGGGCATGCCGCGCGACTATTATCTGCTCGAGGGCGCCAAATATGATGCCTTCCGCGCGGCCTATCGCGGCTATGTCCAGAAGATTCAGGAGCTGGCGGGCATCCCCGATGCCGGCGCCAAGGCCGATGCGATCGTCGCGCTAGAAACGACGATGGCCAAGCAGCAATGGTCGCCCGAGCAGAGCCGCGACATCGCCAAGTTGAACGATCCGCAGCCGCTTTCGGGGCTCGAGGCCAAGGCGCCTGAGTTCGATTGGGCGCTGCTGCTCAAGACCGCGGGAGTCGATTCGTCGCCTACGGTGCTGATGACGCAGAACACCGCGGTGACAGCGATGGGCAAGATTCTGGTCGCGACGCCGCTGCAGACCTGGAAGGACTATCTCGCCTATCGCTTCGTCAGCGATCACGCGCAGTTCCTGCCCAAGACCTTCGACGATACCCGCTTCGACTTCTATTCGAAGACGCTGAGCGGCGTGCAGGTTCAGCGCGATCGCTGGAAGCGCGGCGTGCAGCTGATGAACGGCTCGCTCGGCGAGGCGGTGGGCGCGATCTATGTCGCCAAATATTTCCCGCCCGCGGCCGAGAAGCAGATGGGCGAACTGATCGAAAATCTGCGCGGCGCCTATCAGGAGCGGATCGAAGGCTCGACCTGGATGGACCCGGCGACCAAGAAGGCGGCGCTCGCCAAGCTCGCCGCGTTCGAGCCGCGGATCGGGCATCCAGTGAAATATATCGATTATGCCGCGCTCAAGGTCGAGCGTGGCGACCTGCTCGGCAATGCGATGCGCGCCGACGAGTTCGAGCACCAGCTCCAGCTCCAGCGCTTTCCCAAGCCGGTGGACCGGACGCTGTGGGAGATGACTCCGCAGACGGTGAATGCCTATTACAACCCGCTGGCCAACCAGATCACCTTCCCCGCGGCGATCCTCCAGCCCCCGTTCTTCGATCCAAATGCCGATCCGGCGGTCAATTACGGCGCGATCGGCGCGATCATCGGCCATGAGATGGGCCATGGCTTCGACGATCAGGGCAGCATGTTCGGCCCCACCGGCAAGTTCGAGAATTGGTGGACCGACGATGCCAAGAAGGCGTTCAAGGAGCGCACCGCCGCGCTTTCGACGCAGTATAACGGTTACGAGCCGATCCCGGGCACCAAGATCAAGGGCGACCTGACGCTAGGCGAGAATATTGGCGATCTCGGCGGCGTCGAGGCCGCCTATGCCGCGTTCCAGAAGTTCCAGGCCAAGCACGGCAAGGCCAAGGTGATCGGCGGGCTGACCGGCGATCAGCGCTTCTTCCTGGCCTATGCCCAGGCGTGGCAGACCAAGGTGCGCGAAGATGCGCAGCGCCAGCAGCTGCTCACCGATCCGCACTCGCCAGCGATGTTCCGAGTGAACGGCATCGTTCGCAACGTCGATGCTTGGTACAAGGCGTTCGACGTCAAGCCGGGCGACGCGCTGTACCTGCCGCCCGACAAGCGCGTGCATATCTGGTAAGCGCTTCCTGCGGACTAACGGATCGCCTCGGCAGCAATGCCGGGGCGATCTGTATTTTGAGGCGGTTGCAATTTGTGCAACCGAGGCGCGGGAACATTGCATTTGCGGCTGACACCGCTGTCAACCACATAGCGTCTATATTGCACTGCAACACAGGCTTGGGATTGTTCCGATGTTCTCGCTGATCGCGCTCTATCTCTCGTATCGGCGTCAGGTCGCCGCGGAAACCGAAGCGGTGGCGCTGGTTCCGGCGATCGTCGCCGCCGAACCGCGGATCGAGCTTCCGCTCGCCGCCTGAGACAATATCGCCAGACAAAAAAGGGGAGCGGCGACGCTCCCCTTTTTTGTATTTGCGGCCCCGCTTACTTGACTCCGTGCATCCACTTCTTGAGCGGCCAGCTGAGCAGGAGCAGCAGGATGCCCAGCCCGATCGCCCATTCGGAGATCAGGGTGAACACGCCGAGATAGGTTTCGAGGCTGACCTTGAGGTTGGTCACCTGGCCGCCGACGGTGTCGACGCTGGCGAATTGCGCGACGATGCCGGCGACATATTGCGCCACCGAAATCGACAGGAACCACACCCCCATCATCATGCCGACGATCCGCGCGATCGACAGCTTGGTGATCATGCTGAGGCCCACCGGCGAGATGCACAGCTCGGCGAAGCTGTGGATGAAATACAGCCCGGCTAGCCACCACACCGAGACCTTGAACCCGGCATCGGCCCAGTTCGCGCCCCAGACTAGGAACAGGAAGCCCAGGCCGACGCTGATCAGCGCGATGCCGAACTTGATCGGGATGCTCGGCTCGAGCCCGCGCTTGGCCAGTGCCGCCCACAGGATCGACATCAGCGGCGCGAGCAGCACGATGAACAGCGCGTTGAAGGTCTGTGTCTGGCCGGCGCTGATCGAGAACAGGCCGAAGAAGGACAGATCGGTGTTGCGATCGGCGAACAGGGTGAGCGATGAGCCCGCCTGCTCGAACAGCGTCCAGAACACGACGTTGAACACGATCAGCACCATAGCTGCGAGCATCATCTGCAACTCGCGCCGGTCGCCCGCGACGAACGACCAGATCAGGATGCCGGGCACGGCGACGATGAAGGTGCCGAACAGCAGTTTCCCCATCAGCGGCAGCGAGGCGATATAGCCGAGAATGCCCGATCCTTCGGCGGGCGGCGCCGAGGCCATCAGGTTGATGTAGAGCAGGTAGAAGACCGGCACGAAGGCGATCGCGCCGAGATAGATCCACCATTGCTGGCGGTCGACGCCCGGCTTTGCCGGCGGCTCGCCGATCCCTGCGAGATTGGGGCCGGCGAACTGGATCAGCGCCCAGGAGATCAGCATGCCGAACGCGGCGAGGCCGAAGCCCGCCCACCAGCCGACGGTATCGGCGAGGAACGGGCACAGCGCCTGCGAGAGCAGCGAGCCGAGGTTGATGCCCATGTAGAAGATGGTGAAGCCCGAATCGCGGCGCGGGTCGCCCGGCGCATAGAGTTCGCCAACCATCGTCGAGATGTTGGGCTTGAAGAAGCCGTTGCCGACCGAGACCATCGACAGGCCGATCAGCATGATCATCACGAACAAGCCGCTGCGATCGGCATCCGACTGGAAGCCGCCCTTGGCGATCGTGCGTACGACCTGGCCGTTCTCGATCAGCGAGACCGTGCCGTCGTCATTGCCCTTGATCGCCTGCTTGTGCCCATCGGCCATGACGAAGCGCTGTTCGCCCGCCGCGGTCTTCTCGATCGACACTTCGTAGCGCTGGCCGTCGATCGTTGCGTTCGGCTTGGCGGTCTCGCCGCCGAAGCACAGGATGAAATAGCCGATCGACATGATGATCGCGCCGAACTTCACCGCGCGCTTGAAGCCGAGAAACTGGTCGGCGAGATAGCCGCCGATCAGCGGGGTCAGATAGACCAGCGCGGTATAGCCGCCATAGAGGCCGGTGGCCTCGCGGTCGCCGAACATGAAGTGCTGGGTGAGATAGAGCGTGAGCAGCGCCCGCATGCCGTAAAAGCCAAACCGTTCCCACATCTCGGTGGAAAACAGCCGCGCGAGTTGGCGCGGGTGGCCGAACCATGTCGCCTCACTGGCGGGGTTCACGTGGCTGATATCGGGCTCTGCCGGGCTGTCGGCGGTTGGAGTGTCGACCATGCGATTTTTTGCCTTTTTATATCGGGTTCCGGGCAATCGCCCGGCGCATGGGCGGCGAAACTAGACGGAATGAGGCGGGTGTAAAGCGTGCGGGCGCGGCGTGCGGAGCGTGGTGCCGGTCGCGGCGGGCACCGAAGCGCGGTTGGCGCAGCGCCGTGCGATGCCTAGATGGCGGCGATGTTTAACGATCTCTCCACGCCGCTCGCGCTCCTCAAGACCCGCCGCTCGGGCAAGCCGCGCGACCTAATTGGTCCCGGACCCAGCCGCGAACAGCTGCGCGATATGGTCGCCATCGCTGCGCGCACCCCCGATCACGGCAAGCTCGCCCCGTGGCGCTTCGTCATCGTCCCCGACGAACATCGCCCGGCGCTGGCGCTCAAGCTGGTCGAGATACTCCGCGCCGAAAAGCCCGACGCCAGCGCGCGCGACGAGGAAGCGGCGGCGCAGTTCGTCACCCAGGCGCCGGCGCTCGTGGTTGTGCTCTCGGCGCCCGAACATGGTCACAAGGTGCCGGTGTGGGAGCAGGAATTGTCGGCGGGCGCCGCCTGCATGAACCTGCTCCACGCCGCGCATGCTATGGGCTTTGCCGGGGGTTGGCTGAGCGGTTGGGCGGCCTATTCGGACCGTGTGCGCGACTTGTTCGGCACCGCTTCGCAGCGCATCGCCGGCTTCGTCTTCATCGGCACGCCGGCGCGCCCGCTCGAGGAACGCCCGCGCGGCGATCTCGATGCGATCGTGACTACGTGGAATCCCCACTATGGACCTTAAGCGCCCTTGGTGTATTAAAGCAGCATGACAGCCCTGGAACATGAAGACAGCCCGGTCTATCTGAAGCTTCGCGCTAGCATCGCCGCCGCCATCCTGCGCGGCGAATATCGCGCCGGCGACCAGCTTCCCTCGGTCCGCGCGCTCGCCGCCGAACATGGCGCCAATCCGCTGACCGTGGCCAAGGCCTATCAGAGCTTCCAGGACGATGGCTATGTCGAGGTTCGCCGCGGCGTCGGCATGTTCGTGCTTCCCGGCGCGGTCGAGCGGCTACGCGTCGCCGAGCGCGAACGCTTCCTGACCAGCTACTGGCCGCGCGTACGCGATCATATCGCCCTGTTGGGGCTCGACGCGAGCGAACTTCTGGATCGCGAGACCGCCTGAACGGCATGGGCGCTTGGCTGCAATGGCTGGGCGTCGCCGCGATCCTGCTGTCGCTGCCGTTTATCATCCGCTGGGGCAGGCGCCACGCCAAGGGTAGCGCCGGCGGCGTTGCGATGCTGATCGGCCTGGCGTTCGGCCATCTGTTCGATCCTGCGCGCGCCCAGGCGACCGAAACCCTGCTCAAGAAGCGCGAGAGCGGTGAGACGCAGGCCGAAGCCGGCGAGGGCAAGCGGTGATGCTGGTGATCACCGGCACCTTCCGCGTGCCGCCCGCCAATCTCGATGCCGCGCGGCCGCACATGGCCGCGATGATCGCCGCAAGCCGCGCCGAGCCCGGCTGCCTCCAATACTGCTATGGCGAGGACGTGCTCGATCCCGGGCTGATTCACGTCACCGAACATTGGGCGAGCCGCGAAACCCTCGCCGCGCATGGGGCTGCGGCGCATATCAAGGCCTGGCGTGCGGCATGGCCGGCGCTAGGCATCGGCGAGCGCGCACTGACGCTGTTCGAGGCGCCGGACGGCGAGCCGATCTGACGCTGGGCTTTCCGGGAGGCACGCTTTCAGCGTTGGGTAACCGTTACGCGGCATGACCGGCGGGTCATGTACACGATGCGTTTCGACCACGAGCTCAACCTGCTCGATATCCGCTGGATCGGGCTGTTCGCCCCCGAGGCCGTCGGCGCCTATGCCGAGGATCTTGCCCGCCGCTTCGCTGCGGAGGGCTTCAAGTCGGGCTATCTGCTCCGAATGGACATGAGCGCCAGCGCCGTACAGACGCAGGATGCCGTCGCGGCCTTTCGCCGCAGCTTCGATCACTTCCCGGCCGCCAGTCGCATCGCCATCGTCACGCCGAGCGCACTCGCCAAGCTGCAGGTGCGCCGCGAGATGACGCAATCCTATATGCGCATATTCGACACGCGCTGCGCCGCGATGGCCTGGCTGACCGACACGGCGGACCGCGCCGCGGCCTGAAGGTTCAGGCCGCGAAGGTCTCCGCGTCGACGGCATAAAGCAGTTCGGCCTTGGCCATCGCCGCGGCCTTGAGGCCGATTGCCTCGGGGACGATCTGCTCGACATAGAAGCGCGCCGCAGCGTGCTTCATCCTGAGGAAGGCCGTGGCTTCGCTGCGCGCAGCGATGCGGCCGCTTCCCTCCATCAGCCAGCCGCACACCGCGACCGAGAGCATGGTCAGGAAGGGATAGCTTGCCGCGAGTCGATCGTCGGGCTCACTCGTCAGCAGGTTGCGCGCGACTTCCTCGCACGCGTCGATCAGCCGCAGCAATTCGGCGTCCTCGGCATCGCCCCGCATCTCGGCGAGCAGCGTGAGCAGCGTGCCGCCATTGTCCATGCTCAGTTTGCGGCCGACTAGATCCGCCGCCTGAATGCCATTGGTGCCTTCGTAGATCGGCGTTATGCGCGCGTCCCGGAAATGCTGGGCGGCCCCGGTCTCCTCGATATAGCCCATGCCGCCATGGACCTGGACGCCGAGCGAGGCGACTTCATTGCCGAGATCGGTGGCGTGCGCCTTGGCGAGCGGCGTGAGCAGTTCGACGCGCTTGTTGGCTTCGGCATCGCCCGCGCGGGCACGATCGAGCTGCCCGAAGGCGTAATAGACCAGCGCGCGCGCCGCCTGGGTCTGCGCCTTCATGCGCAGCAGCATGCGGCGGACGTCTGGGTGTTCGACGATCGCGGCGGGCGCGCCGGCGCGGACGCCCTGAACGCGCTCGCGGGCATAGCCGACGGCGCGCTGGGTGGCGCGCTCGGCGACCTGAACGCCCTGCAGGCCGACATTGAGCCGGGCATTGTTCATCATCGTGAACATCGCGCGGATGCCGCCGAACTCGCCGCCGATCAGTTCGCCGATACAATCGTCATGATCGCCGAACGACAGCACGCAGGTTGGCGAGGCATGGAGGCCCATTTTGTGCTCGATCGAGACCGTGCGGACGTCGTTGAACGCGCCCGGCATGCCATCCTCGTTAAGGCGGTATTTGGGGACGAGGAACAGCGACAGGCCCTTGGTGCCGGCAGGCGCATCGGGGGTGCGGGCGAGGACGAGGTGGACGATGTTGTCAGCCATGTCGTGATCGCCGAAGCTGATGAAGATCTTGGTGCCCTTGACCTTGTAGGTGCCGTCGCCGACCGGATCGGCCTTGGACTTGAGCGCGCCGACGTCCGATCCCGCCTGCGGCTCGGTGAGGTTCATCGTGCCGGTCCATTCGCCGGTGGCAAGCTTGGGCAGATACAGCGCCTGCTGCTCGGGCGAACCGTGATGGGTGAGCGCCTCGATCGCGCCGACGGTGAGGATCGGGGCGAGCGCGAAGCCCATGTTGGCGGTGCCGAGCGTCTCGAGCACGGCGACCGACAGGCTGACCGGCAGGCCCTGACCCCCGAAATCGGCGGGCGAGCCGATCGTGCCCCAGCCGCCCTCGACATAAGCCTTGTAGGCGTCGGCGAAACCGGCTGGCATCCGCACGCCCTGCTCGGTCCATTTGGGGCCGTCGACATCGCCTTCGCGCTCCAGCGGCGCCCATTCGCCCGCGGCGAACTGGCCGGCGCCCTCCAGCACCGGGTCCATCATCTCGGCGGCCTCTTCGCTGATCTCGCCGAGGCCGACGATATGTTCGAGGACAAAGCGCTGCTCGGCGGTTGCGGGGGTGAAGCTCATGACTCTCGGGAAGCCTCTCTTGTGGTCTGGTTGCGGGCGATATAGCCCCGCTCGGGTGAGCCCGACAAATCCGCGCATCTTACCCTACGGCGAGGCTGCGATCGCCGAAGCCGCCGCGGCGATTCGCGCGGGGCAATGCGTCGCGGTGCCCACCGAAACCGTCTACGGCCTCGCCGCCGACGCGACCGATTCGCGCGCGGTGGCAGGGATCTACGAAGCCAAGGGGCGGCCGAGCTTCAATCCGCTGATCGTCCATGTGCCCGATCTCGCCGCGGCAGAGTGGATCGCGGTGTTCGATGCGGGCGCGCGGATGCTGGCGGAGCGGTTCTGGCCTGGGCCGTTGACGCTGGTGCTGCCGGTGTGGCGCGATTCTGGGATCGCCTCGCTTGTCACTGCCGGGCTCGATACGATCGCGATCCGGGTGCCGGCGCACCGGGCGATGCAGGCGTTGCTCGCGGCGGCTGGCGTGCCGCTGGCGGCGCCTTCGGCCAACGCCAGCGGGGGAATCTCGCCGACCCGCGCGGAGCATGTCGCCAGAAGCCTGGCCGGGCGAATACCGCTGGTGATCGACGATGGCGCGACCGCGGCGGGGCTGGAGTCGACGATCGTCCAGGGCTCGCGGATCCTGCGGCCGGGCCCGCTGACCGCGGAGTTGCTGGGTTTCAGCGAAGCCGGACCGGTGCCGGTCGGCGAGGCCGTGACCGCGCCCGGCCAGCTCGCCAGCCATTATGCGCCGTCCAAGCCGCTGCGCCTGAACGCCATCGCGCGGGAACCTGGCGAATGGCTGATCGGCTTCGGCGACATCGCCGGCGACGATAGCCTCTCGCCGAGCGGCAACCTCACCGAGGCCGCCGCCAAGCTATTCGATTCGCTTCACCGCGCCGACGCGGCGTCCGCGCCGCGGCTGGCGATCGCGCCGATTCCGCCGCACGGCATCGGCGCGGCGATCAACGATCGCCTGCGCCGCGCTGCGCACCGCGACTAGGCGGCGGCGCCTTCCTTGCTGCGTGCCGCGAAGCTTTTCCGGAGCTTGCGGATCTTGGGCGGGATCACTGCCAGGCAATAGGGATTGCTCTGCCCTTCGCCCTGCCAATATTCCTGGTGGTAATCCTCGGCGGGATACCATTCGCCCAGCGGCTCGATGCTGGTGACGATCGGCGCCGGCCAGTCGGGGGTCGCACGCTCGATCGCCGCCTCGGCCTCGGCCTTTTGCGCGTCCGAATGCGGGAAGATCGCCGAGCGATACTGGGTGCCGATGTCGTTGCCCTGGCGGTTGAGCTGGGTCGGATCGTGCGTTGCCAGGAAGATGTCGAGGATCTCGCCATAGCTGATCTGATCGGTATCGAAGCTCACCCGGATCGCCTCGGCATGGCCGGTGGTTCCCGAGCAGACTTCCTTGTAGGTCGGGTTCGCCTTGCTGCCCCCGATATAGCCGCTCTCGACCTTGGTCACGCCAATCACGTCGTTGAATACCGCTTCGGTGCACCAGAAGCAGCCGCCGGCCAGCGTGGCAATTTCGGTGGTCATCAAAATCTCCTCGGTTCGTCGAGCTGTAGATAGGTGGGCCATGGCGCGGTGCAATCGGCGCGTGTAGTGCTGCGCCTGCGAAACGAAAGGATTCCGAATGCGCGACGGTACGGTGCTGGTGACGGGCGGGGCGGGCTATATCGGGAGCCATGCGGTTCTGGCGCTGCTCGACGCGGGCTGGAAAGTCGTCGTCGTCGACAATCTCGTCACCGGTTTCGACTGGGCCGTCGACAAGCGCGCCAAGCTGGTGGTCGCCGCAATCGAGGACGATGCCATCGTCCGCCGGACGATGCGCGACGAGGGCGTGATCGCGGTGATGCATTTCGCCGGATCAGTGGTGGTCCCCGAGAGCGTGAGCGATCCGCTCAAATATTATCGCAACAATACCGTCGCCAGCCGTGCGCTGATCGAGAGCGCCGTCGCCGAGGGCGTGAAGCACTTCATCTTCTCGTCGACCGCCGCAACCTATGGCATTCCTGACAAGGTGCCGGTCTCCGAAGACAGTCCCAAGGTGCCGATCAACCCCTATGGCACGTCCAAGCTGATGACCGAAATCATGCTCAAGGACGTCGCTGCGGCGCATCCGCTCAACTATGCCGCGCTGCGCTATTTCAACGTCGCCGGCGCCGACCCGCAGGGCCGCAGCGGCCAATCGACCGCGGGCGCCACGCACCTGATCAAGATTGCCGCCGAAGCAGCGACCGGCAAGCGCAGCGCCGTCTCGGTGTTCGGCACCGATTTCGCCACGCAGGACGGTACCGGTGTGCGCGATTACATCCATGTCACCGATCTCGCCGCGGCGCATGTCGATGCGCTCGACCTGCTGATCGCGAAGCCCGAGGAAAATCACACGATGAACGCCGGCTATGGCCGGGGCTTCTCGGTGCTCCAGGTGCTCGACGCAGTCGATCGCGTCACCAACCGGACGATCGAGCGCAAGCTCGAGGGCCGCCGCGCCGGCGACCCCGATGCGCTGGTCGCGGATAATTCGAAGATTCTGAGCACGCTGCCGTGGCGGCCCAAGCACGACGATCTGGAAGGCATCGTCAAGGATGCGCTGGCCTGGGAGCGCAGCCTCGCCGAGCGCCAGGGCTAGCCTGCTCGCCTCGCGCGGAACGCCGTCAGCTCGATCCGCCACCACAGCAACGCCCACAGGCTGCCGAACGCCCAGCCGGCGAGCACGTCGCTGGGCCAGTGGACGCCGAGATAGACGCGGCTGACGCCGATTGCGCCGACCAGGAGCAGCGCGATGCCCAGGACGAAGCCGCGCATCTTGCGGTCGCCGAGCACCGGGAACAGCAGGGTGGCGAGCGTCAGATAGACGATCGCGCTGTTGGCAGCATGGCCGCTCGGGAAGCTGGAAGAGGTTTCGTGCATGAGGCGGTCGATCAGATCGGGGCGCGAGCGATCGACTAGCGCCTTGACCAGCGTCACCGCGCTCGCGCCGAGCACGGACGCCGCGATCATCATGCCGGCGGTATCGAAGCGCCGCTTGAGCGCGAGGAAGCTTGCCGTGGCGATCACCACGAAGGTGAGGATCGTCGAGCTGCCCAGCGCGGTGACGTCGCGCACGGCCGAGGGCAGCCAGGCCGGGCCGATCGGCTGCCCGGGATGGCCGGGCACGCGCATCGCGAGGATGATCGCGCGATCGAACCGCGCGCCGTCGCCCTCGACCAGTTCGTGCCCGAGCCACAACAGGCCGAGCAGCGCCAGCGTTACGACACCGAGCGCGAACACCGGCCAGGGCACGCGCCAGGAAGCGGCACGCTCCGACCGGAGCTCTACGACATCGGCAGGGTGAGGGCCGTCCATCCGCAGCGAACGGCCCATTGGCTTCAGAGTTGCACGCGCAGGGTCGCGCGGAAATCACGACCCGTCAGCGGCGCATAGTCCTTGAGTACGCTGGTGGAGCGGCGCGCCTCGACATCGAAGATATTGTTCGCCGAAAGCAGGATGCTGGTGTTGGAGCCGGTGCCCCAGGGCTTGAGCGAGATCGAGGCGTTGACCAGCGTATAGGCATCGGTGTCCGTCTCGAACGCGGCGACGCGGTCCTGCGCAAAGGCATGTTCCACTTCGACGCGGCCGTCGATCTTGTCCGATTGCGCCTCGAGCCCGCCCATCAGGCGGAGCGGCGGGATGCGCGGAACGGGCCCCGAATCGACCACTTCGGCATGGACATAGTCGGAAAGCGCATCGGCGTTGACCGTGAAGCCGCCGATCGTCGCCAGCCGCTTCGAGGCTTCGACTTCGAAGCCATAATAGCGCGCATCGGCCTGGTTGTATTGGTAGACTGGCAGGCCGTCTTCCACGGCGCCGGTCGGCGCGTCGAAGATATAGTCGCTGAACCAGTTATGATAGGCCGCCGCCGAGAAGCTCCAGCCGTCACCGCTGCCCTTCAGCGTCGCCTCGACGCCCCATGCCTTTTCGGTGGTGAAGTCGGGATTGCCGATCTCGAATGCCTGGGTGCCGGCATGCGGACCATTGGCGAACAATTCCTCCGCCGTCGGCGCGCGCTCGCTGCGCGAGACATTGACGCCGAAGCGCAGACCCTTGGCCAGCGCATAGCTGGCGCCGAGCGATCCGGAGACGCTGTTGAAGCTGCGGTCATAGGCCGGGTTGCCGATATCGTCATCGGCCTGGGCGGTGAGCTGGTTATGTTCGAAGCGCGCCGCGGCCTCTGCCCGGAACGGGCCGAAATCGAGCGACTGCAGGGTGAAGAGGCCGAATTGCTGGGCCTCGTTCTTGGGCAGAAACTTCTCGTCGCCGACGACGTGCATGTCGCGGATCGAGAACTGGCCGCCGGTCATGCCGTCCCAGCCGCCCTTGACGTTCTGGACGAACTCCAGCCGGCCCTCAAAGCCCTGGCTGAAGAAGGTGGTGCCGACTTCGCCGGTGTCTTCGATCTCGCTGTGGCGATAGTCCGCAGCAGCGGCGCGCAGGCGGATCTGCTTGAGGAAGCCGTCGCCGGTATTCACTTCGCCGCGCAGGTCGAACCGGTCCTGCTTGACATGGAGGCGGACCTTCTCGGCCTCGATCGCAGGATCGAGCGAATAGCGGATGGGCACGCCATAGAGGCTGTCGAAATGGCTCACCGAGAAGCCGAGATTGCCATTGTCGTCGACGATCGCGGCTCCGCCGGCGACTTCCCACGTCTCGGCCGCGGTGTTGGGGACCTTGCCCTTGAGGTCGGCGAGCTCCTGGACATCCGGATCGGCGCTTGCGGCGGCTTGGCGGCGCAGGTCGCGGCTCAGCACATAGCCGCCGGTGTTCTGGTCGTTGGTCTTCGAATAGCTGCCATCGGCGTGCAGCACGATCTTGCCGGCAACCGGCACGTCCACCGCGCCCGAGGCCGAACGCTCGTCGGCGGCGCTGCCATAGGTTGCGATGCCGTCGATGTGCACGGCTTCCTCGGGCAGGCGGCGGGGGATGCGGCTGTCGATCACATTGACGACGCCGCCAATCGCCGAGGGGCCGAAGATCAGCGCGGTCGGCCCGCGCAGCACTTCGATACGGTCGGCGGTGAGCGGGTTGATCACCGGCGCATGGTCAGCCGAGGTGTTCGACACGTCGATGCTGCCGATGCCATCGACCAACAGCGGCGCGCGGGCGCCGACAAAGCCGCGCAGCACCGGGCGGGAGGCATTGGGGCCGAACGACGTGGCGGACACGCCGGGCTGGCGCGCCAGCGTCTCGCCGATCGTCGTGCGCATCTCGCGCGTCAGTTCTTCCTTGGCGAGCACCGTGGTGCCGCCCAGCACATCGGCATTGTTGCGGGCGCGCGTGCCGGTGATGACGATTTCCTGCGCAGGCTGGTCATGGTCCTGCGTGTCGGCCGCAGGTGCATCGGCGGGGGCGGCTGCGTTCGCCGCGGGAGCGGAGGCCGGCGCGCCGGGTGCTTCGTCGGCATAAGCGGGAACGGCAACGAGCGCGGCAGTGGCAAGCAGGAAGGGACGCAACATGCAGGATTTCCATTACTGTGAGATGTGCTGCGCTGCGGTAGTAGTTATGATATAAAGTATCAAGTGCTTTTGCGCTGCGACGTTGCGGCGGATATTTGGGCCTCGAGCCTGAACCCAGGATTGCTCGCGATCGACGCGGTCGTGTGGCCGCGAGGATCGCGTCTGCTATCTCAACCCTGTTGCGCGCCGCAGCTTCATCGCTTGTTCGAGGGGTGGAGGCGACGGATCATGGTCTTGTCGCGACCTGCATAGGCGCCGCGTTCCACTCGGGTGTCGGATCGCCAATCAAGTTGCGCACGAAAAAGGCGAATTGGCGACGCGCGACATAATCGATCGGTCCAGTCGATCGACCGACGCTGTGCTCGCCGCCGGGGATCATGAGCAGGTCGAAATCCTTGTTGGCCTTGATCAACGCGTCGACCACCTGAAGCGTCGAGGCGGGGTCGACATTGCTGTCCTGTTCGCCAACAATCAGCAGCAACTTGCCGGTCAGCCGCCACGCATTTTCTACGCCCGAAGCCGCGGCATAGCTCTTGTCGACGGGCCAGCCGAGCCATTGTTCGTTCCAGCTGATCTTGTCCATGCGGTTGTCGTAGCAACCGGCATAGGCCACGCCCGCCTTGTAGAAGTCCCCGTGGAACAGCAGCGCGTCGAGCGTACTCTGCCCGCCGGCCGAGGCGCCGTAGATGCCGACGCGACCGATATCGTAGGATGGGTCGCGCGCGGCCAGCGCACGATGCCAGGCGATACGATCCGGAAAGCCCGAATCGCCCAGATCTTTCCAGGCGACGTCCTGAAATGCCTTCGACCGATTGGCCGTGCCCATCCCGTCAATTTGGACGACGATGAAGCCAAGGTCCGCCTGCGCCTGCATGCCGATCACCTTGTCGCCGCCGGCATGGTAGCCAAACGGCCAGAAGCCCTTGGGCACGAAGCTGTCGTGCGGACCGGCGTAGATGTTCTCGATCACGGGATAGCGCTTGTGCGGATCATAGTCGCGTGGCCGCACCACGATGCCCCAGATATCGGTTTTTCCGTCACGCCCTTTTGCGGTGAACACCTCTGGCGGCCGAAATCCTGCGGCGATCAGCCGGGAGACATCCCCTTTGGTGATGGTCGCCACCACGGTGCCGTCGGCGGCACGTCGCAACTCGCTCACCGTGGGCAAGTCGACGCGCGAATAGGTGTCGACGAACATCGTCATGTCGGGGGAGAAGGCGGCATCATGGTCCGCGTTCACGGGCGTCAGCGATGTCAGATGCCGTCCGTCGAAGTCGATGCGGTAGTAATGCTTGAAATACGGGTCTTCGCCGGGGTTCATGCCGCTCGCGGCGAACCAGATCTGGCGCTTGGTATCGTCCACTTTCACAATGTCGCGCACGACCCAATTGCCCTGCGTGATGCGGTTCTTCACCTGTCCGGTGTGGCCATCGATGAGGTAGAGGTGGTTCCAGCCATCGCGTTCCGATGCCCAGACGAGCTCGTCGCCGAGCCCATTTACCTCGTGTACGAAGCGACGATCGGCATAGACGAAGGTAGCGGCGTCTTCCGTCACCGCGGCTTGCGCCGTGCCGGTTTCGGCGTCGATGGCGATCACTCGCGCCTGCTGGAAGCCGCGGCGGACATAATCGAACGCGACACTTCGACCATCCTTGCGCCAGCGGGGTTGCGAGAGTTGATAAGGGTTCGGGAACAGGCGCGGGTCGATGACGATCTCGCGGTGCGTGGTGATGTCGAACAGCACCGGTTGCTCCTGATCGATCGCGTCACCAGGCTTGGGATAGAGCTGCGTGCGCAGCGCCGGCTGCAATTGCCCCGCGGGCGCGGCCTCCACGCGCAGCACCTGGCGGGCATAGCCCGGGCGGACGCGGTAGATCAGGATGTGACGGCTGTCGGGCGACCAGGCCAAGGTCTCGGGGTCGTAGAAATCACCGGCCGAGCCGTCGCGACTGAGGGTGATCACATCCGGGCCGCCTGTGCTGCGGAGGATCAGTTGATTGTCCTCGACGAGTGCTTGCCATCGACCGTCGGGCGAAAGGGCGGGGCGATTGTCGGCAGGTACGGAAAGGTCCCGGACTACGCCGAAGCCGCGCGGGCGGCGATGGTTCGGCTGGATCGCACAACCCTGTACGCCCAGGCTACAACGCCATGCCACCTCATCGATCGTGAAATCGATCGCCTTGCCGTCGTCGCTAAAGCCGAACGACGAGAACGGTAGGCGTAGCGCTGCGACGGGATGGCCGAGCGCGGCGGCGAGCGATCGCGCGACCTTCGCCTGGTCGAACGCCGGGGACTTGGCGAGCGTACGCGCATCCACCGTCTCGAAAACGAAGCCGCCCTCTACGGTCTTGCGATAGAAGAAGTGACGCCCGTCCGACGTCCACTGCGCCGGCCATGCCACGTCCCGCGTGAGATATTCCCATTGTTCGCGAAGCCCGATCGAGCGGGAAAACTCCGCCGAGCCCGGGGCCGCGATTAGGGCGACGGGCAGGCACAACGTCGCCAGCGCGAGCACGAAAGCCAGGATACGCGACGTAGTCATCAAAATGTCCTCGGTTGGAAGTGTCCCGCGCCGCAGTGCCGGCGCCATGGGAGACCCGTTGGGTTCACGCCCGTGGAGGGGACCAAGTCGCTCCGCAAAGTCAATTATAATATACGGTATCCGATCATTCCTGTGCCGGCCGGCATGATCGCGCGTGTCATCCCCGGATCAACGCGCTTGCAACAATAATGTAACGCGTTAAATATTATCGCAAGGTGAGTCGAAGAGCCGCCGTCGAAGAGCCGCCCAGGAGCAACGCAAGGACATTCGCGAACGCGGCGCTATCCGCGCTTAGGGGAATTGGCATGCGCAAAAAATTGAATAGGTTGAGGTGCTTCGCCTCCTCCACGGCCTTTCTGTTCATCGTGCCGAGCGCGGCGTTCGCGCAGCAAGCGCCCGATCAGGCCGCACCACCAGCCGACGCCGTGGACTCGGGCGACATCGTCGTCACCGCTACCAAGCAATCCACCTTGCTCAGCCGCGTGCCGCTCAGCATCACCGCGCTGACGCAGCAAACGATGGACCGGGCCAACGTCCGCACCTTCAACGACATCATCCGTACCGTTCCGGGGCTGGCGCTCGGGGTCAATCCTTCTGCCGATCGCAACCCCAGCATCTCGGTCCGCGGTATCTCCTCCTCGGGCGGCGCGCCGACCACCGGCATCTATGTCGATGACATCCCGCTGCAGAAGCGCACTGCCGTCGGCATTTCGGGAAGCGGCACGCCGATCCCGCATCTGTTCGACCTCGACCGCGTCGAAGTGTTGCGCGGGCCGCAGGGCACGCTGTTCGGCGGGTCCTCGCTCGGCGGCACGATCCGCTTCATCACGCCGACGCCGAACCTCGACACGCCGACGCTCTATTCGCGCTCCGAGGTCAGCTCGACCAAGGATGGCGGGATCAGTTTCCAGGCCGGTGCAGCGGTCGGCGTCCCGCTGATCGAAGGCAAGCTCGCGCTGCGCGTCAGCGCCGATGTCCAGCGCGACGGCGGCTATATCGATCACGTCAATCGCTTCACCGGCGCGACGATCGAGAAGGATACCAACACCGGCACCGCCGGCTCGTATCGCGCGGCGTTGCTGTTCGCGCCGAACGAGCGGCTTAGGATCACGCCGAGTTTCTATTATTCCTATGACGACCAGGACAATTCGAGCACGCAATGGGCATCGATCCCGTCGCGCACGGTCGACGACTATACCTATCCGGCGGTGCATTTCGACCGCAACCAGAGCGGCAACAATTGCAACATCGGCGATGATTTCGCCGTCGGCGCGACGCCGTGCGTGGTCAAGCAACCGCGCAAGCAACGCTTCTTCGTGCCGTCGCTGAAGATCGAGGATTCACTCGGTTTCGCCGACCTGACCTCGGTATCATCCTATATCGATGATCGCACCAGCGGCGCGGCCGATTATTCCTATGTCGAGGCGGCGAACTTCCAGGGCGGCTATCCCTTCGTCCACAATCTGGCGCTGTATCGCTCGACCCCGGTCTACGAAAACACCCGCAACGGCTTCACGCAGGAACTGCGGCTGTCGAGTCATGACACCACCAGCCCGTTCAGCTGGGTCGTCGGCGGCTTCTATTCGCACTACAACAACAACTCGAACTACCACATCAACGCCAATCTCGCCGACCTGACCCAGGCGGTGTTCGGCGCGCCGCCGATCGCGATCTTCCGCGTCGATGTCGAGCCGGGCAACGTCACCTATCACCGCGACCAGGACCTGACCGAAAGCTCGCTCGCGCTGTTCGGCGAGGCGAATTACAAGATCACCGACAAGCTCAAGGTGGTCGCCGGCGGGCGCGTGTCGCGCGAACGCTTCAGCTACCACCAGGTCACTGCGGGCGTTTTCTCCGGCTTCATCGTGCCGACGGTGGCGAATGGCGGGCTGACCGACGGGACGATCAAGGAAACGCCGGTCACCCCGCGTTTCGGGCTGCAATATCAGGCCGATGATCGCACGATGCTCTACGCCACCGCGTCGAAGGGCTTCCGCGTCGGCGGGGTGAACCAGCCGCCGCCCGCCAGCCGGTGCGCGGCCGATCTCGCGGCGCTCAACATTTCCTCGACGCCGGGAACCTACAAGTCGGATCATCTGTGGAGCTACGAGGTCGGCGCCAAGGGCCGGATCGTGGGCAATCTGCTGTCATTCGACGTCAACGCCTTCCGCATCGACTGGAGCGAGATCCAGATTGCGTACGGCCTGCCGACCTGCGGCTTCGGCTATACCATCAACGGCGGCAAGGCGGTGTCGCAGGGCGGCGATCTGCAGGCGGCGGTTCACCCGTTCGCCGGATTCACCCTGAGCGGCGAAGTCAGCTACACCGATGCGCATTACACGCGCTCGGTGATCGGGCCGGCGCCGGGCAATGCGGTCTATGTCCAGGCCGGCGACAGCTTCGGCCCGGCGGCGGTCAGCTTCAATGTCAGCACCAATTACGAAGTGCCGATTGGCGCGTTCCGCGGCTATGTGAACGCCACCTACCAGCACAATTCGGCCGGTCATTCGGGAACGGGCCCTGGCACGCCCGGCTATCTGCCCGACAATTACCAGATCGACGCCAACAATTATGTGACGGCGCGGCTGGGCATCGCGCGGGCGGCGTGGGATCTGTCGATCTTCGCGGACAATCTGCTCAATTCGAAGGAAGTGCTGGCGACGCAGAACGGCCGCAGCGGCTGCGATGCTTCGACCGGCGCGGCGTGCACGGCCTATTCGACGCTGACAGCGCCGCTCCTCTACACGACCTTCCGCCCACGTACGATCGGCGTGACCTTCTCCGTCCGCCGCTGAAAAGCGACACTGTCGCCGCCGCAAGGGCCGCTTCCACCCGGGTGGAAGCGGCCCTTGTCATGTCCCGCGAGTCAGCCGACCTGCGCGGCGTAGGCAGTGCGATATTGCGCCATCCCGAGCCACAGTCCGCCGAACGCCAGGGGCGTGATGATCGCGGCCGAGATGGCGAGCGCGTAGCGCAGCATGTGCGGCGAGCCGAAGACATAGTCGGTCAGCAGCGCCGGCAGCACCGGCCCGCACGTCACCCCGACCAGCCCGGTGGTGAACAGGAAAGCGGCGCTCATCTGTCCGCGCAGCCGGTTGGGCGCAACCATCTGGATCGCCGCAGGAATCAACACCGGGGTGAACCCCATGAAAAATTTGATCGGGAACAGCAGAGCAGTCATTGCCCAGGGGTTGGCCATCAGCGGCATGACGATCGCAGCGAGGCCGGTGCCGAGCGCGGCCAGTGCGGTCAGGCGCAGACATGCGTCGGTCCGCCCGGCCTTCAGCATCCGGCTCGACCAGGTGCCGGCGAAGACGAGGCCGATCGGTCCACCGATCAGCGAGGACAGGCCGTTGGCGCGGCCCGACAGCGCGCTGCTCCAGCCGAAGGTGCGGATGAACAGCTCCGGATACCAGGCGTCGATCGAGCTCAGTACCGACAGCAACGCCGATCCGATCAGCAGCGAGAACGACATGCGCTTGTGCTGCAGCAGGAACGTGAAGAGCGGGCGCAGATCGAGGCCCGCCGAGGCCGGGTCGGTGCGGTCGCCGCGCCGCGCCGGTTCGCGCAGCGTGGCGAGCCAGCCTGCAACCAGCAAGCCCGGCAAACCCACCACCAGGAAGACAAGCTGCCACGAGCGCACGCCCTGCGCCATGACCCGCTGCGCGAGCGGGAGGCGTTCGACCAAGTCGATGATCTCGCCCCCGAGGATCATCGCCAGGCCGACGCCAAGGAAGATGCCGAAGGTATAGAGGCTCAGCGCCCGGGGCAGGCGAGAGCGATCGAACAGGTCGGACAGCATCGAATAGGCCGAGGGCGACAGCGCCGCTTCGCCCACCCCGACGCCGATCCGCGCGACGAACAATTGCCCGAAACTGCCGGCAAGGCCGCACACCGCGGTCATCACGCTCCAGCAGGCGATGCCGCCGCTGACGATCCACTTGCGCGGATAGCGGTCCGCCAGCCATCCCAGGGGCAGGCCGGCGATGGTATAGAGAATGCCGAACGCCGCGCCGGTCAGCAGCGCGAACTGCAGGTCGTTGATCCCCAGGTCATGCTCGATCGGAGACACCATCAGATTGAGGATCTGCCGGTCGAGGAAGGAGAAGGTATATGCCACCATCAGCACCGCGGTGACGTACCAGCCGTAGCGATAGTCCGCCTCCGCCGGCGCGGGACGATCGGCGTTCGGCTGGTGCATGCGGGTCTCCTTCGGGCGGTGCGGGATCAGCGGTCGGACAGGATCGGCAAGGGCGGCGGTGGCTCGCTCGGCGGCACGAAGGCGTGGATCAATGCCCAGGGGCTGGGCATCTCGCCGACACGGACTTCGATCAGCGACGGGCCGCCGCGTGCAGCGGCGCGCTTGAGCGCGGCTTCCAGATCTTCTGGCGCCACCACCTGCTCGGCCGGGATGCCATAGGCTTGCGCGAGGATCTGGAAGTCGGGATTGGTCAAGTCGGTCGCGAACGGGCTGCCGAAGGTCTGGCGCTGGATCCGGCGGACATTGCCATATTGCCCGTCGACGAACACCACGATCGACAGGTCGAAGCCATAGCGCGCGACGGTGGCGAGCTCGGACGCGCCCCAGCCAAAGCCGCCATCGCCGCTGATCGAAATGACGCGTTTCTCGGGATTGGCGACGCAAGCGCCGAGCGCGGTCGGAAAGCCATAGCCGAGCGTACCCTGATAGCCGGGCGTGAGGATAGTGCCGGCCTGATAGGCGGGATAGGCGAGGCCGGCATAATAGCCGACCTGAGTCAGTTCGCTGACCAGCACGTCGTCATCCGCCGCGGCCGAGCGCAACGCCGCGAGATGATCCGCTTGCGGCCGGATCCGCCCGAGCTGTGCGTCGCACCACGTGCGGACCAGCGCCATGTCGGCGGCGCGCGACGGGCGCTGCGGCACATCCTGCAGCGCCTCGGCGAGCGCGGCGAGCACCGCGCCGGCATCGGCCTCCAGCGCGACTCCCTCTGGCCGCGGTGCACCGAGCGCTCGCGGATCGAGGTTCACATAGACGATGCGGCAGCCCGGCGGCGTGGCATGGGGCCGGCCGAGCGCATCGAGGAAGCGGCTGCCGACGACCAGCACGACATCGGCGTGCGGCAACAGCGCGCGGCTGCCGAGCATCGTGGTGGCGAGATCGTGGCGCGACGACAGCACGCCGCGCGCGTTCTCGGTCATGACCACCGGCGCCTGCAGGCGCTCGGCAAGCGAACGCAAAGCGTCGCCCGCGCGTGCGGCTGCGACGCCGCCGCCGGCGACGATCACGGGCGAGCGGGCGTCGCGCAGCAAAGCGGCGATCTGCGCGATCCGGGCGGGGGCGGGCCGAAGCGGGGCAGGGGTGGCCGCGTCGTGGAACCGCACCTCGGCCGTGCCTTGCAGCACATCGGGCGGGATCTCGATCGCGACCGGCCGCGGATGGCCCGAGCGCAGCTGGACGAACGCCTCATGCACCACATCGGCCACCTCCTGCTGGCATCGCGCGAGCGCGTGCCATTTGGTGAGCGAGGCGAGAATGCCCGACTGGTCGGGAATTTCGTGCAGCAGCCCATAGCCCTTGCCGATCGCGCTGGACTCGATCTGACCCGACACGAATAGCATGCGCGAGCTGCAGGCATAGCCGGTCGCCAGCCCCGACAGCGCGTTGAGCATGCCCGGGCCCGGCACGGTCATGCACACGCCCTCCCGCGTGCCCGATCGGGCGTATCCATCGGCCATGTACGACGTGGTCTGCTCGTGCCGCGGGACATAGAGGCGGATATCGTCCTGCCGCTGCCGTAGTGCGTCGACCGCCCAATCGAGCTGAATGCCGGGAATGCCGAACAGATCCTGCACGCCTTCGCGCACCAGCTGTTCCACCAGCGCTTGGCCACCCGTGATCGTCATCGAAGCTCCAGTTTGCTCAACCATTGGCGCGCACGTCGTCGAGCGCTGCGAGGAAAGTATCGGTTTCGTGCGGCAAGCCGATCGTCACGCGGATCCAGTCGGCGAGTCCGTAATTGCCGACCGGGCGGACGATCACGCCGCGCCGCATCAGCGCCTGGAACATGGCCGCGCCATCGCCGACCTGGACCAGCAGGAAGTTGGCGCTCGAGGGCGCAACGCTGAGGCCGCGCGCGACGAGTTGCGCGCGCAGCGCCTCGCGCCATTCGCGGTTGCGCAGCCGCACATCCTCGCTGAACCCGGGTTCCGACAGCGCCGCGACTGCGGCCGCCTCGGCGGCGCTGCTCACCGCGAACGGCGTCTGAAGGCCGCGCAGCGCCGCGATCAGCGCAGGCTCGCCCAAGCCATAGCCGACGCGCAGCCCGGCGAGCCCATGGATCTTGGAGAAGGTGCGCAGGATGACGAGGTTGCGCCGCGCCGCCAGCAGTTCCTTGGTCGGCACGCACTCGACGGGCTCGAGATAGTCGCGATAGGCTTCGTCGAGCAGCACCAGCACATCCTCCGGCACTGCGCGGAGGAAGGTGAGGACGTCCGCAGGATCGCACAGCGCCCCGGTCGGATTGCCCGGCGTGGCGACATAGACGATCCGTGCGCCCGCGCGCGCTGCTTCGGCCAAGGCGGGGAGATCGGGCACGAAGCCGTTGGTCGGGGTGATCACGGTGGTGGCGCCGGTCATCCGCACCGCGCCCTCGAACCCGACGAACGAATATTGCGGGCACGCGGCGGTCAGACCCGGCGCGAGGCACGCACGCGCCGCCAGCCCGAACAGATCGCTCGAGCCGGTGCCCGGCAAAATCATGTCGGTCGGCAGGTCGAGCAGCGTCGACAGCGCTTCGCGCAACGCGAAACAATCGAAATCGGGATACAGCGCCGTCTCGCCCGGCAAGGCCGCCAGGGCCGCGCGCGCCGCCGGGCTCGCGCCGAGCGGGCTTTCGTTGCTGGCCAGTTTGACGATCGTCGCGGGATCGAGCCCGAATTCGCGCGCGACCGCAGCAATCGGCCGGCCCGGCGGATAGGGCGGGATCGAACGAACGTGCGGCAGGACTATAGCGTCGGTCATGGCATCTCTCGCGGTGATATCGGACAGCTACGGATATTTAACGCGTTATGCAACGGTGGTTGCGATGGCAATCAATGTCGTGGAAATGGTGGGAATGAGGTTCGAGGAACGAGGGCGATGCGCGAACAGGCGAGGGTAGGCGAGGATGTGCAGGGCGGTGGGGTCCGTCCGGTCTATCCCGATCCGTTGCCGGGCACCGGACATCACGATGCGCGGCAAGTCCCGGTGCTGCTGCACCGCGCGCGCGACGCGATGGCGGCGCGGATGCGCACGCTGTTCGATCCGGTCCAACTGACCGACGCGCAGTGGCGCGTGTTGCGCCTGCTCAGCATCGTCGAGGAGGTAGATACCGCCGAACTGGCGAATCGCGCCTTCCTGCTCGGGCCTAGCCTGTCGCGCATCGTCCGCGACCTGACCGAGCGCGGGCTGATCCGGCGCCGGCTCGACGATGATGATGCTCGCCGCTCGCTGCATTCGATCACGCCCGAGGGCATGGTGCTGATCGAGCAGATCATGCCGCAATTCGATCCGCTCTACGACCAGATCGAGCAGACCTTCGGCGCCGATCTCGCCACGCTCAACGCCCTGCTGATCAAGCTCGCAGCGATGCTCGCCGCGCCCGCCGACTGACGCGTCAGCGTGGTGGTGCGGCGCGATCATAAAAGGCGTCGAGATCGCGTTTCATCTGCGCAAGCGCATCGCCATCGACATAGGCCATGTGGCCGGTGGCGTAGTAGCCGAACCGGATGTTGCTGCGCAGGCCACCGGCAAGGCCCATGTGCGCCACGTCATATTCGGTCTGGAAGAACGGCGTGGCCATGTCGAACAGGCCGTTCATCGCCAGCACCTGCATGGTGGGATTGCCGCGCATCGCCGAGGCGAGATCGAGCGCGGTGTTGGGCGAGGACAGCGGCGACCCATAGCCAGGCGCGCGGTGATGCAAGTCCCAGGCGGGCTCGATCACTGCATTGTACAGTGCGCGATAGTGCAGATCCGAATGGAATCCGACCGTCGCCGAAAGATAGTCGCGATACGTCGCGACGAGGGCGCTGCTGACGCCCGCCGTCGCCGGATCGTTGGTCGCGGGATCGACCGCGACGCCTTCGTCGGCTTGCGAGGCGGCACCGACGAAGCGGCTGTCGAAGCGGCCGATGATCTCGCCTTTGTCGCGCAACAAGGCGCTGCGGAAGCGTTCCATGTCGATCCGCAGGTGGCTGGCCTTGATATAATCGACCGGCAGGCCGGTGTAGCGCGCGACCTGCTGCGCTACAGCTTCTTCCTCTTGCGCGGAAATGGTGTCGCCCTTGGCCAACGCGCGCGCATAGGGGCCGCCCGCGAAGGCGCGGACTTCGTCGAGGAACGGCGCCAGCGCGGCCGGCTTGTCGGGAACGCGATCGTGATACCAGGCGGTCGCGGCGAAGGTCGGCAGGATGCCGATGTCGCCCTGGTCGAGGCCGGGCAGCGTGTCCGAGAAATTGAGGATGGTCGACAGCAGGACGACGCCGTTGAGATCGATCCCCTGGTTGTGCAGCTTGAGCGCCAGCCCGGCGGCGCGGGTCGTGCCGTAGGATTCGCCGAACAGGAATTTCGGCGCGTTCCAGCGATCGTTGATCGTGATGTAGCGCGTGATCGCGCGGGTGAAGGCATCCAGGTCCTGGTCGACGCCCCAGAACCGCTTGGGATCGATGCCGTCCAGCGCGCGCGAATAGCCTGTGCCGACAGCATCAAGAAAGACGAGATCGGTCTTGTCGAGGATGCTCCCGGGATTGGGGCCGAAGCGATACGGCGCGGGTGTCATTGCGTGCGGCGCGTTCGCCGGCGCGCGCAACGGACCGAAGCCGCCGACATTGAGCCACAGGCTGGCCGAGCCGGGGCCGCCGTTGAACAGGAAGGTCAGCGGCCGCTGCTGCCCCTTCGGGCGGTCGGCGACATAGGCGACGTAGAACATGCTGGCGGTCGGATTGCCGGCGTCGTCGCGCAGCGTCAGCGTGCCGGCAGTGGTGCGATAGCGGATCGTGGCGCTGCCGATGCGGACTGTGCTGGCCACGCTGTTCTGGCGTTCCTCCGCGCTGGCCAGCCCGGCCTCGGGCGCTGCGCCTTGCGCGGCGGCGGTCGCGCCAAGGGTCGGCGCCAGTGCGAGCAGCACGCCCAGCGCGCCGAAGAGTGCGTTGCGGGGGATCATGGCCGTGCCTCCAGGGTGGTGGCGATCCAGGCGCGAATGTCGCGCGCGGTCGCGGCGCGCACCGCGCCGTCGAGATAGAGCATGTGCCCGGCGGGATAGTGCCGAAACGTCAGATTGGGCCGTATTGCCGGTCCCAGACGCATATGCGCGAGGTCATATTCGGTGCCGAAGAACGGCGTGCCCAAATCATAATAGCCGTTGAGCGACAGCACGCGCAGCGTCGGGTCCTCGTGCATCGCTGCGGAAAGGTCGAATTCCATCGCGGGCGAGGTCAGCCTGTCGCTCATGCCGGGCGCGGCATGGCTCCAGTCCCAGCGGTTGGGCAGGCCGGGCACGGTGGCACGATAGGGTTCGGTCGAACGGTAGCCGAGTTCCTGCGTCAGATAGGCGAGGTTGGCCGCCGGGAAGACGTTGGCGACCACCGTGTCGGCGGGATCGAACGACGGCGATTGCGCGGCGGCATCGGTATCCTCGGCACTCGCGCGCGTATCGTAGATGCCGACCGCACGACCGCCGCCGAGCAGCAGCTTGGCGAACTGCCCGACATCGATGCGCAGCCCGGTGCGGCGCAGATCGTCGGGCGAGAGGCCGGTGAACGCCGCGAGCTTGGCGCGGATCGCGGCTTCGCGTTCGGCGGGCAAGCGGTCGCCGAGCTGGAGCGCATCGGCATAGTCGCCACCGGCAAAATCGCGCGCCTGCTGGACGAACGTGGGCAGATCGGGCGCGTCGCGCCCGGCGCGGTGGTGATACCAGGCGGTGGCTGCCATCGTCGGCAGCGTGTTGAGGAAGCCGCGGTCGATGCCGGGGTGGTAGCTCGAGAAGTTCAGGATCGACGACAGCAGGATCACCCCGTTCGGGCTGGCGCCGCGGCGCTGCAGCACGTGCGCCAGCGCGGCGGCGCGGGTCGCACCGTAGGATTCGCCGAGGATGAACTTGGGCGATGCCCAGCGGTCGTTCTGCGTCAGATAGGTCGCGATGAAATCGGCGAAGGATTCGAGATCGGGATCGACGCCGGAAAACGCGTTGGCGTCGGTGCCCTCGCGGACGCGCGAAATGCCGGTGCCGACCGCATCGATGAACACCAGATCGGTGGTGTCGAGCAGCGTCTCGGCATTGTCGACGATATGGAACGGTGCGGCCGGGGTCGGCTGCGGGCTGCGCGTCTCGAGCCGCCGCGGGCCGAACGAGCCGAGATCGAGCCACAGGCTGGCCGAGCCCGGGCCACCGTTGAACAGGAAGGTGATCGGGCGGTTCTGGCCGGGGTGGCTCGTATAGGCGACATAGGACATGTCGGCCTGGGCGCCCGTCGCCAGTTTGACCGGCATTGTCCCGACGGTCGCGCTATAGTCCAGGCGTTGGCCGTGCACCTGGACGCCATGACGCGTCACCACCGGCGTGGCCGAAGTCTCCGCGGCAGGGGCTGGGCTCGTGCTGCGCTGCTGCGCACCGGCGCCGGCAGCACAACCGAGCATCGCCAGAAAAACAAGGAAGGTTCGAGCGTTCACCGGCAGCTCCATTCGCAGACGCAGCATAGTGGCATAATTAACGCGTTAATCAACCCGGTTCGCGAAGTGGACATCCTCTCTGTTTGTTCGCCCGCTTGGCGCGAGAGTTCCCAGGCCTTTAGAGCCTTGCGACAAGGAGCTGGCCAGGAAGAAATCAAGGCACACAGAGAGCGCATACTGGGTACGCTTGACCCAGTCGCTGTGCGGCGGTGTTCGAAAGTGGTGGGTCCGATGGGATTCGAACCCATGACCTCTCGATTAAAAGTCGCTTGCTCTACCGACTGAGCTACGGACCCACGCAGCGGCTCCCCTACGCATGGCGGCGGGACCGGTCAACCGGGCCAGCACGCTTGCCGAGCCGCGCGGCGAGCTGGCGGATCGTCAGTCCGGTCACCGGATCGCGCCAGTCCGCTGCGACCGCGCGTAGCGGATCCAGCACGAAGTTGCGCTTCCGGAACAGGATGTGGGGGACGGTGAGTCTCCGGCTGTTCCACGCGCCCTCCGACCACAGCACGATGTCGAGATCGATCACCCGCGCCGCCCAGTTGCGCCCGCGCCGCCGCCCGAAAGCACGCTCGATCGCTTTGAGGCGCTCAAGCAGCGCATCGGGCGCCTCGTCGGTCTCGACGATCGCCACGGCGTTGACGAAGCGGCGCCTGGACGGGCCTAGCGGCGCGGTGCGTAACACCGGCGAGACGGCTCGCACGGCTCCGAGCGCCGCGAGTGCAGCGGCGAGTTCGGCCTCGGGGCGGCCGTGGCGCCCGGGGCGATTGGATCCGAGTGCGATCGCATAGCGTGTCGTTGCCACCCGCTGCGCCCTATCGCGCTGCCGTGCCCGCGCCAAGCCTCGGTCCTTCCAGCTGCCGCTCGGACTTAGGCAGGTGGGCCAGCGCTAGCGGCCGACCAGCGCGACGTCGCGCAGCCCGCGCCATACGCGCACCGCCTGCGCGGTCTCGAATACGTCGTGCACGCGGATCAGTTGTACGCCAAGATCGGCGCCCTTGAGCGCGAGCGTGAGCGATCCGCCGAGGCGCTCGCTCGCAGGTGCCTCGTTCGAGAGCGCGCCGACCATCCGTTTGCGGCTGGCGCCGAGCACGATCGCGCTGCCGATCCCGTGGAACAGCGCCAGGCCGTTGAGCAGCGCGCAATTCTCTTGGAGCGACTTGCCGAAGCCGATGCCCGGATCGATCAGGATCCGTGACCGGTCGACGCCGGCGGCGACAACGGCGTCGACACGCTTTTCGAGCCAGTTATAGACGTCGAACAGCACGTGTTGGTAGCCGCCCTCGCCATGGCCGCCCGCCTCCGGATCGGGCGAATGCATCAGCACCACCGGGCACTGTGCCTTTGCCACCACGTCGAGCGCGCGCGGATCGTAGAGCAGCGCGGCAACGTCGTTGACGACATGCGCGCCCGCCGCGAGCGCGGCTTCCATCACGCCGGCGCGGCGCGTGTCGATCGAGACCGCGGTGCCGCTGCGGGCCAGCTGCTCGATCACCGGCACCACTCGGGCGATCTCGTCGCCTTCCCACACTTCGGCGGCACCCGGCCGTGTCGATTCGCCGCCGACATCGATGATCGCCGCACCGTGCACGCCCATGTCGAACCCCGCCTGAGCAGCGGCGGCGGGATCGTCGAGGTGGCGGCCGCCGTCCGAGAAACTGTCCGGCGTCATGTTGAGGATGCCCATCACCTGCGGCTGATCGAGCCGCACCACCCGTTCGCCGAGCTGGAGTGCGCCCCGGGGTGCCGTCACCCGCGCCGCGATCGCGGCGAGGCGCGGGTCGTCGGGCAGCGCTGCGACGGGCAGATGGTGCCGGGTGATGCTGGCGCCTTCGACGACGCTCAGCTCCCAGGCGGCGAACCAGAGCAGGCCGCCCGCCAGCCGCGCGACGGCGCCGTCGGGGTGGCCGATCGGGCTGTCGACGAACTGGGTCGGGCGGAGATAGAGACGGGCGGAGGCGGGGAGGGCAATCATCGCGCCCTCATGGCATTCCCGCCGCGTGGCGTCACGGCTGGGTTGCGAGCAGATAGGTCTGGCGCAGCGCGTCGATTGGCTTGAGGCTGCCCTCGGTTTCGAAATGCCAATAGGTCCAGCCGTTGCACGACGGCGCATTTTGCAGCGTCGCACCGACCTTGTGGATCGAGCCGCTGGTGTCGCCGCATTTGAGCGAGCCGTCGGCGCCGACCAGCGCAATGTGGCGGCGCTTGGCGTCGAACAGCGGGGTGCCCGCGGCAAGGAAGCCGTTCTCGACCAGCTGGCCGAAGGCGACGCGTGGTGCGGCCTTGGGGGCCTGCATCGTCGTCAGTGCGCTTTCGTCGAGTGGCAGCGCGGCTTCGATCCGCTCGAGCGCGGCGGCGCAGTAATTGGGTTCGCGCTCGATGCCGATCCAGCGCCGGCCAAGCCGCTTGGCGACCGCGCCGGTGGTGCCGGTGCCGAAAAAGGGATCGAGCACGACATCGCCCTTCTTGGTCGCGGCAAGCAGGATCCGATACAGCAGCGCCTCGGGCTTCTGCGTCGGGTGGACCTTGTACCCGTCCTTCTTCAGCCGCTCCTGGCCGCCGCAGATCGGGAATTCCCAGTCCGATCGCATCTGCAACTCGTCGTTGAGCGTCTTCATCGAGCGATAGTTGAAGGTGTATTTCGCCTTCTCGCCGGTCGATGCCCAGATCAGCGTCTCGTGCGCGTTGGTGAAGCGTGTGCCCTTGAAATTGGGCATCGGATTGGCCTTGCGCCAGATGATGTCGTTGAGGATCCAGAAGCCCAGGTCCTGGATCGCCGAACCCACCTTGAAGATGTTGTGATAGCTGCCGATCACCCAGATCGAGCCGTCGTCCTTGAGGATGCGGCGCGCCTCGGCCAGCCACTCGCGGGTGAACTTGTCATAGGCCGAGAGGCTGTCGAACTTGTCCCATTCGTCGGTGACGGCGTCGACATGGCTGCCATCGGGGCGATTGAGATCGCCGCCGAGCTGGAGATTGTAGGGCGGATCGGCGAAGATCATGTCGATCGACTTGGCCGGCAGCGAGCGCATCGCCGCGATGCAGTCGCTCATCAGGATGCTGTCGAGCGGGAGTGCTACGTCCGCCGGCTTTGCGGCGCGCGCGCTTCCCTTGACCTTTTCCAGCACCCCCATTTGCATTCACTCCCTTGCCCAGAACGGCCGTATTCGTTCGGCGCGGAGTCCGCCGTCAAGCGAACAATGGTTAACGGAAATGCCTGCAAAACCGTAAAGATGGCGGAACATTCTGGCATCGGCCCAGATGTTGAGTCGCAAAGTTATCCACAGGCCCAAGTGCTGGTGGTGTGGCGAAAAAACTCAGCCGCAAAAAGCTCAGGCGCAACGCTCAGACAGGCTGACACGCGCGCCGGCATGGCGCTCGAGCCGGCCGGCAAGCTCGAGTTCGAGCAGCACGGTCTGCACAATCGCCGGCGCCAGACCCACCTGGCGGAGCAGTTCGTCGACGCTGACGGGCACCGGTCCGAGCAGTGCAGTAACTCGGACGCGGTCCGAATCGCTGGCGTCCTCGGGCGGCGCGCCGGACCAGGTGCTGCCCGGCGCGCGGACCGAGCGCGGATCGATCGGGCGGACCGCCTCGAGGATGTCGTCGACCGACTGGACCAGCGTCGCGCCCTCACGGATCAGCAGGTTGCAGCCCTGCGCGCGCGGATCGAGCGGCGAGCCTGGCACTGCCATCACCTCGCGCCCCGCTTCGGCGGCGATTCGCGCGGTGATCAGCGATCCCGATCGTGGCGCCGCCTCGACGACGACCGTGCCGGTGGCGAGTCCGGCGATGATCCGGTTGCGCGACGGGAAGAAGCGCGCGAGCGGCTCGGTGCCCGGCGGCTGTTCGGCGATCAGCAGGCCTTCGCGGGCGACGCGCTCCTGCAGATCGGCGTTTTCGGGCGGGAAGACGATATCGATCCCGCTGGCGATCACGCCGACGGTACCGCGCTGAATCGAGCCGATATGCGCAGCGGTGTCGATCCCGCGCGCGAGGCCCGAGACCACCGTGACGCCCGCCTCGGCCAGCCCCAGCGCGAGCTGGCGCGCGAAGCGGCACGCCGCTGCCGAGGCGTTGCGCGCGCCGACCATCGCCACGCAAGGCCGCGCGAGCAACCCGGTGCCGCCGCGGACGATCAACGCGGGCGGCGCGCTGTCGAGTTCGGCGAGGAGCGGCGGATAGTCGAGGTCGCCGAGAAACAGATAACGCGCGCCGAACCGCTCGACTGCGGCGATCTCGCGCCGCACCGCGCCAGCGTCGGCAATCACCGGCGCACGCCCGCCGCCCCGCGCGGCAAGCATCGGCAACGCATCGAGCGCGGCTTCCGCCCCGCCGAAGCGCGCGATCAGATGGGCATAGGTAATCGGACCGACATTGGCCGAACGCAACAGCCGCAGCCGCGCCTCGCGCGGATCGACTGTTGCGCCCGCCCGAGTCATGCCCGCGTCATTCGCGCTTCTTGCCGATGCGCGGCTCGGTGCCGCTCAGCAGCCGGTCGATATTGTCGCGATGCTTCCACAGCACGATCAGCGCGAGCGCGAGCAGCATCAGCACCAGATCGATCCGCCCGAAAAAGGCAGCGCTGACCGGCGCGCTGATCGCCGCGCTCATGCCCGCGAGCGACGAGACGCGCAGGATGCCGAGCAATCCCAGCCACACCGCGGCATAGACCAGCCCCGAAGGCCAATGCAGTGCGACGACGATCCCCATCAAGGTCGCCACGCCCTTGCCGCCATGGAATTTGAGCCAGACCGGATAGCAATGGCCGATGAACGCGCCGAGCCCGGCGAGCACCGCAGTGCCCGGGAACAGCGAGCCGGCCAGCAGCACTGCCGCCGCGCCCTTGGCAAGATCGAGCAGCAGCGTGGCTGCGGCCAGCCCCTTGCGGCCGGTGCGCAGCACATTGGTCGCGCCAATATTGCCCGAGCCGATTTGGCGCAGGTCGCCGGCGCCGGCCATCCGGGTCAGGATCACGCCGAAGGGAATCGAGCCCAGCAGATAGCCGAGCACGATCGCCGCCCCTGCACTCGCCCAAGGTAAATCGTTCAACGCCAAGACCCCCTGTTGCGCCCAAGCTAGGGTGTCCGGTAGGCGGGCGCAACAATCTGGATGCCCGCTCGTGCCCGACCATCGCCCCATCCTGTTCTTCAATTCCGGCGTCGGCGGACTGTCGGTGCTCGCGCCCACCGCGGCGCTGCTACCCCAGGCGCCGCTGGTCTATGTCGCCGATTCAGCGGGCTTTCCCTATGGCACCCGCAGCGAGGCGGAGATCGCCGCGCGCGTCCCCGCTTTGCTCGGCCGGCTGGCCGAGCGCTATGATCCGCGGCTGATCGTCATCGCCTGCAATACCGCGTCGACGATCGCGCTCCAGCATGTCCGCGCCGCGCTCGACGTGCCGATCGTCGGCACCGTGCCGGCGATCAAGCCCGCCGCGGAAATGAGCCGCACCCGCGTGATCGGCGTGCTCGGCACCGAGGCGACGGTGCGCCAGCCCTATGTCGACGATCTCGCCGCGCGTTTTGCCAGCGATTGCGTGGTGCTGCGCCACGGATCGGCCGGGCTGGTCTCGCTCGCCGAAGCTGCGCTGGGCGGAACCCCGCCGGCCCCGGGCGCGGTGGCGCACGAGCTTGCCGGGCTGCGTGGCCAGCCGGACGGTCACGGCATCGACGTGATTGTCAATGCATGCACCCATTTCCCGCTATTGACGGCCGAACTCTGCGCCGCTGCGCCGGGCGTGCGCTTCGTCGATGGCGGGCCGGGGATTGCCAGGCGCGTTGCGCACCTCACCCAGGGCCAGTCCTGGCCGGAGTCGCCGATGGTGGGGAAGGGCGTATTCACCCAGCGCAGCGCGCGGACCGATGCTCTGGCGCCCGCGCTGGCGCGCTTTGGCTTGACGGAAATCAAGTCGCTCTGAAGTGCGCCGCGGAATCAGGCGGCGGTGCTCACCGCCAGATCGCGAAGCTTCGCCAAATAGCGCTCGGCCATTTCCTGATGCACGCGTCGCGCCGTCGTGTCATCTGCGCGCTTCGCATGATCGCGCTCCTGCTGTTCGCGTCGCGCATAATATTCATAGTCGCGATTCATCATTGTTCCGCTCCAGTCATAAGCGAGAGACAAGTCTCTCGGTTAGAGCTTGCTTGCCGAGTCGCCCACGATGTTATCCACATACCACATCGTTCGGGTGACGCGTCTAACACCGATCATGTTTTTGCGACGAGCTGAGTAAGGTAGCGTTACCTTTATCGTGAGAATGGACAATTTGCGCGGCCGGGCGATTTGCAGACGCGGAACCATCGCGAGTTTGACCGGGATCAAATAGGGATTGCGGCGCCTCAGGCACATTGCGGATATGTCTAGTGCTGGAATTCAAAGATTTTTGGGGGTAGTGAATTGCGCCATGGAGAGCACGGACAGCCCCGCGCCCGCGGTCGATTACACGCGGGTCTTCTCGTCGGCGATCGACCGACTGCATGCCGAGGGGCGCTACCGCGTCTTCATCGATATTCTTCGCAATCGCGGGACCTTTCCCAATGCGCGCTGCTTCGCCGGGCATAACGGGCCCAAGCCGATCACCGTCTGGTGCTCGAACGACTATCTTGCGATGGGCCAGCATCCCAAGGTGATCGCCGCGATGGAGGAGGCCCTCCACGACGTCGGCGCCGGCTCGGGCGGCACGCGCAATATCGGCGGCAATACCCACTACCATATCGAGCTGGAGCATGAGCTTGCCGATCTCCACGGCAAGCAGGGCGCGCTATTGTTCACGTCGGGCTATGTCTCGAACGAGGCGACGCTGTCGACGCTCGCCAAGCTGATGCCGGGGTGCATCGTCTATTCGGACGAACTGAACCACGCCTCGATGATCGCCGGCATCCGCAATTCGGGCTGCGAGAAGCGGGTGTTCCGCCACAATGATCTCGCGCATCTCGAGGAATTGCTCGCCGGCGACGATCCCTCGGCGCCCAAGCTGATCGCGTTCGAGAGCGTCTATTCGATGGACGCCGATGTCGCGCCGATCGCCGAGATCTGCGACCTCGCCGACAAATATAATGCGCTGACCTATCTCGACGAAGTCCATGCTGTCGGCATGTACGGCGCGCGCGGCGGCGGCATTTCGGAGCGCGACGGCGTCGCCGATCGGATCACGATCATCGAAGGCACGCTGGGCAAGGCGTTCGGGGTGATGGGCGGCTATATCACTGCCGACCAGATGATCATCGACGTGATCCGCAGCTATGCGCCCGGGTTCATCTTCACCACCTCGCTGTCGCCGGTGCTGGTCGCCGGGGCGCTGGCCAGCGTCAAGCATCTCAAGGGCTCGACCGAGGAGCGCGCGGGCCAGCAGGCCTCTGCCGCGATGCTCAAGGCGAGGATGGCCGATGCCGGGCTGCCGGTGATGAACTCGACCACGCACATCGTGCCGCTGATGGTCGGCGATCCGGTCAAGGCCAAGAAGATCAGCGACATCCTGCTCGCCGAATATGGCGTCTACGTTCAGCCGATCAACTATCCCACCGTGCCGCGCGGTACCGAGCGGCTGCGCTTCACCCCCGGACCCGCGCACGACGAAGGCATGATGCGCGAGCTGGTCGATGCGCTGAGCGAGATCTGGGGCCGGCTGGAACTGCGCAAGGCGGCCTGAGCCGGCTCAGGCGATCGCAATCGTGGCGTCGTGCCCGGCACGGGCAGCGCGTCGCCGAAGCGGACGACTTGGCGCGTGGCGTATCCGTTTCGCCTGGCTCGCGCCTCACCTCGACAATTCTCGCGGCTGCATCCACCAGCCAGTAATGCGGGACGCCGGCACGGCCGCACCTGCGCGTTGATGCCGCAGAAGCTGTCGCATCGTGCCGCGCGCTGCAATTCTAGTCCCGCCGCAGCGCTGCACTCCAGGCATAGCCGCGCAGTAGCGGCGTGAACTCGGTAGCCAGGCCCTCGGCGGCGGCCACGCGCTCCAGCACCGCGGGGAGGTCGGCGCGCGGGAAGACGTGGAAATCGTTGAGCGACTTGAAATGGAGCCGCCTGGCCAGCGCCGGCAGGCGCTCATATTGGCCGAAATCGACGATGTGCAGGCTGCCGCCCGGCGCCAGGCTCGCCGCGCCGAGCGCGATCGCTTCCTGCCAGGGCGGGATCATCGACAGCGTATAGCTCATGAACACCCGGTCGACGCACTCGAGTCCGAACAGCGCCTTGATGTCGAAGCTGCCGGCATCGCCCTGCGCGAGCGTGATCCGGTCCGCGAAGCCGGCGCGGGCGACCGATTTGCGTGCGGTCTCGAGCATCGCCTCGCTGATGTCGAAGCCATAAAAGCGCGCCTGGGGATAGCGCTTCGCCGCGACGATCAGGTTGCGCGCGGTGCCGCAGCCGACTTCGAGCACCGTGCCGCCCGGCGGCGGCGCGAGCCGCGCGATCAGCCGGTCGCGGCCGAACAGATAGAATTTGCGAGTGAAATCGTAAAAGTGGCGATGGAGCGCATAGACCGAGTCCATCGCCTGCTTTTGATCGTGATCGACTGCCGCGACGCCGCTCATGCGTGCGGCTTCAGCGTCCAGAGATGCGTTGCGCCATAGACCGAGGAACGGTCACGCCGCGTCCAGTCGTCGCGCTTGGCCTGCGGGGCATAATCCCATTGGCCGAGCAGGTCGTCCGGGATGTGACCCCTGACCACATCGGGCGCCGCGGCCGTGCGATAGAGCACGCGCGCGCCGGGCTTGGCGGTGCGGGTGATCTCGGTCCAGATGCGGGTAAGCTGGGCGTCGGTCATCCAGTCCTGCGCGTCGAGCAGGACATAGCGATCGAGCGACTGGGCCGGCATGCTCTCGAGATAATCGGCATAGTTGGTGTGGCGGATCTCGACGCGATCGGCGCGTTCGCGCACCATCTCGAAGTTCTTCGCCTGCAGATAGGGCGGCAGCGGCGCGTCGGCCTGCTTGCCATAGCCGCGGCCGAACGCCTGCCAGGCGTAGAAATTGTCCTTGATGTCGAAATCGCAGGCGAGCTTGCGCAGCCGGCTGCGCAGTGCGCCGGTGATCCCCGCCTGATCGTCGATCTTGAGCAGGTCGTATTGCGCCGGCGGGATGCCGAAGCCGAACAGCGCGGCGGGCTGGTCGACCAGCCAGCGCAGGAACTTCTTCTCGAAGAACGGGGCGTAGCGCGTGTCGAAGATGCGGCGCTGCTCTTCGATCGACTGCGCCTTGAGGATCTCGCCCGGATCGATGCCGTAACGCCGCGCCAGCCAATGCGCGAAGCCGATCAGCCGGCCGAGCAGCCCCTGGCGATAGAAGCCGGTGGCGAAGCCTTCGATGCGGCGCTTGCCGCCGGGGCCGCGGCTATCCCAATAGGCGCGCGACGTCTCGTCCAGATGCGGGCGCAGCCAGGTCTTGTACGCCTCGACATTGGCGGCCTGATCGGCCTGGCCGAAGAAGCGGTGGAACGCGGCCTGATCGGCCAGGCGCAGCGCCGCGGTCTTCTTGAGATTGTTGAGCGCGATATGCGCGGGATTGAGGTCGACCGCGGTGATCGCCTTGGGGTCGGCAGTCAGATAGGAGAAGACGTTGCATCCGCCCGACGCGATCGCGACGACGTGGCAATCGGGGGTGATCTCCAGCGCCTCCATGTCGATCTCGGGATCCTCCCAGATCTGCGCATAGACAAGGCCGCGAAACGCGAAGGTGAAGGCGCGTTCGAGAATGCCTTCCTTGCTGAGATGTTCATGGCGATGCACCGCGCCGCGCACGGCGCCATTCTTCGGCGTCTTGGCAAGTGAACCCATGGCCGGCTCCCGGTGTCCTCGCGGCAAAGTGCCAGCGTCGCCGGAAGCCTAGCTCGCGCTTGTGACAACTCGGTGTCACAAGCGCGAGGCCCGCGATCAATCGCGGCAATAGCCCTCGCCAGACTTGACGGTGAGGCAGTCCTTCTTGCCGGCGAGATATTTGAGCCCGGTGGCATCGCCATTGCTGGCGCGCAGCGTCTGCGCACCGTCGGGGCGGCTGAACAGGATGCCGTCGTCCGAGCCGGCGCCTTCGAACGTGCCTTTGTCGTCCAGCGTATATTGCATCTCGAGCTTGTAGCGGCCGCGGCCGTCGCCCTTCGAGATCACGAGATAGGTGCCCTCGACACCCTTCCAGCGGCCCAGCCAGGCGTCGCGATCGGCAGGCGCCGCGACGTTGCTCACAGCGTCGCCGACAGCGTTGGCGCTGTCCTCCACGGCGTTGGCGACCGCGGCGCCGGCGGTTTCAGTGGCATTGCCGGTATCCTGGGCCGCCTGATCGGCGGTGTTGCAGGCGGCCAGGCCGAGGACGATCGGTGCGAGGAGCGCAAGGCGCATATTAGTCTCCTGAAAGCGCCGACGCGGCGCAAATGGGTGAAGGTGCGGGGGGTATCAGCGCGTCTCGTTGTCGATCGCATTGCCGATCCGTTCGGCGCGGTCGCCGACATCATCGGCGGTATTGTCGATCGCGCGACCGGCATCGTCTGCGGCGCGGTCGATCGTCCGGCCGGCGTCGTTTGCGGCGTTCTCCAGCGAGTCGCCGGTGCGGTCGAGCGAATTGTTGAGATCGTCCTGGGCGCCCTGCGAACAGGCGCCGAGGAGCATCAGTGCGGGGGCAAGGGCAAGAATCTGTCTACGCATGTGTCTCTCCAACTAGCCAGCGCGGCGTGTCCGCAGTAGGGAGCGCGCCATGTCGCACCGCATCGCCATCGCCTCGGATCATGCCGCTTTCGGGATGAAGTCCGAACTCACTGATTGGTTGCGTGCCGAGGGGCACGACGTGCTCGATCTCGGTACCAACGGACCGCAGAGCGTCGACTATCCCGATTATGGCTTCAAGCTTGGCCAGGCGATCGCCAACGGCGACGCGGCATTCGGGGTTGCACTGTGCGGATCGGGAATCGGCATCTCGATCGCCGTCAACCGCATTGCCGCCGCCCGCTGCGCGCTCGTTTCCGAGCCACTCTCGGCCAGCCTTGCGCGCCAGCACAACGATGCCAATGTCGTAGCGCTCGGCGCACGGCTGGTCGGCATCGAGATGGCCAAGGCCTGCATCACCGCTTTCCTAGAGACCGAGTTCCTCGGCGATCGGCACCAGCGCCGGGTCGAGAAGCTCAGCAACCCGCAAGGAGCCTGAGATGAGCACCAACCCGCAAAGCGCAGGGCTCCAGCCCGACGGCTTCTTCACCAAGACGCTCGCCGAGGCCGATCCCGCGATCTTCGCCGGCGTCCGCCACGAGCTCGACCGCGAGCAGCACCAGATCGAGCTGATCGCCAGCGAGAACATCGTCTCCAAGGCGGTGCTCGAAGCGCAGGGCTCGGTGTTCACCAACAAATATGCCGAGGGCTATCCCGGCAAGCGCTATTATCAGGGCTGCCACCCGTCCGACGAAGTCGAGCAGCTGGCGATCGATCGCGCGAAGCAGCTGTTCGGCTGCGACTTCGCCAACGTCCAGCCGCATTCGGGCGCCCAGGCCAATGGCGCAGTGATGCTCGCGCTGACCAAGCCCGGCGACACGATCATGGGCCTCAGCCTCGATTCGGGCGGGCATCTGACGCACGGCGCGCGCGCGGCGATGAGCGGCAAGTGGTTCAACGCGATCCAGTACGGCGTCGATCCGACCACGCACCTGATCGACTTCGACGAAGTGCTGGCCAAGGCCAAGGAGCATCAGCCCAAGCTGATCATCGCCGGCGGCTCGGCCTATCCGCGGATCATCGACTTCGCCAAGTTCCGTGCGATCGCCGATGAGGTGGGCGCGATCTTCATGGTCGACATGGCGCATTTCGCCGGTCTGGTCGCGGGCGGCGTGCATCCCACGCCGTTCGACCATGCCCATGTCGTGACGACGACCACACACAAGACGCTGCGCGGCCCGCGCGGCGGCGCGGTGTTCACCAATGACGAGGCGATCGCCAAGAAGATCAACTCGGCCGTGTTCCCCGGCCTCCAGGGCGGCCCGCTGATGCACGTCATCGCTGCGAAGGCCGTCGCGTTCGGCGAGGCGCTGCGTCCCGATTTCAAGTCGTACGCCGCGGCGATCGTCGAGAACGCCAAGGTGCTTGCCGCGACGCTCAACGAGCGCGGCGCCAACCTCGTCTCGGGCGGCACTGACACGCACCTCGCGCTGGTCGACCTCACCCCGCTCGGCGTCACCGGCAAGGACGCCGACGAAGCGCTGGAGCGCGCGGCGATCACCTGCAACAAGAACGGCATCCCCAACGATCCGCTGCCGCCGGTCAAGACCAGCGGCATCCGCGTCGGCTCGCCGGCCGGCACCACGCGCGGCTTCGGTCCCGCCGAGTTCCGCGAGATCGGCAACATGGTCGCCGACGTGCTCGACGGGCTGCGCAAGAATGGCGAGGCCGGCGACGCGCAGGTCGAGGCCAATGTCCGCGAACGCGTCCGCGCGCTGTGCGAACGTTTTCCCATCTATCCGGAGCTGTAATTGCGCTGCCCCTTCTGCGGAAATGAAGACAGCCAGGTAAAGGACAGCCGCCCCACCGAAGACGGGGCGGCGATCCGGCGGCGGCGCCAGTGCGAGGCATGCGCCGCGCGCTTCACGACGTTCGAGCGGATCCAGCTGCGCGACCTGACCGTGGTCAAGAGCCAGGACCGTCGCGAGCCGTTCGAGCGCGACAAGCTGATCCGTTCGGTCACGCTCGCCGCGCGCAAGCGGCCGATCACCGCGGCGCAGATCGAGCGGATGGTCTCGGGCATCCAGCGCCAGCTCGAAACGCAGGGCGATGTCGAAATCCCGTCGCAGCGCATCGGCGAACTGGTGATGGAAGGCCTCAAGGGTCTCGATCCGGTGGCCTATATCCGCTTCGCCTCGGTCTATAAGGACTTTCGCGAGGCGCGCGACTTCGAGGAGTTCGCCGGCAATGTAAGCGACGCGGGCAAGGCGTGACCAACCCCGTCATCGTCCTCGTTCGCCCCCAGCTGGGCGAGAATATCGGCAAGGCCGCGCGCGCGATGCTCAATTTCGGCCTGACCGAGATGCGGCTGGTCTCCCCGCGCGATGGCTGGCCCAATCCTTCGGCCGGCCCCGCGGCGAGCGGCGCCGACATCGTGCTGGAACGCGCCCAGGTCTTCGAGACGGTGGCCGATGCGGTCGCCGATTGCGCCGACGTCTATGCCACGACGGTGCGCAAGCGCGGCGTAACCAAGCCGGTGGTCACGCCCGAGGAAGCGGCGCGCGAGATCCATGCCGCGCCGGGACGCGCCGCGTTCCTGTTCGGCCCAGAGCGTTCGGGGCTGGAGACCGAGGACGTTGCGCTCGCGCGCAAAATACTCACCGTGCCGATCAACCCCGAATTCGGTTCGCTGAACCTCGCCCAGGCGGTGATCCTCGTCGCCTATGAATGGTCGAAGGGGCAGGCGCTCGCCCAGCCGACGCAGGAAGTGCTCGGCCCGCCCGCTTCGCAGGACGAGCTCGAGGGGATGATCGGCCAGCTCGATGCGATGCTCGAGACGTCGGGCTATTATTACCCGCCCGATCGCGTGCCGACGACCAAGCTGACGCTGCGCACGATGCTCACCAAGCCGGGCTGGACCTCGCAGGAACTGCGTACGATGCGCGGCGTGCTGTCGGCGCTGGATGGCAAGAAGCGCCACCGCAGCTGAATTGATCCAGACATCAGGTTGCGTCTTTTCGCAGATGCGAGAAGAATTTACGATGTAGTCTTCTCATCCGGAGATTCTGATGCGCTTCGTCCCCGTATTCGTGCTGCTCACGCTTGCCGTTCCTGCTGCTGCGCAAGATGCCGCGCCGAAACCCGAGAAGAAAATCTGCCGGGCTGTGCAGACCACTGGCTCGATCATGGCCAAACGCGATTGCCGGACCAAGGCCGAATGGGAAGCGGTTGCCAAGGCCAATGAAAAGGCGAACCGCAACTATAACGGCGACGGCAACGCCTTTGGCTCTGCCGCCGCGGTTCAGCGCAACTGAGTCTCAGCGCCGGTCGAACGCCTCGAATTCATAGGCGATCGAGGCTTCGACCAGCGTTTCCCAGAGATCGCAGACCACCGCCTCGGGAATCCCCGCGGCGCGGGCATGTGCGCGGGCATTGTCGATGACCTGGGCCTTGCGTGCCTCGTCGCGGACATGGTCGCGCTCGGGCTTGATGCGCGCGGCGGCGTCCATATAGCCGAAGCGGCGGGCGAGCAGGTCGACCAGCGCGCGGTCGACGGCGTCGACGCCGGCGCGGACCTCGGTCATCGTCGTGCAATTCAGGGGGGCGATTGTTTCGTGCATGGCCGCTCCCTTGGCGGGACGCCGCGCCCCTGTCCAGCTTAACTCGGGGGCCATCGGCGGCTAACCGCGCGCCTTCGCAATGGCCCCGCACCCCGGTGAAGCGGTGGCCCTGCCCTCATCTTTGGTGGGACGTAGGCGGATACCGGGACCAACGTTGTTAGCATTTGCAAAGGATTAGATATGTCGAAGCGCTCCAGCGCCAAGCACAAGCTCGACCGCCGGATGGGCGAGAACATCTGGGGTCGTCCGAAGTCCCCGGTGAACAAGCGCGAATACGGCCCGGGCCAGCACGGCCAGCGCCGCAAGGGCAAGATGTCGGACTTCGGCATCCAGCTGCGCGCCAAGCAGAAGCTCAAGGGCTATTACGGCGACATCACCGAGAAGCAGTTCAAGCGCTCCTATGAGGACGCTTCGAAGATGAAGGGCGACACCGGTCAGAACCTGATCGGCCTGCTCGAAATGCGCCTCGACATGATCGTCTATCGCGCCAAGTTCGCGCCGACGATCTTCGCCGCGCGCCAGCTCGTCAATCACGGCCATGTCCGTGTCGATGGCGACAAGTGCAACATCGGTTCGCGCCGCATCAAGCCCGGCCAGATCGTGTCGCTGTCGTCCAAGGCGCAGGAAATGGCGCTGGTGATGGAGGCGCAGAGCCTCTCCGAGCGTGACATCCCCGATTATGTGGTGCCGGAAGGCGCCTCGAAGATCACCTTCACCCGCGTGCCGACCCTCGACGAGGTGCCGTATCCGGTGAAGATGGAGCCGAACCTGGTCGTCGAGTTCTACTCGCGCTAAATTCGAGCTCCTTCGGGAAACAAGAAGGGCGGTCCTGCGGGGCCGCCCTTTTTTGGTTTTGGGCCAGGCGCAGTTCGCCGCCTTGCGGCATGGCCTGCGCGCTGCCAGTCTCGCGCCACGTTCCAGTCAGGGGATTTTTCGATGCGCCTTCTTCCTGCCGTCGCGCTGCTGCTCGCCAGCACCGCCGCCCATGCCCAGACGACCACCGCGCCCGCGATCTCGCTCGACACGCTCAAGACGGTGACCAAGACGCTGTCGTCCGACGAATATGAAGGCCGCGCACCGGCCACCGCGGGCGAGGAGAAGACGCTCGCCTATCTGGTCGAGCGCTTCCAGAAGGCCGGGCTCAAGCCCGGCAATAAGGGCAGCTGGTTCCAGGACGTGCCGCTGGTCGAGATCACCGGCAACAACGTCTCGAAGCTTGCCTTCACCGGCGGAAAGACCCCGCTCGCGCTCGACTATCGCAAGGACATGGTGATCGCGACCTATCGCGTCACCCCCAAGGTCGACATCCAGAACAGCGACGTCGTGTTCGTCGGCTATGGCATCAACGCGCCCGAGCGCGGGTGGAACGATTATGCTGGGGTGGACGTGAAGGGGAAGACGGTGGTCATCCTGATCAACGATCCCGATTGGCAGACGATGACGCTCGACGGTCCGTTCGGCGGGCGGGCGATGACCTATTATGGCCGCTGGACCTACAAGTTCGAGGAGGCTGCGCGCCAGGGCGCCGCCGCCGCGATCATCATCCACGATACCGAGCCGGCCGCCTATGGCTGGGGCGTTGTCCAATCGAGCTGGACCGGCCCGCAGCTCGAGCAGGATACGCCGGGCGATCACATGGACCAGAGCCAGGCGATCGGCTGGATCCAGCAGGAGCCGGCCAAGGCGCTCTTCGCCAGCGCGGGCAAGGACTATGCCGCGTTGATCGAGGCGGCGAAGCATAAGGGCTTCAAGGCCGTGCCGCTCGGCGTCAAGGCATCGGTCTCGTGGGAAAACACGATCCGCCGCCAGGCTTCGAAGAACATCGTCGGCATCCTGCCGGGCAGCGCCAAGCCCGGGGAATATGTGCTCTATTCGGCGCATTGGGACCATCTCGGCCGCTGCGACGCGGTCGACGGGGACGACATCTGCAACGGCGCGCTCGACAATGCCTCGGGCATGGCCTCGCTGGTCGCGCTTGCCGAGGCGCAGGTGAAGGCCGGGCCAGCCAAGCGCAGCATCGTCTTCCTGGGTGTAACGGCGGAAGAATCGGGGCTGCTCGGCTCCAAATATTATGCCGAGAATCCGGTCTATCCGCTCGCCCAGACCGTGGGCGGGGTGAACATGGACGGCGTCAACAATGTCGGCCGCGCCAAGGATTTCGTGCTGGTCGGCGTCGGCAAGTCCGAGCTCGAGGATCTGGTAAAGCCGTTCGTCGCGGCCGAGGGCAGGGTGATCGTCCCCGAGCCGACGCCCGAAAAGGGCAGCTATTATCGCTCCGACCATTTCAGCTTCGCGAAGCTCGGCGTGCCGATGCTCTATGGCGAGAGCGGCGAGGATCTGCGCGTCGGCGGCAAGGAAGCCGGGCACAAGGCCTCCGAAGACTATATCGAGAAGCGCTACCACAAGCCGCAGGACGAATATTCAGACAGCTGGAACTGGGACGGCGCGATCGAGGATCTGACGATCTTCTACGGTCTCGGCCGCCAGCTCGCCGAGGGCACGACTTGGCCCAATTGGTATCCGAACGCCGAATTCCGCGCGGTGCGCGACAAGAGCCGCGCAGGCAAATAGCGCCTCCCCTTGGGGGCGGGGATTGGCTAAGGGCCGCGCATGACTCTTCCGCCTCCCCCCGAATGGGCGCCGCATGAAGCCGTCTGGATCGGTTTCCCCAGCCATGCCGAGCTCTGGCTCGACGACCTCGAGCCGGCGCGCGAGGAAGTCGTGGCGTTCGCGCGCGCCGTCCATGCCGGTGGCAAGGGCGAGCGCGTGATCCTGGTCGCCGCCGACGACGAGTCGGCCGAGGCCGCGCGCGACATGGCGGGCGACGCGGCCGACGTCGTCGTCCAGCTTTTCGGCGACATCTGGTTGCGCGACACCGCCGCGATCCTCGACGGCGCCGGCGTCGCGCATGATTTCGGCTTCAATGGCTGGGGCGGGAAATACGATCTCGAAGGCGACGACGATATCGGTGCCCGGCTTGCCCAGGCACGCGGGCTCGATACCGAGCGCCACGACTGGATCCTCGAAGGCGGCGCGATCGACGGCGACGGCACCGGCCTTGTCGTCACCACCGAGCAATGTGTGCTCAATCCCAACCGCAACCCCGCTCTCGACAAGGCCGCGACCGAACGCCGCCTCGCCGACGATCTCGGCTATGCCCGGGTGCTGTGGCTCGGCGACGGGCTGCTCAACGACCATACCGATGGCCATGTCGACAATCTCGCGCGCTTCGTCGGCGAGAACTGCCTGCTCATCCCCGAGGCGACCGAGAACGATCCCAATTGGCGCGTCTACCAGGATGCCGCGCAGCGCGCCGCGGCGTTCGGCGTCGAAGTCGTCCGCATGCCCTCGCCCGGCCGCGTGCTCGGCGAGGACGAAGAGGTCATCCCGGCAAGCTATATGAACTTCTATATCGGCAATGCCGCGGTGGTCGTTCCGCTCTATGGCCAAGAGAATGACGCGGCGGCAGTCGCCACGCTCGAAGCGCTTTTCCCTGGCCGCACGGTGATCGGCCAGCGCGCCGATCATATCCTGACCGGGGGCGGCAGCTTCCACTGCATCAGCCAGCAGATCCCGGCGCGGCAGTGACCGCGTTCGTCGTCCGTGCGCTGCTGTCGGGGCTGATCGTCGCCACCGTGGCGTTGCTGGCGCGGCGCAGCCCTGCGCTGGGGGCGTTGGTGGCCTCGCTGCCGCTGGTCTCGATCCTCGGCATGCTGTGGCTGTGGCGCGATACCGGCGACCGCGCGCGGCTTGCGGCGCATTCCGAAGCGACCTTCTGGTATGTGCTGCCCTCGCTTCCCATGTTCCTCCTCATGCCTGCGCTGCTGCGCGCCGGTGTCGGCTTCGAGCCGGCGCTTCTCGCGGGGTGCGGGCTGACCGTCGCTCTCTATTGCCTCACTGTCCTGATCGCCGCCCGCTTCGGCGTCAGCCTCTGAAGGATTTTCGATGACCGAGATCACCGTCGGCGCGCTCCAGCTCGCCTTCACTGCCGATATCGACGCCAACATCCAGGCGGTGAGCGAGATGGTCCGCGAGGCCGCCGGCCGCGGCGCGCAGGTCGTGCTGCCGCCCGAACTGTTCGAGGGCGAGTATTTCTGCCGCGTCGAGGACGAGGGCCTGTTCGCCAACGCCAAGCCTGCGAACGAGCACAAGGCAGTGCTGGCGATGCAGAAGCTCGCCGCCGAGCTCGGCATCCATATCCCGACCAGCTTTTTCGAAGCCGATGGCCCGCACCATTATAACAGCCTGGCGATGATCGGCCCCGATGGGCGGATCGAAGGCGTCTATCGCAAGAGCCACATCCCGGACGGGCCGGGCTATGAAGAGAAATTCTATTTCCGCCCCGGCAATACCGGCTTCAAGGTGTGGAACGGCCCCGGCGCCAAGCTCGGCGTCGGCGTGTGCTGGGATCAATGGTATCCCGAGACCGCGCGCGCAATGATGCTGATGGGCGCTGAAGTGTTGTTCTATCCCACCGCGATCGGTTCCGAGCCGCACGACACCAGCCTCGACACCGCCCGGCTGTGGCGCCGCGCGATGGTCGGTCACGCCGTGTCGAACGTCGTGCCGATCGTCGCCGCCAACCGCGTCGGCACCGAGCACGGCCAGACCTTCTACGGCACCAGCTTCATCACCGACGAGCGCGGCGATATTCTCGCCGAGCTCGATCGCGAGGAAACCGGCGTGATCACCGCGACGCTCGACCTCGAGCGCATCAAGCGCCACCGCGCCGCCTTCGGCTTCTTCCGCGATCGCCGGCCGGAGCTGTACGGCCGGCTGGTCGAGGACATCTGAGCCGCGCCTAGAGCGTGTATCCGCCGTCGCTGATGAGCGTCGCGCCGGTGACCAGTGCGCTGGCATCCGAAAGCAGGAAAGCGATCTGCGCGGCGATCTCCTCGGGCTTGGCATAGCGGCCGAGCGGGGTGGCGAGCGCCGCCATTTCGGCAAAGGCGGCGTCGCGGCCGATCGCGGCGGCGCGATCGGCGAACATCGGCACGGCGTCCCAGATCGGGGTCTCGACGCCGGCTGGCGCGATCACGTTGACGCGGATGCCGTGCGACGCGCCTTCCTTGGCGGCGGTCTTGGCGAGATGGATCACTGCCGCCTTGGATGCGCCGTAAGCCGAAACTCCCGCCTCGGCCTTCACGCCCGCGGCCGACGCGGTGAGCACGATCGATCCGCCGCGCCCGCGCATCGCCCGCATCGCCGCGCGCAGCGTCAGGAACGCGCCGTCGAGATTGACCGAGAGGATCCGCCGCCACGCGTCGAGCGAGAGCCCCATGATCGCGCCGGCCCCGGCGACGCCGGCATTGACCACGGCATGGTCGAGCCCGGTCAGGTCCAGGCTGCTCCATAGCGCCTCGTCGCGCACATCGCCCTGCACCGCCTCGACCATGCAGGCAAAGTCGCTCGGCGGCGCGGCGGTGTCGACGAGGATCAGTCGCGCCGCGCCCTGCGCCGCGAGATGGCGGGCGACGGCAAGGCCGATGCCCGATGCGGCGCCGGTGACCAGCGCAGTCTTGCCTTGGAATGCCATGCCGCGAGCCTAGCGGGCCCGCACGCCCGCCGAAACCCGTCAGGCGGCGCTTTGGTCGATCCCGAGCTCACCCAGCTTGCGATAAAGCGTCGAGCGCCCGATCCCGAGGCGCCGGGCGACTTCGGTCATCCGGCCGCGATAATGGCCGATCGCCAGGCGAATCACATCGGCCTCGATCTCGTCTAGCGCGCGCAGATTGCCATCGGGACGGAACAGCGTGACTCCGGCATGGCCGGTCGATTGCGGCGCAGGCGCGGTGCCCGCCGGCCGGCCGGCGGCAAGCTGGGCGATCTGCGGAAAATCGGCCTTGGTCAGCCCGTCGCCATCGCAAAGCACCGCAGCGCGGAACAGCGCGTTCTGAAGCTGGCGGACATTGCCCGGCCAGTCATAGCTGGCGAGCAGCGTCAGCGCATCGTCGGTGATCCCGAGCGGGCGCAGCCCCGGCTGCTCGGCGACTCGCGCCAGCAGGTGGCGCGCCAGCGCGGGAATGTCGCCGGTACGTTCGCGCAAAGGCGGGATCGCGACCTGGACGACGTTGAGCCGGTAATAAAGGTCTTCGCGGAAACGCCCGGCCTCAACTTCGGCCTGGAGCGATTTGTTGGTAGCGGCGATCACCCTCACATCGACTTCGCGGGGATGGCGCGCGCCGATCGGCTGGATCTCGCCGGTCTGCAGCGTGCGCAGCAGCTTGACCTGGGCGTCGAGCGGCATCTCGCCGATCTCGTCGAGCAGCAGCGTGCCGCCATCGGCATCCTGGAACCGGCCGATCTTGCGCTCGAACGCGCCGGTAAAGGCGCCCTTTTCGTGTCCGAACAGCTCCAATTCGACCAGGTTGGCGGGAATCGCGCCGCAATTCACCGTGATCAGTGGCTTGCGCGCCCGCGGGCTGGCGGCGTGGATCGCCTCGCCGATCACTTCCTTGCCGACGCCGCTTTCGCCTTCGATCAGCACGGGCACACGCGCGCGCGCCGCCTTGGCGGCGATCGCCAGCGCCGCGCGGAACTGCGGCGCCGAACCGACGATCTCGTCGAAGCCGAGCGGCGCCGAGAGCTTTTCGGTCAGCGGGCGCAGTTCGCCCGCCACCGTGCCGCCGATCGCAGCTTCGAGCGCGGCGAGGAGCCGTTCCGAAGCGATCGGCTTGACCAGGAAATCGGTGGCGCCGGCACGCATCGCGCTCACCGCGGCGGCGGCCGAGCCATTGGCGGTGAGAACGAGGATCGGCAGCTGCGGCCGGCGGGTGCGTAGTTCGCCGATCAAGGCGGCGGCGTCGGCATCCGAGGAAGAATTGTCGAGGATGATGGCGTCGAGCGCCATCCCGTCGGGCGTGCCGAGGGTGGCGATCGCCGTTTCGGCCTCGCCTGCGAAGATCGTGCGCCAGCCGCGGCGGGCAGCAATCGCCGCCACTAGCCTGCGCTGCGCAGGCTCGTCGTCGATCAGCATTAGGAGGCGCTGGCCGTTGCGCGTCATCGCTCTACCTGTCCTCAATGTCCCGTTTCAGGTCGACCCTCTTAAGCCGGACCGGTAAAGGCCCGCTTAAGCTACATCCAGAACTGCTACCGCGTCTCAGGGTTGAGACTATACGCCGCCAAGGCTAAGCTTCCCTCAAATTGCGTTGGAGGGGAATAGGCGCATGGCCGAAACGGGCGATACCACCACCGAAATCCAGCAGCATGAGCAAACCTGGCACGGATTCACGGCGATGATGAAGTGGGGCACGGTCGGCGCCGCCCTCATCGCGGCACTTGTCGTCTTCCTGATCGCCAGCTGAGGTGAAGATCGCAGTGCTCAAGGAGGCCGCCGCCGGCGAGCGGCGCGTCTCCGCGACTCCGGAAACCGTGAAGAAATTCATCGGGCTGGGGGCTGAGGTGGCGGTTGAGACGGGGGCGGGCGCATCCGCTTCCTTTGCCGATCAGGGCTATGCCGATGCCGGCGCCACGCTGGGTAGCCGGGCGGACGTGCTGGCAAACGCCGATATCGTGCTCGGCGTCCAGGGGCCCGATCCCGACAGCCTCGCCGGATTGAAGTCGGGCGCGTGGATCGTCGCGGGGCTCAATCCTTTTGGCGAGCGGGCGCGAGTCGATCGCTATGCCGCGCTTGGCGCCGAGGCGCTGGCGATGGAGCTGATGCCGCGAATCACCCGTGCGCAATCGATGGACATCCTTTCCTCGCAATCGAACCTGTCGGGCTACAAGGCGGTGCTCGATGCCGCCTCCGAATATGGCCGCGCCTTCCCGATGATGATGACCGCGGCGGGGACGGTCAGCGCGGCTAAGGTGTTCGTGATGGGGGTCGGCGTCGCCGGCCTCCAGGCGATCGCCACCGCCCGGCGCCTCGGTGCCCAGGTCTCCGCCACCGACGTCCGCGCCGCGACCAAGGAACAGATCCTGTCGCTCGGCGCCAAGCCCATCTTCGTCGAGGCAGTGAAGGGCATCGAAGGCGAAGGCAGCGGCGGCTACGCCACCGAAATGTCCGACGAGTATAAGGCCGCCCAGGCCGAATTGGTGTCGTCGCACATCGCCAAGCAGGACATCGTGATCACCACTGCGCTGATCCCGGGCCGCCCGGCGCCGCGGCTGATCTCCGACGCGCAGATCGCCAGCATGAAGCCGGGCAGCGTGATCGTCGATCTCGCGGTAGAGGCCGGCGGCAATGTCGAAGGCGCGATCGCCGGCGAGATCGTCGAGAAACACGGGGTGAAGATCGTCGGCCACCGTAACGTGCCGAGCCAACTCGCGGCCGACACCTCGGCGCTGTTCGCGCGCAACCTGTTCAACTTCCTCTCCGCCTTCTGGGACAAGGAGCAGGGTAAGCCGATCCTCGACGACGAGATCGGGGGCGCCATTCGCCTGACGCAGGGCGGCAGGGTTGTGCACGAGAAGTTGCTAGGGTGAGCGTCGCCCCATCTGATCCTCCCCGGAACGGGGAGGGGACCGCGCAAAGCGCGGTGGAGGGGGCTCTCCAAACATGCGTCGGCCCGAGGTTTCGAGCGCGCGCAAGCAACGCCGCAAGATGAGCTACCCCGAGGCGTTGCTCTGGCAGCGTCTGCGCAGCCGCGTCTCGGGGCTGCACTTCCGCCACCAGCATCCGATCGGCCCGTATATCGTCGACTTCTATTATGCGCCGAAACGGATGGCAGTCGAAGTGGATGGCCAGATCCACGCGACCGCCGCGTCGATCGCGCACGATAGCGAGCGCGACCGGTTTCTCGCGAGCAATCGCTACGACGTCGTCCACATTAACGCGGCGGACGTCCTGAAAGACGCTGACGCCACCGCCGCCTCGATCGTCTCGCTTGCCGCGAGCCCCCTCCACCGTCCTGCGGACGGTCCCCCTCCCCGTGCCGGGGAGGATCAGGAGTAAGTCATGGATTTCATATCGATCCTGTCGATCTTCGTGCTGGCGTGTTTCGTCGGCTATTATGTCGTGTGGTCGGTCACCCCGGCGCTGCATACGCCGCTGATGGCAGTAACCAACGCAATTTCCAGCGTGATCATCGTCGGCGCGCTGATCGCGTCGATGGCCGCGGGGGCGGAGATCGCCAAGTGGCTCGGGCTGGTCGCAGTCGCCTTTGCCTCGGTGAACATCTTCGGCGGTTTCGCCGTCACCGAGCGCATGCTCGCCATGTACAAGAAGAAGGAGCGCTAAGGTGCACGAAGCGCTTCCCGTAAATCCCTGGGTCAGCCTCGCCTATCTGGTCGCGGGCGTCTGCTTCATCCTCGCGCTGCGCGGTCTCTCGTCGCCGGCGAGCAGCCGCCGCGGCAATCGGCTCGGCATGCTCGGCATGGCCATTGCCGTAATCACCACCCTGGTAACGCACCATATCGCCAGCCCGATCGAGCTCGGCGCCGCGATCGTCATCGGTGGTGCGATCGGCTTCGTCACGGCGCGGCGCATCAAGATGACCGACATGCCGCAGTTGGTCGCGGCGTTTCACTCGCTGGTCGGCCTCGCCGCGGTGCTCGTTGCCGCCGCCGCTTTCCTCAACCCGGTGGCGTTCGGCATCGCGCAGATCATCCGCCCGATCTACGGGCCGGACGTGGTCACCATCCTGCAGGTCAGCCGCATCGAGATGGGCCTCGGCGTCGCGATCGGCGCGATCACTTTCTCGGGATCGGTGATCGCCTTCCTCAAATTGAACGGCAATATGAGCGGCAAGCCGATCCTGCTGCCCGGCCGCCACGTCATCAACCTGGGGCTGCTCGCCGGCATCCTCGGGCTGATCGCCTATTTCGTCACCGACCAGAGCCCTTGGGTATTCTGGACGATCACCGGCCTGAGCTTCGTCATCGGGTTCCTGCTGATCGTGCCGATCGGCGGCGCCGACATGCCGGTCGTCGTCTCGATGCTCAACTCCTATTCGGGCTGGGCGGCGGCGGCGATGGGGTTCACGCTCCACAACACCGCGATGATCGTCACCGGCGCGCTGGTCGGCTCGTCGGGTGCGATCCTGAGCTACATCATGTGCCGCGCGATGAACCGCAGCTTCATCAGCGTGATCGCCGGCGGCTTCGGCGGCGACAGCGGCGGCGGTGCGGCTGCGGCGGCGACCGACCGGCCGTGGAAGCGCGGCTCGGCCGAGGATGCGGCATTCCTGATGAGCCAGGCCGAGCAGGTCATCATCGTCCCCGGCTACGGCATGGCGGTGGCGCAGGCGCAGCACGCGCTGCGCGAAATGGGCGACAAGCTCAAGGCGCATGGCGTCCGCGTCAAATACGCGATCCATCCGGTCGCCGGCCGCATGCCGGGGCACATGAACGTGCTGCTCGCCGAGGCCAATGTGCCCTATGACGAGGTGTTCGAGCTCGAAGACATTAATTCCGAATTCGCCCAGACCGATGTCGCCTTCGTCATCGGCGCCAACGACGTCACCAACCCTGCCGCCAAGACCGACAAGAGCTCGCCGATCTACGGCATGCCAGTGCTCGATGTCGAAAAGGCCAAGACCGTGCTGTTCATCAAGCGCTCGATGGGCGGCGTCGGCTATGCCGGTGTGGACAATGACGTCTTCTACCGCGACAACACGATGATGTTGTTGGCCGACGCCAAGAAGATGGTCGAAGAGATCGTCAAATCGCTCGACTGATTGGGAGCGGACGCGGGGGCGTTCGAAGGGGGAAGCATGGCGAATATCGGGACGATCCTCAGCGGCGCGTTCGGTATTTTCACGAATCGGCTCGGATCGGTCGCCGTGTGGGCGGCAACCTATTTCGTCGCCTCGCTCGTCATCGGTTTCGCGATGATCTTCCTGATGACCGGGACGCTGGGGCTCACTCCGGATCCCACGCTCGCCCCGCCCGCCTTTGGCGGCGGAAGCCTGCTCGCGATGCTGGTCGCCTATGTCGCCATCCTGCTGCTCGGCATGGTCATCATGAACGCCGTCTTCCGCGCGGTGCTGACGCCCGAGGAGCGCAGCTTGGCCTCGATGCGGCTCGGCTGGGACGAGTTCCGCGCGCTCGGCTTGATGATCCTCTATCTGATCGGCTCCGTCGTGCTCACCCTGGTCGGCGAACTGGTGGTGATGCTGATCGCCGCCGCGCTCGGCTTCGCGATCGGGTCGCCGATCGCGATGGGACTGGTCGGCCTGCTGCTGTTCGTCGCGCTGATCGGCTTTCTGGTCTGGGTCCATGTGCGCCTCTCGCCGCTCTTCCCGCTCACGCTCTATCGCCATCGCATCAGCATCGACGAGGCCTGGTCGCTCAGCCGCGGCCGCTTCTGGACGCTGTTCACTGCCTATCTCGCGGTGCTGGTCCCGTTGTTCGTCGTCGGCGCGCTGCTCGGCTGGTGGTATATGGGCAGCTATCTCGGCGAAGTTGCGGCGGCGCAGAACGATCCCGCGCTGATCCAGACGGCGGCTCAGAACTTCGCTGCGCAACAGGCCGCGATGGGCTTGCCGACGCGCATCCTCCTCACGCTGGTCTCCAGCCTGCTCGGCATCGTCGGCGGCACGCTGTGGCTAGGCGTCGCCGCCAGCGCCACGCGCGCCCTGCTCGAAGAGCGTGGCGACGTCACCGAGGCAGATGTCTACCGCTCCGCCGCGATCTTCGAATGATCCGAAACGGAGCGCCGAACTGAATCCCGCTGCGCGGGTCGCCCCATAACCTCCGAAACGGAGGAAGTCCGACTCAACCGTTCCGGAGGCTTGCGGCATCTCCGGAACAGAAGAAGAACTTGGGAAAAGCGATGGCAGATCTTTCGATCGTTCCGGGCGGTGAATTGGTAACTTATGGTGAGACCTTGCCAATTGCGCTGGTGATCGCCGACAGCGCGCATCATCGGGCCGAGGCAGTCGACGCACTCGCTTTGGCGGGCTGTGCTGCGCGCGGACCGATCGGCTTCGATGAGGCCGCGCGCGATTTCAGCAGGTATGACGGGCTCGACCTGGTCGTGATCGAAGCCGCGTCGGCACCCGAAGCGCTGCTCGAACGCGTCTTTGCCCGCGCCGAAACGCTGGCGCGCGAGCGCCAGCTCGGCATCGTCGCGACGATCCTGCCCGAACAGATCGACGGCGCCGCGGCACAATTGCTCGGCTCGCACGCGCAGCTGTTGTGCGATCCGACGAAGGCCGAGCGGGTCGGCGCGATCGCCATGAGCACAATGCGCGGAGGCCGCGCAGTCAGAGAGGTTTCGGGCGAGGCCGCGGTCGCGCAACTGCGGCGACTCAACGAGGAGATGGCGCGCATCGCCGAGACGCTCGTCCGCCTCACCCGCGAGACCGACGGGCCCAGCGCAATCGACCATCGCACCGGCGTGCGCGATTCCGGCAACGCCTATCGCGGCCCGGAAACGGCCGCGCCGATCGAGATCGCCGCTTCCGAAATCCGTGGGGTGATCCGCGCGCGGCGGCTGCGCAGCCAGTTCTTCGAGGCCGATCTGTTCGCCGATCCCGCCTGGGACATGCTGCTCGATCTGTTCGCCTCCGATCTCGAGCGTCGCCGCGTCTCGGTCTCGAGCCTGTGCATCGCCGCCGCGGTCCCGCCCACCACTGCGCTGCGCTGGATCGGCACCCTCCATGAAGCCGGCTTGTTCGAACGCCAGGCCGACCCCGCCGACCGCCGCCGTGCCTATATCGCGCTCACCGCCAAGGCGATCGAGGGGATGCGTGCCTATGTCGGGGCCATTCGTCGCGCCGGATTGTCGCTGGTGTAGCGAATACGCCTCTTGCCGCGGCCGGGCGGATTTGGCATCGGCACGCGAGCAAGGGCGCTTAGCTCAGTTGGTAGAGCATCTCGTTTACACCGAGAGGGTCGGCGGTTCGAGCCCGTCAGCGCCCACCATTCCTTGCCCAGGCCTGACTATAAGGCGCGCACCAGCCGCACGGCGGCGGCGATCCAGGCCGGGTCGGAGACGATCTGCTGGCGAGTGCCGGCGCCCAGCGGCAGCAGATGGAGCTTGCCGTCCTCGCGGCCGATCAGCCGGGCGAAAAGATAGCGGCCGGCGGGGCGGGGGACGAGCACATCGCGGTTGAGCGCGCGGGCAAAGGCCTCGGGCGCCAGCCGGTCGCACCAGATCTCGTCGCCGCTGCGATAATCGCCGACGCTGCCCGAAACCGTCACCGCCACCAGCCCCGGCTCGGCATGCGGTGGCACCACCGAGGCGGGGCGGCGCGGCGCATGCGCGCCCGTCGCATCGAGAACCGCCGCCACGCCGATGTCCGGCCGCTCGGGAAGCCGCACCAGATCCGCCGCTTCGACGCCCAGCGCCTTGGCGATGCGGTTGAGCCAGCCGACCGACACGGTGCGCGTCCCCGTCTCCAGCCGGCCAATCGTCTGCGCCGTGGTCGGCGGGTCGCAACGTTGCGCGACATCGTCGAGCGTCAGTCCCTTGGCACGCCGCACTTCGCGAATGGCAGTGATCATCGGTCAGCCCCCTAACCTATTTGGCTCCCCTCTTTCCTACAAGCGAGCCGTCATGGCAAGAGGAACGAATCGAACAAAAGGAGAATCTATGCGCGAGTTGGCGGAACGCACGATCGACGAGCACGGCGTGGCGGACGGTGCGCAGCGGCCCCGGCGATACGGGCGCAGCGTGACGGTCAACCTCGCCGAATTGCCGCTCGCCTGGCTGTTCGCACGTGGCCGCATCGATGCGCGCCAGTTTGAGGCGGGCGAGCGGCTGCGGCGGGATTATGAGATCGCCGCGCTCGGCCCGCGCGTGACAATGCGCTGGGACGCGGCGCCGCGCGCGCCGGGGCGCCGCGGACCGCACGAGCCGCTCGATCCCACGCTCGCCCAGATCGCGGCCAAGCGCCGATTCGATGACGTCGTCGCCGCGGCCGGCCCGGGACTTTCGGACGTTCTCTGGCGCGTCGTCTGCGCGGGTGAGGGGCTCACCGCCACCGAAAAGGCGCTTGGCTGGCCCAGCCGCGCGGGGAAGCTCGTCCTCGGCTTCGCACTCGACCGCGTCGCCGATCATTACCGCCTGGCCTGACGGCATCGCATGAATGATGGTAACAAATGAAACAATTCTGGCATTAAGCATCTTAAGCAGGTGAAAGCGCGCCGCGATCGTGCAATTCCCTGCGGCGATCGGGGGATCAGGATGCTCCAGATGGACGATGGCGCCCGAAACCGCCGCGCGACGCGGTACAAGATATTCCAGCCTGCCGAGATGAGCGTCGGCGCGGCGCCGCCGACGCGCGTCCATCTGCTCAACGTCTCGGTCGGCGGCGCCCTGGTCTATGGCAACTCGGTGCCGCCGATCGGCACGCACTGCATGCTCGCATGCGGCGGCCTCCATGGCAGCGTGCGCGTCGCGTGGAGCGACGGGCGGCGCTTCGGCATTCAGTTCGCCCGGCCGATCGCCGAGGCGCAGGTCCAGGCGATTCTCCAGTCGCAGGCCGCCCTGATCGCCTCGGCGCCGCGGCGGCTGGTGATCGAATGATCAGCCGGGCTCGGCCGCGGGCGTAGCGGGCCGCGCCAGGAAGCGGTTATACGCCCAGCCGATCCCGATCAGCGCAAGGCCCAGCGCCAGGAACGAGAGGATGCGCAGCACCCCGTCCAGCGCCGCCGCATCGATCAGGAACACCTTGAACGTCACCAGCGTGAGCAGCGCGAGGCCCGCAATGCGCAGGTCATGCTTCGCCGCGCCGATCCCGCGCCACAGCCAGAACAGGGCGACGCCGAGCAGCGCCGCCGAATAGCCGCCATTTTCGCCGCGCCCGATCGGTCCGGTGAGCAGGTCGCCATGTGCCGCCTGGCGCACCGCGACCAGCGCCGCGACGAGGGTGGCTCCTGCAGCACCGATGCGCAGCGGCGGCCGCGGCGGCAGCGTCCACAGCCAATAGGCCAGCAGCGCGGCGTGGAGCACCGCGGCGTTGACGATCGGCAGCGCGCCCACCGATTGCGGCTCGACCACCGGCGACATCACCAGCAAGTCGAACCAGGCGAAGCGGCACAGCCCCAGCGTGAACAGCACCCCGGCCAGGCTGACCAGCTTGCCCTTGCGCAGCAGCGCCCAACCGGTGCCCAGGCAGAGCTGGGTGAGCAGCGCGCGCTCGAAGAAGCCGAGCGCGGCGAAGCGCGGCAGCGTCGCGATCGCGAGGAGTTGCTTGGCCAGCGCGTAGAGAAGCAGGATGCCCACCGCGATTGCCACGCCGCCGACCAGCCTTCGCGCGCGGCCCAGCATGCGCGGGTCGAGCATCGCGCCGAGCAGCGCCGCAGTCGGCAGCGCGAGTGCGCGGAACAGCGTGTCGAGCGGGGGCAGCCGCAAATAGGGCAGCCGGTCGCCCGCCACGGCCGCGAACACCAGGTCGGCAAGAGCGGCGATCGGCAGCGCCGCGGCGAGCAGCGCGGCGAGATAGGGGTAGAGCGGCAGTTCGAATAGCGGCTTTGCGCCCCGGTATCGTGCCCAGCCGGCCAGCCCGAGCAGCACGGCGGCAAAGGGCAGCGCGATCCACGCGCCGGGGACGAATTGCGCCAGCCCGACCGCGGCGAGCAGCCCGGCCAGCGCCGTTGCGGCAGTGAGCAGCGGCGCGTCGTCGTCGCGCGTCTGCCAGGCGATCCGCGCTGCGCCGGCGGCGGCAAGCAGTTCGAGCGCGCCCCAGCCGAGCGCGGGCAGCAACGACGGCGCGGCGGCGTGCGCGACCAGCAGCGGCCCGCCGGTGCCGAGCAGCGCGATCAGCCCCCAATGGCGCGATCGCTGCGCGAGCAGATGCCCCGGCACGGCGAACAGCATCGCCGCCACGATCGCGGCGACCGGCGTCGCGCTGCGCTCGGGCTGGATCAGCGCGAGCGCCTCGAGCACCAGCACGAACCCCGCAGCGGCGAGCGCGGCCGGCGCATAGACTGCGTCGCGCCAGGCAAGGAACAGCGCGGCGGCGGCGAGGACGAGGTAGAAGCTCCACGCCAGCGGCCCGAATTCGAGCGCGGGCGCCAATGCGAGCAGCTGGACCAGTCCGGCGACCAGCGGCGCGATCCGCAGCCAGCGATTGTCCATGCCCGTCGCGGGCAGCGCGGCGCTGGCTCCCGCGGCGAGCAGCATCGTGAATGCGCCCACCGCCGAGAGGTCGCCAGGGCGCCCGCCAAGCGCGGCGATCAGGAAGTTGATCCAGGCGAAGCCGGCGATGCTCGCGGCCAGCGCCAGCCAGCCCCAGCCGCGCTGGATCGCCAGCCCGAACAAGGCGGCGATGAACAGCGCGAGATAGACGAGCAGCGGCCCGATCCCGGCGGCGTCGAACCCGGCGACCAGCGGTGCTGCGAACCCGCCGATCAGCGCCATCACCGCAGTCGGCGGACCGTGGCGCAGCGACAGGCCCAGCGCCGCGGCGGTTACCACCAGCACTGCACCGAACGCGGTGAGCGGCCCGATCAGGTGATAGAGCGCGGCGGCCATGTACAGCGTGCCGTAAAGGCTGGCGATGCCCGCCCCGGCGAGCACCTGCGCCACGCGCGGATCCTCGCGCGTCGGGCCAAAGCTGCGCGCCGCCTCCGACGCGCCGATCAGCGCGCCGCCGAACAGCGCGGCCAGCACCGTCCGCGCCGCCGGTCCGAGCAGGCCGCTCTCGATCGAATAGCGCACCAGGAAGAAGCCTGCGAGCACCAGCGCCGCGCCGCCGATCCAGATCGGCAGCCGTCCGCCGATCAGCGATTCGAGCGAGAAGCGCGGTTCAGCGCGCATCTCCGGCACCTTGACCGGCCGCGCCTCGGGTTGTGCTGGCGGGGCCGGTTCCTCGGGTATCGCAACCCGCTCGGGTGCGGAAGGCGCGCTGTAGGTTGCCGTCTTCGGCCGCGCCTCGCGGGCCTCGCGCAGCTCGAGCCGTGCGACAAGGGACTCGACGCGGCGAAGCTCCTGTTCCAGAACAGTGATCCGCCGCAGGACCACATAAAAGGCCGCGGCAATGCCCAGGGCGATGAGAAGCGTGAGAACAGTCACTGCCCTCTCCTTGGCACAGACGGGTCGCGGTGTCGCGAGGAACCCGGTTGCCCCGTGCAGCCGATGTCTTGTGTGTTGGGCATTCGAGAGGAAATGTTCATGATCGTCTTTGGTTCGACGCTTTCGCCCTATGTGCGCAAGGTGATGGTGTTCGGCGCCGAAAAGGGGCTGACACTCGAGCTCCAGGCCGGGGGGATGGGCCGCGGCGGGCCGGACTTCGAAGCCGCCAGCCCGTTCCGCAAGATGCCGGGGTTCAAGGACGAGGATTTCCTGATCTCGGATTCGAGCGCGATCGTCGCCTATCTCGATGCCAAATATCCCGAGCCTGCACTGATCCCGGCCGAGCCCAGGGCGCGCGCGCGCGCCATCTGGTTCGACGAGATGTCCGACACGATGATGATGGCGGCGGGCGCCGCGATCTTCGGCAATCGCTTCGTGCTGCCGCGCGTGCTCAAGCAGGAGTGCGATCACGCCGCCGCCGACGCCGCGCAATATGAGAAGCTGCCGCCGATGCTCGACTATCTCGAAGGCGTGATCCCCGACAGCGGCTTCCTCGTCGAGGATCGGCTGACGCTTGCCGACATTTCCGTGGCCAGCCCGTTCGCGACGCTGCGCTGCATCGGCGTGGCGCCCGATCCCGATCGCCACCCGCGCGCTGCCGCCTATATCGCCGCGATCCTGGCCCGGCCGAGCTTCGCGGCGATCATCGCCAAGGATCGCGCCTGGGTCGATTCGATGGGCGGCCCGGTGCTGCCCCAGGCGGCGGAATAGGGTTCGCGCAGCAACGGGCTCTAGCCGCGCCGCCCCGCCGCCCCTATGTGGCGCGCCATGCAGCTCGCCTTCCTCAAATGCCACGGCTCGGGCAATGATTTCCCGCTGGTCGACGCGCGCGCGCTGGCGCTGAGCGATGCCGAATGGGCCGGCATCGCCCGCGCGCTTGCGAACCGCGACGGCCCGGTCGGCGGCGACGGGCTGCTCGCGCTGGTTCCTGGCGACGACACCCACGCCTTTGGCATGCGGATGTGGAATTCGGACGGGTCGGAGGCCGAGACCTGCCTCAACGGGCTGCGCTGCGTCGCGCGCCGGGGCTTCGAAGTCACCGGGCTCGATACGGCGCGGGTCAAGCTCAAGACCAGCAGCGCCACGGTCGCGCGCCAGCCCGATCTCGCCCCCGGCGTCACCACGATCCGCACCCAGGCCGCCGGCTCGACCAGCACCGCCGCCGTCGGGCTGGCTGTGGACAGCCCCGAAATCATCGAGGCCGCGATCCCCGGCCTGCCGAGCAGCCGCGCCTTCACCGCGATCGCCATGCCCAATCCGCATCTCGTCAGCGTTGTCGATGCCGTCGACGAGGCCGAGCTTGTCGCACTGGGCAGCTGGTGCGAGGCCGGCCCCGCGCTGATCCCGGCGCGCGCCAATGTCAGCTTCGTCGAACAGCGGGGCGGCGACCTCTATGTCCGCACCTTCGAGCGCGGCGTCGGCCTGACCGACAGCTGCGGCAGCGCGATGGCCGCTTCAACTCTCGCCGCGGCGCTCACCGGCCGCACGCGCTTCGGCGACACCATCACCGTGTTCAACAAGGGCGGGCTCGTCCGCGGCACGGCCAATGCCGATCGCAGCGTGACGATCGCCGGCAACGCCACCTTCCTCTACGACGCCACCATCACCGTCGATCCCGCCACTGCCACCGCCGGCACGCCGCTGATCCATGCCCGCCGCGAAGACGAAGCGCGCGCCTGGGAAGCGGCGGTCGCCGAACTCGCCTGAATGCCTCCGGGTTGACGCGACCCGGAACCGCTCTCCATCCTCGTACGCGTACGCGTAAGGAACGACCCGATACCATGCAGCTCGTCATCGTAGAATCGCCCGCCAAGGCGAAGACCATCGAGAAATATCTCGGCAAGGACTATCGCGTCCTCGCTTCCTACGGCCATGTCCGCGATCTGCCGCCGCGCGACGGATCGGTGAACCCCGAGGACGGGTTCGCGATGGACTGGGAGACCTATGCCGACAAGTCGAAGCAGCTCAAGGCGATCACCGACGAGGCCAAGAAGGCCGATCGCCTGATCCTCGCGACCGACCCTGATCGCGAGGGCGAGGCGATCAGCTGGCACGTCCAGGAAGTGCTGCGCCTCAAGAAGGCGCTCCCCAAGGAAGTCGAGCGCGTCACCTTCAACGCGATCACCAAGCCGGCGATCCTCGAGGCGATGAAGGCCCCGCGCGAGCTCGATACCGATCTGATCGACGCCTATCGGGCGCGGCGCGCGCTCGACTATCTCGTCGGTTTCACCCTCTCGCCGGTGCTGTGGCGCAAACTGCCCGGCGCCAAGTCGGCGGGCCGCGTGCAATCGGTGGCGCTGCGCATCATCGTCGATCGCGAACGCGAGATCGAAGGCTTCACCGCGCAGGAATATTGGTCGGTCGTCGCCGAGATGGAGCAGGACGGCACGCCATTCCAGGCGCGCATGGTCAAGTTTAAGGGCGACAAGCTCGATCGCCTCTCGATCGGCGACGAAGGCACTGCGCTCGCCGCCAAGAAGGCCGTCGAGGAAGGCCGCTTCTCGGTCGCTTCGGTCGAGACCAAGCCGGCGATGCGCAATCCGCCGCCGCCCTTCACCACTTCGACGCTCCAGCAGGAGGCCGCCCGGAAACTCGGCTTCTCGGCGAGCCACACGATGCGAATCGCCCAGGGCCTCTACGAGGACGGCGCGATCACCTATATGCGGACCGACGGCGTCCAGATGGACGGCGGCGCGATCCAGGAAGCCCGGAAAGCCGTCGCGACCCGCTATGACGGATCGTATGTGCCGGATAAGCCGCGCCAATACACCGCCAAGGCCAAGAACGCGCAGGAAGCGCATGAGGCGATCCGCCCGACCGACTTCTCCAAGGACAAGGTCGGTTCGGGCGATCATGCCCGGCTTTACGACCTGATCTGGAAGCGCGCGCTCGCCAGCCAGATGGCCTCGGCGCGGATGGAGCGCACCACCATCGATCTCGAGGACGGCAGCGGCCAGCACGGTCTGCGCGCCACCGGCCAGGTCGTGCTCTTCCCCGGCTATCTCGCGCTCTACGAAGAGGGCAAGGACGACGAGGGCGACGAGGATTCGCGGCGCCTGCCGCGCATGTCCGCGGGAGACGCGCCCGCCAAGAAGGCAGTCAACGCCGAGCAGCACTTCACCCAGCCGCCGCCGCGTTTCTCCGAAGCCTCGCTGGTCAAGCGGCTCGAGGAACTCGGTATCGGCCGTCCGTCGACCTATGCCTCGATCATCCAGACCTTGAAGGACCGCGCCTATGTGCGCGTCGAGAAGAACCGCTTCTTCGCCGAGGAGAGCGGCCGGCTGGTAACGGCGTTCCTCGAACGCTTCTTCCAGAAATATGTCGGCTATGATTTCACCGCCGAACTCGAGGAGGAGCTCGACGACGTCTCGGGCGGCCGCGCCGAATGGCAGGCGGTGCTCGCCGAGTTCTGGAAGGACTTCAAGCCGCGCACCACCGAAGTGATGGAGCAGAAGCCAAGCGAGGTCACCGCCGCGCTCGATCTGTTCCTCGAACCCTATCTCTTCCCGGCCAAGGCCGATGGCGGCGATCCGCGGCTCTGCCCTAATTGCGGCAACGGCCAGCTTGCGCTGCGCGGCGGCAAGTTCGGCGCGTTCGTGGCGTGCTCGAACTATCCCGAGTGCAAATATACCCGCCGCTTCGGCCAGCCGGGCGGCGAGGGGGCTGAGTCTACCGGCCCCGAAGTGATGGGCGTCGATCCGGAATCGGGGCTCAATGTCGAGCGCAAGTCGGGCCGCTTCGGCCCCTATATCCAGCTTGGCGAAGGCAAGGAGGCAGCGCGCGCATCGATCCCCAAGGATATCGATCTCGATCTCGAATGGGCGTTGAAGCTGCTCAAGCTCCCGCGCACCGTGGGCACCCATCCCGAGAGCGGCGAGCCGATCACGGCCTCGATCGGGCGTTACGGGCCGTATCTGGCGCATGCCGGCAAATACGCACGGCTCCAGTCGACCGCCGAAGTGTTCGAGACCGGCATGAACGCCGCCGTGGTCAAGCTCGCCGAAGCCGCCGCCAATGGCGGTCGCCCGGCGCGCGGCGCGGCGCGCGAGCCGCTCAAGGTGCTGGGGAAACATCCGCGCACCGAGGCCGAGATCAAGCTGATGGAGGGTCGCTACGGCGCCTATGTCACCGATGGCGAGACCAACGCGACGCTGCCCAAGTCGATCGACAAGGACGCGCTGACGCTGGAGGAAGCCGCTCAGCTGATCGACGCGCGCGCCGCCGCGGGGCCGGCAAAGGGCAAGGGCAAGAAGAAGGCCGCGCCGAAGAAGGCAGCTGCCAAAAAGGCTCCGGCAAAGAAGGCTGCCGCCAAGAAGCCGGCGGCAAAGAAAGCGGAGTAAGGTACCGCACCACGGCGAAAGCCGGGGTTGCGGGACGTGCGGGCCGGCAAAGGTGCTGTCCTACACCACCGGCTCTGCGATAGGCTGTTCGGGCTCTTTGAAAGGTCCGGAGTCGATCACCCCCGCGCTATGCGCCGTGATGGCGCGTGCGTGGAAAGCGTTGCCGCTCGGCTTGGTGCCCGCAACTGTGACCTTTGAGACTTTCCGCGCGGACCGAAATGCCCTCATCTCGGCCGGGGCGTGGCAGGTGCGTGGCGCTCGGGCGTCGCGCGATCGGCGCCTGCTGGGCGCCATTGGGGCTGGGAGGGTGCGAAGGCGTAGCGTGACAGTCGCATAGGTGGCGCGTTGCGCGCGCCAAACCGGCGTTTAGGCGTGGCCTCGCCGGGGCGTCGGTGGCGCGCCGAATCGAGTGGCCTGCCACTTTATCGTGTTGAATCAAAGCGTTGTCGTCTGACGCCGGTCGCGTAAGACCCGCGAACGTGTCAACAATGACAACCGAGCAGCGCCCGGCGTCAGGTTCAGGCAGCGCGGAGCTGAAGCCCGCGCAGCCAGGCGCGTGCCGCCTTCTGCGCGTCGTTGATCTCGCGCGCGGTCATGTCCTCGGCGATCTCGGCGCGGCACATCTGCGCCGCTTCGCTGCCCGACACCGCGGCGATGTTGAACCATTTATGCGCTTCGACCAGGTCCACGCCGACGCCATCGGCGCCGCTCGAATAGACCATGCCCAGATCGTAACACGCATCGGCGTCGCCGCGTGCTGCGTCGCGCAGGCGGCTTTCAATCAGGAAACGTGCGCTCTTCAGGCTGCTGCCCATCGCTGCCACCCCTAGTTAAAGCTGATCCCTCTGCTTCGGGGTTTTGGCGGCCAAACCGGAAGAAATGGTTAACGAGGTTAACCGGGATCCTGCGTAGTGACGGGGATATTGTCGATCAGCCGGGTGCTGCCGATCCGCGCCGCGGCGAGCAGCCGCCAGGGGCGGCCGGGCTCGGCGCTGCCCAGCGTCTCGGCATCGGCGAGCACGACATAATCGACGTCGAAGCCTGCCGCGGTCAGCGAGTCGCGGGCCTGAGCCAGCGCCGCCTCGGGGTCGCCACCCTCGACGATCGCACGCTCGGCGGCGCCCAGCGCGCGCGGCAGCGCAACTGCCCGGGCGCGCTCGTCGGGCATCAGATAGGCGTTGCGCGAAGAGAGGGCGAGGCCGTCATCCTCGCGCTGGGTGACCACGCCCTGGATCTCGACGTCGATGTTGAGGTCGGCGGTCATCCGGCGGATGACGGCGAGCTGCTGCCAATCCTTCTCGCCGAACAGCGCGATGTCGGGGCGGACCTGGTTGAACAGCTTGGAGACCACCGTGGCGACTCCGTCGAAATGGCCAGGCCGGTGGGCGCCGTCGAGGACTTCGCTGACTCCGGTCACCGAGACGTTGGTCGCGAAGCCTTGCGGGTACATCACGTCTACCGGCGGCAGCCACAGGATATCGGTGCCCGCATTGGTCAGCAGCCGCGAGTCGGCGGCTTCCTTGCGCGGATATTGGTCGAAATCCTCGTTCGGCCCGAACTGCCTGGGATTGACGAAGATCGAGACGACCACGCGGTCCGCGGCGCGCTTGGCCGCCTCCACCAATGCCATATGCCCGTCATGCAGGGCGCCCATCGTCGGCACCAGCGCCACGCGTTCGCCGGCGCTCCTGAAGGCGGCCAGCGCCTCGCGAAGATCTTCGAGCCGACGGATTGTTTGCACGGAATGGCACTTTCGATAAGGTGAGGGGCGGCCTTCTATGGGGGAGGGCTGCGCGATCAATAAAGGAAGTTTAGGCGTTGAACGATCGAGCGAAGCGACTGCATGTCCTCGTCTTTGCAAACGAAAAGGGCGGGACCGGCAAGTCGACCACCGCGGTGCACGCTGCGATTGCGCTGGCGTTCAAGGGCGCGCGCGTCGCGTGCTTCGACCTCGACCATCGCCAGCGCACCATGGGGCGCTATCTCGACAACCGCCTCGCGACGATCCGCCGCACCGGCCGCCAGCTGCCGATGCCGACCTATGAGACGCATGACGGCGAGAGCCTCGATTTCTTCTCGGAGACGCTCGACCGGCTCGGCGAGGATGCCGATTTCCTGGTGATCGATACGCCGGGCCGCGACGATCGCTTCGCCCGCATCGCCGTGACCAATGCCGATACGCTGGTCACCCCGATGAACGACAGTTTCGTCGATTTCGATCTGATCGGCCAGGTCGATCCCGAGACCTTCCGGGTCGTGCGCCCCAGCTTCTATTCGGAGCTGATCTGGGAATCGCGCAAGCGCCGCGCCAAGGCGGACGGCGAGACGATCGACTGGGTAGTGCTCCGCAACCGCATGCAGCATATCGAGGCGCGCAACATGCGCCGCGTGTCCGAGGCGATCGACCAGCTCTCGAAGCGGGTCGGATTCCGGGTGATCTCGGGCCTGTCGGAGCGGGTGATCTACCGCGAGCTGTTCCCCCAGGGGCTGACCATGCTCGACAGCCGCGAGTTCGGCGAAATGGGGCTGGCGCACGTCGCCGCACGCCAGGAGCTGCGCGAGATGATGGCCGGACTCGCGCTTCCCGAAACCGCCGTGCCGTTGTTCGCCTGATGGGCAAGGCAATCCTCGCGGCGCTGATCCTGTTTGCCATCTACCAGCTGCTGCTCAAGGCGAAGCCCAAGCCCCGGCGCGTGACGATGCCAGAGGACGAGGCGCGCGCGATCCTGGGCGTTTCGCGCGAAGCGGACGCCGAATTGATCCGCGCCGCGCACCGCCGGCTGGTCAGCGCGGTCCATCCCGACAAGGGGGGATCGGCCGAGCTCACCCGGCGGATCAACGCCGCGCGCGACACGTTGCTGCGTTAGGATTTAGCAGAGTACGGCGGGGCGATGCTGCAGTGCGTCAAAATGATCCGCTTGTTACGTTCGCGCAATTGAACTTTCCGCCTTGCTCGGGGATTAGGCGGGCAAACACTTCTCGGGAGGCACCATGACGCATCGTTTCGACCCCACTTCGCTGCGCGAGTATGACATTCGCGGAATCGTGGGGCAGACGCTCGGCGCCGACGACGCCCGCGCGATCGGCCGCAGCTTCGGCACGCTGCTGCGCCGCGCCGGCGGGCACCGCGTCGCAGTGGGTCGCGACGGCCGGCTGTCCTCGCCCGAGTTCGAGGTGGCGCTGATCGAGGGATTGACCGGATCGGGCTGCGACGTCGTCCGCATCGGCATGGGCCCCACGCCGATGCTTTATTATGCCGAGGCCACGCTAGAAGTGGATGGCGGCATCCAGATAACCGGCAGCCATAATCCCGGCAATTATAACGGCTTCAAGATGGTGTTCCAGCATCGTCCGTTTTTCGGCGAGGACATCCAGACGATCGGCAAGGTTGCGGCCGAGGGTGACTGGGACGAGGGCACCGGCGAAGTCACCGACTATGACATCCTCGATGCCTATGTCGGCCGGCTGCTCGCAGGCTATGCCGGCGGCGCGTACAAGATCGGCTGGGACACCGGGAACGGCGCCGCGGGTCCAGTGATCGAGAAGCTGGTCGCACAGCTCCCGGGTGAGCACCACACGCTGTTCACCGAAGTGGACGGTCACTTCCCCAACCATCATCCCGATCCCACCGAGGAAAAGAACCTCGCCGATCTCAAGAAGCTCGTCGCCGACAAGCAGCTCGACTTCGGATTGGCCTTTGACGGCGATGGCGATCGGATCGGCGCGATCGACGGCCAGGGCCGTGTGGTCTGGGGCGATCAGATCCTGTCCATTCTGGCGGAGCCTCTGCTCAAGGCCGATCCCGGCGCGACGGTGATCGCCGACGTCAAGGCCAGTCAGGCGCTCTACGACCGCGTCGCCGAATTGGGCGGCAAGCCGGTGATGTGGAAGACCGGGCACAGTCTGATCAAGACCAAGATGAAGGAAACCGGCGCGCCGCTCGCCGGCGAGATGAGCGGCCACATCTTCTTCGCCGACACCTTCTATGGCTATTATGGCTATGACGATGCGCAGTTCGCCGCCGTCCAGCTGATCCGCGCGATCCATTCGACCGGCAAGTCGCTGACCGAGCTCAAGGATGCGATGCCGCCGATGATCAACACGCCCGAAATGCGCTTCCAGGTTGACGAGAGCCGCAAGTTCGCGGTGATCGACGAAGTGCTCGAGCGGCTTGAGGCCGAGGGCGCCGACGTCAATCGCACCGACGGCGCACGCGTCAACACCGCCGATGGCTGGTGGCTGCTGCGTGCGTCTAACACCCAGGACGTGCTGGTCGCGCGTGCCGAAGCCAAGAGCCAGGAAGGGCTCGACCGCCTGATGGCGCAGATCGACGCGCAGCTCGCCGCCAGCGGCCTGGAGCGCGGACCGCAAGCGGCGCACTGAGCCATTTCCCACGACGAGCGGTTGGAACCTTGATCTGGATCAAGGGGTTCAACCGTTCGAGTGGGAATGGATTGTGACTGACAAGCGTAGCGCAGAATATTCCGAGATCGAAGACGCGCAGGCGGGCCTCCGCGAATGTATCGAGGCGACCAAGCAGCTTGCCGAGCGCGCCGACGATCTCCTCCAGCAGCACAAGGCGCGCCGGGTTCGCGAGCGCGCCGGCGATCCGGACTAGCGGCGCGCCGCGGCAGCGAACCGCAAGTTTCGGCTGGCATTCGCGGGCGGTAGCCCCCACCTAACGCGCAATGCCCCCGCCCCCCTCCATCATCCGCGTCATCGACCTCGAAACCACCGGCCAGGCCCCGCCGCAGCACGGCGTGGTCGAGATCGGCTGGCAGGACGTCGCGCTGCAGCCCGACGGGCGCTGGGAGATCGAAGGCGAAGGCGGCAACCGGATGGTCAATCCGGGCCGCCAGATTCCGCCGCTGACGATGGCGATCCACCATATCCGCGACGAAGACGTTGCCGACGCACCGTGGTGGCACGATGTCGCGCGGCCGGTCCTCGATCCCTGGCCGCGCCGCGTGGCGCTCGCCGCGCACCGCGCGACCTTCGAGGAACAGTTCTGCACGCCGGCGCTCACCCGCGGCGCCGACTGGATCTGCACCTGGAAGTGCGCGCTTCGCCTTTGGCCCGATTCGCCGGGCTTTTCGAACCAGATGCTGCGCTATTGGCGCAAGCCCGAGGGACTGGTCCATGAGCGCGGGCTGCCGGCGCACCGCGCCTTCCCCGATGCCTATGTGACCGCGCATCACCTGCGCGACATGCTCAACGAAGCGAGCGTGGCGCAGCTGATCCAATGGTCGAAAGAGCCGGGGCTGTTGCCGCGGGTGCGCTACGGCCCCGATCGCGGCAAGGAATGGAGCGAGATCGACGACGAATCGCTCGCCGGCTTCCTCCAGGACCGCGACGTCGACATCCGCCATACCGCCCAGGTAGAGCTGGCTCGGCGCCGCGGCGGCGGGCCGGTAGGCCGCAGTGTGGCCCAGGAACAATTGCTGTTCTAGCCCGCAAAAAGCGCTGTCCTACAAGGGATCGGTCGATCTATCATCGGGCAACTCAACGAATGGCTCGTACGTAGCGGAGCCCAGTTCGTGGAAAAGACCGCCTCCGTTGAGTTCGATAGAGGCGCTTTGCGCGGAACTTGGTCGACTTGTCGGGGCTTAGCGTCGCCCGACGAGCAGCCTGCGAATGCCTTCGAGGACGAGGCCGTAGACCAGATGCGAGGCCGCGCCATAGGCATGGGTGGCGGCCGGGGTCTCGTCCGGCGCGGGCGCCAGGCCCGCTACTGGAACCGCGGTCTCGTCGAGCAGCGCCGAGGTGGCGATGCCATAGGCGCTGCCGAAGCCCGTGCTCGCCTCGGGCTTGTACTCCGCAAGCACGCCGTAGATGCCGCCCAGCACTCCGCCGACGACATAATGCACCGCCTGGCCGGCTGACTCGCGATAGGGCTCGGGTACGGGATCGCCGATCACCGCCTCGCTAGCCACGTCGGCCGCCTTGACGGTCGCGGGATCCTCGTCGCCGCCTTCGTCGGGAAGCAGCTTCGATGCCTGTGCCTGGAAGGCGGCCATCGCCGCTGAGGCGACGAGCCCCGCGACGATGCCCGCCGCCAGGCCAAGAAAGGGACGCGGTTTGGCCAATGCGTTGCTCCAGCGGGAACAGGTCCAGGCCCGAACGCCCGCGACGGCGTTCGGGTCCGGCCTCAATAGGCGATGCGGGTCGACTGGACCTTGTGCTTGGCGAGCTGCGCCTGGACGCTGTCCGGTCCGGCAAGATGGCCCGCGCCGACGGCGACGAACACCACCCCCGGGTGGCAAGGCGCTTCTCGATCCAGTCGGCCCAACGGATGTTGCGGTCGGTGAGCAGGATCTTGCCGATCTCGGGCGTGTCCTCCATCTCCTCGTTCATGGTCTTGGCCAGCGTATCGGGATCGCCCTTGGTCCAGCTCGCGATCATCTTGTCGAGCGTGCCGGCAAGCTTGGGGTATTCTTCGACGGTGGAGACGAGGAACTTGACCTGGAGCGGCTCGGGCAGCGCATCGAAATAGCCGAGCTGCTGCGCGGCGGTCTCGAGCCCGACGATCGGCTTGTTTGCGGTCTTGGCGGCGGCGGTCAGCGTGCGCTCGGCACCGCTATTGGGATCATAGCCGAGCTTGGGCAGGCCGGCGACGCTCAGTGTCACTGCGGCGAGCCAGGGATCGAGCCGGTCCAGCGCCGCGGCCGGGATGCCGACATCGGCGAGCGCCTTGGCATAGGCGTCGCGCTTGTCTGCAGGCAGCTTCTCGGTGAGTGTCGGGCCGGTTGGGTTGACTGCCATTTTCATCACCAACCCCTGCATCTCGGATGGGTCGGGCTCGATCATCTCGAGGACCAGCGTGTCGCTCTTGTCGAACGCGGCCTTCACGGCCTCGTCGAACCAGCTCAGTCCCGGCTTGAGAACATGGACGGTGCCGAACAGATAGATGGTGGTGTCGGCATCCTTGACTACCCAGAGCGCGGGATCGGCGTCGGTCGTCGCTGCCGCCGGAGCGGATGCCGGTGTGGTCTGTGCTTGCACGGCGGGCGCCAGGACCAGCGCCAGCGCGGTCATCGTGCGCTGCAGGAACTTGATGGTCATCGATGCAATCCCCCGAGAAAAGAAAACGCCATGAAGCTAACAGCTTGGTGATCGGCAGGCGAGCGTTACCCGCGCGTTACTTGAGCCTTTCGGCATGCCAGGCGACGTGCTCGGCAAGGAAGGTCGAGACGAAATAATAGCTATGGTCATAGCCCGGCTGGCGGCGAAGGGTCAGGTGGATCCCGGTCGTGGCGCAGGCGCGCTCGAGCATTTCGGGACGGAGCTGCTCGCCGAGGAAATTGTCTGCAGCGCCGACATCGACGAGCAACTCGCCGCGCCGTGCTCCGTCCTCGATCAGCGCACAGGCGTCATAGGATCGCCAGGCCGCGCGGTCGGCGCCAAGATAGCCGGCAAAGGCCTTCTCGCCCCACGGCACTTGGCTTGGCGCGACGATCGGCGAGAAGGCCGAGACGCTACGGAAGCGCTCCGGGTCGCGAAGACCCATGGTCAGCGCGCCGTGCCCGCCCATCGAATGGCCGGTGATCCCTTGCCGGGCCATGTCGGCGGGGAATTCGGCGGCGATCAGCGAAGGCAGCTCGGTCTCGAGATAGCTGCGCATCTGGAAATTGGCGGACCAGGGCGCCTCGGTCGCGTCCACATAGAAGCCGGCGCCCTGGCCGAAATCATAGGCAGCGTCATCGGGCACGCCCTCGCCGCGCGGCGAGGTGTCGGGCGCGACGAAGATCACGCCATTCTCGGCGCAGGCGGCGCGATAGTCGCCCTTTTCGGTGACGTTGGCGTGGGTGCAGGTGAGGCCGGACAGATACCAGAGCACCGGCAGCTTGGCGCCGGGCGCGTGATCGGGAACGAACACCGAGAAGGTCATTCCGGTTTCGGTGACGGAGGAGGCGTGGCGATAGACGCCCTGTGTCCCACCCTGTGCCTTGTTGCTGCTTACTGTCTCGATCATGCTTGCACCACTGCGCGCTGCGGCGACCCCTTGCCGAGATTGTTGGTGCCGCCCGGCTCGATGTTGATCATCCGCACTTCGCCGTGGCGGGCGACCGGACGGTGCTCGACGCCGCGTTGAACGACATAGAGTTCGCCGGGGCCTATCGTGACAGTGCGGTCGCGCATCTCGATGTCGAGGATGCCGTCGAGCACGAGGAAAAAGTCGTCGGTGTCGTCATGGGCGTGCCAGACGAACTCTCCCAATACTTTCACGATGCGCACGTCGTTGCCATTGTAGCTCGCGACCAGCCGCGGCGCCCAATGCTCGGTGAAGCTGGCGAACTTCTCCGCGAGGTTAATGGCCTCGCTCATGCGGCCCGGTAGATCGCACAAAGCTTGTTGCCGTCGGGATCGCGGACATAGCTGAGATGCATTGCGCCGAGGATGCCGCCGTCGCGCTCGCCCGGAGGGTCCTCGATCGAGCGGCCGCCTTGCGCCACCGCGACATCGTGGAACAGCTTCACCTGTTCGGGCGAGCCGCATTTGAATCCGATCGTGCCGCCATTCGCACAGGTCGCGGGCTCGTCGTTGATCGGCTCGGAGATGGCGAGCGTGCCGCCCGCATGGCGATAGAAAAGCCGCTTGTGCCCAGTGGCCGCCACGTGGCGAAGCGGTTCTCCCGAAAAGCCGAGCGTGCCGAGCACCGCGTCGTAGAAGCACTTTGAGCGCTCGATATCGTTCGAGCCGATCACGATATGATTGAACATGGGTCCTCCTCAGTAGACCACGACGCTGCGGATGCTCTCGCCCGAATGCATGAGGTCGAACCCCTTGTTGATCTCCTCCAGGCTGAGCAGGTGGGTGATCATCGGGTCGATCGCGATCTTGCCGTTCATGTACCAGTCGACGATCTTGGGCACGTCCGTGCGGCCCTTGGCGCCGCCAAAGGCCGTGCCGCGCCAGTTGCGCCCGGTGACGAGCTGGAAGGGGCGGGTGCTGATTTCCTTGCCGGCCTCGGCGACGCCGATGATGATACTGGTGCCCCAGCCGCGATGGCAGGCTTCCAGCGCCGTGCGCATCACTTCGGTGTTGCCGGTGCAGTCGAAGGTATAGTCGGCGCCGCCATCGGTAAGCGCCAGGATCTCGGCGATGGTATCTTCGCGGCTTTTGCCCCGCGCGTCGATGAAGTCGGTCATGCCGAACTTGCGGCCCCATTCCTCGCGGTCCGGGTTGATGTCGACCCCGATGATCTTGTTGGCGCCGGCCATCCGGGCACCCTGGAGAACGTTCAATCCGATGCCGCCGAGCCCGAACACGACGATATTCTCGCCGACCTGGACCTTGGCGGTGTTGACCACCGCGCCGACGCCAGTGGTGACGCCGCAGCCGATGTAGCAGCTCGTCTGGAAGGGGGCGTCCTCGCGGATCTTGGCGACGGCGATCTCGGGCAGCACGGTGAAGTTCGAGAAGGTCGAGCAACCCATGTAGTGGAAGATTGGCTGGCCCTTGTAGCTGAACCGGGTGGTGCCATCCGGCATGAGGCCCTTGCCCTGGGTGGCGCGTATCGCGGTGCAGAGGTTGGTCTTGCCGGAGAGGCACGACTTACACTGGCGACATTCGGGCGTGTAGAGCGGGATGACGTGGTCGCCGGGCTTAACGCTGGTGACGCCCGGCCCGACTTCGCGAACGATCCCTGCGCCTTCATGGCCGAGCACGCTGGGGAAGAGACCCTCGCTGTCGAGGCCGTCCAGCGTATAGGCATCGGTGTGGCAGATCCCGGTCGCCATGATCTCGACCAGCACTTCACCGTGCTTCGGACCTTCAAGGTCGAGCTCGACGATCTCGAGCGGTTTCTTCGCTTCGAATGCGACGGCGGCGCGGGTCTTCATCGTGCAATCTCCTTGGTCACGCGCCTGATCGGAGATGCCGCACGCGCTTGCAAGGCGGTTTCCCCGAAGGGGAAGATTTTCCTGCGATGGGAGAAATGGTGCTGCCGGTGAGGATTGAACTCACGACCTCAGCCTTACCAAGGATGCGCTCTACCACTGAGCTACGGCAGCACTACCGGCCTGTCGGTCGGGAGGGGGCCTATGAGCAGCCACGTCCCCGATTGTCAACCCGAAGGCGGACGGTTTATCGCGTCAAAGGATGAGCGATGCAGAAAAGAAGGCGCGGCTTGCCGAGGCACTCCGCGCGAACCTGAGGAAACGAAAGGCGCAGGCGCGCGAGCAGCGCGCCGGCGATCGCGAGCCTCAGAGTGCGTTGACCCAGAGCGCCGCCGAGTTGGCGAGCGAATAAGCCTCGTTGGCGATTTTGTGGGGCCCCATCAGGTACAGCGCCATCGTCGCTGCGCCCGTCGCGAACCACATCAACCGATTGCTGCGCACTTTTCCTCCAGCCACTGGCGTTCGTCCTCGCGCAGCTGCGGGCCAACAACTCGCAGGACTTGCGCGTGATAGGCATTAAGCCAACCGCGTTCCTTTTCTGTTAAGAGGCTGGCTTCAATCAGCTTTTGCTCGATCGGCGCGAAGGTGAGGGTCTCGAAGGCAAGCATTGCCTGCTCGGCGCCAGAAATCTCGGCAGGTACGATGTGGACGAGGTTCTCGATGCGAATGCCGAACGAGCCCGCCTTGTAATAGCCCGGTTCGTTCGAGAGGAACATGCCGGCGCGCAGTGGCTCGAGCGCCTGGCCGCCCGGATAATAGGGCTGGGCGATGCGCTGCGGGCCTTCATGCACCGAGAGAAAGGCGCCGACGCCGTGGCCGGTGCCATGTCCAAAATCTAGCCCGACGTCCCAGAGCGGCCGCCGGGCGAAACTGTCGAGTTGCGCGCCAACGGTGCCGTCCGGGAAGATCGCGGTGGCGATGGCGATATGGCCCTTGAGCACCCGCGTGAAGCGATCGCGCATCTCCGGCGTCGGTTCGCCAACCGGAACGACGCGGGTCACGTCGGTGGTGCCGTCGGCATATTGGCCGCCCGAGTTGACGAGATAGAGCTGGCCCAATTCGATCGGCAGGCTCAATTCTTCGGTGACCTTGTAGTGCGGGATTGCGCCATTGGGGCCGGTGGCCGAGATGGTGTCGAAGCTCAGATCCTTCAGCAGCCCGGTGTCCTCGCGGAAAGCGTGGAGCTTGTCGCCCGCCGACATTTCGGTGAGGCCGCCTTGTGGCGCGGTCTCCTCGAACCATTTAAGGAACCGTACCAGCGCGGCGCCGTCGCGGGCCTGCGCCGCCTTGTGGCCGGCGACTTCAGCGGGGTTCTTCAGCGCCTTGGCGAGGATCACCGGATCGCACAGTGGCAGGATTTTGGCGCCGCCGGCATCCAGCGCGTCGAAGATCGCCGAGACAGCACTGCCGGGATCGGCGGCGACGCGCTTGCCCCGGAAGGTGGAGAGCGTCGGCGCGAAGGCGGCGCGATCATGGATGCGGATAGCATTGCCGAGATGCTGGCGGACAGCATCGGTGATCTTCTGGGGCGTGACGAACAGGTCGGCGGTGCCGTCGGCATTGACGATCGCATAGGCGAGCGCGACCGGGGTGTGCGCGACATCGGTGCCGCGGATGTTGAACGTCCAGGCGATCGAATCGAGTGCGGAGAGCACGACGGCGTCAGCCTTGCGCTCGTGGAGCCAGTCGGCGATCTCGGCGCGCTTTGCGGCCGAGCCCTTGCCGGCGACGTCGTCGGCCTGGACGCTCAGCGTCGCGTCGGACGGCTGGGGGCGATCGCGCCACACCGAATTGATGGGGTTGGCAGTGACTGCGACGAGTTCGGCGCCCTTCTCGGCGAGCGCCTTGCGCGCCTCCTCGACCCAGCCGCGGGTGTGGAGCCAGGGATCATAGCCGACACGGCCGCCATCGGGTGCATGGGTGCCGAGCCAGGAGGCAACGCTGGTCGCAGGAATACCCACATACTCCCAATCGTCGCCCGACACCTGCTGGCGGACCTGGAGCGTGTAGCGTCCGTCGGTGAAGATCGCTGCCTCGGCGGGTAGCACCACTGCGGTGCCGGCGGAGCCCTGGAAGCCGGTGAGCCAGGCGAGCCGCTGGGCATAGCCGCCGACATATTCGCTCATATGCTCGTCAGTGAGCGGCACGACGAAACCGTCGAGGCGATCGTGCTTGAGCTGGTCGCGCAGGGCGCGGAGGCGATCGGCGTAGGTCGACATAAGCGTTCCTCGACAAGGTCTGTGCGCCGGCACCGCGGTGCGCGCGCCGCTTCTCTAGGCCCAGTCCGCGACATTTTGGAAGTCATGCGCCGCCGGCGCCTCAGTAAGGTTACCGACTTGTAGGTGAAATAAATCAACCCGCCGCTCCCGGAGCGGCAGGCTGCGTTCCTATGAAGGATACACTGGCGATCGCGCCGCGCTGCCTTCGGGATAGGCGGGCTGCGTTCGCTCGCCGTGGCGAAGGGATGCGCCCGGCAGTCAGAGAAACAAAAACGGAGCCTTTGATGTCGTTGCAGAATATCCCGATTTCCAGGAAGCTTGCCGGCGCCTATGCGGCGCTGGTGGTGGTCTTCGCCATTGTTGGCGCTATCGTTTTCGCCAATCTCTCGGCGCTGAGTTCGGCCTCCGCCGACAAGGAGCGTTCGCTGCAGGCTCTCTCGGCCTCGCAGGCGATGATGACCAAGGTGCTCGAGCAGCAAAATGCCGCGCGCGGGTTCGCGATCCTCGGCAAGGACGAATTCTACGACACCTATCAGGAAAGCGGCGAGGCCTTCTTCAAGGTAGTAGACGAATTCAAGGGGCATTCGACTTCCGACGAGCAGCATCAGCGCGCCGACGCGCTGGTCGGCGCCGTCAAGGAGCTGCGCGGCAAGCTCGACGAAATCATCAAGCTCGCTCGCAACCCAGGCACGCGCGCGAAGGCCGGTGAGCTTTCCGGGGTGAAGATGCTCGGCAAGATCCGCCCGCTGATCAAAGACATCCAGGCGACCCAGACCGAGCGCGTCAAGGAAAAGAGCGAAGCCGAAGCGGCGGCGCAATCCTCCGCCAAGCTGGCGATCTGGCTGGGCGGCGCGCTCTCGGTTGCCCTTGCCGTGCTGTTGGGTTGGTTCCTGTCGCGCAGCATCGCCGCGCCGGTCCGCAAGATGACCGACGTGATGAAGACGCTCGCCGACGGCAACAACGCCGTCGAAGTGCCCGAGACTCATCGTGGCGACGAAATCGGCGGCATGGCCAAAGCCGTGCTGGTGTTCCGCGAAGCCGCGGTCGAGAAGGCGCGTTCGGACGCTGCCAAGACGATCGCCGATGCCGAGCAGAAGGACGTCGTCGACACGCTGAGCGACGGGCTTGAGCGCCTGTCCAAGGGTGACCTGACCGCCGAAATCACAGCAAACTTCTCGCCAAGCTACGCCGCGGTGAAAACCAACTTCAACGAAGCGCTGGGCAGCCTGCGGACGCTGATCGGTGCGGTGGCCGAGAGTGCCGCGACGATCCGCACCGGATCGGGCGAGATTGCGCAGGCGTCAGAAGACCTTGCCCGGCGCACCGAGGGTTCTGCCGCGAGCCTGGAAGAAACCTCGGCTGCCGTTTCGCAGATGGATCAGCGCCTGCGCGCTACCGCGGCGGCCGCCAACAGCACCGTCGAACGTGCCGATGGCGCAATATCGACCGTCGCAGGCGGCCGCAGCATCGCGGATGAAGCCGTCCAGGCGATGGGGCGAGTTGCCGATGGCGCCAAGGGCATCGACAGCGTCATCGAAGGCCTCGACAAGATCGCATTCCAGACCCGCGTTCTCGCGATGAATGCCGCGGTTGAAGCCGGTCGCGCCGGTGAAGCCGGCCGGGGCTTCGCCGTGGTCGCCGACCTCGTCTCGGCGCTGGCGATGCGTTCCGAGGAGGAAGCTGCCCGCGCGCGCGACCAGCTGACTGCCACCCAGACCGACATCGTCGCGGCTGTGGAGATGGTGAGCAAGGTCGACAGCGCGCTCGCCGACATCTCGGGCGACGTGGGCGAAGTTCACTCGCTGCTCGGCCAGATGGCTGCCGACAACCAGGCCCAGTCGACCGCGATCACCCAGATCAGTGTCGCGATCGGGACAATGGACCAGTCGACCCAGCAGAATGCCGCGATGGTCGAACAAACCTCGGCTGCAGCGCGCAACCTCTCGGGTGAAGTAACGTCGCTTGCCGAACAGGCCGCGAAGTTCACCATTGGCGGCGAAACCCGCCGCCCGGCGGCACGCGTGTCCGCGCCTGCACCGGTTAAGGCTGCCTTCAAGCCCGCAGGCTATGTCTCGCCGGTGAAGGCGCTGCCGGTCGCCGCAATGGCCTCGGCTTCGGACGACTGGACCTCGTTCTAAACAAATCTCTCCGGGTCGGAGAGGAGGCGTCCCGGCACTGCCGGGGCGCCTCTTTCATTTGGGTACGGAACGGCTTGGCGTGTGCCGCGCTTATCGGGCGCAACATACGGAGCGCATTCATGGCTGAAGACCGGGTTACGATCGATTTAGACACGCTGCTGGACAATATCGGCGACCGTCAGGTCGAGTTCGCAGGCACCGCCAGCGGCGAGCGCTATGCCTTTGCCGTACAATATGACGTGCTGGAGGCCCTCAGCGCCCAGGTGCCGGACGGCGACGGCTTGGCGATGGTGCAGCAGCATCGCGATGCGATCGAAGTCGCGGCGGGCAAGGCGCTGGGGCGTGCCGATGGCATCGGTCGCACAATCGTCAGCGGCAACGACCTGGACGGCAATCCCGGCCAATAAGCCGCGGCCCGCGCGCCCTTGCCGACGCGCGGGCCGGAGCCGTTCAGCCTCGACTTAGCGGCAGCGGTTCTTGGCGGTGATCGTACGATCGATCGCGCGACCGCCCAGCGCGCCGCCAACACCACCGGCGACGGTGCCGAGCAAGCCATGGCCGACGACTGCTGGACCCGCGAGCGCACCGGCGACACCGCCGACGATCAAGCCGGTATTGCCCGGCGAGCGGCGGCAGCGGCCGCGATAGTGCTTCACGTGCTTGCCCTTGTATTTCTTGGCATGGGTCTGCGCCGCGGCGGCCTGGGTCGGCATTGCGACCGGAACCGTGAGTGCGACCGCGCTGAGCGCGCAAATCAGCTTCTTCATCTCCGTTCTCCTCAATCTTCAAAGCGATGCAGCAGTAACCCGGCGACGCCTGCCAGGTTGCATGAACTGCAAACAACGTCGCGTTCAGGTACGCGTGGAAGGGTTCGACAGGCGATCCGGCTGGGCTAAGGAGGGGTATGACCGATCTTCCCACGCCGCCCGTCGCCGCCACCCGCGCGCACAGCTTTTCCGCCCATGGCGTTTCGATCGACGATCCCTGGGCGTGGCTGCGGGATCCGGGCTATCCCGATGTCACCGATAAGGACGTGCTGGCCTATCTCGCGGAAGAGAACCGCTATTTCGAGCAGGTGATCGCGCCGATGAAGCCGCTGTCGAAGCGGCTGTTCGACGAGATGCGCGGGCGGATCAAGGAAGACGAATCGACCGTGCCGCAAAAGGACGGCGATTGGCTCTACTGGACCGATTACGAGACCGGCGGCGAATATCCGCGCTGGTGGCGCAAGCCGGTGGGCGGCGGCGACGACCAGCTTATCCTCGACGAGCCGGCGCTGGCAGAGGGCAAGGAATATTTCCGGGTAGGGGCGATCTCAATCAGCGAAGACGGCACGCTGATGGCCTATTCGACCGACGATGACGGATCGGAGCGCTATACCATCCGCTTCAAGGACTTGGGGAGCGGCGCGGCGATCGGAGACAAGATCGAAGGCGCAGCGGGCAAATGGGGCAATGTCTCGATCGAAGGGACGATCGGCAACATCGTCTTCACCAGCGGTGGCGACGCCATTCTCTACGGCGTGACCGACGAGAATTGGCGGACACGCACGCTCAAGCTGCACCGGCTGGGAACGAAGCCCGCAGACGATGTCGTCGTTTATTTCGAGGAGGAGCTCGGCTTCTCGGTCGGCGCCGAACTGAGCAGCGACCGCAAATGGATATTGCTGACGACCAGCGATCACGAGACCAGCGAGATCCGGCTGTATCCGGCGGACAACCCTCTGGCCGAGCCGGTCATGGTCAGCCCGCGCAAGCGCGGCCGCGAATATGATGTCGATCTGCACGGCGACACGCTGTTCATCCACACCAACGACACCGATCCGCAATTCCGCCTCGCCACGGCCAGCCTCGACAATCCGGGCGCCTGGGCCGAACGGATCGCACCCTCGCCGCATTTTTACATGACCGGGGTCGCCTGTTTCGCCGATTTCTTCATCGTCGAGGGGCGCGAGGATGGGCTCGACCAGGTCGAGCTGCACCGCTACGATGCCGGTGTCGCGCCGGTGCGGCTCGAATTCCCCGAGGCGAGCTATGTCGCCGGGCTGGGCGACAATCCCGAATATGATGTCGACACGCTACGGCTGAGTTACGAATCGATGGTCACGCCCGGAACGGTGCAGGACTATGACGTCGCCACCGGCGCGGTGACGACCCTCAAGGTTCAGGAAATCCCGAGCGGCTATGATGCCGGCAAATACCGCACTGAGCGGCTCAAGATCGCGGCGCGCGACGGGACGCAGATCCCGGTCTCGATCGTCTATCCGGCGGACTTTCCGCGCGATGGGACGGGGAAGCTCTATCTCTATGCCTATGGTGCCTATGGCCATGCGATCGCGCCGGGCTTTTCGACCAGCCGGATGTCGTTCCTTGACCGCGGCGTGGCGTTTGCGATCGCGCATATCCGCGGCGGCGATGATCTGGGGCAGCAATGGTATCACGACGGCAAGCTCGAGAAGCGGACCAACACGTTCAACGATTTCGTCGATGTGGCGAAGGGGCTGATCGCACAAGGCTATACGCATAAGGGCGGGATCGCGATCGCCGGACGCTCGGCGGGTGGCGAACTGATGGGCGCGGTGGTCAATTCCGATCCCGATCTGTGGGGCGTGGTCGTCGCCGATGTGCCGTTCGTCGACGTGCTCAACACGATGCTCGACGAAAGTCTGCCGCTGACCCCGGGCGAATGGCCCGAATGGGGCAATCCGATCGAGGATCCGCACGCATTCGAGCTGATCCGCTCGTACAGCCCCTACGACAATGTCAGGCCGCAGGCGTATCCGCCGATGTTCATCTCGGGGGGCTCAACGACCCTCGAGTAACCTATTGGGAGCCGGCCAAGTGGGCGGCCAAGCTGCGCGCCACCAAGACCGACGACAATGTGCTGGTGCTCAAGACCAATATGGGCGCCGGGCATGGCGGCAAGTCCGGCCGGTGGGAGAGCCTGAAAGAGGCCGCGGACGAGATGGCGTTCGTGCTGTGGGAGCTTGGCGTTCGCGAATGAGGCGGGCATGCTCGGCCCCTGGCTGCGGGAGAGGCTGCTCGTGATCACGCTCAAATGCTTCCTGCCGGCATGGATCGCAGCCTGGGTGGTCGCGGTGTTCCTGCCGAGCATCCTGATCGCCTATCTGGGTCTGTCGGCGCCGGCGGCGGCGATCGGCACCGGCTGGGAGCGTTTGCCGGCGACGGGCTGGAAGGTGGCGGACGATGTCGGGCCCGCAGTCAAGCTGATGATCGGCGGGTTGCTGCTGGGGGCATTTCTGGGCCTTGAGCGCGGTGCGGGGCTGAGCACGCGGCTCCGTTACGCGTTGGCAATCGCCAGCGGGCTGGCGGCGGTGGTGCTGACGATCGCGCTGGTGCCGGCCGGTTACACGCGCGGGTTCGCATTGGCGCTGACCGGCGCGCGGTTCGATGCGACGACCACTCCGCTGTACCTGCTTGGGGGCATCGTGGCGGGCATAACCTTCGTAGCGAGCGCGGACCGGTGCAAGCGCGTCGGCCGCGATCGCGCCTAGGCCGGGACCGCGCGCGCCACCAGCTTGGTCTCGCGGTGGCACTGATGGCAGAAGGCGAAATCGAAGATCTCGCTGAGCACCCAGGCCTGGGTTGGGAGATCCCATTCGGCCCAGGCATCACGCGTCACCGAAATTGCCCCGCATCGTTCGCACGCATGTTCGACCCGAGGGGCTGCGTTGTTTTCGACCCGGGGAGTTTCGCCTTCTGCCATGGCGACATTCTTAGCGCAGATCGGGTCCGCTTTGGCGGCAATTGCATCCGAAACGGACTCGACACTATCGCGATTGCTGTGGACGCGGCCGACGACTAGCATCTGGCATTTCCAGATCAAGGGAGGCGGCGATGCGGCGGACGGCGTGGGGCGTGATCGGGGCGGGAGCCCTGTTCTTTGCGAGTGCCGGGGGCGCGGCGGTGGCCCAGCAAAAGCCGGCAAGTCCGGCAAGCGATGTCATCGCGGGCCGGCAGGCGGCATTCCGGATGTCGGGGGCGCTGTTCAACGGGCTGCGCACCGCCGCAGCCGCGGGCGGCGACGTTTCTACCCAGGTGTTCGCGGCGCGCGCGCTGAGCGGATGGGCCAAGGCGATCCCCGGGATGTTCCCCGCGGGCAGCGACGGCGCACCCTCGGGAGCGCTGCCGAGCGTATGGAAAGACCGTGCCGGGTTCGAGGCGCGTGCGGCGGACTATGCCGCCGCGACGGCAAAGCTCGCCGAACTGGCCAAGGCAGGCGACGCGGCCGGATTCGCGGCCCAAGTGGGCGAAGTCGGCAAGACGTGCGGCGCCTGCCACTCGGAATATCGCAAGCCGGGCTAGCGATCAGCGCGCCATGCGGCCGCCGGGCTGCTGCTCCGGCGGCACCGGCGTGAGCTCATAGAGCAGCGGCTGGGCGGTGCCGGCGATGGCGAGGCGCCAGCGGAAATTGCCAACTCGCTCGATCATCCCGACCAGGTCGCGGCTCGAATCGGCACCATAGCCAAGGCCGTTCTCCCCGGCGCGGCGCTGCCGTGCGCCAAGGAAAATATAGCGCTTGCCGTCGAGATGGAGATAGCCCGCGGCAGGATTGGCGCCGGTCTGCTTGGCGAAGGCGAGGCCATCGGGGGTTTCGGAGATGTAGCAGAAATCGGTCGCCGGGCGGCGCGCGGCGGTGACGGCGCGGCAGCGATAGGATCCGGGCGACAGCGCAGGATAGGCAAGCGCGGCGTCGGGCTGGGTGAGCGGGCGCGTGCGCGCCGGGAGCCTGGGCGCGAGATCGGCGAGCGCGGCGGGCAGGCTCTGGAGCCGCAAGGTATCGCTGGGGGTGATCGTGGTCTGCCAGACCGGCAGAACGACGGGCTCGACCGGGCCGAGCACCGCAACACGCGGGCCACCTTCGGCACCACAGGCGCCAAGCAGCAGGACGAGCAGGAGCGAGCCGATACGCCGGATCATGGATGCCACCTTTGGAACAGACCGCCCGGCCCCGCCGAACTGGTTACCAACTGGTGAAGCCCGGCCGGTTAACGAAAGGTAAATGCGGCGATGAGCCGAGCCTAAGCAGAGACGAGACGCAGCGGATTCGTGTCTCCGCTGCGTCTCGGGGGTCAGAAGTGCATGATAACGCCGGCCATCGGCTGGAAGCTGTTGAAGTCCTTGCCGAAGCTGTTGACCTCGAGCCGCAGGCGCACGCCGGAACGGCCGGTGATCCCGCCGAGACCGATGTCCTTGGGCCCGACCTCGACGCCGAGACCGGCAGTGATGTCGTGGAAATCGCGGCTGTCATTGCCGAGCGCGTCGAAATTGACCCACTGATAGCCCGCCTTGCCATAGATCAGGCCGCTCTCGCCGATGCGGAAGCCCGCGCGGCCGGCGACGCCATATTCCCAATCGATGTCGCCCTTGAAGCCCTTGGTGGCATTGCCTTCGACGCCGACGAACACCGGGCCGAGCGGCACGTTGACGCCGACCACGCCCTGGACGATGCCGCCGTCGAAATCGCGGCCGCCCGGCGCCTTGGGGATGCCGGCAGCGGGATGCGAGTTGTCGAACTGCTCATAGCCGCCCATCACGCCGAAATAGGGCTCTATGCCGAAGGCGCGCGAGCCGTCGGGCGCGGTTTCTGTGACGCTGGTCTCGGTGGTGGTGGGGGTGTCGGTGTCCTGGGCGAAGGCAACGGCAGGAAACGCCGCGGCGAGCGCCGCGACGGCAAGGAGAGTACGCATGTGGGGGAAAAACCTCGTGAACTGAATAAGCGACCGACCGATGCCGCATGACCCGGATACGCTGGGCGCGGGCGGCATCGGTCGAGACAGAAGCGATGAGAGTGACTTTTGTTGCATCGCGGCGAACCAGTGCGGCGAGAATGATGCGAAACTGTTGCCCGCGCGCAACGGTTTCTGAACGCCAGATAAATGCGCGAGCCGCAGATCGGGGATACGCAGGAGCCCGGATCGGGAGCTCCCCGGATTGTTCGGGCGGCGCGAAACAGCGACATCGGCGGCATGACACCAGACACGTGCATGAAGCGCCGGCTGCTGTTCGCCGCGGCGCAGGCCTATCAGCCCAAGGCCCCGATCGCCGGCCGCGACGTCGGCTGGCTCGAGCCGCCGCAGGTGGTGCACCGCGCACTGCCGGCGACCGGGGCGGGGATCGACCTGGCGCTGGTCGGGCGGGTGCGCGAAGGCGTGCTGGTCGCCTATCGCGGATCGTTGCCGCCCTTCTATGCCGGCTATGCCGATGGCTGGACCGTGCTGCTCGACTGGCTCAACGACGGACTGGCGCTGTGCATCGAAGATGCGGAGTTCGGCGGCGGCGTGCATTGGGGCTTCGCCCAATCGGCGCGGCGGCTGTGGGCGGATCATGCCGCCGGGCCTGGCGTGCGCAGCCTTGTCGACCGCCTGTTGGCGCGCAGCCGGCAGGATCGTCGTTCGGGCGCCCGGCTGTTCATTGCCGGGCACAGCAAGGGCGGGGCGATCGCCAATCTGAGCGCGATGCTGGCGACGAAGACGCCCGGCTGGGCGACGCTGCCGATCAGCGTGGGGACGATCGGCGCGGCGCGCGCCGGCGACGCGCGCTTCGCCAGGGCCTATGCAGCAACGCGGATCGCCTGTCTGCGCTGGGAACTGACCGGCGACTGGGTGCCGCAACTGCCGCCGGGGCGCGACACGCCCGGCCCGATCCGCGCCTTCGCCCGCAGCCTGGTGCCGAGCATTGCCGGCACCGACTGGCAGCCGGTGGGACTGCGGATCGCGCCGGAGACGCGCGTTCGGCATGGGCGCTGGGCTGGATCGCGCCGCGTGCTGCCGGGCAAGGGCGCCCGGCTGGCCGAAATGCTGATGCCCGACCTGCTCAAGGCGCACGCGATCTGCCCGATGTCGGGATATGACAGGCTGATCTGCGCCGGCGAGGATTGCGACCACGGACGCGCGGATTCGCGGCTGGCGGCGTAGCGCGCGGGCTCGGAAGGTCACAAAGGTCATAGTTGTGGCGTGTCACCATTCGCATTCCAGATCGAACGGTGCGGGCGCCGGCTCTACCTGATTGCTCAGTGGCGGCGGCGCGAAATCGACGCTGGTCAACAATTCGGCGGCAATGTCGATGTCGCCGAGCCCGGCGAGCTCCGCCTCGAAACGCGGCGCCGCGGCGGCGGCCATCGCGTGGAGACCGTTCCAGCGCGTGGCCTCGTCGTGATTGCGGGGGAGCAGGGAGCTCAGCAGATACGTGAGCATCCGGTCCGATGGCGCGCGACGCTGGCCGATCAGCTTGCCGTCGCGCCAGCTTTCCCGGATCTGCCCGCGAATCGCGCGCTCATAGGCGAGCGTCATCAGTTTGCCGGCGCCGAGCCGCAATGCCTCGTCCCAGGCGCGGGCGAAGGCGGCCCCCTGGGGATGGTTGCGCAGCCGATAGGCCGAGCGCGTGGTGAGCCCGACATGCAGCACCGCCTCGGAGATGCAGCCGGTTTCGGCCAGGGCCCTCAGGAAATCACGCTGGCGCTCGGCGGTCCACCCGTCATGGCGCCTGCGCAGACGGACGGGCTCGCACGCGTCTGCGGTGATCGCTTCGTGTTGCATTGGTTCGACTCCTGCTGGTTGCATAGAGTCGGGCTATATAACCACATTGGTTAGTGTAGGAAACCGGTTCTTGCCGACGGCCTCGGGATGCGCAGAGGGGCTGCCGGCGCGCCAGCCCAGCCGGAGGCGCTCGGTTGACAGAGTTGACACGATCCGCGGCGCCTGGGGGCGAGGCGCCCACCAAGCGTCGTAGCCGCGCCGAGCAAGCGGCTACGACGCGACAGGCGTGCGCCGTGGACGCGCCCGCGGCGCACCACAGAGGCGGCCTCGCCATACCGGCGCGCGCCTGCCACGCGCCCGAGGCGCGCCGCCTGCGCCCCGGCACCAGGCCGGGGCCCTTGGCTTATTCCGCCGCAACCCCGGCCTTGGAGAACATGTCTCCCTCGCCGGCATCCTCGTTCGCCGCCGGCACGACCTTGGCCTTTTGGCGCTTGTCGAACGAATCCCACACTTCGTTCCAGTTCCCCCGCGTCGCGGCCTTCGAATATTCGGTGGCGCGCTGTTCGAAGAAATTGGCGTGCTCGACGCCGTTGAGCAGCGGGGTGAGCCAGGGCAGGGGATGCTCGTCGATCATGTAGATCGGCTTGAGGTTGAGCTGCGCCAGTCGCCAGTCGGCGATGTAGCGGATGTACTTCTTGATCTCCTTGGGCGTCATGCCGGGCACCGGGCCCTGCTCGAACGCCAGATCGATGAACGCATCCTCGAGCCGGACGGTGGTCTGGCACATGTCCATGATGTCGTCCTTGACTGCCTTGGTCAGGCAATCGCGCTCCTTGGTGAAGGCGTGGAACAGGCGGATGATGCCCTCGCAATGCAGGCTCTCGTCGCGCACCGACCAGGAGACGATCTGGCCCATGCCCTTCATCTTGTTGAAGCGCGGGAAGTTCATCAGCATCGCGAAGCTGGCGAAGAGCTGCAGCCCCTCGGTGAAGCCGCCGAACATCGCCAGCGTCTTGGCGATGTCCTCGTCGCTGTCGACGCCGAACTTCTGCAGATAGTCGTGCTTGTCCTTCATCTCGGTATATTCGAGGAACATGCCATATTCGCTCTCGGGCATGCCGATCGTATCGAGCAGATGCGAATAGGCGGCGATGTGCACCGTCTCCATGTTGGAGAAGGCGGCGAGCATCATCTTGATCTCGGTGGGCTTGAACACCCGGCCATATTTCTCGTGGTAGCAATCCTGCACCTCGACATCGGCCTGGGTGAAGAAGCGGAAGATCTGGGTGAGCAGGTTGCGCTCGTGATCCGACAGCTTCTGCGCCCAGTCGCGGCAATCCTCGCCGAGCGGCACTTCCTCGGGCAGCCAGTGGATCTGCTGCTGGCGCTTCCAGAAGTCGAACGCCCAGGGATATTCGAACGGCTTGTAGGTTTTGCGGGCTTCGAGAAGGGGCATGGGATTACTCCGAGGCGAACTGGATGAGAAAAAGAGGTAGATTGCGAGCGTGAGCAGCAGACAGAACCCCGCACAAACCATCATCACGCGACCGACGCGGTTCAGAAAGGCGAGTTCGTGCTGCCGCTCGGCCAAACCCTTATGCGGGTTTATGGGCGGGACGGTCTGATATGCCTTCTGCCGGCCCCACATGAAAGCGGCCGACCAGGCCAAGGCGGCGACAGCGAATCCGACATGCCCGCTCACGCCACACCCGCCATCGTCGCGACGAGCGCGAAGCCGGTGAGGAACAGGCCGAGCGCGAACAGCATCATGCCCATGATACGCAGGATATAGGGGCTCGCCTCGGCGGTTTCGAGGCGAAGCGCGCGGGCGATCGGGGCAGGGCGGACCAGCGTCGCCAGTCCCGCCGCTCCTGCCGTGCCGCCCAGCGCGGCCATCAAAGCGAGGCTGCGCGTCACTGGTCGATGATCGTGGTGTTGCCGCGGCGGACGACGCGGTCGCGATAGACGACCTTGGTCACCTTGCCGCCGCTGCGCGCGCCGACGCCGAACACGCAGATGCCGAGGAAATAGCCGAAATCATACCAGCCGCCATTATTGGGCACGGCATAGACCGCGAAATCGGGGACGATCAGCGAGAGGAACCAGGCGACCGGGAAGATGAAGCCGTGCCACAGCCCGAACAGGAAGCCGGGCGCGCCGGGCGCGACGGCGCTCGGCACCTGCTTCGCGCAGGCGGCGAGAAGCACGAGTACGAGCAGTGCGGCGGGGGTGCGGAAGCGGCTCATGCAATCCCTCTTTTGGGTGGGTGACACATCGCAAAACTGCTTGCATCGTTTCGCCGCCGGGCGCGTTTGACCGGCGAACCCAACCACGGAGAATGGCCATGGCCGACGCAAGTGCAATCAAGGAACATATGGAAGTCATCGGCGCGGACGGCGTCCATGTCGGCACCGTCGACCATGTCGAGGGCGACCGGATCAAGCTGACCAAGAAGGATTCGAGCGCCCAGATCGAAGGCGCCGAGGGCAGCCATGAAGGGCATCACCACTACATCTCGATCGGCCTCGTCGCCGATGTCGAGGGCGACAAGGTGCGCCTGAGCGCGAACGCCGATGTCGCGGTGACCTTCGAAGAAGAAGCCTGACGCGCGCGCGCCCTCTCCCCGATGGGAGGGGGCGCCCGTCCCCGCGCGATGCGTGCGGCGGACGAAAGGCTGATGCAGTGTTGCGGTCACGCCTTTCCTCCCGTGAAAATCGACCCCCGGGACCGCCGGTCCCCTGCGTTAACATCGCTCCCCAAGCCGCTGCGGGCGGGAGTGAACGACCACCTAACCACGCTACCCCAGATCGCCCCCCGCCGCCACAATCGAGTGCGCGCCTCGCGACAAAAATATCGTGGATAACACCATATATGGGTGCGCCGGCGATCGGGGCCCCCAAATCTCGCGGTCGGCCGACTCGCGGACCTGCGCCGGTCGGAACGCTCGCGTAGCAGGATAATCCACCGAAAAGCTGCTTCGCGACAATGGACTATCGCGCAATGACGCTGTCATATTGGCTGCTTAGCCCGGGCAAGTCCCGGGGCTTGTGACTCGCGTATTCCGATCCCTTCCGGTGCTGCCTCGCCGGTTCTTGCAAGGATGTCCGATGCCAGCGAACGTCTTCATCAACGAAATCCATTACGACAATGCCGGCACCGATGCAGGCGAGTTCATCGAGATCGCGGCACCGGCGGGCACCGACCTCACCGGCTGGACGCTGGTGCTCTACAATGGCAGCCCGACGTCGCGCGCGCCTTATACGACGACCAATTTGAGCGGCGTGATCGCCAACCAGGCGAACGGCTTCGGCACGCTATCGATCGGCTATCCGGCGAACGGCATCCAGAATGGCGGCGCCGGCGCCAATGGCGAGCCCGACGGCGTCGCGCTGGTCGATGCGCAGGGCAATGTGGTGCAGTTCCTCAGCTGGGAAGGCAGCTTCGTCGCGGCGAGCGGCCCGGCGGCGGGGATGACCAGCACCAATGTCGGCGTGTTCGAAAGCGGCACGCTGAGCGGCACTTCGATCGGGCTGACCGGCAGCGGCACTCAGGCGAGCGACTTCGCCTGGGCGCTGATCAACGACGACACGCCGGGCGCGGTCAATGCCGGGCAGAGCTTCGGCGGCGTGGTGCCGCCGGCGCCGGGCACGCTCAACATCGCCGACGCAACGATTGTCGAGGGCAATAGCGGCACCAGCGAGATCGTGTTCACCGTGACGCGCGCCGATGGCAGCGCCGGCGCGGTTTCGGCGAGCTGGACGCTGGCGTTCGGCACCGCCGACGCCGCCGATCTCGGCGCGGGTGCGGCGACGAGCGGGACGGTGAACTTCGCCGATGGCGCGACCACCGCCGAAGTGCGCATCGCGGTGCAGGGCGACACCGTTTTCGAATCGAATGAGAGCTTCACCGTGACGCTGGCCAACCCGCAGGGCGGCGCGTCGCTCGGCGATGCCAGCGCGATCGGCACGATCAGCAACGACGACGCCGCGCCGCCCGCGCCCGCCGCCAACGTGTTCATCAACGAGATCCATTACGACAATGTCGGCACCGATGTCGGCGAGGCGATCGAGATCGCCGGCACCGCCGGGACCGATCTCAGCGGCTACAAGCTGGTGCTCTACAACGGCAGCAACACCCCCGAGGCGGCGCCGAGCTACACCACCACCAACCTTTCGGGCACGATCGACGACGAAGGCAATGGCTTCGGCGCAGTCTCGTTCGCCTATCCGGTCAATGGACTGCAGAACGGCGCGCTGGACGGCGTCGCGCTGATCGCGCCCGACGGCACGGTGATCCAGCTGCTCTCCTATGAAGGCGTGTTCACCGCCGCACCGGGCACTCCGGCGGCGGGCGTGACCAGCACCGATATTGGCGTGGCCGAGGAGCCGGCGGTGGGCATCGGGCTGTCGCTGCAATTGAAGGGCACGGGATCGAGCGCGGGCGACTTCACCTGGGCCGCGGCCTCGGACGACAGCTTCGGCAGCCTCAACGACGGCCAGACCTTCCTCTCGGCGACCGGCACCGGCCATCTGCGGATCGACGACGCCAAGGTCGTCGAAGGCGATAGCGGCGTCGCGAACCTGGTGTTCGTCGTCCACCGTGCAGGCGGCACCGCCAATGCGGCGAGCGTCGACTATGCAGTGAACCTCGACGGCACCGCGAGCGCCGACGATCTCGCGCCCGGCGCAGTGCTTACGGGCACGCTCAGCTTCGCCGCGGGCGAGACCAGCAAGACGATTACCGTGCCGGTCCATGGCGACACGATCGGCGAAGCCAATGAGACGCTGTCGGTGACGCTTGGCGCGACCACCGGCGACGTGGTGGTCGACGACAATCGTGGCGTGGGGACGATCACCAACGACGATCCGATCGCGCTGACGATCAGTGAAATCCAGGGCGAGGGGCATCGTTCGGCCTATGAAGGCCAGACCGTGCTGACCACCGGCATCGTCACCGCGGTCGACAGCAACGGCTTCTACCTCCAGTCGGCGACCGGCGACGGCAATGCCGCGACCTCGGACGCGGTGTTCGTGTTCACCAGCAGCGCGCCGACCGTCCATGTCGGCGACGGGCTTTCGGTACAGGGCACGGTCTCCGAATTCGCCGGCGACGCGGCGGGGCTGACCGTGACCGAGATCACCGCCCCGGTGGTCCATGTCGACAGCATCGGCAACGCGCTGCCCCAGGCCGTGCTGATCGGCGCGGGCGGCGTGTTGCCGCCGACCGACACGATCGATGACGACGGGCTGACGAGCTACGACCCGGCGCATGACGGCATCGACTTCTGGGAATCGCTGGAAGGGATGCGCGTCACGATCGACACGCCCCAGGCGGTGTCCAACACCAATGCGTTCGGCGAGACCGACGTGGTCGCCTCGCACGGCACGGGCGCGACCGGCGTCAACGATCGCGGCGGGATCACCATCTCGGACGGCGACTACAACCCCGAGAAGATCCAGATCGACGACGACAGCGCGATCTTCAATGGCTTCACGCCCGGCTACACGATCGGCGACCAGCTGAGCAGCGTCACCGGCATCGTCAACTATTCGTTCGACGCCTATGAAGTGTTGGTCACCGACGCCGTGACCGTCACCAAGGACGCGACCACCGTCCGCGAGACGACGGCGCTGGCGGGCGACGCCAACCATCTTTCGATCGCGACCTATAATCTCGAAAATCTCGACACGTCCGACAACAAGTTCGACGTGCTGGCAGGCGACATCGTCTACAACCTCAAGGCGCCCGACATCCTAGCGGTGCAGGAAATCCAGGACGCTGACGGCACCGGCAACGGCCCCGATCTTTCGGGCACGGTGACCGCGCAGGGGCTGATCGACGCGATCTACGCCGCCTCGGGGCTGCATTATGCCTATATCGAGATCGCGCCGACCACGGCCGGATCGACCGGCGGCGAGAATGGCGGCAACATCCGCAACGGCTATCTCTACAACACCGACCGCGTCGATTATGTCGAGGGCAGCGCCGCGCTGGTTCCCGGATCGGCCTATGCCGGCACGCGCAGCCCGCTGGTCGCGCAGTTCGAATTCGCCGGGCAGACGATCACCACGATCAACGTCCACCTCACTTCGCGGCTCGGTAGCGATCCGCTCTGGGGCAACGACCAGCCGGCGGACAATGCCGGCGACGCGGCGCGCACCGCACAGGCGGCGGGGGTGAAGGCCTATATCCAGGAGCATCTCGCCGACGATCCGGCGATGAACATCGCCGTGCTCGGCGACTGGAACGGCTTCTATTTCGAGGACGCGCAGACCCAGCTGACCGATCCGGCCAAGGGCGGAGTGATGACCAACCTCGCGACTCTGCTGCCCGAGGAGGAGCGCTATAGCTATCTTTTCGAAGGCAATGCGCAGCTGATCGACAACATCCTCGTCACCGGCGGGCTGGTGAGCGGCGCACAGTATGACGCGGTGCATCTCAATTCGCAGGTTACCGGGGTGCGGCCGACCGATCACGACCCGCAGGTCGCGCTGCTGCTGCTCGGCGCGGCGCCGACCGATCTGGCGCTGAGCAACGCCAGCGTCGCCGAGAATTTGCCCGCGGGCAGCGTGGTTGGCACGCTTTCGGCGCACGACACCGCCGGCGATACGCTGACCTATACGCTGGTCGACAATGCCGGCGGACTGTTCGCGGTCGACGCGGCGACGGGGGTCGTCACCACCACCGCGGCGCTCAACCACGAAGCAGTGGCGAGCTATGCGATCACCGCCAAGGTGACCGACAGCGGCGGGCTGAGCACCGAGCATGGCTTCACCATCGCAGTGACCGACGTCAACGAGGCGCCGGTGGCCAAGGCCGACGCGGTTGCGGTCAACGAGGATGCGACCAGCGCAAATCTGTGGGCGAGCTTGCTGGGCAACGATCAGGACCCCGACGCCGGGCAAACGCTGTCGATCAGCGCCGTGAACACTTCGGGCACGCTGGGTCATGTCGTGTTCGACGCGGCGCATCAGAGCCTGACCTATGTCGCCGATGCCGATGCCTTCGACGCGCTGGCGACCGGCGCCACTGCCGTCGATCACTTCACTTATACGGTGACGGATGCCAACGGCCTGACCAGCACCGCGACGGTCAACGTCACGGTCACCGGCATCGCCGATGGCGTGACGCGCAACGGCACGATCTTTGCCGATACGCTGAACGGCACCGCGGGCGAGGACAAGCTTTCGGGCGGCTGGGGTAACGACACGCTCAACGGCCTGGGCGGCCATGATGTGCTGAATGGCGGGCTGGGCAACGACAAGCTCGATGGCGGCGACGGCAACGATGTGTTGTTCGGTGACCTGGGCAGCGACACGCTGCGCGGCGGCAACGGCACCGATATCCTGTTCGGTGGCCTGGGCGACGACAGCCTGTGGGGCGGCGCAGGCGCGGACACCTTCCATTTCGGCCGGCTCGACGGCAGCGACACCGTCTATGAGTTCAACACCGGCGAGGACCGGATCGTCCTCGACGACGGCATCTCGGTGCGCAGCACCAAGGTGCAGGACGTCAACAAGGACGGCGTCAAGGATCTGGTGCTGACGATGAGCCTGGGCAGCACGGTGACGCTGCTTGGGGTGAGCGACGCCAAGCTGGTCAAATATGCGGCCCCCGATTACTATTCGGACCACCAGCCGGGGGTCGGCGGGGTGCTCGACGACGTCGGTGATTATCTCGACGGCCTGTTCAATCACCTGCTGCGTCCGCTCGAACTGTCGCACGGGCTCTGATGATTTGAACCAGCTTTCGAGACGTTCCAAACCCTATAGGCCGCGCGATCCCCAGGGTCGCGCGGCCTGGCTTTGCGTATGAGCGCGACGGCCCCTTCCGAAGCGATGCGCGCGGCGCTGGCATTGTGCCGGCGGCACTTCGTCGCGGCGGCAGGGTTCAGCGCGCTGGTCAATCTGCTCTACATCGTGCCAACGCTCTACATGCTGCAGGTCTATGACCGGGTGATCCCGACCCAGGGGCTGCAGACCCTCTTCTTCCTCACGCTGGTGCTGCTGTTCGCGCTGGCGACCTTGTCGCTGCTCGATCGGGTGCGGGCGCGGCTGCTGGTACGCGCCGGGGTCCAGCTCGATGCGACGCTGGCGCCACTGATCCTCGACGCGACGCTGGGCCGGCCGGACCTGCCGGTGGCGCGTCAGGCGCTGCGCGAATTCGACATGATGCGCGCGACGCTGACCGGCGCCGGCGTGCTCGCGCTGTTCGACGCGCCGTGGGTGCCGATTTACATCCTGGTCTGTTTCCTGGTGCATCCCTGGATCGGCGCAGTGGCGATCCTCGGCTGCGTGATGCTGCCGCTGATCGCCTGGGCCAACGAGCGCGCGACCAGGGCTCGGCTCGACCGCGCGCAGGCGATCGCGAGCGTCTCTTATGCCAGCCAGGATGCGCTGCTTGCATCGAGCGACAGCATCCGCGCGCTCGGAATGCGCCGCGCGGTGGTGGCGCGACAATTGCGCCAGCGCGAGGCGATGCTGACCGCGCAGACCGAGGCGAGCTTCGCAGGCGGCAGCTATCTGACTGCCACCAAGTTCGTCCGGCTGGCGCTGCAGTCGCTGGCGCTCGGGCTGGGTGCGCTGCTCGCGGTCGACAATCTCATTTCGGGCGGGGCGATCTTTGCCTCATCTTTCCTGATCGCGCGGGCGCTGGCGCCGATCGAGCAACTGATTGGGACGTGGCGGACGATCGTCCAGGCGCGGCAGAGTTATATCAGCCTGAGCGGCCTGCTCGACGGGGCGCACGCCGCGGGGATGCCGACCCAGCTGCCGGCGCCGCGCGGCGAGGTAACGCTGGAGAGCGTTACCGTGCTTAACGACACGCGCGACGGCGCAATCCTCAATGCCGTGTCGCTGCGGATCGCAGCAGGCGAAGTCGTGGCGATCGTGGGGCCGAGCGGCGCCGGCAAGTCGACCCTGGTGCGCGCGATCGCCGGGGCGCTGCTGCCCGATCGCGGCAGCGTGCGCTTCGACGGTGCAGACGCGCGCGACTGGGACCCCGAGGTGCTGGCACGGCACCTGGGCTATCTGCCGCAGGATTCGGCGCTGTTCGCAGGCAGCGTTGCCGAGAATATCGCGCGGTTCGCGGGCGAGCTCGGCGCGGACCGCGCGGCAGTAGATGCGGGCGTGGTCTCGGCGGCGGGCAAGGTGGGCGCCGACGCGCTGATCCGGCGGCTGCCCAATGGCTATGACCACCAACTCAAGCTCGGCGGTCGCGGCGTATCGGCGGGACAGGCGCAGCGGATCGCGCTGGCGCGCGCCGTCTATGGCGATCCGGCGATCCTGATCCTCGACGAGCCCAACGCGCATCTCGACGCCGAGGGCGACCAAGCGCTGGTTGCAGCGCTCGCCGCGCTTAAGGCCGAGGGGCGGACGGTGCTCGTGGTGTCGCACAAGCTCGGCATCCTGCCGGTGGTCGACAAGATCCTGGTGCTTCGCGATGGGCGAGTCGAGATGCTGGGGCCGCGCGACGAAATCCTGCCCAAGATCGCGCCCAAGGCGATCCGCCAGGTCGTGCCGCCGGTCGCGGGTGCGGCGGGATGACGCAAATGCTCCTTCCCGCCGATGGGGTGCCGGCGCGCGCCGCTGTTGCCGATCCCAGCCGTGAGATCCGGCTGGGGCTGATCGTCGCGGCGCTGTTCTTCGTGCTGTTTCTTGGCTGGGCGGCGTTCGCGCGGCTCGATGCGGCGGCCTATGCGCCGGGAACGCTGGTCGTGTCGGGGCAACGTCAGTCGGTGCAGCATCGCGACGGCGGGGTAGTCGGCGCGATCCATGTCCATGACGGCCAGCGGGTGGAGCGCGGCCAGTTGCTGATCGAGCTCGCCGCGGCCGAAGTGCGCGCGCAGGAACGTGCGCTCGCCTCGCAGACGATCCGGCTGCTTGCCCAGCGCGCACGCCTTGAGGCTGAGCAACTGGGGCAGACGCGAATCACGCCGCCGCCGGCGTTCGCTTCGCTGTCGGCCGAGGACCGGCGCGAGGCCGAAACCGCGATGCGGCTCCAGCAGACCGAGCTTTCCGCGCGCGCATCCGTACTGGCCGCCCAGCGCGGGGCACTGGGGCAGCGCGTCGCGCAATCGGGCGAGCAGGGGCGCGGTTACGGCGAGCAGGAGGTGTCGGCCGGGGAGCAGTTGCGGCTGATCAACGAGCAGATCGCGGCGCTCAAACCGCTTGCCGACAAGGGCTTCGTTTCGCTGACCCGGATGCGCGAGCTCGAGCGCGCGCGCGCCGAACTGCAGGGCACGCGCGGGCAATATAGCGCGAGCGTGGCGCAGACGCGGGGGGCCGCGCGCGAGAACCAGCTCCAGGCGCTGGAGGCCGAGCGGACGTTCCGCGAGCGCACCGCCTCGGACCTGCGCGATGTCGAAATACGGCTGGGCGAGCTGTTGCCCAAATGGACTGCGGCGAAGGACCAGCTCGAACGCACTGCGATCCGTTCGCCGGCGACCGGTGCGGTGGTGGGCCTGAGCGTGTTCACGCCCGGCGGCGTCATCGCGCCTGGGCAGAAGCTGATGGACGTCGTCCCCGAGCGCACCCCGCTGATCGTCCAGGCGCGGATCGCCCCCGACGATGCCGATGATCTGACGATCGGCCAGCGGACGTTGGTCAAATTTTCCGGGCTCCACGAACGGACGCTGCCGAGCCTCGAGGGCCGGATCACCCGGCTCTCGGCTGACAGCTTCACCGACGAGCGGTCCGGGCAGAGCTATTTTACGGGCGAAGTGCTGGTGCCCTATGACCAGATCAAACTGATCCAGCAGGTGCGCGGCAGTGGCTTTGCGCTGCGGGCAGGCATGCCCGTACAGGTGCTGATTCCGCTGCGGCGGCGGACCGCGCTCGATTATGCGCTGGAGCCCTTACTCGGCAGCTTCTGGTCGTCGTTCCGCGAACATTAACGCGGCGGCCAATTGCCCGCCGCGACGAGCGCCAGGACGCGCTCGGGCGAAGGAGGACTGGTCGGCCAGCCAAGCCCGCGGAGGCGTTTGGCAAGGCGGCGCTGGGCCTCGGCCTCTTCCGGCGACTTGGTGAGCATCTTCGAAGTGACCGCGGTGCCGAGATTGCCGCCGGTGGCGTCGACCGCCCAGGGATTGGCGCCGCGTTCGAGCAACAACTCGGCGATGCGGAAATGCTCCATGTCGAGCGCGGTGTTGAGCGCATGGTTGCCGCTCGGTTCGGCCGCGTCGGGATCGGCGCGGTGATCGAGCAGGAGGCGCACCGCGCCGAGCGAATTGAGCGTGATCGCGGTGCGCAGCGGACCCATTGGATTGGCGCGCGGATTGGGGCTGGCGCCGGCTTCAAGCAGCCGGGCGGCAGGAGCAGGCGTCGTGGCGCGGAGCGCGAGGCGCAGCGGCAGGCCCTGCTTGTCGCGCCCGTCCGGATCGGCGCCGGCGGCAAGCACCAGGTCGAGCGCCTGGGGCTCGCAGGTGGCGAGCGCCAGCGTCAGCATCTCGTGATGCGCGCCGATCGGCAGCGAGGCGAGACGGGGATCGCGGGCGAGCAGCGCTTTGGCGGCGGCCAGATCGAGATCGTAAAGCGCCTCGGCGAGCTCGCGACCCGATGCGCCGAGACCGGGATCGGCGAGCGTCTCGCGGCGCGCGGGAAGCTGCGTATCGGGCGCGAAGCAATCCGCGCGCGCATCGTGGCACGCGCTTGCCATCAGCGCGAGGAGCGGGAGCAGGAGGCGCACATGCAGCCTATTCGACGGGAGGCGCCCCGCCGGTCAAGGATCATCTGCCGAGCTGTGCCGCGGTTCCGGCGAGCACCCAATCCATGCCGTGGCGGTTCACCGGATTGATCGAATCCCAGAAGCCCGCGCCTTCGGGACGAACGTCGGGCAGATCGTGCTGCGCGCCATAGGCGGGGGGCGCGTCGGCAAGCAGCGCGCCGCTGACTGCACCAGCGCCGCCGAACAGGCCACCCAGCGCGCCACCGATGACGCGGTCGCCACCCTCCTGGATCCCGGTGAGGATCTCGCCATGAACGCGGTAATTATTGACTGCCGAAGCGCCGCGACCCGCGGCCTCGGCGACCGCCTGTGCCTTGGCGATGCTGCTTGAATGGAGACCGGCGGCGTTGAACGTATCGGCGCTGCGGCCCGAGGCGATCGCCGCTTCGGCAGCGAGCCCGCCACCCAGAGAATGGCCGACAAAGCTGATCTCTGCGCCGCTGCGCGCGGCCTTTTTCCCGATCTCGAGCGCCATGGCGTAGTGGGTCGAATCGAGCCCCACGCCCTGCCGGGCATTGCTCTTCCAATCATCGCCGCTCTGGCTCCCGCGGAACGCGATGGTGTAGCTCTCATTGCCGGCGGGGCCACTGACATAGACGCGGGCGCGGAAACTGGTCTCGCCCGGCTGCTCGAGCATGGACGCGTCGAGGCCAAGCCGGGCGAGGTCGGTATCGGATGCGGTCCGATAGCCGACGGGGGGACGGAAACATCGTTGTAGACGTCAGCGGCGAGCTGCGCATGGACATGGACCTGCGCGGGATCGATGCCGCCTTCGTTGGCAGGTGCTCGTACCGTCGCGGGCGCGGCAAGGGTAGCGGGGCCGTTGGGCTGGGGCGCCCAATCGCCGGCATAGCGATCATTGGCGGCGCTGGCAGTCTGGCTCGTCGACAGGCTGGCGGTGGGTTGGACCGAATCGGCGCGGTTGACTTGCATCGACATTACTCCGCGCTGGGATCGAAATAGAGCTCGACGCGCAGATCGAAGGCGGTGAGCAGGGAGGGATCGAGTTCGGACATGCCGTTGCGGAAATCCTGAGCTGTGGTGGTCAGCCCGCCCGTGGCATCGTCGGCGCGGGCTTTGGCGCCGGCCTCGGCGCGATCCGCGAGCGCACCCCAGGCTGCGTCGACCAGCTTGCCACCGACATCGCCGACGATCGGCGGACCCTTGGCGAGCAATTTATCGGTGACGAGATCGCTGAAGTTGCGGACGAGATCGATCTTGTCCTCTGCATCGCCCTTGGCATCGGCGACATAGCTGCGCGACGCTTCCTGAACCGAGCCGAGCAGGGTGCCGAGGCTGCTCGCCGCGGTCTGGCGATCGGCCAGGGGCAGCGCGCCATTGTCGATCGTACCCGACAGGCGGCGCATCTCGTCGCTGACAGTCGCGGCGGTGGCGTCGCGGCCCTTATAGTCGGGCTCGAGCATCACTTCGCGCATGAAGTCTCGAACCAGGCCATTTTCGGGGCCGCCGGTATTGGCCTTGCGCCAATCGGCTTCGATCAGCCGGCTGGCATTGGCGTTGAAATAGGTGCCGAGCTCCCCGAGCGGTGCGGCGTTATCGCCATATTGGTCGATCCCGCCGACCGCACCGTCTTCGCGCGAGCGGACGAGCGTGCCGAACAGCGTGTCCGTCGCCTTGCCGACCGCAGGATCGTTCGAACGGGCGCTGTTGACCAGCCCGGCCAGCGCATCGAAGCCGGTGCGGCCCTCGGGCGGGTTGCCATAGGCATTGCCGCTGACCGTGGTGGCCATCATTGCCTGCACCAGTGTCATGTCACCCGAGACCGGGCCTTTGGCGGTCTGGGCATCGATTTCGAGTGCGACGGCGTTCGCCGAGGCCGTCCAGCCATGATCCGCGGCCATGTTGGCGATGTCGGCCGCGGCAGTCAGCGTTTCCGGACCGCGCTCATATTTGTTGATGTCATAACCCTGGTGCTGCGCTTCGGTGAGCAGCCGATCGGCGACGCGGTTGAGCGTAGCGCCGTCGTGGACGCCGCTCAGCAGCTGTCGGGCACCATCCGACACCGCGTTGCGCGACGGATCGACCAGGCCATAGACGTCGTCGGCATCCAGTCGGCCGCTATCCACGCCACGTGCGATGGCATCGCTGACCTGGCTGCGCAGCTCTGGTGTGGCAGGGTCGGTATAAGCGACGCCGATCCGCTCGAACGCGTCGACAAGCTTTTGCGACTGTTCGGTGGTGACGCTGCCCGCGGCGGTGCAGACATTGGCGTTCGCGCCGGCGAGCTCGGTGACGCGCGCGACATATTCGTCTTTTTGGGCCTGGCTGAGCGACGTGTCCGACAGGGTCTGCTGCATCGCATAAGCGGGATCGCCGAGATGCTCGGTGAAGCGCAGTGTCGTCTGGACCGCTTCCTCCACCTTTGGATCGGGGCGGGTCGCCGCGGCCTGGGCCTGATTTTGGGCTGTTACGCCGACGCTGGGCGATACGCCGCCCGTTCCGCCACCAGGATCCAGCATGATACGCGCTCCACGGATGCTTAATTGTCGGCAGGATGCGCTCCTTGCGCCTGCAGGTAACTAAGCGATCCGCCTAGCCGCCTAATCGATCCGCTTAGGGCCTGAAGCTGGGCACAAGCCTAGGATCGGCAATCATTTCCTCAAGGCAGGAGCGCGGACCATGACGGGCGTCTCTTCGGTACAGGCCAATCTGAATGCGAGCGCAAGCGGCAGCGGCGATCGCGGCTATGTCGTCAAATCGGGCGACACGATGTGGGATATCGCCAAGCAACATGGCGTGTCGCTCCAGGCACTGGAAAAGGCCAATCCGCAGGTGCTTCATCCCGATCTGATCCATTCGGGCCAGCATCTCAACATCCCGAGCGGCGGCGGCAGCGCATCGGCGACGACCAGCTATACGGTGCGCGCGGGCGATACGCTGTCCGGGATCGCCGCGCGCTTTGGAGCCGACTGGCATGATCTCGCCGCAGCCAATCACCTCTCGAACCCCAATCTGATCCGGCCTGGCCAGCAGCTGGTGATCGGCGGCAGCGGGGCGGGCGGAACGCAGGGCGCCGGCCCCGTGACCGGGGCAACGCCAGGTGGCGGCGATTCGAACGTGCTCGCGATCGCGCAGAAATATCTCGGACAGAATGCCTCGTCGCTGAAGGGCAACGCCAACGACAATCTGCCGATGAACGCGGGCGTGCCCTCCAACGTGTGCTGCGCCAATTTCGTGTCGGCAGTGTTGACCGAGGCGGGCAAGCTGCCGGCCAATCTCCACACCGACTCGGTCGCCCAGCTCAACAAGACGCTGCGCAGCGAGGGCTGGACAGCCGTGCCGGCAAGCGAGGCCAAGCCGGGCGACGTAGTGATCATTCAGGGTGGCGGCGTGTCGCACACCGAAATCTATGCCGGGGGCGGCAAGATGATCGGATCGAACAACGTCAATGCCGACGGCACCCAGAAGATCTCGACCAACAATCTCAGCTGGGCGCTGAGCCATGGCGCGGTGATCCTGCGTGCGCCGGGCGGCGGCGAGGGCGCCGGCAAGGCCGAAGGCACGGGTGCTGTCGCGGCGCCCGATGGCGCTGGCGGCCGCCAGGCGCGGATCGATCAGGCGATGGATTATTTCCAGGGCCAGGGCTGGAGCCGCGCGCAGGCCGCGGGGATCGTCGCCAATCTCGATGCCGAGAGCAATATGGACGCCGGCATCCGCCAGATCGGCGGCGGGCCGGGCTATGGCCTCGCCCAGTGGGAAGGCCCGCGCCAGGCCGACTTCCGCGCCTGGTCTGGCCACGACATCCACGGTTCGAGCTTCGCCGAGCAGCTGCGCTTCGTGCAGCATGAGCTGACCAACAGCGAGGCGGGTGCGGGCCGCGCACTCCGCCAGGCCGACAATGCCCGCGATGCCGGGTCGATCGTCACCCGGCTCTACGAACGCCCCGCCGACAGCGCCGGCCAGGCAGTGAGCCGCGGCGAGCGGGCAACCGAGATCTTCGGCCGGTGAACCGCGGAACGCGAGCCATGGGTTCGCGTTCGCCTGACATGATTCGATTTCTGGCTTTCGTCGCGATCGCGGTCGCCGGGTTTCCGGCGGCCGCGGGAGCGCAGGCGGCGCAGACAGTGCGCTGCTCGTTCGACAATGGCCCCGCACGCGCCTGCCGGATGACCGATGTCGCGGGGCGCGGCGGCGTCCATCGAATGACTTTCGTCGCAGGCAATCAGAAGGCGACGTTCGTCGGGCGCGCGCAGACCGGCTGGTGGTCCGGGACGCTCAACGGCAAGCCGGCGATGGGCTATGAGCGCAACCGCGGGAATGTGGTGTTCAGCTCGACCGACCTGCAGACCGTGTTCGCCTGGTGGTATCCGGCGAACGAGCATGGCAGCTATTAGGTCGGGCGATCGCAGGCCGCGACCAGCTTATCGAAAGACCCGCCTAGCCGACGCGGCCTGTCCCTTCGACGCGATAGACCGATGCCGTCGACCAATGATAGATGTGCCTAGATGCGTTTTAGCGGGGGCGCGGCATGCTTCTTCCTGCCTTGATGCTGTTGGTTGCGACTGTGCAGCATCCCGCTCCAACGGGGGCAGCGCCGGCGGCTTGCACGGTGTCTCCTGTCCGACCGCTCCCCGTCGCGCTCCGCGCGGAAATAGTATCGCGGGATTCGAGCCTTGCCGACGCGCGTGTTGCAGGCAACGTCGAGACGCTGATGGCGCATTTCGAGCGCGACAGCGTCCTCATGCCCGAACATCAGCCTCGTCTGTTCGGGATCGATCGAGGTGCTGTTTATTACCGGGCCGTGATGGCGCGATTGCCCGTGAGCGCATTCACCTTCGTCCCCGCAGACATTTTGCCTCTGGGAAGCGGCGGGCTTGAATGGGGCACATTCAAAGTCAGTTTTCGGGACGGCAGTGGCGGCGCGTCGCCGGCGTTGGACGGGAAATATGTTCATCTGTGGCGCCGCCAGGCCGACGGCCGGTTGAAGCTCGCGGCCGAAGCATGGGGGTATCTAGCGCCCTTGGAGAATCCCGCCTCGCACTGGTTCGCCGATCTTCCCAGCGGCAACAGGCCCGCCATGGACCAGGATCCGCAACTCGCCGCGGAACTGGCCGCTCTGAATGCGGCGAATGCCAGCTCGGTCCAGCAGCACGACAGCGCCCGCATCGCACAATATGCCGAGGACGCCGTCTACCTGCCCTTTGCCGAGCAACCGCAGGTCGGACTCGCGGCCATTCGATCGCATTTGCTGCCCTATATCGAGCGCGGTCGCGGGACGATTTTTGAACGCGTCGACGTCGGCAACGATGGCTTCGAACTGGTGGACGACTATGTCGTCGAATATTCCAGATTCGCGGTGCACTGGCGCTCCGGGCCGGCGGCCGGTGTGACGTCCGGCGGCGGTCTGCGGCTTTGGCGACGTGGAGCGGATTGCGCGTTGAAGATCGTCCGGCAGATCGGGACGCATGACTATCGGCCGTGACGGCCGGCCTTTGCGTCAGGCCCGCTCTATTATCCGGGACCGGCCTAACCGAAGATCGCCGCCGGCGCGCCATGATGCTGGGCCCAACCGGCCCAGGCGACATCGGTTGGGCCGATCGCGCATTCGACGACCTTCCAGCGACCGCCGGTGCGGCGGAGCAGGGCGGCATAGACGCGTGACACCATGCCTTCGCGAGCGGCTTCGGCCTTGGACGTGCCCGCATAATCTACCGGCGCGCCGCCGCGCTCCTGCATTTCAGCGCGGAGGAAGGCCCAGTCGCCGGCGTGATGGAGCGCATCGACCTTGAAGAGCACCGGCTTGCCCAGCGCCTCGCTCACCGGGGTGCGCGCCGCGTCGAGGATCGCCGCCCGCTCGGCCTGGGTGATGGTTTCGGCTGCGCTTGCCACGATCGCGATCTCCATTCCGAGCATGTCGCCCTCCTTGCGGATTTGTGCCGACGAAACGAATGACAAGGGCGCCCGTTTCCGGACGCCCTTGCTTCTGGCCTATAGCCGTTTACGCGTTGAGCAGGAGTGGCTTGGCTTCGGCCGCCGCGCGGAACTCGCTGCCGGCCTCGATCATCTCGCCGACGAACCCGAAGAAAAGGAAGGTGGAGAGCGCCGAGCTGATCTCGCCCAGGCTCGGCATGCTGCTGTCGGGGCCATAGAGCTGGCCGGGCTTGGTGAGGTTGAGATCGGCCTGGGTGGCGACTTCGCCGGTGAGCTGCGATTCCCAGCCGTTCGCGCCTTGCTCGAGGACGAAGCCGTCGCGGGTCGCGCTATCGAGCGCATAGCCGTTGTTCGACATCGATACCGAAAGATCGCCGAGCTTGTTCTGGCTCAGCCCCTCGACCTGGATCGCCTGGTTGCCCTTGGTGATCGTCACGCCGCTGGCGACGTACATGTTGGGGTTGCCGGCAAATTGCTCGGTGTTGATCGTCAGCTTGGTGCCGTTGCCCAGCGTGAAGGTGGTGGTGCCCCAGAAATCGAACTTGTGCTCGCCGTTCACATCGACATGGGGGTCGCCCCAGATCTTGGTGGTCTCGCCCGTATTGGCGTCATGGATCACCATCTCCGAATTGCGCTCGTCGAGCTGGAGCGTGTAGCCGTCGCCGAGATCGATATCGGCCTTGTTCTCGCCTTGCATCGACGCGGTCCATTCGGCGCCCGGCGTCGGGGTGAACTGGCTCTGGCCGTTCCCGCTGGGCTGCTGAGTGCCGCCGCGGACGGCGAGCAGCATCGGCAGCGCGGCAAAGGCGAATGCGCTGGCGGCGAGCGGCGCGAGATAGGCGCCGACGACGTTGGTGGCGAGCTGTACCGCGGCCCCCTCTTGGGGACGGGCGTTGCCGAGCGAGATGTTCGCATTGAAGTTGAAGTTCGCGTTGAACGACAGGTCCGTCATCGTCTTGCTCCCCTGGAGAATTCCGGCGGCGCCGGGATGGATCAGCGTGGTGCGGCGACCGCCTCGGTCGCCTTTTCAAGAAGGGCAGTGACCGCATCCAGCCCTTGGCCGCCTTGCGGATCGAAGCTGGCGATGGCGGCATCGACGCGGTCGAGCGTCGCGCCATCGGCATAAGCGGCCATATCGGTGGCAACGGCACCGGCGAAATCCTCGAGCGAGCGGCTCAGATCGCCAAGCTGGGTCGGCGTGGCATCGGGGAAGCGCGCGCCGATCGCGTCGGCGAGGCCGCGGACGCCGTAATTCTCGGCGACATTGCCGGGGCGCGGCGGGGCCAGCGCGAGCTCGGAAGCAATCCGGCCGACCACCGACACCGCGACGTTGCGCGCCGTGTCGCCAGCGAGCGCCGCGGGCGGATCCGCAAACGCGCCGCTGCGGCCGACCGCGCCGGCCTGGTTGAGCGAGATGGAGTCGATGGTCATGCTGCGTCTTCCGGTTGTTGCCAGGATAAAAGCATAACGCGGGAGGAAGCGCGCTTCTCGATCCGATTAGCGGTGGTAATCGGATCGATTAGGCAGCCGTGCCGGGTGTGGCTCAGCCGCCCACGGCGACGCTGATTCTGAAGATTTCGTGCACGCGCGGATCGTTGGCGTCGAGGCGGCGACGTGTTTCGTAGCGCTTCGCGCACGTCGCCTCCGCCTTGGGCAACGCGACCGGCCGGAGCGCGCGGCGTTTTTGCGAATGGCGGCGTTCTGGACAGTGGTGCGGCCACGCAAGGCCGGGAAAATTGCCGAAGTCGCTTCGGGGAAGCCCATCCTGCACGGCCGCCGGCGTCGCCAGCACTAGGCCGCGAGCGGCAGGGCTCTCCGGACCGGAATCAGCCTGTGGTCGGGCGCTGGGCCGCGGCGATCGCCGCGGTCTCGCGCTGATCGTCCACTTTCTGGTCCGACGGTGTGTGGACGGGCAGGGCCCAGCGCAGCGCAGCGCTGTGGCGCCGCCAAGCAGGGAACCGACCGTCTAAAACCTCCCGGACGGCAACGCCGCCACTACCAATAGCCGGCGCGCGCGCAGAGCGACTGAAGTTTGAGAACCTTGGGATGATTGGCGCCATATTGCTGAGCAAACCGCCCGCGATTCGCACAGGCATTGGCCTGGGCCTGATTGCGCGACATGCGCCGGCCGGCATCGGCGCGCTGCTTCTGACGCAGCGTCGAGCGGACCAGGACGCGATTGCGCTCCATGTCGGCGCGCTGCTGCAGCTGACTCGTATCGAGATCCTGCGCAACGGCGGCCGGGGCTGGCAGCATCAGCGCGATCGCAGCGAGGAGAGCCTTGTTACGCATGACGACCTCTTGGCTGCAGGAAACCCATGGAGAAGCGGAATGGCTGGAGCGCCGCGAACGGGGTCAGGTGGCGATCGGGGTGAGCGTGGTGGTGCGGCCGTCGCGGGTGACCGCGATCCGATTGGGCGCGACGGCGTCCGGGTGATCGGCGGCGGCGCCGCTCTCGATCGTCACGCGGGTGCCGCTGCCGAGCGTCACGCCGACCTCGGGATAGACGGGCTGGTTGCCGCCCCAGATCACTGCCTGGCGCAGCCCGTTCTCGAGCGACAGCGTGCCGCTCGCCTGATCGAAGCGCAGGACTGTGCCGCCGCCGAGTTCGACGGTGTCGAGGCTGCCGTCGGAACGCGTGGCGAAGCTGAGATCCGGGGCGGCCTCGGCATCGGCCTGTTCGCCGGAGGCGATCAGGAAGCTGTGCGCGATTTTGGGGATGGTGATCGCGTTGAGATTGAGCATGTCGCGATTGGCACCCTCGACCGCGAGGTTCCAATTGGCCTCGTCGTGGCTGTCGGACGGCGTGCGTATCGGCAGATACCAGCGGACGTCGGTAATGTCCTTGAGCGCGCCTTCGAGCATGACCGGCCTCCTTGTGGCAGGGGACGGGTATCGCCCAGTCCCGCCGCCAAAGCACTGCGCGATCCGACTAATTATCTAGTCAGATCGCTTAGGGCTTTCAGCGGCCAGCAACCGCGCAGAGGCGGAAGATCTCCTGGACGCGCGGATCGTCCGCGCCGAGGCGCCGGCGGGTCTCGAAGCGCCGCGCACAGGTAGCCTCGGCCTGGGGCGAAAGCTCGGAACCGCCGCGCTGGCGGTTCGCCGACCTGCGGATCGCGTTGTTCATCACATTGGTCCGCCCGACATTCGCGGCGTCATGGCCATAAGCCATCACATCGAGCGTGCCGTCTTGCGCAAGGGCAGGGGAAGACAAAAAGGCGATACCGGCAATAAGCGCATACTTGAACACAAGGCTTCTCCCATTGATCGAAGCTACTCAGAATATCGACGCAAAGGGGCCCGCGATCAATGCGCGGGCCCCCGAAGCGTGCGATTTTTGGGACGAGCTTACTGCTTGCGCGCCATGCTCGACATCGCTTCGCCGATTGCCTTGAGGCCGGTGCTCGCGGCGTTGCTGAGGATGCTGAACTGCTGCGACATCGCAGTGAATTCGGTCGACTTGCCCGAATTGCCGTCGCTGATTTCCTTGGACATCTTTTCGAGGTCCTTGGCCATCTTGTCCATCTTGCCGCCCAGCGCCTTGGCCATCGCCATCAGCCAGCTCGGCACCTTGCCATTGCCCTTGGCTTCCTTGACGTCGCTGCCCTCGGCGAGATCGTTGAGGATCTTGTCGATCGACTGCTGGAAGTCGCCCTGGGCCTGGCCGATCTCCGCCGGGCTGGCGCCGGTCGCCTGGCCGAGCTGCTCAAGCGCATCGTTGACGCTGTTCGCGCCGCCGCCGATGCCGCCCTGGCCGCCGCCGAGCTGATCGGCGAAGATGCCCTTGGCGTCTTCGATCGCGCCCTGGGGCACGCCGAGCTGCTGGCCGAGCTGCTGGATCAGCTGCTGGCCGACCTGCGAGATGACCTGCTGTGCCAGCTGTGCGACGATCCCGCCGATCGGGCCGAGCATCGAAGTGGCGAGAAGCGAAACCGGATTAAGTCCACCGAGGAAGCTCATGTCCATTCTCCTAACAGGGGCCCGTGGGCCCTTTGCGAAAACTCTGGCCCCGCGGGCCCCTGGATAACGGCGGGGCGGGTCGATGCCGCCGTCGTTGAACAGGGTTATGGCGGATCGCGGCGGGCGCTACCCTCACCGATCCGACTAGCGGCCTAATCGGATCGCTTAGGTGAGGGGTGGAAGAACAGTCCAGCGAGCGCATTGAGCTCGCGGACGCCGTCGAGCTCGAGCTTGCGGCACATGTTGTTGAGGTGGACGCGCACGGTGTTTTCGCTGATCGCGAGCAGGGTGGCGATATCGGCATTGGCGCGGCCCCAGCCGAGGAAGCGCATCACCGCGACTTCGGTCTTGGTGAGGGTTTCGATGCTCGAAAGGTGGCGCTCGGGGATGCGCGAGCGCGGGATGCGGAACTCGCCGATCGGGCGATCTTCCTCGCTCGCGCGTTCGTCGGCCTTGCGCAGCAGCCGCATCAGCTCGCGCAGCCGGGCCTCTTCCTCGGCATCGGGGGCAAGGGTATCGCCGGTCATCGCGCAAGCGCCCGGATCATCGTGGCCGCAACTTCGGCGCGACTGGCGAGATCTGCGATCACCGCCTGGGCCAGCACGGGGATGAGTACGACCATCAGCAAGGTTGCCGCCCAGCTCTTGATCGAGAGCGACAGCGAGAAGACGTTGAGCTGCTGGGCGAAGCGATTGAGCAGCCCGAGCCCGGCATCGATGACGTAGAGCAGCACCAGCACCGGCGCGGCGAACATCATCGCGAGCATCATCATCCGCCCGAATTCGCCTTCGAACAGCTGGAGCTCATGCATGTCGAGCCGCGGCCAATCGGCCGCCATCGGCCACACGGCGTAGCTTTCCATCACTGTGCCGACGAGCAGCATGATCCCGCCCGCTGAGGCGAAGATGACGCCGGCCAGCCGGGCGAGCAGCGCGCCGTTGAGCGAAGTGGAATTACCGCCCAGCGGCTCGATCAGCTGGCCGATCGTCGCGCCGATCTTGGCATCGATGATCTCGCCGGCGGCCTCCATCGCCCACATCACCGTGCCGAAGAAGAAGCCGATCACCAGCCCGACCACCGCCTCCTTGAGCAGTACCCGGGCCCAGCCGAACGCCGAGAGATCGGCCGGGAAGATCGTCGGCTGCATCACGAAGGCGACGCCGCCCAGCGTCATCACGATGCAGTTGCGCACCGTCGAGGGGATCGTGTCGCGCGCGAAGATCGGCACGAAGACGAAGGCGAAGCCGAAGCGCGCCGATGCCAGCGCCACGAGCAATATCTGATCGAACCAGCCGCCCACGAAGGTCAGCCGCGAACCATTGCGGGAAACCCGGTGAAGATGTTGTCGCAGAATTGGTACAGGCTGCCGGCGACCAGCGAGGCGGTGATGAACAGCGTGATGACGATCGCGAAGAACTTCAGCGTATATTGCAGCGTCTGTTCCTGGAGCTGGGTCGCGGCCTGGACGATCGCGACGAGCAGCCCGACCGCCGAAGCGGCGATGATCGGCGGCGCCGAGAGCAGCAGCACCAGCCACAGCGCCTGCACCGTCACCGAAGTGATCGAGTCGGTCATGGCAGAACCTCCTCAGACATAGCTCAGCACCAGCCCGTGACTGAGCTTCACCCAGCCATCGACGAGGACGAAGAGCAGGATCTTGAACGGGAGGGAGATCGTCACCGGAGACAGCATCATCATGCCCATCGCGAGCAGGATGTTCGAGATCACGAGGTCGATCACCAGGAACGGCAGGAAGATCAGGAAGCCGATCTGGAAGGCGACGGTGAGCTCCTTGACCACGAAGGCGGGGATCACGACGATGAAGTCGGTCGGCTGCGCCGCAGTCGTGCCGTTGCGCTGGGCGATGCGCTGCGCGGTGCGCAGGAAGAAGTCGCGCTCGCCGGCATCGCTATGCTTGAGCAGGAAGGCACGCAGCGGCTCCTTGGCCTTGTCGGCCGCGGCAAAGAGCTGGTCGGTCTGCGCCGGCACCTTGTCCTGTCCCGAGGCGGCGGCCATCTGCTGCAGCGTCGGGTTCATCACATAGAGCGAGAGGATCAGCGCGAGCCCGTTGAGCACGAGATTGGGCGGCACCTGCTGGAGCCCGAGCGCGTTGCGGAGCAGGCTGAGCACCACGACGATCTTGGTGAAGGAGGTGACCATCACCGCGAAGAACGGCGCGAGTGCGAGCAATACGACGACGACGAGCGCCGAGCCGGGGGTGAAGCTGGCAAGATCCATCGGCTCAGGCTTCCGCGTTCGCTTCGATCAGCACGCCGTAGCCGTCGCCGACCGAGACCAAGGTCCCGCGCGCGAGCGGACGCCCGCTGGCGAGAATCCGCACCGGGATCGTGCCGTCGGCCGAATTGAGCGGGAGCAGCGCGCCTTCGGTGATGCCCTGGAGGCGATCGAGCGGCACCAGACTGTGCTCGAGTTCGATCGTCAGCGGGACCGTGAAGCCGGCATCTTCCATCAGCTACTCCTGGACTGGCGCGCGACGAAACCGTGCGCGGAGGGATCGAGTTGCCCGGCGATCTCGCGGGCACCGAATTGGAGCTGCGCGGGCAGTGTGCTGCCAAGCAGGACGAGGTCGCCCGGCGCGAGCGCGGCGGCGTCGTGCGGCGCGAGGCGGGGGCCGGCCAGCGCGATGCGCACCGGCACGCGGAGCTGGCCGAGCAGTTCGGGCGCGAATTCGGGCGGCGCCGGCAGGATCGGCAGGCCGGGCTCGATCGCGAGATGGACGATGTCGCGCACCAGCCCCCCCGCAAGCGCGCGGACTTCGATCACCAGCGCGTCGGCAGGCGGCGCGTCTTCGAGGCGCTCGGGAGCGAGATCGATGCCGAGCGCGTGCTCGATCTGGTCGATCACCGCCTCGGCGGCGTCGAGCGCCGCGCCCGCGGCGATGCCGTCGTCGCGGACCAGACGCGCATCGCTGCCGCCGCTGCGCTGGATCGCGAGCCAGGCGCCTTCGCAGGCGAACCAGTGCATCGCCGGGGGCGGCGCGGCGGGGATGCGCGCGACCAACGTGGCGCCGTCGGCGCGGCGGCCGGTGATCGCCGGGGGCGCGGTCTGGCGCAGATGCGCCTCGGCGGGGCTGAGAGTGCGCAGGCCGGCGAGCATCATTGCGGCGCCTCGATCGGTTCGGGCGGCATGCCATCGGCGGGCCAGCGCGCGAGCAGGCTGATCCCGCCGGTGGTGACGCCGACCAGCATCGTCTCGCCGCGGACCTCGATCAGCGCGACGCGCTCGCTGGTGCCCAGCGGCATCGCGCGCAGGAAGCGGATCGGCAGCTCGCCTTGGCCGTCATTGCCCTGGAAGCGATCCTGCCATTTGCGCAGGCCCTTGATCGCGAACCAGGCGAGCACCAGGACGAAGCCCAGCGCCAAAACGACTGCAAGCAGGCTGCCGAGCACGGCGCCAATTCCCATTATGCATCCTCCCGATGGGCCGGAACCTCGCCGGCGCGCGCGCGCCGGGCCCAGAGGATGATCTCGGCGATGGTATCGAACAGTTTCTCGGGCACGACGTCGTTGACCGCGCCGGTGGAGAACAAGGTGCGGGCGAGGCCGATATTGCGCACGATCGGCACGCCTTCTGCCTCGGCGCGCGCGCGCATCGCGGCGGCGAGCGGGCCTTCGCCCTTCGCCGCGATCACCGGGACCGGGCAGCTATCGGGATCGTAGTCGAGCGCGATCGCGAGATGAGTTGGGTTGACCAACAGCACATTGGCGCTGCCCGCGGCGGCGACGGCGTTCTGGTTGGCCCATTGCTCGTGCATCTGGCGACGCTGCTGGCGGAGCATCGGATCGCCTTCATTCTCCTTATGCTCCTGGCGGATGTCGCGCCGGCTCATCATCATCTTCTTGATGTAGCGGTGGCGCGCATGGAGCCGATCGGCAAAGGCGACGAGCAGGAATACGCCGGTGGTCCAGGCGACGAGCTGAAGCGTGAGCGACTGGCTGAGCGCGAGCACCGCGCCGGCCATGCGCGGGCTGCTCCCGGTGGGCGGGGCGGAGGCGGCGAGCTGGACCAGCCCGCCCATCTCGTCGAACGCGCCGCCGGCGACGACGATGACGATGACGACGATCAGCGTCGCCTTGATCAGCGTCTTTACCAGATCGACCAGATTATCGATGCTGAACATGCGCTTGAGCCCCTCGGCCGGGTTCATCTTGTCGAGCGAGGGCTTGAGCTTTTCGGTGGTGATGATCACGCCGGTCTGAAGAAATTCGGCGGCGAGCCCGGCGACGGCCGCCGGGACAAGCGTGACCGCGGCGACGAACAACACCAGCACGGTCGCGCTCCAGCCCATCGTGGCGAGCGCTTCGTGGAATGGCGAAGTCATCGCGTGGCTGATGCTGCTATCCATGAACGCCGCGATGCGCCCGCCCAGAAAGCCGGTGGCACTTGCGAAGAGCAGGAACCAGACGACCATGGAGATCGCCGCGCTGAAGTCTTTCGATTTGGCGATGTCACCCTTGCGACGCGCGTCGCGCAGGCGCTTTTGTGTGGGTTTTTCTGTCTTGTCGCCGCCGTCGTTCTTTTCCGCCATGCATAGCTCCAGCCGGCGACCCGGCTTTACCAGGATGCGTCGGGTGTTATCACTGTCTGGGGCAAGGATAGAAAGTAGAGCGGGCAGCTCGGATAGAAAGCGCTCTTAAAATCCCGTTCATCTTCAGATTCGTCAACGGCAAATCTCGATGTAACGACCAAATGGGCCCAGAAAGCGATGTTCCGATATCGAAACGAGAACGACTTGGCCCGAAGCTTGCGAACGGTGCGCTGGTGAAACGGTCTGCAATCTCCGCGCCAAACTAAGGAAAAATACGACGAACCGTTCAGTTCGTCCCGAAAAGCGCAACGGCTCATCGCTCTGTGCTTCCGTTCGTTCATAATTGGCAACAAATCTGAAGCATAGCGGCATTAGCTGATGCGCTCTGGGCAAGGAGACATTGGCGGCACGATGCCGTTTTGAACGGGCAAATTCGGATCGGGACGCGGGTTTAACAAGCCGGCGAGGAGTTCTCGATCATGGGTAACGTAAAATTCGGCGTCGGTGTTAACCTCGCCATTTCCTTGGTTTTTTCTTGCGGACTCGCGACGAATGCTTCGGCGCAGTCCTTAACCGGGAAGAATCCGCTGGAAGACTGCCCGCTGAACGCGCCGTTGCGCGTCTCGGCGGGGCAGACGATGTCCAATTACGAGTTGCTTGCCGCGTGCACGCGCGATGTCGTGACGATTGCGCCCGATCGGCTGCCCGACAGCCCGGACGTGGTGCGCATCCAGGGCGTCAAGGAGAAGCCCGAAGATCGTCGCCGCCGCGAGGCCGAGGCTGCCGAAGCGCCAGTCACCGCGTCGGTGCGCACCCGCGCCGGCACGCGCGTCGCGCGCTATGACGATCACGTCACTCGCATTGCGGCGAACTATCGGATCGATCCGCTCTTCCTTCATGCCGTTATCGGCACCGAATCGGCGTATCGCCCCAATGCTGTTTCGCATGCGAACGCGATCGGGCTGATGCAGATCATCCCGACTACCGGCAAGTCGCTTGGGGTCCAGCGCGCCGCGCTGTTCGATCCGGGCACCAACATCGACGCCGGCGCGCGACTGCTCAAGCGCCTTCAGCGCCGTTACGGCCGCGACTTCAACCTGATCCTGGCGGGCTATAATGCCGGCGAGGGCGCGGTGGCCAAATATGGCAACAAGGTCCCGCCCTATGCCGAGACGCAGGGCTATGTCCGCAAGGTGATGGCGCGGTACCAGACGCTGCGGGGAGGAACCGCAGGAGCCGCGCGGTGAGCCCCTTTGCCGCCCTTGGCCGGCTGCCGCGCGGGAACCTGCGCATCGCCGACCTGGCGCTGGTCGCCACGCTGGTCGCGGTCATCGGGCTGCTGATCCTGCCGCTGCCGCCGCTGGCGCTCGACATCCTGATCGCCGCCAACATGACGATGGGCGTGCTGCTGCTGCTCAGCACGCTCTACGTCTCCAAGCCGCTCGACTTCTCGACCTTCCCGTCGGTGCTGCTGCTGACGACGTTGTTCCGCCTGTCGATCTCGATCGCGACGACGCGGATGATCCTGGGCCATGCCGAGGCGGGGCATATCGTCCGCCAGTTCGGCGAGATGGTCGCGGGCGGCAATCTGATCGTCGGGTTGGTGGTGTTCCTGATCATCACCATCGTGCAGTTTATCGTCATCTCGAAGGGCGCCGAGCGCGTCGCCGAAGTCGCGGCGCGGTTCAGCCTCGACGCGATGCCGGGCAAGCAGCTGTCGATCGACAGCGACCTGCGCTCCGGGCTGATCGACAAGGACGAGGCGCGGCTGCGCCGCCGCACGCTGGAGCAGGAAAGCAAGCTCCACGGCAGCCTGGACGGCGCGATGAAGTTCGTGAAGGGCGACGCGATCGCCTCGATCGTGATCGTGCTGGTCAATCTGATCGGCGGCCTTGGCGTCGGCATCTTCTCGCACGGCATGGCCGCGGGCGATGCCGTCACCACCTATTCGATCCTGACCATCGGCGACGGCCTCGTCGCGCAGCTGCCCGCACTGTTCAGCGCGATGGCGGCGGGCCTGCTGGTCACGCGCACCACCGACGAGGAGCGCGACGGCGAACTGGGTGCCGCGATCGCCCGCCAGGTCGGCGGCAAGCCGCGCGTGCTGTTCATCGCCGCCGGGCTGTGCCTGCTGCTTGGCGTGATCCCGGGCTTCCCGACCCTGGTGTTCCTGGGCATTGCGGCGGCGCTGGCCGGCAGCGGCGCGTGGCAGCATCCGGTGACCAACGCCTGGATCCGCGGCAAGGCCAGCCGTTTCGACCAGCGCCCGACGGCACTGCCGCCGGTGGTCGAGGCGCGCCCCGCAGCGCTCAAGCGCGTCCGCCCGCTGGTGCTCGAACTGCGCACGCAAGACCTCACCGCGGCGCGGATCGCCGCAGTCAGCGCGGCAGTGACCGCGGTGCTCGAGCGCGCGCAGGACCGCATCGGCACCGCGCTGCCCGCCGCCGAGATCGAGCCGAGCGAAGCCGAGTTCGGCGAGAAGGGCAAATGGGCGCTGTTCGTCTATGAGGCGCCGATCGCCAGCGGCGTGATCGAAGGCGACGCGATCGAGCAGCAGGTTGCGGACGCCGTCGAGGCGGCGCTCCGGCGGCACATCGGCCATTTCCTTGGCCTGCAGGAAGTCACCGGGCTGCTCAACCGCGTCGGCGCCGAATATCCCGACGTGGTCAAGGAAGTCGTCCGTGCGGTTACTACCAGCCGGATCGCCGAAGTGCTGCGGCTGCTCGCCGAAGAGGAAGTCCCGCTGCGCAACATGCGCGACGTGCTCGAGGCGATTGCAGAGGCCGGCCAGTCCGAACGCAACGCGTTGCCGCTTGCCGACCTCACCCGCGTGGCGTTGCGTCGCTATCTCGCGCCGCCGCACTGCATCGATGGACGCTTCCGCGTGCTGATCGTCGGCACCACGCTCGAGCGTTTCCTGCGCGACAATAGCCGCACCGTCGATGGCGTCGCGCGCCTGGCGATGGAGCCGGACCATGCCCGCACGCTGATCGCGATGATCCGTCGCGAGGTCGCCGAGACCGGAGCGCGGGCAGTGGTGACGGCGTTCGACCTGCGCCGGCCGTTGCGCCGCCTGCTCAGCGCCGACCTGTTCGAGCTGCCGGTGCTCGCCTTCAACGAACTGATGCCGTCCATCCCGCTCGACGTGGCGGGGCAGATCGACCGTACCCCATTGGCAATCGAGGAGAACGACATGGCGGGAGCCGCTGAATGACGCTGCGCGCGAAGATGCTTTTCCGATCGGGACTGGTGCTGGGCGGCTGCCTGATGATGGCCGCGCCGGTGACGGCCAAGCTGCCGCCGTTTGGCAGCAAGCCGGTGTCGCTGACGGCGCGCAACCAGGACATCGCGTCGTTCCTGAGCTCCTTCTTCAGCGCCTCGGGGCTGACCGTCGTCGTCGGCGACGGCGTGACCGGCAAGGTCAACGGCCGCTTCGCCGGCCCGCCCGCCGAGGTCTGGGCGAAATTGTCGCGCGCGTTCAACCTCGTTGCCTATTATGACGGCTCGATCGTCACCGTGTACGGCGCGAACCAGGTGCAGAGCCGCACCATCGCCGTGCCCTCGGGCCGCGCCAGCGAAGTCGCGGCGAATGTCGAGGAGCAATTGGGCGATGCGACCAACCGCGCGCGCTCGTCCTCGGCCGATGCGCTGACCGCCACCGGCGTGCCGCGCTTCCTCGAACAGGTCCAGTCGCTCGCCAGCGGCACGCCGCAGCAGCGTTATGCCCAGCGCCCCCCGATCGACCGGATCGCGCCCGGCGCACGCGGCGGCGGCGGCGAGATCGAACCCTATGAGCTGCGCGTCTTCTATCTGCGCTACGCCCGTGCCGACGATACCGTGCTGACCGCGGGCAACCGCGAAGTGAAGGTGCCCGGCGTCGGCACCACGCTCAGCCAGATCATGGGCGACGGTGCGCCGGTCTCGGGCAGCGTCGAGGGGCAATATGGCAGCCGCACGCTGCGCCAGAGCCAGCCGCGGCTGGGCGGGCGCGGGCTCAACGCTGTGGCGCCCGATGCGGGGCAGGCATCGCAGGCCTATCCCAACGACGACGAGTATCTCGGCCTGCCCGGCGGCAACCAGGGCAATGCCGTGGCCCAGCCGGCACGCTGGGCGCAGGCGGGCCCGCGGATCAGCATCGATCCCTCGCTCAACGCCGTGATCGTGCGCGATCGGCCTGAGAACATGCAAGCCTATGAGGGGCTGGTGCGCGCGCTCGATATCCAGCCGCAGGTCGTCCAGCTCGAAGCGACGATCATCGATCTGAACATCGAGAAGATCCGCGACCTCGGCATCGACTGGCGCGTGCAGAGCCAGGGCTTCTCGGCGCTGTTCGGCGGTGACATCGGCCGGCGCACCGGCAATGTCGCGACCGACACGCTCAACAACGGCGCCGCCAACGAGGGCCTGTCGCTTTCGTCGATCATCGGCGCACACCAGGAATTCATCGGGCGGATCAGCGCGCTGGAGAAGAAGGGCGCGGCACGGATCGTCTCGCGGCCGCAGCTTGTCACGCTCTCCAATGTCGAGGCGGTTTTCGACCGGACGCAGACCTTCTACGTCCGCGTCGCCGGCGATCGTCAGGTCGATCTGTTCAACGTGACTGCGGGCACCGTGCTGCGCGTCAATCCGCATGTGCTGAGCGACGGCGGCGTGCCGCGCATCCGCATGGTGATCGGCGTCCAGGACGGGTCGATCCTCGAGGGCCGGGTCGATCGCATCCCGGTGGTCGAGAATGCCAGCGTCAACACCCAGGCCCTGATCAACGAGGGCGAGAGCCTGTTGCTCGGCGGCCTGACGGTCAATTCGCAATTCGACGCCGAGAGCAAGATCCCGCTGCTCGGCGACATCCCGGTGCTCGGTGAACTGTTCAAGACTCGCTCGCGCAGTGCGCGGCGGATCGAGCGGCTGTTCCTGATCACCCCGCGGATCATCCGGCTCGACGAGGCGCGTGCGGTTCCCGCATCCTACGCCCCGGCGCCGGCGCCCGCGGTTCCCCAGACGAGGCGACAATGAGCGACACACTCGACATTCTCGAACGTCCCGAGGCCGAGGTTCCGGCCGTGCCCGCCAGCGTGCTGCGCATCCTGAACGGGCGGCTGGCCGGCAAGGAATATCCGCTGACGCCGGGCACCCGGATTGTGATCGGGCACAGCCTGGCGAGCGACGTGGTGCTGCGCGGCGGCGGCACGCGCGATCGCAGCATCGAGCTGCGCCCGGGCGAGGAAGGCGCCTGCGTCCATGTCCTGGCCGGCGAGATCGAGTTGCTCGGCCGCGCGCTGGGCGTGGGCGAGGAAGCGATGCTGCCCGCCTATCTGCCCTTCCGTTTCGGCGAATTCGTGCTGGCGCACGGCGCACAGGCATCCGAGCGCTGGGACGAGGCCGAGCGGTTCGCGTCGAGCCCGAGCGCGGCACCGCTGACGCCGCTCCCGGTGCCCAAGGTTTCCGATCGCATCGCCGTCTATGGCCGCAGCAACGTCAAGCGGGCGTTCGAATGGATGAGCCGCCCGCGCGTCGCGATCGCCTCGGCCTCGCTGGTGCTGCTGATGGCGGCGGTCCAGCCGGTGCAGCAGATCGTCAGCGAGGTGCAGGGCCAGCCTTCGGCGCTGGAGCGCCAGCTCGACCGCAAGGGCTTCAAGGGCTTCGACGTCAGCGAAAACCCCTCAGGCGGGCTCGTCGTTCATGGCGCGGTCGCGAGCGATACCGAACTGGTGCGGTTGCGCGCGCTGGTCGCGCAGCGCGACGCGCCGGTGCTGCTCGACGTGCAGACTGCAAGTGCATTGGCCAATGCCGCGGGCGACGTGCTTCAGGCGCAGGGCGTCAAGGCGCGCACCGAGCCTTCGGGGGTGGGTGGCGTGGTGGTCACTGCCGCCTATTTGCCCGCCGACAAGCAGGAGGGGCTGCGCAAGCTGCTCGCGCGCGACGTGCCGGGGCTGAAGCGGGTGCGCTTCAAGACCGACGACGCGCTCGGCGACGATGCGCTCCAGGCCTATTTCGCCGGCAGCGGCGCGGGGATCGCCAGCGTGGTCGAGGACCCCGGCTATATCGCCACCGCCGACGGATCGCGCTGGTTTCCCGGATCGGTGCTGCCGACCGGGCACCGGCTCGTCGCCGTGCAAAGCGGGCTAGTCCAGTTCGAAAAGGACGGACGGATCGAGGAAATCCATCTGTGACGTTTGCTTACGCGTAACAAGGAGAGTGACGATGACGACCAACATCAACACCGAGATGTCGAACCTGGCGGCGACGCCGCTGACCGGCCAGCGCATGGAGCGCGACAACCGGCCGGGAAATTGGTTCGAAGCGTTCGCCGATGCCTGGGGCAAGGCGCTCGACAACCAGGCCGCAGTGATCGAACAGAAATCGGACGGGATCGCCAATCAAGGCGGCGATAATCCGTCGCAGATCACGATGCTCACCGCCGAATTGATGAAGATGAGCTTCCTCTCGAACAGCTCGCACACTTCGCTCGACAGCGTCTCCAAGGCGCTCGAGACGATGGCGCGCAAGGGCTAAGGGCCATGACCATGGAAGTGCTCGCCGCCTCGGTGGCCGCGCCGCCGCCGCGCATCACCGACCTGGCGCCTGCGATGCCGCAGACGCCGGGTCTTGGCACCCAGATCCAATTCGACGCCGCGATGAGCGGCGCCGCCGCGAACCCGGCATCGACGGTGCAGGCCACCGGCGACGTCCCGCCGGCGGTGAAGGAGATCCTCAACACGCTCGACAAGGTCGATGGCGAAGCGAAGGGCGTGGCGGACTATGCCAGCTCTGCCCAGGCATCGAATGGCGAGCTCACCCCTGGCGAAATCGTCCAGCTGACGATGCGCTGCCAGGAATTCATGTTCCATTGCCAGCTCAGCTCGAACATCGCCAATCGCAGCTCGGACGGCATCCAGCAGCTGTTCAAGCAACAGGGCTGATTTGGGAGGTCTTCGATGAAGACGGACCGCAAGACGCGTCGCCTCGCCCCCCTGGGGGCGGTGCTCGCCTGCCTGCTGCTCGCCGCATGCGGCAGCCAGGAAGTATATGGCCAGCTCAAGGAGAGCGAAGCCAACGACATGATCTCGGTGCTCAAGACCGCGAGCATCGATGCCAGCAAGCAGGGCGCGGGCGAAGGCAAATGGAGCATCGCCGTCGCGCCCGACCAATTCTCGCGCGCGGTGCAGGTGCTGCGCGCCAATGGCTATCCTAAGGGCGAATTCGAGACGCTCGGCACGATCTTCCAGAAAAAGGGGTTCGTCTCCTCGCCGGTCGAGGAACGGGCGCGGTTGATCTACGGATTGTCGCAGGAATTGAGCCATACGGTGAGCCAGATCGACGGGGTGGTCGACGCGCGCGTCCACCTGGCCATCCCCGAGGCCGATCCGCTTTCGGACAAGGTGAAGCCGTCTTCGGCGGCGGTGTTCATCAAATACCAGCCGGGCTTCGACGTGCGTAGCCAGACCGGGGCGATCAAGGCGCTGGTGACCAACAGCATCGAGGGACTGTCGTACGACAAGGTCTCGGTGATGATGTCGCAGAGCCAGGTCGCGCCGCCGCCGGCGGGCGTGACCATCGCTTCGTTCGATTCACCGATCACCCGGGTGGTGCTGATCCTGATCGCGCTGGGCGGGGCGGGCTATGCGCTGTTCATGCGGCGCACGCGACGCAGCGCGCAGCTGCCGGTGGTGCCGGGCGAATGAGCGGCAAGCGCGAGCGGCGGCGGATCGCCCAGGCGGCGGCGCTCGGGGCTCGGCTGGTCCCTCCGTTTAGGCGGAGCGGGCTGGGTGGCCGCGGTGCGCGTCCGGGCTTTGCCGAACTCGTCAGCTGGCCGCGCTGGCCGGGGCTGGACGACGAGGCGCGTGCCTCGGTCTGGGCGGTGGCCGCGCTGGTCGAGGCGCGCGATGCGCTGGCCGAGGAGATCGACGGCAGCCGGTTGCGCGATTTCGCCGCGCAAGTGGGGGCCGAACCGCTGGAGGCGGTGCTCGCGCTGCCGCCGGGCGGGCGGCGGGCGCTGCCCGAGCCGGGCGATCTGGCCGCGGAGGGTCGCGAACTGGCCGAGGCGGCACTGCCGCCCGTGCTCGCGGGCTATCTCGGCATCGCAGCGGCAGGCGGAGACCGCGACATCATCAGCGCAGCGGAGCGGATCGCACGATGAGCTTTTACCTGCTCCACAATGACGGGCGCAGCCTGCTCGCCACCGACACGCCGGTGGTTCGGGCGCGCGACCGCGCTCCAATTGCCGAGGCGGGCGGCTTGCTGGCGCGGCTCGGCGAACTCCATCGCGACCAGGAAGCGCGCGCCGCGACGGCGGAGGCCGAGGCGCGGGACAGGGGCTATACCGCTGGTTTTGCCGCGGGCGAGGCCGCCTTTGTCGAGGCGGTCGCCGAAATCGCGCGCCAGGCCGCGGCACATCAGAGCGACGGTGAGGACAAGATCGCCGAACTGGCGCTCGCGGCGGTGCGACAGATGCTCGGCGCGATCGGTGACGAGGAGGCGATGGCGGGCGTCGCGCGGCGCGCAGTCGCCGCGGTGGTGGCGACCGGACCGATCCTGGTCGAGACCTCGCCGGCGATGCAGGCGCGCGTCGAGGCGGCGCTGGGCGAGGGATCGGCCGAGCATCCGGTAAGCGTGGCGGCCGACGCCGCGCTGTCCGACCGCGAATGCCGCATTCATGGGCCCGACGGGCGGATCATCGCCGATCTCGACGGCCAGGTCGCCGCGCTCGCCGAGCGCTGGGAGCTCGACCATGTCGCTTGATTCCACGGTCAGTGCGCTGTTCGAGCGGCTCGACGCCGCGCCGGCCTTCGAGCAGCGCGGGCGGGTGAAGGGCGCGATCGGCACCGCGATCCGCGTTTCCGGGATCACCGCGCGGATCGGCCAGACCTGCGCGCTGCTCGATCGCAGCGGAGAGCCGGTGATGTATGGCGAGATCGTCGGCATCGCCGATGGCGAGGCAGTGCTCGCGCCGCTGGGCGACCTGCGCGGCCTCTCGATCGAGACCGAAGTGGTGGTGCGGCTGGGCGAGGACCAGGTGCCGGTGGGCGAGGCGCTGCTCGGGCGGGTGCTCGATGCGCGATTGAAGCCGCTCGACGAAGGCGCGCTGGTCCAGTCCGAGACGGTGCGTCCGCTCTATGTCGACGCGCCCAACCCGATGACCCGCCAGCGGATCGTCGAGCAGGTCGAAACCGGGGTGCGCGCGATCGATGCTCTGCTCCCGATCGGGCGCGGCCAGCGCATCGGGGTGTTCGCCGCGGCGGGCGGGGGCAAGTCGACGCTGCTCGCGGCGCTCGCGCGCCAGGCCCGGGCCGACGTGATCGTCATCGCGCTGATCGGCGAGCGCGGTCGCGAAGTGCGCGAGTTCATCGAGGATAATCTCGGCGACGAAGGGCTGGCGCGATCGGTGGTGATCGTCGCGACGTCGGACCGCCCGGCGCTCGAGCGCGCGCGCGCTGCGCATGCCGCGACTGCCGTGGCCGAGGGGTTCCGTGCCCAAGGCAAGCATGTGCTGCTGCTGATGGATTCGGTGACGCGCTTCAGCCGCGCGCTGCGCGAGATCGGGCTCGCGACCGGCGAGCCACCGGTGCGGCGCGGCTTCCCGCCGTCGGTGTTCGCCGAGTTGCCGCGGCTGTTCGAACGCGCCGGCACCGATGCGGTGGGCGCGATCACCGGAATCTACACCGTGCTGCTTGAGGACGAGGAAGACGATCCGATCGGCGAGGAAGTGCGCTCGCTGCTTGACGGGCATATCTATCTGTCGCGGAAGCTCGCCGCGCGCGGCCACTATCCCGCGATCGACATCCTCGCCAGCCAGAGCCGGCTGATGACGCAGCTCACCGCACCCGAGCAGCAGCGCGCCGCGATCGGGCTGCGCGCGCTACTCGCCAAGCTCGACGAGATCGAGCTAATCGTCCAAGTCGGCGACTATAAGCCCGGCCAGGATCCCGCCGCCGATCGCGCACTGGCGATGCGCGCCGAGATCGACGCGTTCCTGCGCCAGCCCGCGAGCCAGCGGAGCGACGCTGCGACTACGCTTACTTTGCTCAGAGGATTCGACGGATGAGAGACCGGATCGAAAAACTGCGCACCCTGGTGCTGCTGCGCCACCGCGACGTCGAACGGCGCACGCGCGATGTTGCCGAGGCCGCGCAAGTGCTGGCGGCCGCCGAACAGGCGGTGCGCGCCGCCGAGCACGCGTGCGACGCGGCGCGGCTGCGGCTCGAACGCGCTTTGGGCGACCGGGTGCGCGATCCCGCCGACGGGCAGGCGCATCTGTTCTGCCAATGCTGCGAGGCGGGCGTCGGCGAGGCAGACGCGGCGCTGCTTGCCTGCGAGGAAGATGTCGCCCAGGCCGGGGCGGTTGCCGTGCAGGCGCGCCGGGCCCTGATGCGCGCGCAGGTCCGCTTCGATGCGCTGTCGGTGGCGCTGCGCCGCGCCCAACTCGGTCATCGCCAGGCGCGCGAGCGGCGCGCGCAGGACGATCTGCCGCATAGGGGAGCGTTGTCATGGGCATGACCGCGGGCGCGACGAGTGAACCGACCAGCGTGCGGCCGAGCGCGGACCAGCCTCGCGCGCGGCCCGAGCGCGGCGACACCGAGCGTTTCCGCGAAAGCCTTGAGCGCCACGCCCAACCGCGCCAGATGCCGGGCAAGCGCGGACGCGGCGACGACAAGACCGGCGGCGAAGCGGGGATGGCGATGCCGCATCCCCAGCCCGAGGGACTTGGCCATCAGGCAAAGAAGGGCGAGCGCGACGTCGGAGACACCGCCACCGCGCCGGTTGGCGAGCAGCCCCGCGGTGCGGCGCAAGCTACGGCGGCGCCGGCGCCCTCCGCCAATGCCAACAGCGCCGATGCCACGCTCCACGCCGCCTTTGCCGATAGGCTTGCGCTGGGCAACGAGCGCAGCAGCAGCGAGACCAGCGTGAGCTTCGGCGACGCTCGGTGGCTGGCGCGCGAGGCACTGGTGGTGGGCGGCGCTTCGGGCGAGATATCGCTTTCGTTGCAGCTCCGCGAGGACGGCGGCGATAATCCCAACGAAGCCGCCGACGAATTGCGACGGCGGCTTGAGGCACGTGGGCTCACCGTGGATCGCGTCGAGCTGGGCTAGGCTTTGCCGCTGGGCGGAAGATGCGGGCCGCGAATCCGGGAAGGAGACGGCGGGCGGGTTGAGATCGGCCGTTTGCGTCACCGTCCGCGATGCCAATTGCAGACTCTTGGCGATACGCTAGACCTTAACGATGCGAGCTCGCGTCGGCCTAGATAATCGCCTGTTTCGGCAAGATCGCGCCATTGCCATCAATATCATTCGTGCAAACTTCAGCGGATGGCGTGACCTCGTGCTCGCTGGCGCCGTGCTAGTCGTGATTTTAGCTATCGTCCGCGCTTGGTTCGACGATCAGCCCTGGAAGATTGCTGCCTGGGCGGCTTTTGGCATCGGCGCTGGCGCCGGCATGGGGGTGGGCCGCCTTTTGAGGGCTCGTATCGCCTTTCACAGCTTCGACGGCCTGCTTGCGGCCGATGCCGTGCAACCCTTATTACGGCGCGGCTATATGGTCGCGTGGCATGGCTTTGGGATCGCAACAGCGATGGCGGTCACGCTGGTCGTGCGACCGCCCCTGGTCGTGATTACTGCGCCGGCGTACCTCACCGGGGCCCTAATGGCCGGTTTGACGGCCCGCCTCGCAGTGGGATGGGCAGTGCCCGGCAAGACCGCGATGGGATGGAATGTCCGAAGGTGGCTGCACCGTCCCGCCGCCGGAGTTGTCGCCGCAGTGATCCTGCTGGTGTCTCTGCTCCCGGCACATGCGCTAGAGAAGACGGGAGTCCTCGCAATTGTTGGCATGGAAGCCGTTGTTCTCGCCTTGGCGATCACGCCCGTCGAACAAGACATCGTGCGGTTCAAGGCCATCAGCGGTCATGGCCCCTGGCGTATCACCTTGGACTACGCGCGCGGCCTGGTGCTGTTCGCAGGTATCACGGCGTCGGTTTGCTGGGTTGCTCTCGGGCCCTTGCCGGCGGGAATCACCCTGGCCGCATCGGCCGCGATGCTGCTGCTTCTTGCAATGCGCATCCTTGCCTATTGCGTACACGACAAGCGCTTCGCCGATTTCCTGGTCTCGATCTTTGCAGGGCTGCTCATGCTGACTGCATATTCGATGCCCGTTTTGCTTCCGGTCCTCGTGGTTTCAATTCTGTGGCAGCTACGGCGGCGCGCTGCGGAGAAGACGTGGCTGCTGGCTTGAGCCCTGCCGTTCTTCTGAGAAATGTGGCGGTCGATCGAGGTCGGCGCAGAGCCGTGCATTCAGTGGATCTTGCCATTACCGCAGGGTCCTGGTTCGGCCTCATTGGGGCGAACGGATCGGGTAAAACCAGCCTGCTTCGTGGGTTGGCCGGCCGTTTGCCGTTTGCCAGCGGATCATGCCGGATCAGCGGCAGGGAGGTAGGCGAAGATCGGGCTGCCAGAGCCGCTTGGTTCGGCTTCGCGCCGCCCGCTGACAGACTGCCGGACTCCCTGCGTGGACGCGATGCCCTCGAACTCGTCGGAGGAGACATCGAGGAGGTGCTGTTGCTCCTAGGACCGTTGAGCGAGGCGTTGGGCCTGGCCCCGCTGCTCGATCATTGGATCGGCAACTGTTCGGCGGGTATGCGGCAGAGGATCGCGATCGCGGCGGCCTTCGCGGGTGGGCACGCGCACGTGATCCTCGACGAGCCGTTCAATTGGCTCGATCCCGTGGCGATATTCGACCTGCGACAAGTATTGCGACAGATGGTCAGCGATGGTCTGACGCTGATAACGGCCCTTCATGACCTGACCACACTCGCCGCTGCGTGCGACACGGGCGTGATGCTGGCCGATGGGCGAGTCGCGATGATTCTGGACGAAGACATGCTCCGAGCCGGTGCCCGCGACCTTCAAGCCTTCGAACGCCAAACAATAGACTTGCTGCGTACGTGACCGGCGATAGGCGATAATGCTCCGCTGCGGCGAAGCTCGGCTTCGATGTCATCTTGCTCCAGGGCGGGGGACCGTGGTCATATTATCCGTGTTGAACCTGACAAGGATCGCAGCCATCACACCCTCAATTTCGGGAAGAAGCGGACCATGCGAACGCTGTTTTCGAGTCTCGCCCTGCTCGGCCTGACCGCCTGGGTTTCGCCGGCGTTCGCGCAGGCGACGGCACGGGTTTGCAGCGCAGAAGAGTTGGTCGGGCCGGCATGCCTGCTCGCCCGGCATGAACTGCCGTCGCTCCCCGCCGGGCCCTTATATTGGCACCTGGATCGATTCGCATCGAAAGAGGCCGCGCAGGGCGCTGCCGCCGATACCAGCACGATAGTCGAGGCGTTCGGGGCGATCTGGCTGTTCACTATCGAGCGAAAGGCGTGGCGTGTGAAAGGCGGCGAGCACGTCGCGGAAGTCGGTCCGCTGTCGGTTAAGCCGGCTTCCACCTATGCCGCCGAATATCTCCGATCCGTCTTCAGTCCGGGCATGACCGCGCCGCTGCATGTTCATTCGGGCCCTGAAGCCTTTTATGCGGTGCGCGGCGACACCTGCCTCGAGACACCCAAGGGGATCCAGTTGGGCCGTGGTTCGGGCAACAGCCTGGTCATCGAGGGCGGTCCGCCGATGCTGCTGATGGCGATCGGCAAGGAGACCCGCAGCGGCTTTGCGCTGATCCTGCACGACGCCCAACAGCCGCCGACGACCCTGGTGCACGATTGGCATCCGCAAGGCCTTTGCGAACTCCAGCATGCGCGGGACGCCGCAAAATAGCGATCGAGCTGAATCCCTGCCATTTCGGCATTGGGTTTAGGCATGCACGAACTAGATTGCGGGCATGTATTTAGGCCGATTTGTCCGAACCCTGTTGCTGCTCGCGATAGTCCCGATCCCTCCAGCAACTGCCCAGAGCGTGCAGACGCGCGAGATGGCGCTGGCGCAGGATGCCGGCGAATACGCCCGGGAATATGGCGTGCCGCAGGATGAGGCCCTGCGCCGCCTTCGCGCGCAGCAGGAGAGTGTTGCCGTTACCGATGCGATCGCCGAGCGCTACCGCGACCGGCTGGCCGGTATCTCGGTGCAGCATCGTCCCGATTATCGCTACATCGTCTATCTGACCGGCGACGCGCCGGTGGCGGAGCGGCGATCCGCGCCGGCGGGATGCGCGTGCCGATCACCTTTCGCACCGGCGCCAAGGCGAGCCGCGACCGCGTCGTCTGGGCAATCACCTATCACCAGGCGGCGATCCGCGCCGCGCTGCCCAGCCCGCCGTCGATGGGGCTTGATCCGCGGACCGGCGAGCTGGTCGTCATCATCGGCAGCGCGCTCGCCGAAGCAGATGGCGGCGTCGCGGCGATCGATGCCAAGCTGGAGCAGCTGACCGGCGTGCCGGTGCAGGTGCGGGTGCTGGAGCATGTCGATCGCAATCTGGGACTGAACGGGGGTGCGCGGCTCGACGGGATCGATCCGGCCAACGGCAAGCGCTATCTGTGCACCACCGGCTTCGCGGTGACCGACGGCGTGCGAAGCGGCATCACCACGGCGGCGCACTGCCTCGACGACATGACCTATTATGACGCGCAGCGCCGGCCGACGGTGCTTAGCTTTGTCGGCCAATGGGGCTGGGGCTATCACGACGTGCAGATCCATACCGGCGGCAGTTTCGATCGGCCTTTGGTCTATTCGGACAGCGCGCATACGATCGAGCGGCCCGTGGAGGCCCAGCGCAGCAAGCCGAGCACGCGGGCGGGCGACTTCGTCTGCCATCGCGGCGAGAGCAGCGGCTATAGCTGCGCCGAAGTCGAGCTGGTCGATTTCGCGCCCGCCGCCGAGCTGTGCGGCGGCGCGTGCCTGCCGACCTGGATCACCGTGGCGGGGCCGAACTGCAAGGGCGGCGACAGCGGCGGCCCGGTGTTCAGCGGCACCACGGCCTTTGGCGTGGTCAAAGGCGCGAGCTACCGCCGCGACGGCTCGTGCGCCTTCTATTTCTACATGTCGCTCGATTATCTGCCGGCGCCGTGGACGCTGGTCGTCGAACCCGACCTGGCGACGCATAGCAGGGCGCGCTGATGCAGGAACGGCCGCCGCGAGCGATCGCGACGGCCGTTCCGGATCGTTCAGCGCTGCCGCTTACTGGCAGGCGAGGCACTCGTCGTAATCGGTCGATTCACCCAGGTTGAATTGGGGCTTCTCGATCGTGTTGTCGGCCTCGACGCCGCCGGCAAAGCCGGCGCGCTGCACCGACTTGGAGCGGAGATAGTAAAGCGACTTGATGCCGAGCTCCCAGGCGCGGAAGTGGAGCATCAGCAGGTCCCACTTCTCGACGTCCGCCGGGATGAACAGGTTCAGCGACTGGGCCTGATCGATATAGGGCGTGCGATCGCCGGCAAGCTCGAGGATCCAGCGCTGGTCGATCTCGAAGCTGGTCTTGTAGCAATCCTTTTCCTCGGGCGTGAGGAAATCGAGATGCTGGACCGATCCGCCCATCTCGAGGATCGAATGCCACACGGCTTCCGAGTTCTTGCTCTTCTCGATGAACAGCTTCTCGAGATAGGGATTGCGGACCGAGAACGAACCCGACAGCGTCTTGTGGGTATAGATGTTGGCCGGGATCGGCTCGATGCAGGCGCTGGTGCCGCCGCAGATGATCGAGATCGACGCCGTCGGCGCGATCGCCATCTTGCAGCTGAACCGCTCCATCACGCCCATATCGGCGGCGTCGGGGCACGGGCCGCGCTCGATCGCGAGCTGCATCGACGCTTCGTCGACCTGGCCCTTGATCTGCTTGAACATGCGCAGGTTCCACGACTTGGCCATCGCGCCTTCGAAGGCGAGGCCGCGGGCCTGGAGGAAGGAGTGGAAGCCCATCACGCCAAGGCCGACCGAGCGCTCGCGCGCGGCCGAATAGGCGGCCTTCTCCATGCCGGGCTCGGCGCGGTCGATATAGTCCTGAAGGACATTGTCGAGGAAGCGCATCACGTCTTCGACGAAGCCCTTCTCGTCCTTCCACTGATCCCAGGTCTCGAGGTTGAGCGAGGAGAGGCAGCAGACCGCGGTGCGATCGTTGCCGAGATGGTCCTTGCCCGTCGGCAGCGTGATCTCGCTGCACAGGTTCGAGGTCGAGACCTTGAGGCCCAGATCGCGGTGATGCTTGGGCATGTTCGAGTTCACATGATCGGCGAACACAATGTACGGCTCGCCGGTCGCCAGGCGCGTCTCGGCCAGCTTCTGGAACAGCGCGCGGGCATCGACCTTGCCGCGCTCGCTGCCGTCCTTGGGGCTGCGCAGTGTCCATTCGGCGCCGTCGCGCACCGCTTCCATGAACGCGTCGGGGATGAGCACGCCGTGGTGGAGGTTGAGCGCCTTGCGGTTGAAGTCGCCCGAGGGTTTGCGGATCTCGAGAAACTCCTCGATCTCGGGGTGCGAGATGTCGAGATAGCAGGCGGCCGAACCGCGGCGGAGCGAGCCCTGCGAAATCGCCAGCGTCAGCGAATCCATCACGCGGACGAACGGAATGATGCCCGAGGTTTTGCCGTTGAGGCCGACCGGCTCGCCGATACCGCGGACATTGCCCCAATAGGTGCCGATGCCGCCGCCGCGCGAGGCGAGCCAGACATTCTCGTTCCAGGTGTCGACGATGCCGTTGAGGCTGTCGGGCACCGAATTGAGGAAGCACGAGATCGGCAGGCCGCGCCCGGTGCCGCCGTTCGACAGGACCGGGGTGGCGGGCATGAACCAGAGGCGCGAGATATAGTCGTAGATGCGCTGGGCATGGCCGGCATCGTCGGCATAGGCCGAGGCGACGCGGACGAACAGATCCTGGAAGGTCTCGCCGGGCAGCAGATAGCGGTCCTTCAGCGTCTCCTTGCCGAATTCGGTGAGCAGCGCGTCGCGCGAGTGATCGACCTCGAGCGTGTAGAGCTGCGGCGCAATGCTGCGCGAATCGCGCTCGGGCTTGGCCACCTTGGGGGAGGTAGCATCCGCCTTGGGGGCGGTGGCGGCGGCTTCGGTGACGGTTTCCACGCTGTTTTCGGTGTCCCTGAATTCCATGACTCTAGCCCCTCGCTGACCCTGCTTCGGACCCCATCAAGGCGGCCCTGCATCGACTCGGGAACATGGCGCGATGCTACGCTGCCACGTCGTTGCACGCGAGAACAAAACACGTCCATCGCGAATGGCCCCGGCACGCGTCCAGCACTTCCGCATATGGTGATGCGGCGCTGGTTCCACCAGTGCTTGAGCCTGCCCCTTGGTTCGACCACTACAGATTGTGCCAAACCGAGTCCGGGCACAAGGGGTTAAATCATGCGTTAACTCAACCGTTCATCGCGCATATGACTCGGTTCGCGGCGATCACCGAGCGCGACGCATGGTCAATCCTCGGGTCGCTGAAAGGCAAGGGAACGGAGCGCGAACTGCAAAAATATTCCGGTGGGGGAATTCGCCGACACAACCGGTAGTGCGTGCGACGCAATTGAGCGGCGCGATGAAACTGCGCATCGGGCGGGATCGAACCGCGGACTATTGGATTGTATCGGAATGGCAACGAACACGGCGAGCGATGACGGCGAGGGGGCCTGGCAACCCGCCCCGCACGAGCGCTCGCCGATCCCGGGCTCGCCGCCCACGCCCTGGCACCCGCCCCGTCGCCGCGCCGCCTATGCCGCGGTCGCCACGCTGGTGGTGATGGCAGGCGCGCTTGGCAACGCGATCGTCACGGCCAACCTCACCAATCTCCAAGGCTCGCTTGGTCTCTATTCCGCCGAGATCCAGTGGCTGCCAACGGTCTATGTGATGACCAATGTCTCGGCGAACCTGGTGCTCATCAAGTTCCGCCAGCAATTCGGCATCCGGCTGTTCACCCAGATCTTCCTCGCGGGCTTCGTCGCGGTGACCGCGGGGCACTTGTTTGTCCACAGCTTCACCTCGGCGATCGTCGTGCGCGCGTTCAGCGGTATCGCCGCGGCGGCGCTGAGCACGGTGGGCTTTCTATACATGATCCAGGCCTGGCCCGCCGAGCACCGGCTGAAAGGGATCGTGGCGGCGATCACCTTGCCACAGCTCGCGGTGCCGCTCGCCCGGCTGCTGCCGACCGACGTGTTCGAAGCCGATCGCTGGCAGAACATGTATTTGCTCGAACTCGGCCTCGCGCTGTTCTGCCTTGCCGGGGTCCGGCTGTTGGTGTTGCCCCCGGTCGAGCGGCAACGGGTGTTCGAGCCGGTCGATTTCGTCACCTTCCCGATCCTGGCGAGCGGACTCGCACTGCTCTGCGCGGTGCTGGGCATGGGGCGAACCCTGTGGTGGTTCGAGGCGCCCTGGATGGCGCCGGCGCTGATCGGCTCGATCGTGCTGCTCGTCCTCGGCTTCGTGATCGAGCACAATCGCAAGAACCCGCTCCTCAACACACGCTGGCTCGGCAGCGGCGACATCCTGCGCTTCGCGCTGGTCTCGATCCTGGTGCGCATTGTCCTGTCCGAGCAGACGATCGGCGCGACCGGGCTGCTCACCGTGGTGGGCATGGGATCAGACCAGATGCGCATGCTCTATTTCATCGTCCTGCTGGCGACGCTGGCCGGCGGCGTGGTGAGCGCCTGGACGATCGACCCGCTGTTCCTCGGCCGCCCGATCCTGATCGCGCTGGCACTGATCTGCGTCGGCGCGCTGCTCAATTCGGATTCGACCAACTTGATCCGCCCCCACGACATGTATTGGAGCCAGGCGCTGCTCGGCTTTGCCGGCGCGATGTTCATCGGCCCGGCCATGCTGATCGGGCTCAACCGGGCGCTGAGCCAGGGGCCGACTCATTTCGTCAGCTTCTCCGCGTTGTTCGGGATCACCCAGAATATCGGCGGGCTGTTCGGATCGGCGATGATCGGCACCTTCCAGGTCGTGCGCGAGCGCGTGCGCAGCGGCGAGATCGTCCAGAACCTCGCGCTTAGCGATCCGCTGGTGGCGCAGCGGGTGCAGGCCAATGCCGGCGCCTATGGCCGGGTGCTCACCGATCCAGTGCTGCGCCAGGCGGAGGGGGGCGCGATCCTGGCGCAGCAGGCCAGCCGCGAGGCCAATATCCTCGCCTATAATGATGTGTTCCTGCTGATCGCGGCGATCGCGGCGGGGACGATCCTGTGGGCGTCGTTCCACATCATGCGAATCCGCCGCGAAAATCTCGCGCGCGCTGCACAGGCCGCACAGGCTGCAAAGGCACAGAATGGCTGACCGACCTCCTTCCGCCGAGCCCGAGACAGCGGCTTCGCCCGCGACCACCGAAGGCGCCGATCCGCCGCCCGCGCGCCGCTGGACACCGCCGCGTGCCAGCCGCGGCAGCGTCGCGCTGGCCGCCGGCATTGCGCTCGCGGGGCTGATAGCGATGCTCGCCGCCTTTGGCATCGGGCCGTTCGGCGGCGGACGGATCTCGACCGAAAATGCCTATGTCCGCGGCCAGGTGACGGTGATCAGCCCGCAGGTCAGCGGCTATGTCACCCAAGTGCCGGTGCAGGACTTTGCCAGCGTCAAGGCCGGCACCGTGCTCGCCCGGATCGACGACCGCATCTATCGCCAGCGCGTCGACCAGGCGCTTGCCGCGCTCGCGACCCAGCGCGCCGGCCTCGCCAATTCGGCGCAGGCGGCGGCATCGCGGGCAGCAGGGGTGGGATCGCAGGAAGCCGCAGTTGAGGCGGCGCGGGCCCAATTGCTTCGCGCGAAGGCCGACATGGCCCGCGTCGACGATCTTGCGCGCGATGGTTCGGTCTCGCTGCGCGAGCGCGACCAGACCCTCGCGGCGCTTCGCCAAGCACAGGCCGGCGTCCGCCAGGCCGAGGCAGCGCGATCGATTGCGACGCAGGACGTGCGCACCGTCCAGGTCGGGCGCGGCGGTCTCGAGGCCAATGTTCAGGGCGCCGAGGCGGCGCTGCGGCTGGCGCAGATCGATCTCGCCAACACCGTGATCACCGCGCCGGTCGACGGGCAATTGGGCGAGATCGGCGTGCGGCAGGGGCAATATGTCACCGCGGGCACCCAGCTAATGGCACTGGTGCCGCGCACCTTGTGGGTCACCGCCAATTTCAAGGAGGCGCAGACCGCGCATATCCGCCCGGGCCAGCGCGCGAGTTTCAAGGTCGATGCGCTCGATGGCGCGCGACTGTGGGGCCATGTCGAGCAGATCGCGCCTGCCGCCGGCTCCGAATTCGCCGTGATCCGGCCCGACAATGCCACCGGCAATTTCGTCAAGATACCGCAGCGGATCGCGGTGCGCATCCGCATCGATCCCAACCAGCCGCTCGCCGAGCGACTGCGCCCCGGCATGTCGGTCCAGGCCCGGGTGGAGGCGGCGCAGTGAAGCGCATTCTCCTGCTCGCATTGCTGGCCAGCGCCTGTGCCGGTCCCGGCGCGCGGACGCCGCCGCCCGCGGCCCCGCAGGTCCCGGAGACGTGGCGCGGCGGCGCATTGCCGGGCGCGCAGGTCGAGGCAGGCTGGTGGAACGCATTCGGCGACCCGGTGCTGAGCGATCTCGTGACGCGTGCGCTTGCCAACAATGTCGATGTCGCGCTTGCGGCGGCGCGGGTCGGTGAGGCGCGCGCGCAGGAGACGTCGGCAAGGGCCGCACTGCTTCCCGACGCCAGCGCCGGAGCGAGCGCGGCGCGGTCGCGAAGCGTCGGTTCGTTCGGGACGCCGGTGGAGCAGACGGCGGCCTCGCCCTCGCTCAGCGTTTCCTACGAGCTCGATTTGTTCGGTCGCAACGCGCCGGGCCGCGAGGCGGCGCGCCAGGGGACCGTGGCCGCGCTGGCCGCGCGCGATGCCGCCGCGCTTGCGGTGGCGGCGACAACGGCTTCGAGCTACATCACGCTGCGTGCGCTCGACGAGCGACTGCAGACCGCGCGCGACACATTGGCGGCGCGGCAGGAAGGGCTGCGCGTCGCCCGGCGTCGTGCCGAGACCGGCTACACGTCGCGGCTTGAGCTCAACCAGGCCGAGGCCGAGTATCGCGCCGCCAGCCAGGTGGTGCCGCAGACCGAGCTGGCAATCGCGCGCGCCGAGAACGCACTCAGCATCCTGCTCGGCGTCGCGCCGGGGGCGATTCCGCGCGGGAAGGCATTCGACGCGCTGGTGCTGCCGCCGGTGCCGGGGGGACTGCCCTCGGACCTGCTGCGCCGCCGCCCCGACATCGCTGCGGCCGAGGCGCGGGTGGCGGCGAGCGACGCGCGGCTCGATGCGGCCCGCGCGCAGTTCCTGCCGCGGATCAGCCTCACCGGCACCGCCGGCGTCGCGCTGTCCACGGCCCTGGCCGATCCGATCACCCTGTTCTCGCTGGGCGGCAGCGTGCTCGCGCCGATCTTCGACAGCGGCCGGCTGCGGGCCGGCGTTGAAACCGCGACGTCGCAGCGCGACCAGGCGGCGCTGACCTATCGCGCCACGGTGCTCACCTCGCTGCGCGAAGTCGAGGACGGGCTCGCCGCGGTCCAGCGCCAGGCGCAGGCCGAGACCGAAGTGCGTGCCCAGCGTGCGGCACTCGCCGAGGCGCTGCGCCACGCCACCGATCGCTACCGCGCCGGCTATACTTCGTTCATCGAGCAGCTCGACGCCCAGCGCGGCCTGCTTGCCGCCGATCTCACGCTGATCAACGTCCGGTTGGATCGCTACACCGCGCATGTCGATCTCTACCGCGCGTTCGGCGGCGGATGGCGCGAGGAGACGCTACCGACGCGCTGAGGCCTTGCGTGGCGCCGGCGTCGGCCTACGCTGTGCCAAAATCGCAAGGGGGCGCGGATGGTTCGGATTTGGTTGCTGGCTTCGGCACTGCTGGCCGCGGCACCCGCGGCGGCGCAGGACATCGTGCTCCGGGAAACGCCGTCTACGGTCGCGGCGTTCGGCGAACAATCGATCGATGAGCTGCGCGCGCTGCTGGACGGGGGCAAATCGACCAGCGCCGAGATCACGAACCTCTATATCGAGCGCATCCGCATGCTCGATCGCGCGGGGCCGACGCTGCGTTCGGTGATCGCGCTCAGCCCGAATGCGCTCGAGCAGGCGCGGGCGAGCGATACACGGCGCAAGGCGAAGAAGCTGCTCGGGCCGCTCGACGGCGTGCCGGTGCTGATCAAGGACAATATCGAGACCAAGGAATTGCCGACCACCGCGGGCAGCCTGGCGCTCGCCGCCAACGATACCGGGCGCGACGCCCCGCTGGTGGCGCTGCTGCGCGCGCAGGGCGCAGTGATCCTCGGCAAGACCAATCTCAGCGAATGGGCCAATATCCGCTCGAACCATTCGATGAGCGGGTGGAGCGCGGTCGGCGGGCTGGTGCGCAATCCCTATGCCCTCGATCGCTCGGCCTGCGGATCGTCGAGCGGATCGGGCGCGGCGGTCGCGGCCGGGCTTGCGGCGGTGGCGATCGGCACCGAGACCGATGGCTCGGTCGTCTGTCCGGCGGCGATGAACGGGCTGGTCGGATTGAAGCCGACGATCGGGCTGGTCAGCCGCACGCATGTCGTGCCGATCAGCCATAGCCAGGATACGCCCGGCCCGATGGCGCGCAGCGTCAAGGACGCGGCGATCCTGTTCTCGGCGATGATCGGCAGCGACCCCGCCGATGCCGCGACGAAAGAGGCGCGAAACTACGTCAGGGACTATGCTGCGGGGCTTTCAGCCGACGCGCTGCGGGGCCGGCGGATCGGCTATTGGCGACCCGAGATGGATGCCAGTCTCGGCGCTGCTTTCGATGCCGCGCTCGACAAGTTGCGCGGTGCGGGCGCGACACTCGTCGAGGTCAAGCTGCCCGAACTGAAGGGTCTGGGCGACGCCGAGAGCCTGGTACTCTACACCGAATTGAAGGCCGATCTTGCCGCCTATCTGGCGACGATGCCGGGCACCGTGAAGACGCGCACGCTTGCCGATGTCATCGCATTCAACGATGCGCACCGCGAGGCCGAGATGCCGTTCTTCGGCCAGGAGACCTTCCTCAAGGCCGAGAAGACCAAGGGGCTCGACGATCCCGAATACAAGGCGGCGCGGGTAACGTCGCAGCGGCTGGCGGGGCCCGAGGGGATCGACGCGATGCTAAAGGCCGCCGGTGCCGAAATCCTGGTGACGCCGACCTATGGCACGCCCTGGCTGAGCGACCCCGCGCATGGCGACCAGTTCACCGGCCCCTCGGCGAGCGAGCTTCCCGCCGTTTCCGGCTATCCGCATCTAACGGTGCCGATGGGGCTGGTGGGTGGCTTGCCCGCGGGGCTCTCGTTCATCGGCACCGCCTATGCCGACGGGCTGCTGCTCCAGGCCGGCTATGCCTATGAGCAGGCTTCGCATGCCCGGGTGTCGCCCGGTTTCGCGCCGAGCGCGCCCGCCGATCTGGGGCCGCGCACGCTCAAGTGAAGCGGCGGGCGAGCCGCGCCTGCCACAACAGGATCAGCGGCACTTCGACCAGTTCGATGCCCAGCCCGATGCGGTGACCGAGCGACGGCATGCCGACCAGTATCAGCGAGAGCAGCCGGCAGGCGCCGCCGAGGATGACCATCGCCGCGAGCAGCCGCAGCCGCGGTCCCTTGCGCTCGACGGCGGGGATGCACGAGGCGAAGAGCAGCAGCATTCCCAGGAACAACCCCGAGACATAGCGGAAATGGCTGTCGAGGTCGGTCGGGATCGCCGGCGGATGGCCGAGGAAGCGCGGGCCGCCGATGACGCCGGCGATCGCGGCGGTGAGCGGCAGCAACAAGGTGAGCGCCATCACTGCCTGGAGCAGCCGCTTCTCGCTGCGCGGGGTCACTTCTTCTTGGCTTCGAGTTCCAGCAATTCCTCGCGGACGTGGATCGCCTCGAGCGACATGCGCACTTCGATCAGGAAATAGATCAGGCCCGCCATCAGCAAGACCATCGAGATGACGAACGCCACCGCGACCCAGATGCCGACATGGAGATTGAACAGGCGGGCAACGAACATCAGCGCGACGACGCAGCAGATCGCCAGGCCGCTCGCGGTGCACAGGAAGATCGCGTTGTTGATCACCGAGATGCGGCGATCGATGATCCGCAGCTCCCAGACATGGCGATCATGCTCGGGCCCGGTCGAGCGGGGATGAAGCTGCTCGATGTTGCGTGCCCGATCGACGATGCGCGCCAGCCGTCCCACCATCACGTTGAGGAAGGCGCCGATACCGGCGAGCAGGAACACCGGGGCGATCGCAGCCTGGATCGTCTCGGAGACCGTGGAGAGATAAGGGCCTTCCATCGGTTTCGCTTATGAGGGCGTTTCGGGCGCCGCTGCAAGCGGGAGTGCAAGCACCGCATAGATCGTCTCGACGAGCGCTCGGTTGACAATGTTGACGCGACAAGCGGGTTTGGCGCCGGCAGCGCCCGCGATGCGCCGCCCAAGCGACGACAAAGCGCCCACGAGGCGCCGCCAGCGCGCCCGGGTGTGGCCGGCCTGAGCCCGTCCACCCATTGGTAACGCCTCGGGCGTATCTCGGGGCAGATGACGCGGCCCATGCCCCTTGATGCATTCACGCGCCTGCCGCCGGCGCTCGCCGCCGACTGCGTCGACGGGCTTGCCGCCGGGATCGACACCGTTGCTGTACGCGCGGCGCCGACGCACCGATTTCTGCGCTATGGCTGGTATGCCGCAGCGCTCCAGGCCTATGGCGGCGCAGCGCGGACCCTCACCGTGGCGCGCGAGGGCGAGATGGTCGCGGCGCTGCCGGTGGTGTCCACCGGCCCTGCGGCACTTGGACTGGTCGGCGTACCCGGCTGCTACTGGCCGTTCCGCAGCTTCCCCGTTGCCGAGGACGCCGGCGTCGAAGTCGCCGAGGCGCTGCTTGGCCGGCTGGCGCGCTCGGCGCGCGCGCTGCGGGTCGGGCCGGTCTATGACGGCGACCCCGGGCTCGAATTGCTCAAGGCCGCGGCGCAGGCGCGCGGCTGGGCAGTGCTCGATCGATTTGTTGCGCATAGCTGGTTGCTCGATATCGCGGCGAAGCGCGCCGAAGGCCCGTGGCCGCGCAACTCGACGCTCCGGAAAAACCGCTTTCATGAAAAGCATCTCGGCAGCCATGGCGCGCTCGACTGGCGCTTCGTGTCGGGCGCCGATTGGGATGAGGCCGCGTTCGACGCGCTCGCCCAGGTCGAGCAGAAGAGCTGGATCGCGGCGCGCACCGATGGTTCGGACGCCAAGTTCACGGGCGCCGGCCATGGCGGCTTCTGGCGCGCCGCTGCCGCCGATCCGGTCATCGCGCAGATGCTGTGGGCAGCGCTGCTGCGTATCGACGGCGTGCCCGCGGCCTTCTCGTTCGATGTGAACGCCGGCGCGCTCAAATATGCGATCGCCAACAGCTACGATCCTGCCTTTGCCAAGCATTCGCCGGGCAAATTGCTTTATTACCGCAACCTCGTTCGCGCCGCCGAGGACGGCATCGGCGCAGTCGATTGGGGTGCGGGCGATGGTGGCTACAAGCAAGTGATCGGCGCCGAGCAAGGCCCGGCGATCCGCGACTGGCTGTTCGTCCGCCCCGGCCTGCCGGCGCTGGGCGCCCGGATGCTGCGCGGCGTCTGGCGGCGCAGCGGTAAGCCCGAGGGAACCCGAACGGTCGCCGAAGCGATCAGCCCGGATGCGGATAGCGACCTATAACGTCAACGGCGTCAACGGACGGCTCCCGGTGCTGCTGCGCTGGCTCGAAGAGGCCCAGCCCGATGTGGTCTGCCTCCAGGAACTCAAGGCGCCGGACGAGAAATTTCCCGAGGCCGCGATCCGCGACGCCGGATACGGAGCGATCTGGCATGGGCAGAAAAGCTGGAACGGCGTCGCCATCCTCGCGCGCGGTTGCGATCCCGTCGAGACGCGGCGCGGACTTCCCGGCGACCCGGATGACAGCCATAGCCGCTATATCGAAGCCGCAGTGAACGGCGTGCTGATCGGCGGACTCTATCTGCCCAACGGCAATCCGCGGCCTGGCCCGAAGTTCGACTACAAGCTTCGATGGTTCGACCGGCTGATCGCGCATGCGGCGACGCTGTTTGGCATGGACGCGCCGGTGGTGATCGCGGGCGATTACAATGTGATGCCCACCGAGCTCGACGTCTACAAGCCCGAGCGCTGGCTCGACGACGCGCTGTTCGCGCCCGAGGTTCGCGCCGCCTATTTCCGCCTGCTCGACCAGGGCTGGACCGATGCGCTGCGCCATCTTCATCCCGGCGAGACGATCTATACCTTCTGGGACTATTTCCGGAATGCCTATGGCCGCAATGCCGGGCTGCGTATCGACCATTTGCTGCTCAACGCCCCCGCTTCGGCCATGCTGAAGGCGGCCGAAGTCGACAGTTTCGTGCGCGGCTGGGAGAAGAGCAGCGACCATGCGCCGGTGCGGATCGAACTGGCTTGAACTATCCGGTGACGCCCGACGGCCGCTATTTCGTGGTGCGTGGGCGGCTGTGGCGGATGGCCGATCCGGCACTCGGCGACGCGAGGCGGGAAGAGCTGGTCTCGGAGCTTATGGCGGCCCGGCGTGCAGTCGGGATGGCGCTGCGCGGCGGCGATGCGGAGGCTGAGAACGCGGCGCGCGCCCGCGTCGATGCGGCGAAGCGCGGGCTGGGCGAGCGCGGCGATCCCTGGTGGGACGATGGCGCCCCCGATTTCAATCGACACATGGCGCGCAACACGCCCTATGCCCAATGGTATCGCGATCAAACTCGCAAATAGCGGAAATACCACACCTCATGGCCCAGCCGCCGCGCCTTGCGCTCATAGCGGGTCTCGGGCCAGTCGTCGGGACGGGTAAGGAAATCGGCGGCGGTCTTCGCCTGCCATTCGAAGTCCCGGCGCTGGTTCATGATCATCATCGCCCAGCGGACATAGACCGGATGATCGGTGCCGAGGCGGAACTCGCAACCCGGCTTGAGCTTCGCTGCGATCATGTCGAGCGGGCCATGATTGACCATGCGGCGCTTGGCGTGGCGCGCCTTGCGCCAGGGATCGGGGTGGAGCAGGTACAGCCGATCGAGGCTGGCGTCGGGCAGCCGTTCGAGCACTTCCAGCGCGTCGCCCATGTGCAGGCGGACGTTGGTGAGCTTGTCGTCGCGGATATGGTTGAGCGCCCCGACCACGCCGTTGAGGAACGGCTCGCAGCCGATAAAGCCATGATCGGGCCGCATCGCGGCCTGGCCGGCAAGATGCTCGCCCCCGCCAAAACCGATCTCGAATTCGAGCGGGCGCGAGTTGCCGAACAGGGTTTGCGAATCGAGCGGACCGGTTTCGGGAACGCTGAGCAGCGGCAGCGTTTCTTCGATCAGGGCAGCCTGGCCCTGGCGAAGCTTGTGGCCCTTGGCACGGCCATAGAGTCGGCGGATGGAGATGGGATCGGACACGACGCGCCTGTTAGCGCGCCTGACCGTGTGCGCAACCTCTAGCGCTGGCGCGAAATTCTGTTGCCGGCGCCGACGACGCTGACACGGGGCTTGGCTGCTGCGGGCGCGCGCCAGCGGATCTCATTGTCTGCGCCTTCGACGCGAAGCGTGGAGGAAGCGGCGAAATCGACCGTGATGTGATTGCTCGCGCCGGTCACGGTGAGGCTGGTGATCCGGTGATGATGAGAATGTTGCTGCGCCTTCGATCGTGGCGCCTTTTCCACCGCAATCGAGTTCGGAGGTCTCTGCGGCACCGCTGAATTCGGTCTGTGCCTGAGCGGGGGTTGCCGCGGCCATCGCCGTCAGGGTCACGACCAGGAAGGCCGCCAACCACAGGTTCCGCATCCACACTCTCCCCTCATTACGCTTGCGCAAGGATACGCGATGGAGAGTCTGGTTCCGCGAAAAATCGGCAGGGTGTTCGCGTGATGCGGAAACTTGAGCGTCGCGAGAAGTCAGACCGCCAACGCCATTCCGGCAGGCGCCTCGCTGCGCGACGGCATGGTGCGCTGGTGGTGGGCGAGGCGGCGATGAGTGGCGGCAATGGTGCGCGGCTCGCGACGCAGCAGATGCGGCTGGCTGGGCATCAGGCCCGCGTCGATCTGAAAGTGGCGCACGCCCATCTGGGTGAGCACGGCGTGCTCGCCGCGGCTCTCGGCGCCGCGCGCGATCACGGTAACGCCCATGTTGCGGGCGAGGCGCATCACGCTCTCGGCGATCAGCCGGCGCGAGGCGCTGGCGTCGATATTACGGACCAGCGACGGGTCGAGCTTGACGAAGCGGGGAGTGAAGCGGGCGAGCAGCTTGAGCGCATTGGGGCCGGCGCCGAAGCAATCGAGCGCGACCGAAATGCCGCGCGTGGTGCAGGCTTCGGCCAGCGCGGCGGCGCAATCATGGTCACCGCGTTCGTCGGCGCTGATCTCGATCACCAGCCGGTCGGTGGACAGGCCGTGCTGGAGCGCGGTGCGGAACAGATGGGTGAGCATCCCGTCGACCATGCCCGCGCCGGCGCCGAGCGGCAGCGCCAGCAGCGCGTCGGTATCGCCGAGACCCGCGTCCATCGCTGCGGCGATCGACTGGGTGATCCGCGCCGCTTCCAGCGCCGGGCGGGCTTCGGGAGCGAGGCTCGCCGCGATTGCGGCGAAGCTGCGGCCGCAGCGTCCGATGGCCACGGCCTGCCAGGCAAAAGGCTGCCCGGCGTCGGCGGCGATCATCGGCTGGAAGCCGATGCGAAACTCGAAAGTGGCGGCAGTGGCGGACGGGTTAAACATGAGATGCTCCCTCTGTTGAGAGCTAAATATTGGTTAACGATATCGCTGCCCACTCCGGGCGTTGCCGCATTGGGTTCGCCACAAAAGGGATTCTACGGTGCTTGCGAACGCCGCCGAATCGAGTCCGCGGCAGGATCACGAGTCGTTTGCTCAGGCGGGTTGCGAAATCGCCGGGGGAACGAGCGCCCCCATCGCGGGGTGACCGACATAATAGCCCTGCATATAGCGGACGCCGAGCGCACGAAGCTTGTCGAAATCGGCGCGCGACTCGACGCCCTCGGCAACGAGCTTGATCGCGAGGCGTTGCGCGCGGGGCACCAGATCCTCGACCACCATCCGGCGCGACCAGCTTCTGGCAAGGCCGCGGACGATGTCGGGATCGAGCTTGATCATGTCGGGGGTGAAGCGCGAGAGCAGGCCAAGTCCGGCATCGCCCGATCCGAAATCGTCGAACGCCGTCGCCATGCCGAGCTGGCGATAGGCCTTGATGACATCGGCCATCTGGACCGCGTCGAGCCGGTCGTGCTCGCTGAACTCGAAGATCAGCCGCTCGGGGGAAACCCCCAGTCGCGCGCCGCGCGCAGCGTGCGCTGGCAGTCTTCCAGCGGGGCCGTGATCACATCGGGCATGAAGTTGATCGCCAGCCTTGCCCCGGTGGCCACGATCCCCGCGCGCACCGCCTGCTCGATCGCGGCGACGCGGCATTGCTGGTCGAAGGCATAGCGCGTCTCAGGGGTGACCTGTGCGAGCATCTCGGCCGCGGTCTCGCCATCGGGCCCGCGGACCAAAGCCTCATAGGCATAGGCCCGCCCGCTCAGCGTATCCAGGATCGGCTGGAATGCCATGCGGACATGGAATTGCGGCTCGGCGTGCAGGTGCTCGGTCATAGTCCCCTCTGCCTTCATCATAGACGCAGCGTTGCCGGGGAGTCGGGATCGCGCAGAACCTTTACGGCGGGCCGTCGGTTATTGCGGCATGGCAAAGAAGAAGCTCAAGACTCCGAAAGCGGCCAAGCGCGCGAGCAAGGCCGAGCGCGCCGACGCTGCGATCGCCAAGGCGGCGGCGAAATATCGCAAGAAGCGGCTGGTGCGCATTGCCGGAGTGATCGGCGATCTGGCCGATCAGCCGCCCTTGCTGCTCGGCGCCGCCGCAACGATCGTTGCGGGTGCGGTGCTGCGCAAGCCGCGCTTGGTCCGCGCCGGCGCGCGGATGCTGGCGAGCGAGCTTGCCGCCACTGGAATGAAGGCGTTGGCCAAGCGCTTCATAGCGCGCACCCGGCCGGGCAAGATGCTCAAGGACGGGCGCTACAAGCTCGATACCGACGCCGATGGCGAGCACTATGACGGGCCGTGGAACAGCTTTCCGTCGGGGCATAGCGCAGGTGCGCTCGCGGTGAGTCGCGCGCTGTCGCGCGAATATCCCGGTGCCTTGCCGGTCGCAGCGTTGGCCGCGGGGATCGCGGCTCTCGTCCAGCTGCCGCGCGGTGCGCATTTCCCCAGCGACATCGCGGCGGGCGCGGCGATCGGCGTCGCTTCCGAAGCGCTGGTCAATAAAGGCGCGGCGCTGGCGAAGCAGCAGATCGCCTGAGTCGCGGATTAGGCGGCGCGGCGGAGCGTCGCCTCTGGAAGTGCGCCGATCTGCGGCGAGGCGACGCGTTCGCCCTGGATCATGTGGATGCCGAAGCCCGGCAGCCGCTGGAACACCGCATCGGTGTCGACGCCGGTGGCGATCACCTTGAGCCCGAGGCTGCGCAGCTTGGGTGTCAGCGATTCGAGCGTGATCCGGCGCGACCAGCTGCTTACGATGCCGCCGACGAGCTCGGGTTCGAGCTTGACCGCGTACGGCGCATAGCGGCCGCAGGTGCCGAGCCATTCCTGATCGGGGCCCAGCCCGTCGAACAGGGTCAGGCAGCCCTGCTTGCCATAGACATGGACGATCTCGGCGAGCTGCGGGCCGGAAAGCTGGTGATAGCCATGGAGCGAGAAGATCAGCCGCTCCGGAATCAGGCCGCAGCCGCGCGCGGCGTTGATCGCGGGCTGGATATGCTCGAGCGGATTTCCGATCGCGGGCGCATGCGAGGGGATGCACAGCCGCGCACCGCCATTGCCGAGCCCGGCGCGCATCGCCAATCGTACCGCGGCAACCGCGGCGCGGCGATCGGCGTCGGCGCGCGCTTCGGGTGCCAGCTCGGCGATGAGCGTGTCGAAGTTTTCGCCGTTGGGTCCGCGAAGCTGGGCTTCATACGCCCAGACGCGGCCGGCCGCGGTGTCCGCGATCGGCTGGAATGCGATCTTCACGCCCGATTCGGGCGCCGGGTTTGGCGCGCCGTCAGGTGATGGAGAGGTGGCCGAATCCATGCGTCTTCCCGAGTCCCTTTCAGGATGATCTAGTGAAGAACTGCGGTTACCGGCAGCTTAACACAGGCTTCCGCAAATTCCAATTCTGCGGTCACTGGCGAATGAGATTGGCGCAGTCTTTTGAACGGCTTCCAGCCTGTTCGGGGCGCGGCAGACGATCGCTCCAGGGATAGGTCAGCGTGGCGTCGGGCAGGTTGAGGCTAATTTGATAGCCGCCTTGTTCATAAGATGGGGAATACGCCGATCGTGCAACTTGCGAAAGCAAGCACGCATGAAAAAGGGCCGGAGGATCGCTCCTCCGGCCCTTTTCGACTTCAGCGATGATCAGGCCAGGGCGGCCTTGAGATCGTCGACCAGGTCGGTCTTTTCCCAGGGGAAGAAGTCGCCCTCGGCCTTGCGGCCGAAATGCCCATAGGCGGCGGTCTTCTGATAGATCGGCTTGTTGAGGCCCAGATGCGTGCGGATGCCGCGCGGGGTGAGGCCGCCCAGCTTCGCGATGCCCTGGATCGCTTCCTCGATCTTGTCGTCGCCGACGGTGCCAGTGCCGTGCGTGTCGACATAGAGCGACAGCGGCTTCGACACGCCGATGGCATAGGCGAGCTGGATCGTCACGCGCTGGGCGAGGCCAGCGGCGACGATGTTCTTCGCCAGATAGCGGGTGATGTACGCCGCCGAGCGATCGACCTTGGTCGGGTCCTTGCCCGAAAAGGCGCCGCCGCCGTGCGGGCTTGCGCCGCCATAGGTGTCGACGATGATCTTGCGGCCAGTCAGGCCGGCATCGCCGTCAGGGCCGCCGATCTCGAACGAGCCGGTCGGGTTGATGTGATAGACGGTCTCGTCGCTGAGCAGCTCGGCGGGGATCACGTCGGCGACCACGGACTTCACATAGGCGTGAAGCTCGGCTTCCTTGTCGCCTTCGTCATAGCCCTTGCCGTGCTGGGTCGACACGACGATCGCCGTCGCCGCAACCGGCTTGCTGCCCTCGTAGCGCAGCGTGACCTGGCTCTTGGCGTCGGGCTCCAGGAACGGCGCCTTGCCCGAATGACGGTCGGCCGCCATCTGCTCGAGGATCTTGTGGCTGTAATAGAGCGTCGCCGGCATCAGGTCGGGCGTGTCGTTGGCGGCATAGCCAAACATGATGCCCTGGTCGCCCGCGCCTTCGTCCTTGTTGCCCGAAGCATCGACGCCCTGGGCGATGTGCGCGGACTGCGGATGCAGGTTGTTCTCGAAGCGGAAGCTTTCCCAGTGGAAGCCGTCCTGCTCATAGCCGATGCGCTTGACCGTCGCGCGGACGGTGGCCTCGACCTCTTCCTTGACGCCGGGCGCCCAGTTGCCGGCCTCGTCCATGATCCCCTTGCCGCGGATTTCGCCGGCAAGAACCACGAGCTGGGTGGTGGTGAGCGTCTCGCAGGCGATGCGCGCCTCCGGATCCTTCGAGAGGAACAGATCGACGATGGCGTCGGAAATCTGGTCGGCGACCTTGTCGGGATGGCCTTCCGAGACCGATTCAGACGTGAAGAGATAGCTGGAACGCATGGTTTTCCTCGAGCAGTGGGAAGTACAGCCGGGCCGTTGCCATGCCCATATAAAGCTTTCCTTATATGTGGGCCCTAGCGGGCCGCGCGCCGGAACGCAATCGCGAACAAACACAGTAGTCCGGCGACGATCAGGGCAAGCCAGTTACCCAGCCGTGCAAACAGCGTCGGCGGCAGCGGTCGGGGGAGGCGCAGTTCGATCGCGCCTTCCTGGCCGTGCGGGATCGTCTCGAGCAGGCGCCCCTTGGCGTCGACTACCGCCGAGATGCCGTTGGGCGTGGCGCGGAGCAGCGGCAGGCCCTCCTCGATTGCCCGCAGCCGCGCCTGGGCGAGATGCTGGGGTGGGCCCCAGGGACCGAACCAGGCGTCGTTCGACGGATTGAACAGGAAGGCGGGGCGATGCCGGGGATCGACGACCTGCCCCGAGAAGATGATCTCGTAGCAAATCTGGATACCGGCATCGCCGAAGCCCGGCACGGGAAGCGCGCGGGGGCCGGGGCCGGAGGCGAAGTCGATATCGCCCATCACCAGCCGCGCGAGGCCGAGCGGCTCGAGCAGCGGACGCATCGGCAGATATTCGCCATAGGGCACCAGATGCGCCTTGTCGTAGCGCCCGCCGAGCATCCCGGCCGAATCGAGCTGCCATACCGAATTGCCGGCGCCGCTGAGACGACCATTGCGCCCGAAGAACAGCGCGGTGCCACCGATCAGCGCGTGATCCTTGGGGCCGAGGACCGTCGCGATCCGCGCGCGCACCCAGCGGGGGTCGCCGCGATCGTAGAAGCGCCGATCGGGATAGCCGTCCTCGATATAATAATTGACCATGCCCTCGGGCCAGACGACGAGCCGCGGCACCGCGCCGGGCTGGCCGCTCCACTGGACCAGCTTGGCGAGGACGCGCGCGGGATACTCCGGCGCGTCGACGCCTTCCTGGCCGATATTGGGCTGGACGATGCGGACATGCGGCTGGCGGCTGTCATCGGGCGCCCGGCCCGGGCCGATCAGCGCGAGGCCGGCGATGATGACGGCGTTAGCGAAGGCCGGGAGATAGTGGCGCTGCGCGGCGAGAAAGATCGTGCCCGCCGCGACGATCGTCAGACCCGACAGCGCATAGGTGCCGATCCAGGCGGCAAGCTGCGCGACGCCGAGCACCGGCACCCAGATAACGCCGAGCGGATTCCACGGATAGCCGGTGAACAGCGTGGCGCGCAGCCATTCGGAGACGATCCACGCGGCCGCGGCGATGAGAACGAAGGCGAGATCGGGACCGCGCCTGCCTGTGCGGCTGCGGACAGCCCGCGAGAAGCGCCAGGCGAGTCCCATCGCCAGAGCGGGATAGATCGCCAGATACAGCGCCAGCGCGACGACGGCGAAATAGCCGAGCGCCGGCGGCATCTTGTCCTGATAGTCGAAGGCGTGCTGGATCCAGTTGTTGCCCAGCGTGAAATGGCCGAGCCCGAACAGCCAGCCGCGCGCGAGCACGGACTTGAGACTCGGGGCATCGTGCGCCAGCCACAGCAAGGCGGCCACCGCCAGCAACGTGACCAGCCACCATTGCAGCGGGGCGAAACCGGTAGCGGAGAGCGCTCCGGCGATGAGGGCGGTGAGCAGGGGGCGGCGCATGTGCAGCCCTCCTAACGATCCTCCCCCTGGGCGAAAGATCGGTTAGAGAAGCGGCATGACGCTTCGCCCCTTCCATCTGGCCTTTCCGGTCCACGATCTCGATGCCGCCCGCAGCTTTTACGGCGGCGTGCTCGGCTGCCCGGAGGGGCGCTCGTCCGATCACTGGATCGATTTCGACCTTTTCGGTCACCAGATCGTCGCGCATCTCGATCCCGCGGCAAGGCCCGTCGCCGGCTCCAATGCCGTCGATGGACACGACGTCCCGGTGCCGCATTTCGGCGTAGTGCTGACGATGTCCGACTGGGAGGCGCTGGCCGCGCGGGTTCAGGCGGCAGGGATCGGCTTCGGCATCGCGCCGCATGTCCGGTTCCAGGGTCAGGTCGGCGAGCAGGCGACGATGTTCTTTCGCGATCCCAGTGGCAACGCCCTCGAGTTCAAGGCGTTTGCCGACGATGCAATGCTGTTTGCGAGTTGAGACCCACCATGGCTGACCCTGTTACCGTCGATATCCCCCACAAGCTGGGCCGCGAGGGTGCCCGCACCCGCATTGCCGGCGGCGTCGGCAAGCTCGCCGACCTGTTCCCCGGCGGCGGCCAGGTCGAGCAGCGTTGGGACGGCGACACGCTGCACTTCACGGTGAGCGCGATGGGTCAGAGCGTCGCCAGCCGGCTCGACGTGCTCGACGACAAGGTTCACGCCGAGGTCCATTTGCCGCCGATGCTCGCGCTGTTTGCCAGCAAGGTCCGCGACAAGGTCATCGAAAAGACGACCAAGCTGCTCAAATAGCTACTTCGCCGCGGCGCTCACGCGCCAGATCCGATTGCCGACATCGTCGGCGACCAGCAGCGCGCCGGTCGCATCGGTGATCACGCCCACCGGGCGGCCGTGGGTCGTCTTGCCGCCTGGCGCCAGGAAGCCGGTGAGCAGGTCGACCGGCTTGGCATTGCGCACCGGGAAGCCATTGTCGGCGAAGGGCACATAGACGACCTTGTAGCCCGAGAGCGGCTGGCGGTTCCACGAGCCGTGCAGCCCGACGAACGCGCCGTTGGCGAACTTGCCGCCGAGCTTGGCATCGGTGGCGAAGGCGAGGCCGAGCGGGGCGACGTGCGCACCGAGCGCGAAATCGGGGCGGCGAGTATATTCGCGCAGATCGGGCCGCTCAGGCGTGACGCGCTTGTCGACATAGCCGGCCCAGTAATTCCACGGCCAGCCATAAAAGGCGCCGAGATCGACCTGGGTGAGATAGTCGGGCGGCATGTCCGATCCGAGCATGTCGCGCTCGTTGACCACGGCCCAGAGCGCGCCGCTATGCGGCTCGAAGCCCATCCCGTTCACATTGCGCAGGCCCCAGGCGAAGACGCGCGCCGACTTGTTGTCCGGGAAGACCTGGAGGATCGCGGCGCGGGCACCGCGCGCGCCGTTGGCGGGCGATCCACCGTCATAAATGCTGCCCTCGGCGTCGAGCCCGTTCTCGGCGATGTTCGACGAGGAGCCGACGCTGACATAGAGGCTCTTGCCGTCGGGCGCGGCGACGACGTTGCGCGCCCAGTGATTGCCGCCGCCGGCCAGCGGATAGATCATTTCGGGCTTGGCGGTGATCCTGGTCTCGCCGACCTTGAAGGGATAGCGGACCAGCGCATCGGTATTGGCGACGTAGAGCCATTCGCCGACCAGCGCCATGCCGGTGGGCGAGTTCAGCCCGCTGAGCAGCGCCGAGCGCTGGTCGGCGACGCCGTCGCCATTGGTATCGCGCAGCAGCGTGATGCGGTTGGGCGAGGGCACGTCGGCACCGGCCTTGCCCAGCAGCAGACCCATCACCCAGCCGGTGATCCCGCCGCCCTTGCGCGGGGGCGAATTGGTCTCTGCGACGAGAATGTCGCCATTGGGCAGGCGATAGAGCCAGCGAGGATGTTCGAGCGTGTCGGCGAACGCGGCGACTTGCAGCCCGGACGCCGCAATCGGCTTCTCGCCGTTCGCCCAGCCGACCGGCTTGGCGATCCCGGTGGTGGGGATATCCTGAACGCGGGCCTCGCTGAGTTGGGGCACCCGGCCGGTCACGGCGATCTCGCTGAGCTTGGCGGTGTCGGGCTGGCCGAGCCAGAACCACACGCCGACGCCGGCAACCACGAGGATGCCGAGGACGATCAGGATACGCTTGAGCATGGTTATTCCTCAGCCTCGGCGAGCTTCTTGGGCGGATGAAGGCGCAGGCGATTGACCTTGCGCGGATCGGCATCGATCACTTCGAGCATCCAGCCGCTGGGATGCGCCAGGCATTCGCCCGGCGCGGGGACATGGCCCGCAAGCACGAAGGCCAGCCCGCCGATCGTGTCGACATCTTCCTCGACGTCGCCCAGCCGCGAGTTGATCGTCTCGGCGACGTCCTCGAGCTCGGCGCGGGCATCGGCTTCCCAGCCGCCCCCGTCTATCGGCACGAGCAGCGCGGTCGGCGCCTCGTCATGCTCGTCCTCGATTTCGCCGACGATTTCCTCGATCAGATCCTCGATCGTGATCAGGCCTTCGGTGCCCGAATATTCGTCGACGACGATCGCGAGATGGGTGCGGCTCGAGCGCATTTGCGCGAGCAGATCGAGCGCGCCCATCGACTGGGGGACATAGACCGGCTGGCGGATCAGCCCGACGATGCTCGCCGGGTGCGGCGCGCCGGTCGCCAGGATCGCGAACACGTCCTTGATGTGGACCATGCCGATGACGGTATCGAGTTCTTCGCGATAGACCGGCAGGCGGCTGTGCCCCGCCTCGGCGAACAAGGCGACGAGATCGGCGAAGCTGGTCGCCTCGTCCACCGCGATGATGTCCGCCCGCGGCACGCCCATGTCGCCCGCGTCGCGCTCGCCGAAATGGAGCAGGTTCTTGAGCATCTGGCGCTCGATCGGCGCGAGGTCGCCCGCAGGCGCCCGGCGACCGCCGCCGTCATGCTCGTCGATCGCCTCTTCCAGACGGTCGCGCAGGGTTTCTTCCTGGTCGTCTCCGAACAGCAGCGTGCGGATTCCCCGCCATATGCCGCCGCCTTCGTGATGGGTCTCATGGGTGCCGGTACTATGTCCGGTACTGGGGCCCTCGGGCATGTTGGTCGTCAGTCCTCGCGAACGGGATAGGGGTCGTGCAGGCCAAGCTGGCGGAGCGCGGCGCGCTCCATTTCTTCCATCACCTCGGCCTCGGCGTCCTCCAAGTGGTCATAGCCTAGCAGATGGAGCACCCCGTGGACAATCAGGTGGCTGGCATGATCCTCCACCGCGATGCCGCGCTCCTCCGCCTCGACCGCGCAGACGCCGTGCGCGAGGACGATGTCGCCGAGCAGAACTTCGCCATCGTCGCTATTCTGGGTGACCGTATCGAGCAGGTCGGGCTGGATCATCGGGAAGGACAGGACATTGGTCGGCTTGTCCTTGTCGCGATATTGCCGGTTGAGCGTATGGACTTCGTCGTCGCTCGTCAGCCGCACCGCAACTTCGATTGCGGTCGGCGAACCGGCCCATTCGGCATAGGGGGTCTGGGCAAGCGCCGCCTCGGCGGCACGCGTCGCCAGGGCATCCCAATCCGCTTCGGCCCATGGTGCTTCGCGAAGCGCAGCGACGTCAAGCATCGTCGCCCTCATAAGCTTGCACGATCCGGCCGACGATCGGGTGGCGGACGACGTCATGGGCAGTGAAGCGGCTGATCGCGATGCCTTCGATGCCTTCGAGCCGCGCTACGGCGTCGTTGAGGCCCGAGGCGGCGGGGCCGCCGGGCAAATCGACTTGCTTGGGATCGCCGCAGATCACCATCCGGCTGTTCGCGCCGAAACGGGTGAGGAACATCTTCATCTGCGCGGGCGTGGTGTTTTGCGCCTCGTCGAGGATCACGAACGCCTCGGCCAGGGTGCGGCCGCGCATGAAGGCGATCGGCGCGATCTCGATCTCGCCCGATGCGATGCGCCGCTCGACCTGCTCGGCGGGCAGGCAATCATAGAGCGCGTCGTAGATCGGGCGCAGATAAGGATCGACCTTCTCCTTCATGTCGCCGGGCAGGAAGCCCAATCGCTCGCCGGCCTCGACCGCGGGGCGCGACAGGATCAGCCGCTGCACGGTGCCGGTGATCAGCTGCGCGACGGCCTGCGCCACGGCGAGATAGGTCTTGCCGGTGCCCGCCGGCCCGAGCGCAAAGATCATGTCGTTCGAGACGAGCTCACGCATGTAATGCGTCTGCGCCACCGAACGCGGCACGATCGTTTTCTTGCGCGTGCGGATCATGATCGGCGGAGCGCCGCCGCCGCTCCCCGTGCCGCCGTCGCCATGGCTTTCGGCGCGCACGATGCCGGTGAGCGTCGGTTCGCTCGACATCGCGATCACCGCGTCGATCAGCCCGGTGTCGATATCCTCGCCGCGGATGACACGGCTGTGGAGTTCCTGGAGCACTTCGCGGGCATGCGCGACCGTTTCGGCCGAACCCTCGATCACCACGCGCTGGCCGCGGGCATGGATATAGACGCCCAGCCGCTCCTCAAGCGCGAGGATGTTCGAATCATATTCGCCGAAGAGCTGCGGCAGGAGCTGGGGCTTGTCGAACGTCACCTCGACCCGGGAGCGTTCACCGGATTGGGCGGGTACGGGCTTGCGGCTCATGCGGCTCCTTCAATTTGGGGGCTTAGTCTGACTCGGTTTGCGGAAACGCGGCGCATCACGCCTGCAGAGGCGAAACTGGATCGGAAAAGAGTGGTTCCGGCGGGCATGAGTCGTGCCGGAGGATGGCAGACCCGGGACGGTTGGGACAGAGGCTAGAACATGCCGCTGCCGATAATTCGTGCATGTGGCAGCATCGCTACAGCGCGGTCCCCGCCCGGAGCCGAGGACCGCGGGGAGGTCATGCCTTGAGCGAGGCCATGTCGATGACGAAGCGATATTTGACGTCGCTCTTCACCATCCGCTCGTACGCGCCGTCGATTTCCTGAATGTCGATCATCTCGATGTCCGAGACGATGCCGTGGTCCCGGCAGAAATCGAGCATCTCCTGCGTCTCGGCGATCCCGCCGATCAGCGAGCCGGCCAGCGCGCGGCGGCGGAAGACCAGCGTGCCGACGTCGAGCGCCGGATGCGGCTCCTCGGGCACGCCGACCAGCGTCATCGTCCCGTCGCGCTTGAGCAAAGCGAGAAACGGATTAAGGTCGTGGCTCGCCGCCACCGTGTTGAGGATGAAGTCGAAGCTGCCGGCATGTGCCGCCATGGCGTCGGCATCCTTCGACACGATCAGCTCGGTTGCGCCCAGCCGCTTGGCGTCTTCGCGCTTGCTCGGCGAAGTCGAGAAGACATGGACCTCGGCGCCCATCGCCGCGGCGATCTTGACGCCCATATGGCCCAGCCCGCCGAGACCGACGATGCCGACCTTCTGGCCGGGGCCTACTTTCCAGTGCTTGAGCGGCGAATAGGTGGTGATGCCGGCGCAGAGCAGCGGCGCGACCGCGGCGAGATCCTTCTCGTCATGGCCGACCTTGAGCACGAAATCGCGATCGACGACGATATGGTCCGCATAGCCGCCAAAGGTGTGGCCGCCGAGATGCTTGTCGGGGCCATTATAGGTGCCGACGAATCCGGTCTTCTCGCAATATTGCTCCTCGCCCGCATCGCAGGACGGGCAATCCTTGCAGCTATCGACCATGCAGCCGACGCCGGCGATGTCGCCCACGGCGAAATCGGTGACGTCGCTGCCGACGGCCGTCACCCGTCCGACGATCTCATGGCCGGGGACGCACGGATAGAGCGTGCCGCCCCATTCGCTGCGAGCAGTGTGGAGGTCGGAGTGGCAGACGCCGCAGAACAGGATGTCGATCGCGACGTCGCGGGGCCCCGGATCGCGGCGCTGGAAGTCGAAGGGTGCAAGCGGGTTTTCCGCGTCGAACGCGGCATAGGCTTTGGCTTGGGTGGGCATGGGGCTTCCCTGATCTCTTGGAAATGCGCTCGGACGGCGCCTCGTTTAGATAGGAGCGCTTCAACAAGTGTCGAGATCGGCCGGGGCACGCTACAATAAAAATTACGGACACTGGTGGCGCTCCGGAAACCCTGTGTTTTCGGGCACGGATCGGGCTGTTCGGGCGTACTTGCTTCGGGCCGTTCCGGCAGTGATGCCGCGGTGCGGCTCAAGTTCATACGTGGAAGGACAAGGCAATGACAGATTTCGAAGGCAGGGTGGCGATCGTGACGGGCGCCGCCTCGGGGATTGGCGCAGCGGTGGCGCGCGATCTCGCGGCGCGCGGGGCGAAGCTGGTCATTGCCGATTTCGACGCCGCGCATGCCGGAACGATCGCCAAGGATATCGGCGACGCCGCGCGGCCCTTCCAGCTCGATGTCGCCGATCCCGCGGCGGTGGAAGCGATGGTCGCTTTTGCAGTATCCGAATTCGGCGGGCTGCATCTGGCGGTGAACAATGCCGGCATCGGCGGCGCGCCTGCACCGGTTGCCGACATCCGCCTGGAGGATTGGCGTCGCGTGATCGACGTCGACCTCAACAGCGTGTTCTTTTGCATGAAATATCAGATCCCGGCGATGCTCAAGTCGGGCGGCGGATCGATCGTCAACATGGCCTCGATCCTCGGCGCCGTCGGCTGGGGCGGATCGGCAGCCTATGTCACTTCGAAGCACGCGCTGCTCGGCCTCACCAAGACCGCCGCGATCGACTATGCCGCGCAGGGCATCCGCGTGAACGCCGTCGGCCCGGGTTTCATCTCGACGCCGGCGCTTCAGGAGAACATGACCGACGCGGCGATCGCAGGACTTGCCGAAAAGCATCTTCTCAATCGGCTGGGCACGCCGGAGGAAGTCGCCGCGCTGACCAGCTTCCTGCTTTCTGATCGCGCGAGCTTCATGACCGGCACCTATTATCCGGTCGATGGCGGCTATCTGGCGCGGTGACGCCCACAAGGCGGTGGCGGACTACGCCGCCGCCTTGACCCGTTCGACGCCGGCCAGCGAATTGGGATCGGCGCGGACGATATCGACTTCGATCAAGTCGCCGATCTTCGCGTCGGTCATCAGATGGACCGATTGCAGCCAGGGCGACTTGCCGAGCATCTGGCCGGGCAGCTTGCCCTTGCGCTCGATCAGGACCTCGCAGGTCTTGCCCGCGGTCGCGGCGTTGAACGCGGCCTGGTCGCGGTTGAGATGCGCCTGGAGCCGCTGGAGCCGTTCGTCCATCACCTCGGCGTCAACGAACGCGTCTGTCATCTCGGCGGCCGGAGTGCCGGGGCGCGGGCTGTATTTGAAGCTGAAGCACTGAGAATAACCGACTGCATCGACCAGGCTCAGCGTGTCGGCGAAATCGGCCTCGGTCTCGCCGGGGAAGCCGACGATGAAGTCGCCCGACAGCGCGATGTCGGGGCGCACGGCGCGAACGCGGTCGAGCAGGCGAAGGTACGAATCGCGGGTGTGCGACCGGTTCATCGCCTTGAGGATGCGGTCGCTGCCCGCCTGCACCGGCAAATGGAGGAAGGGCATCAGCTTGCCCACTTCGGCATGGGCGCGGATAAGGCCTTCGCGCATGTCGTTGGGGTGGCTGGTGGTGTAGCGGATGCGGGCGAGGCCCTCGATGCGGTCGAGCGCGGCGATCAGCCCGTGCAGCCCGGTGCCGCTCGCGTCGTCCCAGGCGTTGACGTTCTGCCCGAGCAGGGTGATCTCGCGCGCGCCGGCGTCGACCAGCGCCTTGGCCTCGTCGATGATCGCGTCGAACGGGCGGCTGACTTCGGCGCCGCGCGTATAGGGCACGACGCAGTAGGTGCAGAATTTGTCGCAGCCTTCCTGGACGGTGAGGAAGGCGGACGGGTTCACCTTGCGCCGCGACGGCAGCGCGCCGAACTTGCTCATCGCCGGCATGTCGGTGTCGAGCGTAGCGGCGCCCGCCGCGGCATCGGCCACGAGCTTGGGCAGGTTGTGATAGGCCTGCGGGCCGACGACGACGTCGACCTTCGCGCGGCGGATGATCTCTTCGCCCTCGGCCTGCGCCACGCAGCCGGCAACCGCGATCATCGGCGCAGTACGATCTTGCGCCGCGGCAACCTTCCGCAGCCGGCCGATGTCCGAATAGACCTTGTCGGTGGCGCGTTCGCGAATGTGGCAGGTGTTCAGCACGACGAGATCGGCGGCATTGGCGTCGTCGGTGGCGGTCATGCCCTGCGCGGCCATCAGCTCGCCCATGCGCTCGCCGTCATAGACGTTCATCTGGCAGCCGAACGACTTGACGTGGAAGGTCTTGGGAGTCGGTTTCATGATCGGCGGGGCTATAGCCCCTAGCGGGGAAGGCGTCACCCCGCCGGTAAAGGCGGCCCGACGCGTTGATCGCGCGCCGGGCCGAGCAATCAACGGATCGCGTTCGCGATCACCGAGGCGATCACGCCGCTCGAAATCGCGACGAGCACGGCATCATTGCCCGAGCGCACCCAGTGATAGCCGCGCGGCGGCGTCCGCAGCCCGCGATATTTGCGATAGTCGACCACCGCATAATGGTCGGCGCGCTTGCGATCGAAGCGCTCGCCTTTACGCCAACGGTGGTCATTCTGTGCGGCCCGCGGCGCCTGCCGCGCATGCTGGATGCTCACGCCGGCCGCCTGGGCGGGGGCAAGGGCGAGCGGGGTAGCAGCTAGAATTGTGGCGAGCCCGAAAATGGCGCGTTTACGCATGATATTCTCCATAAGCCGTCTTTCGGCAGCGAAGCGAACCCGCCGCGCACGGCGTTGGTTGCGCAATCGAACCGGCTTATATTGTCGCAAATTGTAACGGTGCGCGGTCAGGGTGCGGGAGCCGGCACCTTGTAGCCGATTGCTTCTTCGGCGAAGCGAAAGGGCCGCAACTCGCGCCCGAGCGCGGCGACCAGCGCCGCCTCGATCCGCTTTCGGCTTTCGGCCGCGATCGCCTTTCGGCCAGGGAAATCGGCGGGGAAAAACGGTTCGAGAAAGTGTACGCGCAGTGCGAAGCTGCCCTTGCGCGCCAGCACCCGCCGCGCGTTGTTGAGCCCGGTCTCCTGGCCGATCCAGCCGATCTCCTCGGCGACCTTGCCATAATCGAGCATCACCGGCTGGACCATCACGCCGGGCGGCGGCGGCTCGAGCACGCGCAGCATCGGCGTCTTGAACGGCAGCAGCGACTGGCCGTCGGTGGTGGTGCCTTCGGGGAAGATCGTGATCGCCCAATTGTCTGCCAGCGCATCGCGCAGCTGGTTGATCTGGTCGGCGACGCCCAGCCGGTTCTCGCGCTTCACATAGACGGTGCGGTTGAGCCCGGCGAGCCAGCCGACCACCGGCGCGGTGCCGATCTCGGCCTTGGCGACGAACGCCGTGCCGCTCGCGCCGCCCAATGCGAGGATGTCGATCCAGCTCAGGTGGTTGGAGGTGTAGAAGACGTCGCGCTTGAGCGGCGTGCCGACTTTGACGACGCGGGCACCGGCGATCCAGGCGGCGTTGCCCAGGAACCAGCGCGGCCAGGGCGAAGGCAGCCGCAGCAGCCGCCACAGATAGTGCATCGGCACATGGCCGATCACGGCAAGCAGCAGCAGCCCGACGCGCGCCCATAGGCGCGCCTGCTCGGCCACGGTCAGCTGCGTGGCCTGTCCCTCGGCGGCCGCCTCGCGGCGCGCCTCAGTTCTTGCGATCGAGCGCGACCCCATAGAGCTCCATGCGGTGGTCGACGAGGCGGAAGCCCAGCCGCTCTGCGATCTGCTTCTGGAGCAGCTCGAGCTCAGGATCGACGAATTCGATGACCTTGCCGCTCTCGACGTCGATCAGGTGATCGTGGTGCGCCTCGGGCGAAGGCTCGTAGCGGGCGCGGCCGTCGCCGAAATCATGGCGATCGAGGATGCCCGCCTCTTCGAACAGGCGAACGGTACGATAGACCGTGGCGATCGAAATGCCGGGATCGATCGACGAGGCGCGCTCATAGACCTTCTCGACATCGGGGTGATCCTCGGCGTCGGAGAGCACGCGCGCAATCACCTTGCGCTGCTCGGTGATACGGAGGCCCTTTTCGTGGCACAGGGCTTCGAGATCGATCTTTCTTGGCATGGGCCCGATGTAACCCTTGTGCTCCCTATCCTGCAAGGGAGCCCGCGCATTGACGGCGATCAAGGGCGGCGGGGCGGAGGCACAAAAGAAAGGCCGGAGGCGAACCCCCGGCCTGTCTGGACTGCTGCCTTGCACGTCTTGTGCTAGGCGGCGATACGCGATCAGCGCTTGCGACGCTTGGTGCCGAGGCCGATCTTCTTGGCCAGGGTGCGGCGCTGCTCCGCATAGTTGGGGGCGACCATCGGATAGTCTGCCGGAAGGTTCCACTTGGCGCGGTACTGCTCCGGGGTCATCTGATAGTGCGTCATCAAGTGACGCTTGAGCATCTTGAGCTTCTTTCCGTCTTCCAGGCAGACGATATAGTCCGGCTTTACAGAAGAGCGAACCGAAACGGCGGGCTCCTGCTTGACTTCAGGTTCGGCAACCGCACGGCCAAGGCCGGTAAGCGCGCCGTGCACGTTCTGAATGAGAAGCGGGAGATCGGAAACAGCAACGCTGTTGTTGCTCACGTGGGCAGCAACAATATCCGCGGTAAGCGTGATGAGCGTTTCCTGAATGTCCGATGAAGCGTCCATGTTTATCCTTTCGACCCATTGACAGACGATTATTTCTATCGTCTGCGGGCGCTATCGGACCATTCCGGACGGGTTGCAAGTCGGGAAACTACAACTCTTGTGGTTTTTTAGGACAGGTTCAACGCGAAAGTATGTGCATCAAAGAGTTGGCCGGTCTTTCCTCTATAATAGGCCGGACGTTCGCCGACTTTATCGAAGCCTTCGCGGCGGTATAGCCGAACCGCATCGTTTCCGGAGCGAACTTCGAGATGGAGTTTCGTAGCGCCGCGGGCGCGGGACTCCGCGACAACTGCGCGCACCAATGCGCCGGCGACACCGCGCCGCCGTGCCGCCGGCCGGGTGGCCAGCAACAGTAATTCGGCTTCGTCCGCGACAAGACGGGCAAGTGCAAACCCCGCATCGACGCCATCCAGGCTGGCGATGACCAGCCATACGCCGGGCAGCGACAGCATTCCCAAGCATTGGGCGCTGGTCCATGCCTCGCCGTAACGGGGATCGAACGCGTCCAGCATGATCTTGCTGACTTCGGAGAGGTCCTGCGATCCGCCTTCGCGCAATTCGGTGAAGTTGAGGGTGGTGCTCATGCCAGTCCGCGCTCCGCCAGGGTCTTGGCATCGGGCGCGCGGCCGTAGATCGGGCGCGGCGGCAGCGTTGCAAAGTCGGACGGCAGCAGCCGGGCGTCGGCAGCAACGGGCAGCGTCTCGTGGAACGTGCGTTCGGGATCGAGCGCCGCAAGATGGCGGACGCCGCTGCCGATCGCGGCGCGGCCTTCGAGCGCGGCAAGCGCCGCCGCCGGTGCTAGCGAGCGCAGTGCGCCGGTCTCGGCGAAAGGCGAGGCAGTGAAAGCCTGCATGAAGACTTCACCGTGCCCGCCTTCAAGGATGACGGCAAGCGCGGTTAGCTCCGGAGCCTGGGCGAAACCCGCCACGGCGAGCAGGGCCAGCGACGAATAGCCGACCACCGGGCATCGCCAGCCGATCCCCAAGCCGATCGCGGCGGCGAGACCGACGCGGACGCCGGTGAAACTGCCGGGGCCGACATCGACGAGGATGCGGTCCGCGCGGCCCTGGTCCGGCAGTTCGGCGATCATCGGTACCAGCCGTTCGGCATGGCCGCGGCCGACGACTTCGTGCGCCTGCGCAACCACCACGCCACCGGCGAGCAGCGCCACCGAGCACGCCGCGGTGGCGGTCTCGATGACGAGCGTCGTTGCGGACTCAGAGGACAGTATTGAACTGCTCGAACTGGGGGCGGGGGAGTCGGTCGAAGATGGTGGAAGGATCGCCATGGCCGATCGTGGAAATGAAGTTGGACTTCACATTCGGCTGGTCGCTGAAAAAGGCTTCGTCAACCTTGGCGTTGTCGAATCCCGACATCGGGCCGGTATCGAACCCCAGCGCGCGTGCCGCCATCAGCAGATAAGCGCCCTGAAGCGACGAATTGCGGAAGGCGTGATCGCGGCGGACCTTGTCGTCGCCGAACCAGTCCTTCGCGGTCGGCGCGTGCGGGAAGAGCCAGGGCAGTTGCTCGTTGAAGGCGAGGTCCATCGCGATGATCACGGTGGCCGGCGCTGCGCGGATCTTGGGGCCGTTGGTCCCGCTGGCGAGATCGGCGAGCTTGTCCTTCGCTGATTGGCTGGTGAGCCAGACGAACCGCGCCGATTGCTGGTTGGCCGAAGTGGGCCCCATCTTCACCAGGTCATAGATGGCGTGGATGTCGGCTTCGGTGACGGGCGCGTCGGTGAAACCGTTATAGCTGCGTGCGGTACGAAAGATCGTATCCAGCCCCGCATCGTCGAGGGGTCGGCCCATGGTCTCTGGTCCTTTTCGATCAGGAGGGCGCCGTTAGATGGCGCGGACTTCGGTCACTTCGGGAACATAATATTTGAGTAGCTGCTCGATGCCGTTCTTCAGCGTCGCGGTCGACGACGGGCAGCCGGAACAGGCGCCCTGCATCTGAAGATAGACCTTGCCCGCATCGAAGCCGCGATAGACGATGTCGCCGCCATCATTGGCGACGGCCGGGCGAATGCGGGTGTCGATCAGCTCGCGGATCTGCGCGACGATGTCGGCATCTTCAGGATTGTCGCCGAAATCGGCGCTCTCCGGCGGAACCGAGAAGGCGGCCGCGCCGCCGGTGCGGAACAGCGGCATGTTGCCGGCGAAATGATCGAGCAGGATGCCCAGCACGTCGGGCTTGAGCCCCGGCCAGTCGACTCCCGGCCCGGCCGTCACCGAGATGAAGTCGCGACCGAAGAATACGCCGGTCACGTCGCCCAGGCCAAACAGGGCGTCGGCAAGCGGCGAGGCCTCGGCCTCTTCGGGCGTCGCGAAGTCGCGCGTGCCCGCATCCATCACCGTGCGTCCGGGGAGGAACTTGAGCGTGGCGGGGTTCGGCGTCGGTTCGGTCTCGATCAACATGCACGCCATGTGGCGCTTGGCCGCGCGCGGATCAAGCGCGGCCGCAGAAACACTAGGTTGCCGCCGCTTTAGTCGGGCTTGTCGTCCTGGTCGCGCGTCGCGTCGGTGACGACCTGATCGTGCCCGCTCTTGTCGCTGAGGAACGCTGCGGCAAACAAGCCGCAGCCGAGCAGGGTTGAAACGAAAACGCCGCCGATCGTCGCGAACACCATCGACGGGTAGAGCGGCCCGAACAGCGAGAGATACCAAAGCGCGCCCAGCACCATCACCACGCCGGCCAGCGCAATCCAAATGAGCATTCGCCTGAAATCCTTGAGGGCGGCTTGGCGGCTCGTCATACTATCCTCGCAAAATCGGGCACGGGGCCCAAAGCCCATGTCGGCCCGAGCGGCCCCAAGTTCAACCTTTGGCGCTTCTGTACATCGGAACGAAAGGCGCGCGCTGGCAAGCGGCAGCGTTCGGCATTAGATGAGGCTTCATGGTTCGTTTCTCGCGGTTCCCGCTCTTCGCCTCCCTCCTCCTCGCCAGTGCCGCTCCGGTCCTTCCGGTGCACGCTCAGACGGCGCCTGCGGCGCCCGCGGCAAGCACGGCGCGGCCGGTCCAGACCGCGGACGATCCCTGGCTCTACAAGGGCAGCGATCTCGTCCATGATGATGCCTGGAAGTTCGGGCGGCTTTCCAACGGCGTGCGCTATGCGGTGCGCAAGAACGGCGTTCCGCCGGGCCAGGTCTCCGTCCGCGTGCGCATCGATGCGGGTTCGCTGATGGAGCAGGACAGCGAGCGCGGGTTCGCGCACCTGATCGAGCATCTGTCGTTCCGCGGTTCGACCTACGTTCCCGACGGCGAATCGAAGCGCATCTGGCAGCGTCTCGGCGTCACCTTCGGGTCGGACAGCAATGCATCGACCACCTTCACTCAGACCGTCTACAAGCTCGACTTGCCCAGCGCGACTCCGGCGGGGCTCGACGAGAGTTTCAAGATCCTTGCCGGCATGATGACCGGACCGGCGATCACCGCACAGGCGCTTACCGCCGAGCGGCCGGTCGTTCTCGCCGAGGCGCGCGAACAGCCGGGCCCGCAAAAGCGGCTCCAGGACGCGATGCTCGATCTGATGTTCGCGGGCCAGCCGCTCGCCAATCGCGAGCCGATCGGGACCACCGAGACGCTGACCGGCGCGACGGCCGAAACCGTCAAGGCCTTCCACGATCGCTGGTATCGCCCCGAACGCGCGACGGTGATCGCGATCGGCGACATCGATCCCGCCCAGCTCGAAGCGCTGGTCGTCAAGCATTTCTCGGATTGGCGCGGCACCGGCCCGGCCCCCGCAACGCCCGATTTCGGAAAGCCCGCGACCGGGCATCCGCTCGCTGCCAGCATCGTCGAGCCCGCGCTCCAGCCGCTGGTGATGATGGCGACGGTGCGCCCCTGGACGGTCTATGCCGATACCGTGATCTTCAACCAGAAGCGGATGATCGATCTCGTCGCGATCCGCATCATGAGCCGCCGCCTCGAATTGCGCGCGCGCTCGGGCGGCAGCTTCCTCGCCGCCGGTGCCGATCTCAGCGACATCGCCCGTTCGGCAAATGTCACCACCGTGCAGGTGCTGCCCTCGGGCGACGATTGGGAAGCGGCGCTGCGCGACGTCCGCGCGATCATCGCCGGCGTTCAGACCACGCCGCCGACCCAGGCCGAGATCGACCGCGAGCTCGCCGAGATCCGCGCGTCGATGGAGCAGCGGATCAACACCGCGCCGGTCGAAGCCGGCGCGTCGATCGGCGACGATCTGGTCCAGGCGGTCGACATCAACGAGACCGTGACCACGCCGCAGGCAAGCTACGACATCTTCAAGGGCGCCGTCGCCGCCAAGATGTTCACCCCCGTGACGGTCCAGGCAGCCGCCAAGCGGGTGTTCGAAGGCGTTGCGGTGCGTGCGCTGGTCAACACCCGCACGCCCGATCCGCAGGCCGTGGCGAAGGTCACCGCCGCGCTGCAGGCCAATGTCGCCGCCGCCAAGAACAAGGCGATCGGCAATGTCAGCTTCGCCCAGCTTCCCAAGCTCGGGGTGCCCGGCAAGGTCGTGTCGCGCGCCATGGCAGTGCCCGGCGCGCAGATCGAGAAGGTCAGCTTCGCGAACGGCGTCAACCTGCTGATGCGCCAGGACTCGTCGGAAGTCGGCAAGGTCTATGTCAATGTCCGCTTCGGCCGCGGGCTGAGCGCGATTCCCGGCGATCGCCAAACCCCGGCCTGGGCCGGCGAGCCCGCGCTGATGGCCAGCGGCATCGGCAAGATCGGCCAGGAGCAGCTCGATGCGCTCACCGGCAACCGCCAGATGGGGCTCGATTTCGGCATAGACGACGATGCCTTCACGCTCGCCGGCCAGACCAACAAGGCCGATCTGCTCGATCAGCTCAAGCTGTTCGCCACCAAGCTCGCGGCGCCGGGCTGGGACCCCAATCCGGTGCTGCGCGCCAAGACCGGCATCCTGTCCAGCTATGCCGGGCTCTCGGCCTCGCCCGACGGCGTGCTCGCGCGCGATCTCGAGCGGCTGTCGCATTCGAACGATCTGCGTTTCGGCATTCCGCCGCGCGAAGCGGTCGAGGCGCTGACCCCGGCAGCGTTCCGCGCGTTCTGGGCGCCTTTGCTCGCCAGCGGCCCGATCGAAATCGAAGTGTTCGGCGACATGGATGCCGATGCGACGATCAAGGCGGTCGGCGAAACCTTCGGCGCCTTGAAGCCGCGCCCGGCCAGCACCCAGCCCGCCATCTCCACGCGCTTCCCCGCGCATGTCGACCAGCCGGTGGTGCGCACGCATAGCGGCAAGGAAGATCAGGCCGCGGCGGCCATCGCCTGGCCCACGGGGGGCGGCAGCGCCGGCATCTCCGAGAGCCGCAAGCTCGACGTGCTCGCGGCAGTGTTCCGCGATCGGCTGATCGACCAGCTGCGCAGCCAGGCCGGCGTCAGCTATTCGCCCAATGTCGCCAGCCAGTGGCCGCTGGGCATGGATGCCGGCGGCAAGCTGATCGCGCTCGGCATGGTCCCGCCCGAAAAGACCGCCTTCTTCTTCGAGCTTGCCCGCGGCATCGCCGCCGATCTCGTCGCCAAGCCGGTCGACGCCGACGAGCTCAACCGCGCGCTGACGCCGCTCAAGCAGATGATCATCCGCCAATCGAGCGGCAACATGTTCTGGATGAAGATGGTCGAGGGCGGCACGATCGATCCGGCGCGTCTCGCCGCGCTGGATACGCTCGCCGCCGATTACGGCCGCGTCACTCCCGCCGACCTGCAGGCGCTCGCCGCCAAATATCTCCAGCCGAGCAAGGACTGGACCTTGGCGGTGGTTCCCGAGAAGAAGTGATGCTTGGCCCCTCCCTCACGGGGAGGGGCCAACGCCTCAATACAGCGCGTCGAGCCGCTCGCCATACACCTGCTTGAGCACGTGGCGGCGGATCTTCAGGCTAGGGGTCAGCTGCTCGTTCTCGATCGTGAACGGCGCGTCGGCGATGATGAATTTGCGGACCCGCTCGATCACCGACAAATCCCTGTTTACCCGCTCGACCGCCGCAGCCACCGCCGCCTTGTAGTCGGGATCGTGCGACAGGTTCTTGAAGTTGCACTTGGTCGCGGTGTGCGCGCACCATTCGGCGGTCCATTCGGGATCGGGGACGATCACCGCGGTCATATAGGGCTTCTTGTCGCCCGCGATCATCGCCTGGAGGATCTCGTTCTGGAGAGTGAGCATCCCCTCGACCTTTTGCGGCGCGACATTGTCGCCCTTGTCGTTGACGATGATATCCTTCTTGCGATCGGTGATCTTGATCCGGCCCTTGTCGTCGATCAGCCCGATGTCGCCAGTATGCAGCCAGCCATCCTTGAGCACGCGCGCGGTTTCGGCGTCGTTGCGCCAATAGCCGTGCATCACCAGCTCGCCGCGCACCAGGATCTCGCCATCCTCGGCGATCTTGAGCTCGACGTCGGGAAGCGGCGGGCCAACGGTGTCGTGCTTGAGGCCGGCCTTGGGGCGGTTGCACGAGATCACCGGCGCCGCTTCGGTCTGGCCATAGCCTTGGAGGAAGGTCAGCCCGATCGATTCGAAGAAGATGCCGACCTCGGGATTGAGCGGCGCGCCGCCCGAAACCATCGCCTTGATCCGCCCGCCGAAGCGCTTCGAGATCTTGGGCATCAGGGTCGCCTTGAGCAGCAGGTTCATCGGCGCGTCGAGCAGGGTGGTGCTCCCCGCGGCGCGCTTGCCGCCAAGATCGACCGCGCGATCGAGCAGGAAATTGGCGAATTTGCCCTGCTTCTCGATCTGCTTGGTGATGCGGGTGCGCAGCACTTCGAACAGCCGCGGCACCACCACCATGATCGTCGGGCGAACTTCCTCGATGTTCGAGGCGAGCTTCTCCAGTCCTTCGGAATAATAGATTTCGGCGCCCAGCCCGATCGGGAAATGCTGCCCGCCGGTATGCTCATAGGCATGGGAAAGGGGAAGGAAGGAGAGGAACACTTCGTCCTCCCAGCCGAAATCCTCCGAGATGATCGTGCAGCAGCCATTGACGTTGTGCAGGATCGCGCCGTGATGCTGCATCACGCCGCGCGGGCTTCCGCCGGTGCCGCTGGTGTAGATGATGCAGGCCAGGTCGTCGCGGTTGAACGTCGCCTGCGCCGCCGCAGTCGCGGGATCGACCGGGTTCTTGGCGATCAGATCGTTCCAATCGTGGAAACCCAGGCTGCTCTGCTGGCCCGGCCGCAGATCGTCGATGCCGATGATCATGCGTGCGCTTGAAGAGCGGATCGCCGCAGGCAGCAGCGTCTTGGCGAGCTTGCTGTTCGAGACGACGATCGCGCAGGCGCCCGAATTCTCGATGATGTGCTGGTGATCGCGTTCGGTGTTGGTCGTGTAGGTCGGCACTGTCACGCAGCCGGCCGCCATGATCGCCAGGTCGGTGATGCAGAATTCGGGGCGGTTCTCGGAAACCAGCATGATCCGGTCGCCCGGCTTCAGACCCAAGGATTTGAATCCGGCGGCCAGGCTGGCGACCTTGCGCGCTGCTTCTGCCCAGCTGGTCGACTGCCACGCGCCGCCCGCCTTGTGCCACAGGAACGGTGCGTCGCCCTTCTGTGCCGCACGCGTGAAGAACATCTGCACCAAATTTTCGAATTGTTCGAGCGTACGGCTCATCCGCGGTCCTCTCTGCCCCGTCGCGCTCTGTGCGGCGCGTCCCCCAGGCTTGGGGTCTTAGAATGCACGTGCGGATCGCGCCAGCATCAAGGCCCGGAGGGCCGCAAGGGCGTGGACGCGGATGCGCATGCTGCGCTAACCGCCGACGCCATGTTTCGTATCCGCACCTTCGTCACTGCGATCGCCGCCCTGGCGCTCGCTTCTTGTACCGTAACGCAGGATCGGCCCGCGCCGACGCAGTCGCAGCGCGCGCCGCAGATCTTCGTCGCGGCGGCCAATCCGCTTGCCGTGGAGGCCGGCATGGCCGTGCTTCGCCGCGGCGGCAGCGCTCCCGACGCCGCGGTTGCGGTGCAGGCGATGCTCTCGTTGGTCGAGCCGCAAAGCTCGGGTGTCGGCGGCGGCGCGTTCATGACCTATTATGACGGCACCTCGCGCAAGGTGACCGTGTTCGACGGGCGTGAGGTGGCTCCGGCAGGCGCCTCGGAGGGCATGTTCCTGGGTGCGGACGGCAAGGCGCTGCCCTTCGACCAGGCGGTGCTCAGCGGCCGGGCGACCGGCGTGCCCGGCGCCGTCAAGATGCTCGGCGAAGTCCAGGCGGCGCACGGCAAGCTTGCCTGGCGCACGCTGTTCGGCGACGCCGAGCGTACCGCGCGCGAAGGCTTCATCGTCTCGCCGCGGCTGGGGCGGATGATCGCCGGCAATTTCGCCGAGAACCGCGCGCCCGACGTCCGCGCCTATTTCTCCAATGCCGACGGCACTCTCAAGAAGGCGGGCGACCGGCTGCAGAACCCTGCCTATGCCGCGTTTCTCGAACGGCTGGCGGCGCAGGGCACCGACGCGCTCTACAAGGGGCAGACCGCCGAACGCATCGTCGCGCGTACCCATGCCGAGCCGCTGGCCGGCGCGATGACGCGCGCCGATCTCGCTGCCTATCGCCCGATCGCGCGCGAGGCGCTGTGCGGCCGCTACCGGGTCTATCTGGTCTGCACGCCGCCGCCGCCCGCCAGCGGCGTGGGGCTGCTCCAGCTTCTCGCGATCCTCGAGCGCACCGACATCGCTTCGCGCGGCCCGAACGATCCCCAAGCCTGGTTCCTCTTCGCCGAGGCGAGCCGGATCATGTACGCCGATCGCGATCGCTATGTCGGCGATCCCGCCTTCGTCAGCGTGCCCGTCGCCGGGATGCTCGATCCGGCTTATGTCGGCGGCCGGGCCAAGCTTATCGGCGATTCTGCGGGTGCGCCGCCGCAGGCCGGCACGCCGGCCGGCGCGACGGTCGCCGCCGCAGACCGCACCTACGAACCGACCGGCACCTCGCACTTCATCATCGGCGATGCCGCCGGCAACGTCCTCTCGATGACCACCACGGTCGAATTGATCTTCGGGTCGGGGCGGATGGTCGACGGCTTTTTCCTCAACAATCAGATGACCGATTTCACGATGCAGCCGCGCGACGCCGCCGGCAGGCTCGCCGCCAACGCGCCCGCGCCCGGCAAGCGACCGCGCTCGTCGATGACGCCGCTGGTCATTCTCGACAGCCAGGGCCGCTTCGTCGGGGCGGCGGGATCGGCCGGAGGCAATGCGATCCTCCCTTATGTGGCCAAGACGCTGGTCGCATCGATCGATTGGGGATTGCCGATGCAGGACGCGATCGCACTGCCCAACCTCATCGCGCGTGGGACGATGTTCAACGGCGAGGTTACCAAATTCTCGCCCGAAATCCTCCAGGCGCTCGCCGCGCGCGGGATCGATCTCAAGCCGGGGCAGGGCGAGGATTCGGGGATCCAGGGCGTGATGCTACGCAACGGGCAATTCGACGGCGGCTATGATCCGCGCCGCGAAGGCCGCGCGATCGCCGAGCCTGCGCCTTAAGTTCGCTTGGCGTCACCCGGGCGAAGGAGGATAGGCTCAGAGCGCCTTCGCGATGGCCCGCACCATCGCCGGCCCTTGATAGACCAGGGCCGAATAGACCTGGACCAGCACCGCGCCGGCATCGAACCGCCGCCTTGCCTCTTCGGGGCCGTCGATTCCGCCCGCCGAGATGAGCGGCAGGGCGCCCGCCGCGATTGCCACAGCTTCGGCCAGCTTAGCGCGGGCCAGGTCGCGCAGCGGCGCGCCGGAGAGGCCGCCGGTCTCGTTCCGGTGCGGCGAGTGCAGGGCGGGGCGCGAAATCGTGGTGTTGGAGACGATCAGCGCGTCGATATGGTGGTCGATCGCCGCCTGGATCGCGCCTTCCATGCCGGCGCGGTCGAGATCGGGGGCGACCTTGAGGAACAGCGGTACGCGCTTGGCGCCTTGGCGCGCCGCGTCGCTCGCGGCGAGCAGCTCGTCGAGCGCGGGGCGTGACTGGAGATCGCGCAGCCCTGGCGTGTTGGGCGAACTGACGTTGATGGTGATATAATCGGCATGTGCCGCCGCCTTGCCGACGCCCAGCGCATAATCGGCGACGCGGTCGTCGCTGTCCTTGTTGGCGCCGACATTGATGCCCAGCACGCCGCGCCGCGCGCCCAGTTTCGCGATCCGGGCAAGCGCTGCGTCGATCCCGTCATTGTTGAACCCCATCCGGTTGATCACTGCCTGGTCCTCGACGAGGCGGAACAGCCGCGGCCTGGGGTTGCCCGGCTGGGGCCGCGGGGTCAGCGTGCCGACTTCGACCGCGCCGAAGCCCAGCGCGAACAGTCCGGGCACCGCCTCGGCGTTCTTGTCGAGCCCTGCGGCAAGCCCAATTCGGTTGGGGAAGTGCAAGCCGGCGAGCGTCACGCCGGCCCTCTCGACGGCTCTGCCGAGCGGCGCGCCGATCGCACCCCAGCCGCGCAGCGCGGCGATCGTGGCGCGGTGCGCCGTTTCGGCGTCGAGGCGGAAGAGCAGCGATTGCAGCGGATAGGTCATGGCCGCAGCCTTTCGCATCGTCTCGATTTCGCGTCAAAAAGTGCGGATTGTCGATTCCATACAATACGCCGGGCACGCCTCCGGCTAGAGAGGTTTTGCGACCCGAGGGGTTCCATTCTTAACGGGGGGAACCCTTTACCTTACTAGCCCGGCCAGGAAACTGGCCGGGCTACTTTTATCTGCGCTTTCCCATGCGTATAAGACACGCATCAGACATAAATCTGAGAGTGGGGGCTCAGGTCGACTATGCGCGGCGCAACCAACCGAAATTTCTCGACGGACGACGCGGGCACCTCCGCGGCGCAGCCGTCGATCGAGCTCAAGCGCGCCACTGGACGCCTGTTGCCGCACGTCAATTCCTTTTATGTCTATCGCTGCGATGCCGAGGAGATCGACGGGATCGAGCGTGTCGATCTCGGCCAGATCCGCTTCCTGGTCCGCGGCGAAGGCAAGATGACCTTCCCCGATGGGCACGTCGAACCGCTCAAGCCGATCATGGTCGCCGGTCCGGGCACGGCGGCGGCGACGTTCAAGCTGCGCGGACCGGTGGTGATGTTCGCGGTGGTGCTGCGCGCGATCGGCTGGAAGGCGCTGATCGGCTTGCCTGCGCATAAATATACCGATCACATCATCAACGGATCGAAGCTGTTCTGCGAACAGGCGCCCGCGCTTTGGGAGCGGATGCAGTCGATGGACACGCTCGAGGAGATGATCTCGGGCATCGCGCCGCTGCTGATCATGCGCCAGGAGGAAGTGAAGCCGGTTCCCGTCGCGCATTTCCCCTTCCTGCGCGGCGTGCGCGAATGGGCGGCGACCGACGGCTCGACGATCGACGCGCTCTATGCCGCGATCGGCGACGCGAGCGGGCTTGGCGAGCGCCAGGTTCAGCGGCTCTGCCTCGAATATTTCGGCGGTCCGCCGACCAAGCTCAAGCGCAAGTTCCGTGCGATTCGCGCCGCGATGAAAATCTATCAGGGGGCGCCGCTCGACGACGTGATCGAGCCCTTCTCGGATCAGTCGCACATGATCAACGAAGTCAAGCACTTCACCGGCTACACGCCGAGCGGCCTGCGATCGGCCAATGATCCGGCGCTGGGGCTCACGCTCTACAACGAGAATTTCCACATCCTGCCCGACGTTATCCCCGAACCGGTTGACCTTCGCGCCAAGTAGGGCCATCTGCCCAATCGGAACAGAATCGTCCGATTTCCCGCCGCGCTTTGCGCAGAGGGTGAGCAGAAGCCTGTCGCGCCATGGCGCAGAGGGCGAGTAGAGGTAGATGCGTCTTTCGAGCCTTGCCGATTATGCCGTGGTGATGATGGCCGCCGCCGCGCGCCGTTGCGGCGCGACGTGCCGGCTCAACGCGACGATGCTCGCTGAAGAGACCGGGCTGCCGCTCCCCACCGTCCAAAAGCTGGTCAGCAAATTGTCGAGCGCGGGGTTGCTCGAAAGCGCGCGCGGCACCGGCGGTGGCTTCCGCCTTGCGCGCCCCGCCGCGGCGATCACCGTCGCCGACATCGTCGAGGCGATCGAGGGTCCGATCGCGCTCACCGCTTGCGTCGACAGCGGCAAGCATGATTGCGTCGTCGAGGGCAGCTGCCGCGTCAAACCGCATTGGAACGCCGTCAACGGCGCCGTAAAGGGCGCGCTTGCGGGCATCACGCTCTCCCAACTTTCCGCTTCCCCGGCCGATGCCGGGGTCCAGCATCCCGCGTCGCTCGACCGGGTCCCGGCGCTTGCCGGGGAACAGGTGTAATATGGCCACGAAGAATGCCGAGGCGCTCGCCGCCGCGAACAAGAAATATGAATGGGGCTTCGCCTCTGACGTCGAGCAGGAATTCGCGCCCAAGGGGCTGAGCGAAGATACCGTTCGCTATATCTCGGCCAAGAAGAACGAGCCCGAATGGATGCTCGACTGGCGGCTGAAGGCGTTCCGAATCTGGCAGGAAATGGAGCTCCCCGAATGGGCCAAGCTGCAGATCCCGCACATCGATTATCAGGACGCCTATTACTACGCCGAGCCCAAGGCGAAGAAGACGATCAGCTCGCTCGACGAGCTCGATCCCGAGATCCGGCGCACCTATGAGAAGCTCGGCATCCCGATCGAGGAGCAGAAGGTCCTCGCCGGCGTCGAGGGCGCACGCAAGATCGCCGTCGACGCGGTGTTCGACAGCGTCTCGGTGGCCACCACCTTCCGCAAGGAGCTGGAGGAAGCCGGCGTCATCTTCCGCTCGATCTCGGAAGCGATCCGCGAATATCCCGAGCTGATCCGGAAATGGCTCGGCAAGGTCGTGCCTGTCCGCGACAATTTCTTCTCGGCGCTGAACGCCGCAGTCTTCTCCGACGGCACCTTCGTCTACATTCCCGAGGGCGTGCGCTGCCCGATGGAGCTCAGCACCTATTTCCGCATCAATGCCGAGAATACGGGGCAATTCGAGCGCACGCTGATCGTCGCCGATAAGGGCGCCTACGTCTCCTATCTCGAGGGCTGCACCGCGCCGATGCGCGACGAGAACCAGCTCCACGCCGCCGTGGTCGAGCTGGTCGCGCTGGACGACGCCGAGATCAAATATTCCACCGTGCAGAACTGGTATCCCGGCGACGAGAACGGGCTGGGCGGCATCTTCAACTTCGTCACCAAGCGCGCGCTGTGCGCCGGCACCAACTCCAAGGTCAGCTGGACCCAGGTCGAGACCGGCAGCGCGATCACCTGGAAATATCCGTCGTGCATCCTGCAGGGCGATGGCTCGGTCGGCGAATTCTATTCGGTCGCGGTCACCAATGGCCGCCAGCAGGCCGATACCGGCACCAAGATGCTCCACATCGGCAAGAATACCCGCTCGACGATCGTGTCGAAGGGCATCAGCGCCGGGCGCAGCGACAACACTTATCGCGGCAAGGTGCTCGTCCAGGCGAATGCCGAGAATGTCCGCAACTTCACCCAGTGCGACAGCCTGTTGCTCGGCGATCAGTGCGGCGCGCACACGGTCCCCTATATCGAAGTCAGGAATCCGACAGCTCAGATAGAGCATGAGGCGACGACGTCGAAGATCAGCGAGGATCAGATGTTTTACGCGATGCAGCGCGGGCTCGACCAGGAAGCGGCAGTGGCACTGATCGTCAACGGTTTCGCACGCGAAGTCTTGAAGCAGCTCCCCATGGAATTCGCCGTCGAGGCACAGAAGCTGCTGGGGATCAGCCTGGAGGGCAGCGTCGGGTGATCCTCGCCGCGCTTTTCCTTGTCGCACAGGATGTTCCCGCCCCGGCGCCCGAGCCGGAGGGCGAGGACATCGTCGTGCAGGCGAAGCTGGGCAACACCACGATGCTGTTTGACAAGGGCAGCGACGGCCGGCTGCGCAATTGCCGGATCATGGTGTCGAGCGGCAGCGGGCGGCGCGATGCCAATGCCTGCCAGGCGACGCCGGTCTGTTACAGCAAGACGCGCGATACCGTGCCCGAATGCGTCGACCTCGCCTTTGTCGAGACGCGTACCGCGGCGCCCGCTCCGGTCGGCACCGGCAAGCCGCAGGTATTCAATATGCCGCAGCTGCTCAAGTCGCTGCCGCCCGTCACGCCGCCTGCGATCGGCCCGAACGAGCATGCCGAAAGCCCCGATACCGAGCGTCAGCGCGTCAAGCTGCCGCCCTTGCCGACCGCGCCGCGCAGCGAGCCAGTCGTCAAATTCACTACCGGCGAGCGGAATGATCCGCCCGACCGCGCAACGTCCCTTTTGGGCGGAGGACAGTAAATGAGTCTCGCGTATCTTCTCCTCGCGCTCCAGGCTGCCGGCGGCGTTCCGGTTACCGACGTGCCCCAGATCGGCATTGCCACCAAACACGCCCGCTGCATCGTCCGCCAGGTCGGCGTCGCGCCGGCCAACGAGGCTGCGCGCACCGCCAAGATCCAGGATGCGATCAAGGGCTGCCGCGCCTTCACCGAATTGGATCGCACCGATGGCCGCGTCACGATTGGCGGGCGCCCGGTGAACAATCGCTGGTGGAGCAAGATGCAGGAGACGCTGGACGCTGTCGAAGCCGACGTCGCTGCGGCGATCGCCACGCCCAAGCAATATAAGATCATCTGGGAGCTGCCCGATGGCGCGCGGGTCGACGCCTATGCCGCACCCGAGCCGCTCAAGACCGTGCGGTTGATCACGGTGCCGCTATGATTGCCGCGCTCGCGCTGGCGCTGGTCGCGCAGCAGGACCTTCCCGAAGAGATCGTCATCACCGGGCGTCCGCAGCCGCTGCAGATCAGCGTCCGGATGGATTCGAAGCGCCGGGTGACCGCCTGCCAGATCGCCAAATCGAGCGGTGACGCCGTATTCGACCAGCTGACCTGCGAGACGGTCGCCGCCTGCTCGCGCGAGAAGGACCGCAGCCTCAAGGCTATCAAGGCGTGTACCCAGGCGAGCATGACGTCGGTCGATAACGATCAGTCCGGCGCCGCCGCCGACGCTGCCAAGCAATAGGAATATGATGCTCAAGATCGACAATCTCCGCGCCGAAATCGACGGCAAGGAAATCCTCAAGGGGCTCAGCCTCACCGTGAACGCCGGCGAAGTCCATGCGATCATGGGGCCCAACGGCGCCGGCAAGTCCACGCTCGGCTATGTGCTGGGCGGCCGCCCGAACTACGAGCCCACCGGCGGTTCGGTGACCTTCGACGGTGCTGATCTGCTGGCGATGGACGCGCATGAGCGCGCCGCGGCGGGGCTGTTCCTCGGCTTCCAATATCCGGTCGAGATACCGGGCATCTCGAACGTCCAGTTCCTGCGCGAAGCGCTCAACAGCCAGCGTCGCGCGCGCGACGAAAAGCCGCTGTCGGGTGGCGAGTTCCTCAAGCTTGCGCGTGCCCAGGCCGATGCGCTCGGCATGGACCAGGAAATGCTCAAGCGCCCGGTCAATGTCGGCTTTTCCGGCGGCGAGAAGAAGCGCAACGAGATGGTTCAGATGGGCATTCTCAGCCCCAAGCTGGCGATCCTCGACGAGACCGATAGCGGGCTCGACATCGATGCGCTCAAGGCAGTGGGCGACGGGATCAACCGGATCATGCGAGCGCCCGACAAGGCGGTGATCCTGATCACCCATTATCAGCGCCTGCTCGACTATGTGCAGCCGGACTTCGTCCATGTCCTCGAAGGCGGCCGCATCACGCGTACCGGTGGGCCCGAGCTAGCGCACCAGCTCGAAGCGCAGGGCTATGGAGCCGTGGCGGCGTGACCACGCTCGAACTTCCCAGCCCGCGTCAGGAAGAATGGCGCTGGGCGGACATGGCGGCGCTGCGCAACGCCGCCGATGCCGCGCCGCGCGCCACCGGGATCGATCCGTCCGCGCTGTTCCTCGACATTGCCGGCCCGCGCCTGCTGTTCGTCGACGGCGTGTTCGAGCCTGCGCACAGCCGCCCCGGCGCGGTCCAGCTGCTGCCGCTCGCGCCCGAGACCGCACATCCGCTCGGCCAGCTCGCGCAGGGCGAAGGCTGGGTGCTCCGCCTCGCTGCCGAAGCCGCCGCGGATCCCGTCCAGATCGTCCATCTCGGCTCGGGCGGCGAGAACCATCTTCCCGCCCGCGTGGTCCTTGGCGAGGATGCGGTCGCATCGGTGGTCGAGACCTATGCCGGCGCCGGCTGGGCCAATCGCCACACCCAGATCAGCCTCGATCGCGGCGCCCGGCTGATGCGTTCGGTCCGCCTGGTGCAGACCGAGGGCTTCGTCTCGATCCGCGACGAGGCCGTGATCGGCGAAGCCGCTAGCCTTGCCTCGATCTTCCTCGGCGCCGGGGCGATGGGCAGCCGTATCGATGGCGCGCTCACCCTCATCGGCAAGGGTGCCTTTGCCGAAATGGGCGGCGCGCTGCTCACGTCGGACAAGCAGAAGCAGGAAGCCGCCGTCGCCGTGCGCCACGAGGCAGTCGAAGGCACGTCGCGCCAGCTGTGGCGCGCGGTCGCCGCCGATCGCTCGACGGTGAGCCTTGCCGCCCGGGTCGAAGTCGCGCGCGCCGCGCAACAGACCGATGGCGAGCAGTCGCTGCGCGGGCTGCTCCTCCAGCGCGGGGCGACGGTCAACCTCAAGCCCGAGCTCGAGATCTTCGCCGACGACGTGAAGTGCGCCCACGGCGCCACTGTCGGCGAGCTCGATCGCAAGGCGCTGTTCTATCTCCAGAGCCGCGGCGTTCCCGAGCCGCGCGCCAAGGCGCTGCTCACCCGCGCCTTCGTTGCCGACGCCGTGTCGCGGATCGGCGACGAGACCGTCCGCGCGGCGTTCGAGGCGGATGCCGATGCGTGGCTGGAGACGGCGCTGTGAGCATCGCGCTCGACACGCGCCCGCTCGACGTCCTCGCCGATTTCCCTGCGATCCCTGCGGGCTGGGCCTATCTCGATACCGCGGCGACCTCGCAAAAGCCTAAGCCGGTGCTCGACGCGATCAACCGCGCCTATGGCGAGACCTATGCCACGGTCCATCGCGGGGTCTATCAGCGCTCGGCCGACATGACCCTGGCCTATGAAGCCGCGCGCAAGCGGGTCGCCGCGTTCATCGGCGGGCGCGAAGAGGAAGTCGTCTTCGTCCGCGGCGCGACAGAGGGGATCAACCTCGTCGCGCAGTGCTGGGCCGAGACCCAGCTCAAGCCCGGCGACCGCATCCTGCTCTCGGCGCTCGAGCATCATTCGAACATCGTGCCCTGGCAGATGGCGGCCGAAAAGGTCGGCGCCGCGATCGACGTGATCCCGCTCACTGCGGATCAGCGCATCGATCTCGAGGCGATGGCGGCGATTCTCACTCCGGCGCACAAGCTCGTCGCGCTCGCCCATGTCTCGAACGTGCTCGGCTCGGTGCTCGATGCGAAGCGCGCGACCGAACTGGCGCACGGCGTCGGCGCGAAAATCCTGCTCGATGGCTGCCAAGCCGTCCCCCGGCTGCCGGTGAACGTCGCCGAGATCGGCTGCGATTTCTACGTTTTCTCGGGCCACAAGCTCTACGGTCCCACCGGGATCGGCGTGCTCTGGGGCCGCTACGAACTGCTCGATGCGATGCCCCCCTATCAGGGCGGCGGCTCGATGATCGATCGCGTGACCTTCGAGCGCACAACCTACGCGCCGCCGCCGGGCCGGTTTGAGGCGGGCACGCCGCACATCGTCGGCGTTGTCGGACTCCATGCCGCGATCGACTATGTCGACTCGATCGGCCTGAACCGCATCCACACGCACGAGACGGCGCTGGTCACCCAGGCGCGCGAGGCGCTCGGCCAGGTCAACAGCGTTCGGCTGTTCGGCCCGGCCGACAGCGCCGGCATCGTCAGTTTCGCGGTGGAGGGGGTGCACCCGCACGACGTCGCCACCATATTGGACGAAGGCAATGTCGCGATCCGCGCCGGGCATCACTGTGCCCAGCCGCTGATGGACGTTCTCGGCGTGCCGGCAACGGCGCGGGCGAGCTTCGGAGTGTATAACGGCGCGGCCGATATTGCCGCGCTGGTAAAGGGTGTCGAGCGAGTGACGAGGATCTTCGGGTGAACGAGGAACGCAAGATTTTGGTGGAAGAGGTCGACGCCGTCGATGCCCCGCCCAAGGCCCGCGTCGATGACGCAGTGGAGGCTCCCGAAGGGCTAGGCGCCTCCGCCGATGGTTCGGCAGACGTGCGCGAGAGCTTCGAGCGCAAGCGCGACTATCTCTCGGGTTTCCTCGCCCAGAAGCCGAAGGAACTGGCCGGCGGCGAGCCCGGCGGCGAACTCTATGAGGCGGTGATCGACGCGCTCAAGGAGATTTACGATCCCGAGATCCCGGTGAACATCTATGATCTCGGGCTGATCTATGGGGTCGACATCACCGGCGATGGCCATGCCTCGGTGCAGATGACGCTCACCACGCCGCATTGCCCGGTGGCCGAATCGATGCCCGGCGAAGTCGAGCTGCGCGTCGGCTCGGTGCCCGGCATCGGCCATGCCGAAGTCAATCTCGTCTGGGATCCGCCATGGGATCCGCAGAAGATGAGCGACGATGCCAAGCTCGAACTGGGGATGCTGTAATGGCCGAGGTCCAGACCCGCGCGCGTCCCGCCGCGCTGCACCTCACGGCCGCAGCCGAAAAGCGCATCGCCGATCTGATGGCCAAGGCGCCCGAGGGCACGGTGGGCGTCAAGCTGTCGACGCCGCGCCGCGGCTGTTCGGGGCTGGCCTATTCGGTCGATTATGTCAGCCAGGCCCAGCCGTTCGACGAGCGGATCGAGACGCCCGGCGGAAGCTTCTTCGTCGATGGCGCCTCGGTGCTCTATCTGATCGGTTCGACGATGGACTGGGTCGAGGACGATTTCACCGCCGGCTTCACCTTCCAGAACCCCAATGCCAAGGGTTCGTGCGGCTGCGGCGAGAGCTTCACCGTCTAGTTCAGGCCGCCAGCCGGCCGCGCATTTCGGCGGCCATCTCGGCATAGAAGCGTGCATCGTCGTCGATGCCCAGCGATTCGTAGAACATCGCCAGGTTCTGCGCCGCCAGGTGGCTGCCACAGCCTTCGGTCGATCCGTCGAGCATCGGCTGCTCGCCGATGTCGAGGCAGCGCTTCCAGCTTCCTTCGACGATCGGCAGCAGGTCGCTCATCGCGATCTCAGGCCTGCGGCTCGCCCATTCGAGATAGAGGTCGGCCACCGCGAAGAAGAAGTCGGGCGAGTGCTGCCAATGCATGTGCTCGGCATCGACGAAGGCCAGCGCCTCTTCGAACCGCTCGGCGCGCTTGAGCGCCTGCGCCAGCGCGATGACGATGCCGTGACGATAGGGCGTGGCCTGGTCGCTCGTGCGGTGCGCGGTCCATAGCACGTCGGCGGCGTCGCCCGGCTGTTCGCGCACCAGATGCTCGCGACCGAGCTGATACCAGAGATAGGAGTTGCCCGGATTGGCGGCGATCTCGGCGCGCAGGATCGCCTCGTTGCGCCCGGCCTTGCGCGCGAGCTGGGGTTCCTCGAACCCGTCATGGCGCAGCACCAGCGGCAGCAGCACCTTGGGCAGCGGCGAAACCGGCTGCTCGTGGATCCGTCCTTCGTAGCGCACCCCCCGCGGCAGCACCCGGGGGATGAATTTCCGGGTCACCGGCTGGTCGGCGCTCGCCTGGTTGACGATCCGCACGCAGCCGACGAAGCGCGCCGCGGCGGGCGCCGCTGGCAGCGTTGCCGCACCCAGCGCGGCCGCATCGCCTTCCAGCCAGTCGTCGGCGTCGAGGATCAGGTTCCAGTCGGCGTCCGAATGGTCGAGCGCCGCGTTGCGCGCCGCGGCGAAGTCGTCGCACCAGGTGAAGGCATGGACGGTCGCCCCACAGGCTTGCGCGATCGCGACGGTATCGTCGGTCGATCCGGTGTCGAGCACGATCATCGCGTCGACATGCGGCCGCGCGCTGGTCAGGCAGCGCGCGATGCAGCGCGCCTCGTTGCGGGCGATCACGACGAGCGCCAATCGGGGCATGGACAATCCTTCAATGACACGGGCGGATCGCTATCATTATAGGACGTGCGAAAGCCGAACCGTGCCCGTTGCGGCATCGGTGCTTACGGAGAGACGAGACCCATGGCCTATCCGCAGCCCTATATCGCCGACGCCCAGCGTTATGACGGCCGCATGCCGTATCGCCGGTGCGGCCGCTCGGGGCTCGATCTCCCGGCGATCAGCCTGGGCCTCTGGCAGAATTTCGGCGGCACCGACGTGTTCGAGACCGGCCGCGCGATGCTGCGCCGCGCGTTCGATCGCGGCGTCACGCATTTCGATCTCGCGAACAATTATGGCCCGCCTTATGGCTCTGCAGAGGAGAATTTCGGCCGCGTGCTGGCGACCGATTTCGCGGCCCACCGCGACGAGCTGATCGTTTCCACCAAGGCGGGCTGGGACATGTGGCCCGGCCCCTATGGCGACGTCGGCGGGAGCAGGAAATATCTCATCGCCTCGTGCGACCAGAGCCTCAAGCGTATGGGGCTCGATTATGTCGACATCTTCTATTCGCACCGCGTCGATCCCAAGACGCCGCTCGAAGAGACGATGGGGGCGCTTGCCCACCTCCACCGCCAGGGCAAGGCGCTCTATATCGGCATCTCCTCCTACTCGCCCGAACTGACGCGGCAGGCCGCGGCGATCCTCGCGGACTACAAGGTGCCGCTGCTCATCCATCAGCCGAGCTATTCGATGCTCAATCGCTGGATCGAGGACGCACTGCTCGACACGCTCGGCGATCTCGGCACGGGCTGCATCGCCTTCTCGCCGCTCGCCCAGGGAATGCTCAGCGCCAAATATCTGAACGGCGTTCCGCAAGACGCCCGCGCAGCCAGGGATGGGTCGCTCAACCAGCGGCTGCTGTCAGACGAGAACCTTGCCCGCATCCGCGCGCTCAATGCGATCGCCGAGCGCCGCGGCCAGACGCTCGCCCAGATGGCGATCGCCTGGGTGCTGCGCGATCCGCGCGTCACCTCGGCCTTGGTCGGCGCGCGCAATGTCGAGCAGCTCGACAACTCGCTCGACGCCGTCAATCGACTCGATTTCTCGCCGGAGGAGCTCGCCGAGATCGATCAGCATGCAACCGAAGGCGCGATCGATCTTTGGAAGGTCTCATCCACGCTAGAGGAGTTGCCGCAGCGATGAGCGTCGCATTCCGCCGCGAGAGCGACGAGGAACATAAGGAACCCAAGTTCGAGATCCCGATGACTCCGGGTCCCAATATCGTGACGCGCAACGGCCTTGCGCAGATCGAGGCCAAGGTCGTCGCGCTCGAGGCCGCAATCGCCGCGGAGGGCGAGGAAGAGGCGCGCGAAGCGCTTCGCCGCGAGCTGCGCTATTGGAATACGCGCCGCACCACCGCCGAGGTCGCCCCGCCGCTGGAGGATGGGGTAGCCGGCATCGGCGCGCGTGTGGCGATCCGGCTGAACGGCAAGGCGCGCACGATCGACATTGTCGGGCAGGACGAAGCCGATCCGGCTTCCGATCGCCTGTCGTTCCAGGCGCCGCTCGCCCAGGCGCTGATCGGCGCCGAAGCCGGCGAGCATGTCGACTTCGCCGGCCGCGCAGAAGCGATCGAACTCGTCACGGTAGAGCCCATCCCCGAATGAGCTTCGAATCGGCGCGCGACTGGCTGGCGACGCACGCTCCCGATCTGGCGATCATCGATCAGGGGGCGAGCACCGCGACCGTCGCCGAGGCGGCGCATGCGCTCGGCGTCGCGCCGGCGCGGATCGCGAAGACGCTCGCGCTCCGGGTCGGCGAGATCGTACTCCTCGTCGTCGCGCGGGGCGATGCCCGGCTCGACAATGCCAAGACCAAGGCCGAATTCGGCGGCCGCCCGCGCATGCTCGATCCCGAGGAGACGTTGGTGCGTACCGGTCACGCGGTCGGCGGCGTCTGCCCGTTCGGGCTGGCGACCGAGCTTCCGGTCTATTGCGATGTCTCGCTGCGCGCCTTCGCTAGCGTCTTCCCCGCCGCCGGATCGCGCACCAGCTCTGTGGAAGTCGCCCCCGATCGGCTGGCCGAGCTCGTTTCCCAGCGCTGGGTCGATGTCTGCAAGCTAGCCGAAGGGTAGCTCCGCCGCCCCGGCAGGCTCGGCGAAGTTCGAGACGGTGACGCCGACCAGCCTTATCCCCTTTGGTGTCGGCAGCACCGAGCGGATCAGTGCCAGGCTCATCGCGTGGAGCTGCGCGCGGCTGTCGATCAGGCCGGAAAGGCTGCGGCTGCGGGTGATCTGCTGGAAGTCGCCATATTTGACCTTGACCGTCGCCGTCCGCCCAAAGGCCTGCGCCTTGTCGCACCATTCCCAGACGTCGTCGGCCATCTCCAGCACGCCTGCCTCGATCTCGCCCGCTTCGGTCAGGTCGCGGTCGAAGGTGGTCTCCGATCCCGAGGATTTGCGCACGCGGTCGGGCTCGACCGGCCGGTCGTCCTCGCCGCGCGCGATCGAATAGTACCAGCCCGCAGCGCTGCCGAAATGCTCGCGCAGAAAGTCGAACGACTTGGCGCGCAGGTCCGCGCCGGTCTCGATCCCTAGCGTCTGCATCTTCTTCGCGGTTACCGGGCCAACCCCGTGAAAGCGCTTGACCGGCAGCGTCTCGACCCAGGCCGCGCCCATATCGGGCGTCACGGCGAACTGGCCGTTGGGCTTGCGATGGTCCGAGGCGAGCTTGGCGAGGAACTTGTTGTACGAAATCCCCGCCGAGGCAGTCAGCCCGGTCTCCTCGAAGATGCGGCGGCGGATTTCCTTCGCGGTCGTCCAGGCGGTGGGGAGCCCGCGCAGATTGGCGGTGACGTCGAGATAGGCCTCGTCGAGCGACAGCGGCTGGATCAGCGGCGTATAGTCGGCGAAGATCGCGTGGATCTGCTTCGAAACCGCGCGATAGACTTCGAAGCGTGGCGGCACGAAGACGAGCTCCGGGCAGCGCCGCAGCGCCGTCACCGACGGCAGCGCCGATCGCACCCCGAAGGTCCGCGCCTCATAGCTCGCCGCGGCGACCACCCCGCGCGCCGCGGCATGGCCGACCGCCACCGGCCGCCCGCGCAGCGCCGGATCGTCGCGCTGCTCCACCGACGCGTAAAACGCGTCCATGTCGATATGGAGGATCTTGCGGACCGGATTCTCGTCCATCGCCGGGCCTTAGCGAAGTGCGAACGAAAACGGAACAGTCTCAGCTGCCCGAATAGCGTTCCTCGCGCCACGGATCGCCGCGCAGGTGATAGCCGTTGATCTCCCAGAAGCCGGCGCGGTCCTGCCCCAGCACCTCGACGCGCGAGATCCATTTGGCGCTCTTCCAGAAATAGAGATGCGGCACCACCAGCCGCACCGGGCCGCCATGCTCGCGCGCCAGCGGCTTGCCTTCCCATTCGTGGACAAGCAGCGCATCGGGCGCGGCGAAATCGTCGAGCAGCAAATTGGTGGTGTAGCCGTCATAGCCGTGGAGCATCACCGCGGCCGCCTCTTCGCGCGGCTGAACCAGATCGAGCAGCGCCTGGGTCGAGACGCCCCGCCAGGGATTATCGTAACGCGACCAGGTCGTGACACAGTGGATGTCGCTGGTGCGCCGCTCCTGCGGCAGCGCCTGGAAGGCCGCCCAGTCGAGCGTCACCGGGCGTTCGACCAGGCCGTCGATCTTGAGTTTCCAGCGGCTGGTCTGGACATCGGGCTGGCGGCCGAGATCGAGCACTGGCCAGTTGCGCACCAGATGCTGCCCGGGCGGTAGCCGCCCGGCTTCGGGGCGCGCGATCCGCCCGGTGAGGAACTTGCCCGATTCGGCCCAGTCGCGCTTGGAGCGGGTGAGCTTGCTGTCTTCAGGTAGAAGGTCGTCGGACATCGATGCTCTCCGCTTCTGTGCGGCGAGAATAGCGACGTCTTCAACGGTGGGGAAGAAGTGGTGCCCGGGGACGGATTCGAACCGCCGACACTGCGATTTTCAGTCGCATGCTCTACCAACTGAGCTACCCGGGCGCATCCCGGCGATCGCCGGGAGGGGGCCTCTTAGTCGGCGTCCCGGTCCGTGTCTAGCCCGGTTTGTGCATTCGGATCCACCGGCTCCGCAGGGATCCGATAGCCCTCGCCGAGCCATTGCAGCAGGTCGCGATCCTTGCAGCCGCGGCTGCAGAACGGCGCGAATTCGGCTTCACTGGGCTTGCCGCAGATCGGGCAGCCGTTGCGCTTGGTCATGTCACTCCTTCGCCGATGTGATTCGGACCTCGCCGCCCATCCGGCGGGTCAGTGCCTCGGTCCATTGCGGCTGCTGCGCCAGCCGGCGCGCAATCCGCTGAGTCACCATATGGGTAGCCGGCAGGGGCGGGGGAAGCCGTTCGATCCGGCGCAGTTCGGCGCGCGTTTCCGCACCGATCGGGTCGGCGCGCAGCAGTTCGGGAAGCGAGGCGCGTTCGCGACGGCGCACGATCTGGAGGAAGCCGAAGCCATTCACCGTGGTGCGCTCGAACGGCTGCGGCAGCGCGGCGTCGATCGCCTCGGCAACCGCCTGGCGGGCCGCCTTGCCCGAGAGCGTCGGAAAATCGATGCCGACAGAGCCCGCGATGCCCAGCCGTTCCATCGCCCGCGCAACGGCGTGGGCGGCGGCGACCGCGAGGGGCTCGAGCGGCCCGCCGCCATCGACGTCGAATAGCGTCATCGCCGGCGTCGGCGAAAGGCGCAGCGCGCCACCGGGGAAGCCGATGTCGCCGGTGACGGCTTCGTCGAGGACTTCGGACCAGCCCGCGGCTTCGAACAGGTCGGGTTCATGCGCGCGCATCGTGCGGACGGGCAGCCCGGTGGCGGTGATCCGTCCGAGCAGGTCGAGCCCGTCGCGCAATGCCGCATCGGGCGCGGCGGGAACCGCCTTGGGCAGTTTGGCGCGACCGGGCTCGGGAATCGCCTCGCGGATGATCCGGACATTGAGCGCCGCGCCCTGGGTGATGCCCTTGGGCAACGGATCGCACAGCGCCTCGCCGCCGCTGTCGAGGCTGACCTTGCCGGTGCTCCGGTCGGCGAGCCGCGCGGTGAGCACCGCGCCGACCCGCGGCCAGCTGCCCTCGAGTTCGATCCGCGCCTTCCAGATTTCGCCGCGCGAGACCAAGGCGGCGCGGTTCTCACCGATCCCCGCCTCGTAGAGCCACTCAGCCAAGCGCATATCCTGCGGTTTCAAGCATCGCTCGGGTCTCGAACACCGGCAGACCGACGACGCCCGAATGGCTGCCCGAAAGGAAGCGCACGAAGCTCTCCGCCTTGCCCTGGATCGCGTAGCCGCCCGCCTTGCCCATGCCTTCGCCGCTGGCGACATACCAGTCGATTTCGGCATCGGTCAGCCGCTTGAAGATCACGACCGTGTCCGAAATGCGGGTGCGCGCGCGGCCCTGCGTATCGATCACGCAGACCGCCGAGAGACAGTGATGGCGCCGCCCGGAGAGCAGCGCGAGCATGCGGCGCAGATCGGCCTCGTCCTCGGGCTTGGCGAGGATCCGCCGGCCGAGCGCGATCGTGGTGTCTCCGGCGAGCACGATCTCGTCGGCCTCGCGCGCCACGGCATGCGCCTTGTCGATCGCGACGCGCAGCACATAGGCACGCGGAAGTTCGCCGCGCCGCACCGTCTCGTCGACATCGGGCGAAGCGATTCGATCGGGCGTCGCGCCGATCCGCGCGAGAAGATCGCGGCGGCGTGGAGAGGAGGAAGCAAGGACGAGCCGCACCGGAGCGATCCGACTGGGATGCCCCGAGCCTGCGGCGCCGGTCACTTGAAGCGGTAGGTGATACGGCCCTTGGTAAGGTCGTAGGGCGTGAGCTCGACGAGCACTTCGTCGCCCACCAGCACGCGGATGCGGTTCTTGCGCATCTTGCCGGCAGTGTGGCCGAGGATCTCGTGATCATTCTCGAGCCGAACGCGGAACATGGCGTTGGGCAGAAGCTCAACGACCTGTCCGCGCATTTCCAGGAGTTCTTCTTTAGCCAAACAAAAGCCTCTTGAGTGTGCGCGCGCAAAAAGTGGCGGTGCCTTACTCTGCCGCGCGGCAAAAGGGAAGGTGGGGAACCTAGACGTTTGAAGCGGGAGTCGAATCCACAAAAGAAAGGCCCGACCGGCGCATGTCCGGCCGGGCCAAAGGGGCCAAAGCGATAGATCAGCCGGCGATATGGCCGCCCGCGAGCGCCGCAAGCAGCAGCAGCGCGACGATGTTGGTGATCTTGATCATCGGATTGACCGCGGGCCCCGCAGTGTCCTTGTATGGATCGCCGACGGTGTCGCCGGTCACCGCTGCCTTATGGGCTTCGGATCCCTTGCCGCCGTAATTGCCGTCCTCGATATACTTCTTGGCATTGTCCCAGGCGCCGCCGCCCGAGGTCATCGAGATCGCGACGAACAGCCCGGAGACGATCACGCCGAGCAGCATCGCGCCCAGCGCCGCAAAGCCTTCATGCTGGCCGCCCACCGCGGTGATGATGAAATAGACGGCGATCGGGCTGAGCACCGGCAGCAGCGACGGGATGATCATCTCCTTGATCGCGGCGCGGGTGACGATGTCGACGGTGCGGGCGTAGTTGGGGCGGCTGGTCCCTTCCATGATCCCGGGATTGTCGCGGAACTGGTTGCGGACGTCCTCGACCACCGCACCCGCCGCGCGGCCCACCGCAGTCATGCCGAACGCGCCGAACAGATAGGGCAGCAGCGCGCCGAGCAGCAGGCCGACGATGACGTAGGGATTGCTCAGCGAGAAATCGACATGGACGTCGGGGAAGAACTCGCGAAGATCGGTGGTGTAGGCCCCGAACAGCACGAGCGCGGCGAGCGCCGCCGATCCGATCGCATAGCCCTTGGTCACGGCCTTGGTGGTGTTGCCCACTGCGTCGAGTGCGTCGGTCCGGTGGCGCACGTCGTCGGGCAGGCCCGCCATTTCGGCGATGCCGCCGGCATTGTCGGTCACTGGGCCATAGGCATCCAATGCGACGACCATCCCGGCAAGCGCCAGCAGCGAAGTCGCCGCGAAGGCGACGCCGATGATCCCGGCGATCTGGTAGGTGGCGATCACTGCGACGACGATCACCAACGTCGGCAGCGCGGTCGATTCGAGGCTGATCGCCAGGCCCTGGATCACGTTGGTGCCGTGGCCGGTGACCGATGCCTTGGCGATCGATTTGACCGGGCGATAATTGGTGCCGGTGTAATATTCGGTAATCCACACCAGCAGCCCGGTGACGGCCAGGCCGATCATCATGCAGTAGAAGAGCTGCATGCCGGTGAATTCGGGCCCTGCGGCCAGCCCTAGATTGGCTTCATCGGTGAGAACGGTGGAAGTGCCGTCGAGCAGCCCGCTGGGATCGCCGACGCCGCCGATCACGGCGTGCATGTCGCCCAGCGCATATTGGGTGACGAGGTAGATCGCCGGGACCGAGAGCAGCGCAGTGGTCCAGAAGCCCTTGTAGAGCGCTCCCATGATCGACTGGTTCTTGCCGAGCCGGACCATATAGGTGCCGATGATCGAAGTAAGGATGCACACGCCGCCGACGATCAGGGGCAAGGCCATCAGCGCCGTGAGCTGTTCGGTGGCGAGCCCGCGCATCAGCAGCGCGATCGACACCATGGTGAGGCCGAGCGTGACGACATAGGTCTCGAAAAGGTCGGCCGCCATGCCGGCGCAGTCGCCGACATTGTCGCCAACATTGTCTGCGATCACGGCGGGATTGCGGGGGTCGTCCTCGGGGATGCCTGCTTCGACCTTGCCGACCAGGTCGGCGCCGACGTCCGCCGCCTTGGTGAAGATGCCGCCGCCCAGCCGCGCGAAGATCGAGATCAGCGAGGCGCCAAAGGCGAGCGCAGTGAGCGCCGCGATGACTTCGCGGCTGTTGGGCGCATAGCCGCCCTGGGTGACGAGATACCAGAAGATCACGGCGATCGAGAGCAGGCCCAGGCCGGCGACGAGCATCCCGGTGATCGCGCCCGAGCGGAAGGCGAGGGTAAGCCCGCCCTGCAGGCTGGTGCGCGCGGCCTCGGCCGTGCGGACGTTGGCGCGTACCGAAATGTTCATGCCGACAAAGCCGGCGACGCCCGAAAGCACTGCGCCGATGACGAAGCCGAGCGTCGAGAGACCGCCCAGGGTGAAGAACAACACGATGGCGACAATCACGCCGACAATGGCGATGGTCATATATTGCCGCCCCAGATAGGCCTTGGCGCCTTCCTGGATGGCGGCAGCGATATCCTGCATCTTCTCGTTACCGGCAGGTGCGCGCAGCACCTGTTGACTGGTAAAGAAGCCATAGGCCACGGCGATCAAGCCGCAGACGATGGCGATATATACAAGCGTCATCTGGTGAAATCCTTCCCCTAAGAAGCCGCGCCGGCTTTACGCCAGTCTTCGGAGCGGGAAGCGTATCTGTCACCCCTGCTCAGCGCAAGGAGCCGTGCTCGTACCCCAGATTGCCGGTCGGCACCTCGCCATCCAGCAGAAGCGGCGCCTCACCCGGGGGGTGCATCGCGCCGATGCGGGTCGCGGGCACCGGCAGTTCGGCGCCGTCGCGCAGTGCGAAGAGCAGTTCGTAATCGTCGCCCCAGCGCAGCGCGTCGCTGCGATCCTCCGGCGCGAGTTCCGGCGCGAAGGGGATGGCGGCGGTTTCGAGTACGGCGGTGCACCTGCTCGCCTCGGCCATGCGCGCCGCGTCGAGCAACAGCCCGTCGGAGACGTCCATCATGGCATGGACGACCGGCGCGAGTGCGCGTCCTTCGGCGAGACGCGGCCGCGGGCGCAGATAGGCGGCTCCATCGCCGGCACGGAAGCCGAGCATCGCCGCGCCGATCTTGCCCGTGACATAGAGCGCGTCGCCGGGCCTTGCGCCGCTCCGCCGCGGCACTGGCTGCGCGGTGGCGCGGCCGATGGCGGTGCAGCCGAAGCTTGCCGGGCCGTTCAGCTTGATCGTGTCGCCGCCCAGCAGCGGCACGCCATAGTCGGTGAGGATCGCCCGCAGGCCCTCGACGAAGCGCTCGGCGCGATCGATCAGTGCGGCGCCGATCAGCACCCCTATGGGCTTGGCGCCCTTGGCGGCGAGATCCGACAGGTTCACCGCAACGAGCTTCCAGGCAATGTCGAACGGATCGGTGCCGGCGCGGTAGTGCACGCCCTCGGCGATCGCGTCGTGGGTGACGACCAGCGCCTCGCCGCCGAAGTCGATCACGGCGGCATCGTCGCGCAGGTCCTGCGCCCCCGGATGGAGCGGCAGGCTGCGCAATGCGGCGATGAAGTCGCGCTCGTTCATCGAATAGATCCTCCCCGGAACGGGGAGGGGGACCATCGCAAAGCGATGGTGGAGGGGGCCCGCCCTCCACGAGCGAAATCCTTGGTGAAGAGCGGGGCCCCTCCACCCGTCGCTGAGCGACGCGGTCCCCCTCCCCGTTCCGGGGAGGAGTTTCCTTCAACCCCGCACTTCCTTCGCCACGGCGTCGAGGATGCCGTTGACGAAGCCCTTTTCGCGGCGGTCGTAAAAGGCGTCGGTGACGTCGAGATATTCGTTGATCACCGCGCCCACCGGAATGTCGTTGCGGGCGAGCAGCTCATAGGTGCCGGCGCGCAGGATCTGGCGCATCGGCTTGTCGAGCCGCTCCAGCGACCAGTCGGCGGACAGCTTAGCAGCGATGAGCCGGTCGATCTCGTCGCGCCGCGCATCGACGCCCTTCACGACATCGTCGAAGAACAGCACATCGGCATCGGCATATTCGACGTCTTCGATCGTCGCGCCGAGCCGGTGCTGGTGGAATTCGTTGAGCAGCACGGGCAGCTTGGTGCCCTCCATTTCCTGCTGGTAGAGCGCCTGCACGGCGGCGAGCCGCGCAGCGGCGCGGGCCTTGGAACGCGTACGGGCTTTGGGACTGGGCATGGTCACTCTTCTCGATGGTTCAGTCGGATCGCGACCGATTGGGCGTGCGCGGGCAGGCCTTCTGCCTTGGCGAGCGCAACTGCGGCGGGTCCGATAGCAGCCAGGCCGGCCGAGTCCAATGCCAGGAAGCTGGTCCGCTTCATGAAATCCAGCACCGACAGTCCCGAGGCGAAACGCGCCCGGCGTCCGGTCGGCAGCACATGATTGGGCCCGGCGACATAATCGCCGATCGCTTCGGGGGTCAGGCGGCCGAGAAAAACCGAGCCGGCATGGCGGACCTGCTCGAACAATGCCTCGGCCTCGTCGCAGGCGAGCTCGAGATGCTCGGGCGCGAGACGATCGACCAGCGGGATCGCCTCGGTCAGGCTGGGGACGAGGATGATCGCGCCATTGGCGTCCCAGGAAGCGTGCGCCGTCGCGGCGGTGGCAAGCTGCTCGATCTGGCGATCGATCGCGGCGGCGACGGCGTCGGCGAAACTGGCGTCGTCGGTGAACAGGATCGATTGGCTGGTCGGGTCATGCTCGGCCTGGCTGAGCAGGTCGGCGGCGATCCATTCGGGATCGTTCTTGCCATCGGCGACGACGACGATCTCGGACGGCCCCGCGACCATGTCGATCCCGACCACGCCATAAAGCTGGCGCTTGGCCTCGGCGACCCAGGCGTTGCCCGGGCCGGTAACGACGTCGACCGGCTCGATCTGCTGGGTGCCATAGGCTAGCGCCGCAACGGCCTGCGCGCCGCCGACGCGCCAGATTTCGTCGACCCCCGCGATATGCGCCGCGGCGAGCACCAGCGGATTGATTTCGCCGTTCGGCGTCGGCGTCACCATCACCAGCCGCCGCACGCCGGCCGCCTTGGCGGGGATCGCGTTCATCAGCACCGACGATGGATAGGCGGCGCGCCCGCCCGGCACATAGACTCCGGCGGCGTCGACCGCGCCCCAGCGCGCGCCCAGGCGGATGCCCTGCGCGTCGATCATCTCGCTGTCTTCCGGCACCTGTTTGAGGTGATAGGCGGCGATCCGCTCGGCGGCGAGCTCAAGCGCGTCGCGCAGCTCGGGCGTCAGTCCTTCCCATGCCGCCAGGCAGTCGGCGCGGTCGATCCGCCAGCCGGTCTGGTCGAGATCGTGCTTGTCGAACAGCCGGGTCAGGTCCTTGAGCGCGGCATCGCCTTCGTCGCGGACCCGCTTGATGATGTGCGTCACGTTGCGCGCGACATCCTCATCGGCTTCACGCCGGGCGTTGACCAGAGTGGTGAAGGCGCCGGCAAAGTCGGAGGCCGAGGCATCGAGGCGGATCATGCGACGGCCTTCCGGAACGCATCGACCAGCGGGACGACTTCGCCCGCCCGGGTCTTGAACGCGGCGCGGTTGACGATCAGCCGCGAGGTGACTTCGGCGATGACTTCGACTTCGACCAGCCCGTTTTCCTTGAGCGTCCGCCCCGACGAGACCAGGTCGACGATCCGCGGCGCCAGGCCGAGCACCGGCGCCAGCTCCATCGCGCCGTTCAGCTTGACGCATTCGGCCTGCACCCCGCGCGCCTCGAAATGCGCGCGGGTGATGTGCGGGTATTTCGTCGCGACGCGAACATGGCTCCAGCCGCGCGGATCATCCTGCTCGGCCAATTCGGCCGGCTCGGCGACCGAGACGCGGCACTTGCCAATGCCGAGATCGACCGGGGCATAGAGTTCGGAATAGGCGAACTCGGCGAGCACGTCGGATCCGACGATGCCGAGCTGCGCCGCGCCATGGGCGACGAACGTCGCGACGTCGAACGCGCGGACGCGGATCAGGTCGATCGCCGGGCTGTTCGTGGCGAAGCGCAGCGCGCGGCTGTCCGGATCCGAGAAGGCCGGTTCGGGGACGATGCCGACCGCTGCGAGCAGCGGCAGCGCCTCGTCGAGGATCCGGCCCTTCGGCACGGCAAGGATGAGCGGTTCTTGCATGGGTGCCGGGGCTTTACTTGGGGGGGACGGTGGGCGCAACACGCGCGGCATGGCAGACGAAACGACCAACCGCGACAGTTTCCAGGTCCAGGCCGGCTATTGCGCGGCGATGGGCGCACCGATCACGGCGCGAGTGGCGACCGTGCTCGGGCATAGTCTCACCCGTGACAGCGAAACCGGCCGGCGCGTGCTCGATTGGCCCGGCGAACCGGTGGCCGATGCGCTGGTGCTGCGGCTGATCGGCGGGCTGCACGCCCTGTACCGGCGCGGCGTGGCCGAGATCGCGCCGGTATTCAGCGCCGCGGTGACCGACGAGGCGGAGGTCGCAGCGATCCTCAATCGCGTTTTCGTCGAACAGGATGCCGAACTGCTTCCCTGGCTCGACGGGCCGCCGCAGACCAACGAGGCGGGGCGCTCGGCCGGGCTGATGACCGGGATCCTCCACCTGGCACAACGCTACGGACCCAGAGTGGAAGTGCTCGAGATCGGATCGAGCGCCGGGCTCAACCTGCTGATCGGGCGCTATCGCTTCGATCTGGGCGGAGTCCGCGTCGGTCCCGAAAAGTCGCCGGTGGAGATTCGGCCCGAATGGCGCGGAAGCCCGCCGCCCGCCGTGCCGGTCGCGATCGTCTCCACCCGCGGCGTCGACATCCAGCCGCTCGACGTGTCGGGCGATCGCGATGCCGAGCGGCTCCAGGCCTATTGCTGGGTCGACAATGTCGAGCGGCAGGCACGGCTGGAAAAGACCCTCGCGATGGCGCGCGCGTATGGCGTCGATCTGGTCCAGGGCGACGCCGCAGACTGGGTCGAGGCGCGGCTGGCGGAGCCGCAGGCGGAAGGCGTGACGCGGGTGCTGATGCATTCCGTGGTCTGGCAATATCTGCCGCCGGCGACCCAGCATCGGATCGCTGTGGCAATGGAGGCGGCCGGTGCCCGCGCTACGCCCAAGCAACCGCTCGGCTGGGTGATGATGGAGCCCAATCGCGATCTCCATGCCCATGAGGTCCGCGTGCGTGGCTGGCCGGGCGACACGCCGATGGAGATGGTCGCGCGCACGCACGCGCACGGCGCCTGGGTCGAGGGGCTCGATCCGCCCTATGAAACCCGGCCCTATGTCATGCGCGCGTCCGCAGCGGCCTGAACCCGCGTCATCGCGAGCGCGGCGAGCAACAGTGTCGCTGCGGCGAATGCCATCGTCCAGATCGGCTCGCCTGGGAAGAAGCGCTTCATGATAGAACCCATCGCGGTCGCGACCAGCAATTGCGGCACCACCACGAAGACGTTGAACAAGCCCATATAGATGCCCAGCTTCTTCTGCGGCAGGCTCGACGCCAGGATCGCATAGGGCATCGCCAGGATCGACGCCCAGGCGATGCCGATGCCGATTTCGCTGACCAGCAGCCATTGCGCGTTCGGCATCGCGAAGAAACTGGCATAGCCCGCTGCGCCGCAGAGCAGCCCGATGATGTGGGTTCGCGCCTGGCCGATCCGGGCGGAGAGGAACGGGAGCAGCGTCAGCGCCGCAATTGCCGCGACGCCGTTATAGGTGGCGAACAGCACGTCGACCCAATTGGCGCCCTGCTGATAGCGCGGATCGCCGGCGCCGGGTGCTCCGAAAAAAGCCTGGGTGACGATCGGCGTGGTGTTGATCCACATGATGAACAGTGCCGACCAGCTGAAGAATTGCGCCACCGCGAGCCGCTTCATCAAGAGCGGCATCCCGGAGAAATCGCCGACGATGCTGCTCAGCATGTTGTTCGTCGAACCCCGGCGTGCAAGCGCGATCCCGGCGATGCTCGCCACGCCATAGGCGATGAGCAGCCCGCCCAGCAAATAGACCTCCTTCTCCAGCGCGAATTGGCCGACCGCCCAGACGATCACTCCGCCTGCCGCGATCGACAGCGTCGCCGGGCCGAAGCCGCGTGCCGCAAGCCGTCGCGCGGTCTCGTCGTCTTCCTGTGCTGGGGCATCGTCGAACGCCGCCATTTCCTCCGGCGCATATTCCCGCGTGCTCACCACGGTCCACAGCACGGATAGGAACAGCGCCGCGCCGCCAAACCAGAAGGCGTAGCGCACCGTATCGGGTAGCGTGCCGGCGGGTGCCTGATTGGAGACGCCGAGATGCTCGAGCGTCCAGGGGAAGATCGATCCGACCACCGCGCCAGCGCCGATGAATGCGGTCTGCACCGCATAGCCCGCCGCATGCTGATCCTTGCGGAGCATATCGCCCACGAACGCGCGGAACGGCTCCATCGAGACGTTGAGCGAGGCGTCGAGCACCCACAGCATCATCGCGGCGAACCAGATGCTCGGGCTCTCCGGCATCACCAGCAGCGCCAGCGCGGCGAGGATCGCGCCGGCGAGGAAATAGGGGCGTCGCCGACCGAGCCGGCCGAGCCAGGTGCGGTCGCTCAGATGGCCGATCACCGGCTGGACGAGCAGCCCGGTGAGCGGCGCCGCCACCCAGAGCGCAGGCAGATTGTCGAGTTCGGTCCCCAGCGACTGGAAGATCCGGCTCATATTCGCATTCTGCAGCGCGAAGCCGATCTGGATCCCGAAAAAGCCGAAGCTGATATTCCACAGCCCGGCAAAGGACTGGCGCGGCATTTCGGTCATGCAATACTCCGGCGGGAACGTGGTCAGGAGCCGCAGGATTTGCGGACGATCAGCTTGGTCGGCAGCAGAGCCGAACCCACCGGCTCCTCGCGGATGCGACCGATCAGCGTTTCGACCAGCTTGCGCCCGGCCAGCCGCGGATCCTGCATCACCGTGGTGAGCGGCGGATTGGCCAGGCTGGCGGCCGGGATGTCGTCGAAGCCGACCACGGCGACCTCCTCGGGCACGGCGATCCCGGCGGCCTGGAGCGCGCGGATCGCGCCGATCGCGATCAGGTCGCTCGCCGCGAGGATCGCATCGAACCGCTCGCCGCTGGCGAGCAGCGCCTGCGCCGCGGCGGCGCCCGATTCCTCGGTGGTGATCGCGTCGAATTGCAGCTTTGGCCGCGGAATAACCCCGCCCTGCTTGAGCGCGGCGACATGCCCGCGATAGCGATCGTGGAATTCGGGATAGTGGCTGGAGGCAGTGCCGAGGAACGCGATGTTGCGCCGGCCGAGGTGCAGCAAATGCCGCGTCGCTTCCTTGCCGCCGCCATGATTGTCGCACCCTACCGTGAGCCCGGCAGCTTCGGACTGGACCGATCCCCAGCGGACGAAATGGGTGCCGGCGTCCTCGAGCGCCTTTAGCCGCGCGCGATACTGCTCGTAGTCGCCATAGCCGAGCAGGATGATGCCATCGGCCTTGCGCGAATCCTCATAATCATGGTGCCAGTCGCTCGACAGCTGCTGGAAGCTGATCAGCAGATCATGGTCGTGCTCGGCACAGGCGCGGATGATTGAGCCGAGCATCGACTGGAAGAACGGGTTGATCAGCGAATCGTCGGGCGTGGGATCTTCGAAGAACAGCAGCGCCAGCGTCTGCGAATGGCGCGTGCGCAGGTTCGATGCCGCCTTGTCGACCCGGTAGTTGAGCTGCTTGGCGATCAATTCGATGCGCAGCCGCGTCGCTGCGTTAACGCCGATTTCGCCGCGCAGCGCGCGCGACACGGTTGGCTGCGAGACCCCCGCGAGATGCGCGATGTCGAACGATGTGGGCTTGCGTTGCATGGCCCTTTTCCCTCCCGGCGTGGCACCGTGATCGTGCCATCGCATAATATGCGATGTCTGCGCTTTCGTGCGGACCGTCAATGTTCGAGTGGTGCGCGAACGCCATAGCCGCGCAGTATTGCGACTGAATACGTATGTGGAGTTCTGGTCGCGGATAAGCATTTCGGACGAAACGAACCTGGCAAGCGCACAGAAATGCTGCGCGCTTTTGTGCGCCACGCGACACGTCCCACCCCAACAATCGGGACGGCGCCGGCTAGGGGAGATGGATTTTGATCGACACCATTCGTATCGCTTCGGCTGCGCGCGCCGCCCTGCCGCGACTTGGGGGCACCAGCTTTCCGGCGCTGGCCGCCGCACTCGCGCTTGCCGCGGTCGCAACGCCGGCGCTGGCCCAGAACCAGGAGGCGCCCGCCGCGGAACCCGCCGCGCCCATCGAGGACGACATCGTCGTCTCCGGTATCCGCGCCTCGCTCGCCTCGTCGGCCGCGATCAAGCGCGACCAGGCGATGATCGTCGATTCGGTCTCGGCCGAAGATATCGGCAAGCTGCCCGACGTCTCGATCGCCGACTCGCTCGCGCGGCTTCCCGGCGTGACTGCGCAGCGGCTCGAAGGGCGCGACCAGCGCCTGTCGATCCGCGGCCTTGGTCCCGACTTCTCGACCACCTTGCTCAACGGGCGCGAGCAGGTCACCGTCGGCGACAATCGCGGCGTCGAATATGACCAGTACCCGTCGGAATTCTTCAAGAACGTCAATGTCTTCAAGTCGGCCGACGCCTCGCTGATCGCCGCGGGCATCGCCGGCACCGTCGATCTGCGCATGCTGCGCCCGCTCGAATCGAAGCGCGCCTTCGTCGTCTCCGCGCGCGGCCAGATGAACGAGAAGGACAAGCTCAATCCCGACGGCTCGCGCTATGGCTATCGCGCGTCGGCGACCTTCGTGAACAAATTCGCCAACGACACGCTTGGCATCGCGATCGGCCTGTCCGCGCAGAGCACCCCCACCCAAAACGAGCGCTACGCCGCCTGGGGCTTCCCGGCGGAACCGTTGGCCGGGGGCAACCTCTTCCTCGGCGGCGCCAAGCCCTATGTCCAGTCGAGCGTGCTCAAGCGCTATGGCGGCGTCGCCACGGTAGAATGGGCGCCGAGCGACAATTTCCATTCGACCTTCGACGCGCTCTATTCGAATTTCGAGGAAGTCCAGCGGCTGCGCGGGATCGAATTCCCGATCGCGCCGACCTGGGGATCGAACGCGGTCATCCAGCCGGGCTACACCGTCGAGAACGGGCTGGTCACCGAGGCGACGCTGACCAATGTCGTCGCGGTCCAGCGCAACGACTATAACAAGCGCACCGCCAAGAACCTGTCGCTGGGCTGGAACAACGATCTGCGGCTGAGCGACACGATCCATTTCGTCGTCGATGCCAGCTGGAGCCGCGCGACCCGCACCGATTTCCTGCTCGAGACCTATTCGGGCACCGGCTATAACCAGTCGGGCGCCAAGGATACGATCCGGATCACGCATAACGGCGACGGCACGTACGACATCGTGCCGACGCTCGATTACACCAATACCGGGATCATCAGCCTGACCGATCCACGCGGCTGGGGCTTCAACGGCGTCGAGACCGTCGTGCAGACCGGCTTCCTCAACCGTCCCGACTTCACCGACGACCTAAAGGCGTTGCGCGCGAGCCTCAACGGCGAGATCGGCGGCAGCATCTTCAGCCGCTGGGAAGTGGGCGCCAACTATAGCCGCCGCGAGAAGCAGAGCCGGTACAAGTCGTATTTCCTCTGCCCCAAGGGCGGCGGGACCAACTGCACCGTCGCCAGCGGCACCCCGCTGAGCGTGCCGGTGCCCGCCGATACGCTGCTCGATGAGCAGGTATCGCTCGATTATCTCGGCGTGCCCAAGATGCTGACCTATGATCCGCTCAAGGTCTACGCGCTGCAGGCGTCGTATTTCGACGGGCGCCCGGGCTCGCTGGCGCGCGACAACGACATCACCGAGAAGGTGCTCACCGGCTATGCCAAATTGGCGATCGACGGCACCGTCGGCGGCAAGGCGCTCAAGGGCTCGCTGGGGTTGCAAGTGGTGCACACCAAGCAGGGCTCGACCGGCCAGATCGCGGCGCTGCAGGACGGCGTGGTCACTGCGTCGCCCGTAGCCGACGAAACGACCTATACTGACTTCCTGCCCTCGGCGACGTTCAGCGTCGAGCTCGAGGACGGCTTCTTCATCAAGCTCGGCGCGGCGCAGACGATGGTGCGCCCGCGTCTCGATCAGGAGCGGATCACCCAGGCGGTCAATATCGACTTTTCCAAGATCGGCCTCGGCGGCCTGCCGCAGAACAGCCCGTTCAGCTCGACCGGCGGAAACTTCGCGCTCAAGCCCTACAAGTCGGGCAATGTGGACGTGTCGCTTGAGAGATATTTCCGCGGCGGTGGCTATCTGGCGCTGACCGGCTTCTTCAAACGTCTCACCGATTTCGTCGATCCCAACAACAGCGTGCTCTACGATTTCTCGGCCCTGCTCTCGGTGCTGCCGCCGGCGCAGCGCGCGATCGTCGTGGCGCAGAATGCCCAGTTCGGACTGGTCAGCCAGCCGGCGAACACCGGCCGCGGCGAGATCCTCGGAGTCGAGGCGACCGCGTCGCTGCCGTTCACCGTGTTCAGCCAGGCGCTCGACGGCTTCGGCATCTTCGCCAGCGGAAGCTATGTCGACAGCAAGATCATCTATGCCAACAACAGCCCGGTAACCCTGCCGGGCCAGTCGAAATGGATCGGATCGGGCACGGCCTATTTCGAGAAAGGCGGCTTCCAGGCGCGCGCCACTTATCGCTGGCGCGACGAATTCCTCGCCGAGCTGGCCGGACTTTCGGCAAATCCCGAATATCGCACCGGCAAGGCAGAGGGCGTGCTCGATGCGCAGATCGGCTATGAATTCCAGAGCGGTCCGCTGGCCGGCTTCTCGATCCTCGCCCAGGCGAAGAACCTCACCGACGCGCCGTTCGTGACCACCGAGGCGGGCGATAGCCGGCTCGTGCGCGAGTATCAGCGCTATGGACGCGATTACTATCTCGGCATCACGTACAAGTTCTGATGCGCACGCGGTCCGGCCTTCGCCAAGTCCGGACCGCGGTTTTCCCGGGAGCGTAGCGTGTCCGAACCCTATCGCATCGTCGTTGCCGGTGGCGGCACCGCGGGGTGGATGACCGCCGCGGCGCTCGTCCGCTTCCTCGGCCCCGGTTTCGCGGTGGCGCTCGTCGAGTCCGAGGAAATCGGCACGGTGGGCGTGGGCGAGGCGACGATCCCGCAGTTGCGGCTGTTCAACGCCGGGCTGGGAATTGACGAGAACGCGTTCATGGCGGCCACCCAAGCCAGCTTCAAGCTCGGGATCGAGTTCGTCGGCTGGACCAAGGGCACGCGTTACATGCACGCGTTCGGCGATGTCGGACGCGACAATGGCGGGGTTCCGTTCCAGCACAGCTGGCTGCGCGGGCTGGTCGAAGGCGTGGCAGAGCCGCTCGCGGCCTATACGCTCAACAATGCCGCGGCGCTGGCCAATCGCATGCAGCGCGGGCCGGCGCGGACCGCGGCGGTGCTGCCCGAAATGCCCTATGCGTTTCACTTCGATGCCGGCCTCTATGCCCGCTTCCTGCGCAGCTATGCCGAGGCGCGCGGCGTCGTGCGGCACGAGGGGCGGATTGGCCAGGTGCTGCGCGACGGTGAGAGCGGCGACGTCACCGCGCTGCGGCTCGATGACGCGCGCAGCATCGCGGGCGATCTGTTCATCGACTGCACCGGCTTCCGCGGATTGCTGATCGCCGAGACACTGGGCGTCGGCTATGAGGACTGGTCGCACTGGCTGCCCTGCGATCGCGCGCTGGCCGTTCCGAGCGCCCGTGCGCGCGATTTCACCCCTTATACCCGTGCCACGGCACACGGCGCCGGCTGGCAATGGCGCATCCCGCTCCAGCATCGCACCGGCAACGGCATCGTCTATGCCAGCGGCCATTTGTCCGACGACGAGGCCGCCGCGCAGCTGCTCGCGGGTCTCGACGAACCCGCGCTAGCGGAACCCCGCGCGCTGCGCTTCACGGCGGGCAAGCGGCGCGCCTTTTGGCAGGCCAATGTCATCGCGGTCGGGCTCGCCAGCGGCTTCCTCGAGCCGCTCGAATCGACCAGCATCCACCTGATCCAGTCGGCGATCGAGCGCATCCTCAAGCTGCTCCCTGGCCGCCGGGCCAGCGATGCCCAGCGCGCCGAATATGACCGCCAGACCCATCAGGAGCTCGACCGGATCCGCGACTTCCTGATCCTCCATTATTGGGCCAATGACCGCGACGAGCCGTTCTGGCGCGCGCGCCGCGAGGCGTCGCTGCCCGAAGGCCTCGCCCACAAGATCGCGCTGTGGCGCGCCTCGGGCGGGATCGTCCGCGAAGACGCCGATCTGTTCAGCGAAGTCGCCTGGCTCCAAGTGCTCGCCGGGCAGGGGGTCGCGGCCCAGGGCCATCACCCCCTTGCCGATCAGCCGCCGCGCGATCAGATCGCCGAATATCTCGATCTGCTTGCCAAGCTCATAGCCCGCGAAGTCGCGCAGATGCCCGATCACGCCGCCTTTATCCGCCAGCATTGCGCCGCGCGCGAGGACCTTGCCGCATGAAATTCGCCGCCCTCTCCCTCGCCCTACTCGCCGCGACGCCCGCCGCCGCGCAAAGCTATCGTGATCGCCTGCCCGAAGACGAAGTCCTCTATTTCCTCCTCCCCGACCGCTTCGAGAATGGCGACACCGCCAACGATCGCGGCGGCCTCAGGGGCGATCGCCTCGTCACCGGCTTCGATCCCGCCGCCAAGGGTTTCTATCATGGCGGCGACCTCAAAGGGCTGCTCAAGCGGCTCGATTATGTTCAGGCGCTCGGCGCGACAGCGATCTGGGTCGGCCCGATCTTCAAGAACAAGGCCGTCCAAGGCCCCAAGGGCCAGGAATTGGCGGGCTATCACGGCTATTGGGTGACCGATTTCACGCGTGTCGATCCGCATCTGGGCACCAACGCGGACTTCAAGGCCTTGGTCGACGCGGCGCATGCCCGCGGGATCAAGGTCTATATGGACATCATCGTCAACCACACGGCCGATGTGATCCAGTATCGCGAATGCGGCAACTGCGCCTATCGCAGCCGCGCCGACTATCCCTATGCCCGCAAGGGCGGCGTCACCGGCGAGGCGATCAACGGCGGATTTGCCGGCGACCAGGTCCAGACCGCCGAGAACTTCGCGAAGCTGACGCGCCCGGATTACACCTACACTCCGTTCGTACCGGCGGCGGAGAAAGACGTGAAGGTTCCCGCCTGGCTCAACGATCCGATCTACTACCATAATCGCGGCAACTCGACCTTCGCCGGCGAGAGCTCGACGATGGGCGATTTCGTCGGGCTCGACGACGTGATGACCGAGCATCCCCGCGTGATCGCGGGCATGATCGAGATCTTCGGCAGCTGGATCGACCGCTTCGGGATCGACGGCTTCCGCATCGATACCGCCCGCCATGTGAACCCCGAATTCTGGCAGGCCTTCGTGCCCGCGATGCTGGCGCGCGCCAAGGCGAAGGGCATTCCGAACTTCCACATCTTCGGCGAAGTCGCCGATCCCGACACCTCGGCGCTCGCGCGGCATACCCGAGTGGACAAGCTCCCGGCCGTGCTCGACTTCGCCTTTGCGCGCGCCGTCAACGCCGTAAGCGCGGGAGAAGTGGGGACCGACAGGCTCGCCGCGGTGTTCGCCGCCGATCCGCTCTACGAGGGCGGCGAGGCCGCGGCGCAGAAGCTGCCGACCTTTATCGGCAACCACGATCAGGGCCGCGCCGCCTATTTCCTCCGCAAGGCCAACCCGCAGGCCAGCCCCGCCGAACTCCTCGCGCGCGACCAGCTGGCCCATGCGATGCTGCTCCTGCTGCGCGGGGTGCCGACGATATATTCGGGCGACGAGCAGGGTTTCGTGGGCGATGGCGACGATCAGAATGCCCGTGAGGACATGTTCGCCAGCAAGACCGCGGTCTACACCGACAATCTGCTGCTCGGCACCGATCGCACCAACGCCGTCGCCAATTTCAACCCCGATCACCCGCTGTTCCGCGAGATCGCGACGCTGTCGAAGCTGCGCCGCGGGCATCCCGCGCTCACCCGCGGCCGCCAGCTGCTGCGCTTCGCCGGCGACAAGCCCGGGCTGTTCGCCGTCTCGCGCTTCGATCCGGTAACCGGCGCCGAGATGCTGATCGCCTTCAACACCAGCCCTGAGCCCTGGTCGGGCAAGATCGAAGTGGAGCCCGGTTCGACCGGCTTCACCGCGCTCGCCGGCCAGTGCCCTTCCGCCGCTGCCGCCCCCGGCAGCCTGTCGCTTACGCTTCCCGCCTTCGGCTACGCCGTCTGCGCCGCCGGAGCCCCGAAATGACCGCTATGCCTGCTCCGCTTCCTGCTGCCGACGCCCATGAATGGTGGCGCGGCGCAGTGATCTACCAGATCTATCCGCGCAGCTTTGCCGACTCGAATGGCGACGGCATCGGCGATCTTGCCGGGATCACCGCGCATCTCGATTACGTTGCCGGGCTTGGCGTCGATGCGATCTGGATCTCGCCCTTCTTCACCTCGCCGATGCGCGATTTCGGGTACGACGTCGCCGATTTCTGCGGCGTCGATCCGATCTTCGGCACGCTTGCCGATTTCGATGCGCTGGTCGCGCGCGCGCATGGTCTCGGGCTCAAGGTGCTGATCGACCAGGTCTATTCGCACAGTTCGGACCAGCATCCCTGGTTCAAGGAGAGCCGCGCGAGCCGGGATAATCCCAAGGCGGACTGGTATGTCTGGGCCGACGCCAAGGCCGATGGCAGCCCGCCGACGAACTGGCAGTCGGTGTTCGGCGGCCCAGCCTGGACCTGGGACGCCCGCCGCGGTCAATATTATCTGCACAATTTCCTGCGCGACCAGCCCGATCTCAACTTCCACAACCGCGCGGTGCAGGACGCCGCGCTAGCGACGGCGAAGTTCTGGCTCGATCGCGGCGTCGACGGTTTCCGCATCGATGCGATCAACTTCTCGATGCACGATCCCCAGTTGCGCGACAATCCGCCGGCGCCGGACACGGGCAAGCCCCGCACGCGCAGCTTCGACTTCCAGCAGCATGTCTATAACCAGAGCCATGCCGACATTCCGCTCTTCCTCGAGCGCTTCCGCGCGCTGACCGACAGCTATGGCGGGCGCTTTACCGTCGCCGAGGTCGGGGGGCCGAGCCCCGAGGCCGAGATGCATGCGTTCACGGAGGGGCATGGCCGGCTCAACTCGGCCTATGGCTTCAATTTCCTTTATGCCGAGACGCTGACGCCCGAGCTGGTCGAGGATGCGGTGTCAAACTGGCCGGCTGAGCAGGGGCTGGGCTGGCCGAGCTGGGCGTTCGAAAACCACGATGCGCCGCGCGCGCTGTCGCGCTGGATCGGCGCCGATCACCGCGATGCGTTCGCGCGGATGAAGATGCTGCTGCTGCTGTCGCTGCGCGGCAATGCGATTCTGTTCCAGGGCGAGGAGCTCGGGCTCACCCAGGTCGAGATCGGCTTTGCCGACCTCCAGGATCCCGAGGCGATCGCCAATTGGCCGCTGACCCTCAGCCGCGATGGCGTCCGCACTCCGCTGCCCTGGGCGGCCGAGGCGCCACAGCTCGGCTTCACCACCGGCAAGCCCTGGCTGCCGGTGGGGCCCGATCACGCCGCGCTTGCGGTCGATCGCCAGCAGGCCGATCCGGAGTCGCTGCTCAACCTGACGAGACGCCTGATCGCCTTGCGCCACGCCCAGCCGGCGCTCGCCGCGGGATCGATGTCGGTCACCCATGCCGAGGGCGATCTGCTGATCTTCGAGCGCGCCGGGGACGGGCGCACGCTGCGTTGTGCGTTCAATCTCGGCGCAGGGACGCTGCGCTTGCCCTGGGGCGAGGGGACGGTGCTGCAATCGGTCAATGGCGCGACGCTCGCCGAGCTGCCTCCGTTCGGCGCGGTGATCCTGGGCTGATCGCCGGCACAGCCTTCCCAAAGTGCAGTGAAGGCGTAACGATCGCCCGGCACGGCTGGCTGCAGGCTGAACCGCGCGCTACAGCGCGGGCCGGCGCCGCAAGCGGGAGGGACGGGCATGCACGGCTGGACGATCGGAATCATCGGTGGCTCGGGGCTCTACGACGTCGAGGGAGTCGAGGACGGGCATTGGGTCGACGTGACCAGCCCCTGGGGCCAGCCCTCAGACGCCTGTTTCGTCGGCCGCGTCGGGCATGTCAAAGTGGTGTTCCTGCCCCGCCACGGCCGCGGCCACCGGGTCAGCCCCTCGGAACTCAATGCCCGCGCCAATATCGACATACTCAAACGGCTGGGCGTCACCGATGTGCTCGCCATCTCCTCGGTCGGCAGCCTCGCCGAGGAGCGCGCGCCGGGCACCTTCACCATCGCCGACCAGTTCATCGATCGCACCAAGGGCCGCTCCTCGTCCTTCTTCGGCAGCGGCATGGTCGCGCATGTCTCGATGGCCGATCCGGTCTGTCCGCGTCTCTCCGCGCTTGCCGCCGAAGCCGCGCGCGCGGCCGGCGCGACCACGCATGAAGGCGGAACCTATCTGGCGATGGAAGGCCCGCAATTCTCGACCCGGGCGGAGAGCCATCTCTATCGTAGCTGGGGCTGCCAGATCATCGGCATGACTGCGATGCCCGAGGCCAAGCTCGCGCGCGAAGCCGAGCTGCCCTATGCGCTGGTCGGCATGGTCACCGACTATGATTGCTGGCGCGAAGGCGAAGACGCAGTCGACGTCGCCCAGGTGATCGCCCAACTCTCGGCCAACGCCGCCAAGGCCCGCGGACTGGTGATGCACCTGCTGCAAAACCTTCCCGAAGAGCGCAGCCCGTCGCCGATCGATACCTGCCTCGATGCCGCGCTGATCACCGCGCCGCAGGTCCGCGATCCGGCCCTGCTCGCCCGGCTCGATGCGGTTGCGGGGCGCGTTCTGCGCTAGATCGTTGCGCGGCCAAGCTTATTGCCAACGCCGCGTTAAACTTGGCGCTTCGTGAAACGTTGATGCCCGTCAGGGCAATATACGGCCGGCAGCATTGCCGGATCAGGAGTGGGCATGAACGGCATGGGCTTCTACCTCGCGACGTCTTTCATCTTTCCGCGCAGCTTCCGCATGCGGTTGTTCGCGGTGTGCTTCGTCGCGACGCATGTGCCCCTGCTGTCCTATATCGGCTGGGCGGCGGCGACCGGCCGGCTCGCCTGGCCGGAAGTCATCACGCTGACGCTGGCGACATTGGTCGGCACCGGCTTCGCGCTGTTCGGCATCGGGGCACTGCTCAGCCCGATCCATCAGGCCACCGAAGCGCTGGCGGCGATCGAGCGCCAGGAGGGCGAGGCCGAGGCTGAACAGGGCGATGTCGTCGCCCGTCTGCTCGCCGGCGTCGACCGTGCTGCGACGGCATCGCGCGAGCGCGAGGAGGCGCTCGACATTGTCGCGCGCGAGGATCCGCTGACCGGCATCTACAATCGCCGCGGCTTCCTCGCCGCCTATGAGGGGCTGGCGCATAACGAGCGGCCGGGCGCGGTCGCGTTGCTCGACATCGACCATTTCAAGAACGTCAACGATCGCCTTGGCCATGACGAGGGCGATCGGGTGCTGCGCGCCTTTGCCGGCCGGCTCTCGGCGGAGCTGCGCCGCGGCGACTTGCTTGCGCGCTGGGGTGGGGAGGAATTCACCCTGTTGTTCGTCGGCGCCAGCGAGGATCAGGCCGCAGCCGTGCTCGACCGGATCGAGCGCGGCCTGGTCGGCCGCCCGATCTGCGAGCTCGACGGCCGCCCGGTGACCTTCTCGGCGGGGATCAGCCGGTTGCTCCCCGGCCGGCTCGACGAAGCCATGGTCCGCGCCGACGAGGCGCTCTACGCCGCCAAACAGGCCGGCCGAAACCGCGTGCTACGCGCCGCCAGCAACGAGTTCCGCCCCGATTGAGCCTCGCCCCTTCCGGAAGGGAGGGGCGTTCGCAGCGGCATTCCTCCAAACAAAAAGGCCGGCCCCTCGCGGAGCCGGCCCTTTCGTGCCTCTAGAGACTAGGCCTCAGGCCGCGAGCTTGCGCAGCACATAGTGCAGGATGCCGCCGTTGAGGAAATATTCCAGCTCGTTGACCGTGTCGATGCGGCAGCGGGTCTGGAAGGTCTCGGTCTTGCCGTCGGCGCGGGTCAGCGTGACTTCGACGTCCTGGCGCGGACGCAAATTGGCGACGCCGGTGATCGTGAAGGTCTCCGAACCGTTGAGCTTGAGCGTATCGCGAGTCACGCCCTCGGCGAACTGGAGCGGCACGATGCCCATGCCGACCAGGTTCGAACGGTGGATGCGCTCGAAGCTCTCGGTAATCACGGCGCGGACGCCGAGCAAATTGGTGCCCTTCGCCGCCCAGTCGCGCGACGAACCGGTGCCATATTCCTTGCCCGCGATCACCACCAGCGGCGTGCCGTCGGCCTTATGGCGCATCGCTGCGTCATAGATCGGCATCACCTGGTCGTGATATTTGGTCATGCCGCCTTCGATGCCGGGGACCATCTCGTTCTTGATGCGGATGTTGGCGAAGGTGCCGCGGACCATGACTTCGTCGTTGCCGCGGCGCGCGCCATAGCTGTTGAAGTCCTTGCGGCTTACCTGATGCTCCTGGAGGAACTTGCCCGCCGGGCTGTCCGCCTTGATGCTGCCGGCCGGCGAGATGTGATCGGTGGTGATCGAATTGCCCAGGATCGCCAGCGGCTTGGCGTCGATGATGTCCTGCACCGGCGCCGGGGTCATCGACATGCCCTCGAAATAGGGCGGGTTGTGGATATAGGTCGAGCCGGCGGGCCAGCTATAGGTGTCCGATCCGGCGACGGTGATGCCCTGCCAGTGCTTGTCGCCCTGATAGACATTGCCATAGCGCGTGCGGAACATCTCGTCGTTGATGCTCGAGTTGATCAGGCCCTGGACTTCCTCGTTGGTCGGCCAGATGTCCTTGAGGAACACCGGACCATCGGTGCCCTGGCCGATCGGCGTTTCGTACATGTCCTCGGTCACCGTGCCCTTCAGCGCATAGGCGACGACGAGCGGCGGCGAGGCGAGGAAGTTGGCGCGCACGTCCGGCGAAACGCGGCCTTCGAAGTTGCGGTTGCCCGAAAGCACCGACGCCGCGACGATGTCGTTCTGGTTGATCGACTGGCTGATCGGCTCGGCGAGCGGGCCCGAATTGCCGATGCAGGTGGTGCAGCCATAGCCGACCAGGTTGAAGCCGATCGCGTCGAGGTCTTCGCTCAGCCCGGCCTTGTTGAGATAGTCGGTCACCACCTGGCTGCCGGGGGCGAGCGAGGTCTTGACCCAGGGCTTGCGCGTCAGGCCCAGCGCCCGCGCCTTGCGCGCGACGAGCCCGGCGGCGATCAGCACCGACGGGTTCGACGTGTTGGTGCAGCTGGTAATCGCGGCGATCACTACGTCGCCGTCGCCGATGTCATGGTCGGCGCCTTCGACTGCGGCGCGAACCGCATGGTCCTTCTTGTAGACCTTGGTCAGATCGCCGTTGAACACTTCGTCGACGCTGTCGAGGCTGACGCGGTCCTGCGGGCGCTTCGGGCCGGCGAGCGACGGGCGCACGGTCGACATGTCGAGCTCGAGCGTGTCGGTGAAGATCGGCTCGGGGCCGTCGACCGAGTGCCACATGCCCTGTGCCTTGGCATAGGCCTCGACCAGCGCAACGGTCTCGTCCGGGCGGCCGGTGAGACGCATATAGTCCATGGTCTTCTCGTCGATCGGGAAGAAGCCGCAGGTCGCGCCATATTCGGGGGCCATGTTGGCGATCGTCGCACGGTCCGCCAGCGTCATCGCGTGGAGGCCGGGGCCATAGAATTCGACGAAGCGGCCGACCACGCCCTTGGCGCGCAGCATCTGGGTGACGGTGAGCACCAGGTCGGTGGCGGTGATGCCTTCCTGCAGCGCGCCGGTCAGCTTGAAGCCGACGACTTCGGGGATCAGCATCGACACCGGCTGGCCGAGCATCGCGGCTTCGGCCTCGATGCCGCCTACGCCCCAGCCGAGCACGCCCAGGCCGTTGACCATCGTGGTGTGGCTGTCGGTGCCGACCAGCGTGTCAGGATAGGCGATCGTCGCGCCGTCGGGCGCGGTCGACGACCAGATCGACTGCGAGATATATTCCAGGTTCACCTGGTGGCAGATGCCGGTGCCCGGGGGCACGACCGAGAAATTGTCGAGCGCCTTCGAACCCCATTTGAGGAACTCGTAGCGCTCGTTGTTGCGAGCATATTCGAGCTCGACATTGTCCTCGAACGCCTTGGGCGTGCCGAACTCGTCGACCATCACCGAGTGATCGATGACGAGGTGGACGGGCACCTGCGGATTGATCTTGGCGGGATCGCCGCCTAGCTTGGTGATCGCATCGCGCATCGCGGCGAGGTCGACCACGCAGGGAACGCCGGTGAAATCCTGCATCAGCACGCGCGCCGGGCGATACTGGATCTCGCGGTTCGAGCGCGCATCCTTCTGCCAGTCGACGATCGCCTGGGCGTCGTCCTTGGTGACGGTGGTCCCGTCCTCGAAGCGCAGCATGTTCTCGAGCAGCACCTTCATCGAGAAGGGCAGCCGGCTGATATCGCCCAGCTTCTTCGCTGCCTTGGGCAGCGAATAGAAGGCATAGGTCTTGCCGGCGACGTCGAGCGTGTCACGCGTGCCGAGAGTGTCGTTGCCGATGGCGGTCATGGGGCGCGGGGTCCTTTCCCTGTCTGTCCTCATCCGGGCGCTCGGGAACGCGGTCATTATCGGGCCGCGCGGGCGCAACGGAGTGCTGCGAATGCGAGATTCGCGCCGCCTTAGCGCGGGATTGGAGTGGGGGGAAGGGCAGGGGTGTTGCGTAGGTGAAGAGGCCGCGGTGACGGATAGGCTCGGCGGCAGCGTTCCAGCCGATCCCGGACGCTCGCGCGGAGCCAAATGAACGCGAAAAGCAGACTGGCAGCTAACGCCCCAGTTGCGGCCGTCCGTTCCCCTCCCTGGAAGGGAGGGGCTAGGGGTGGGTCAGGAAAGGCCGGGCTCGATGCCCGGCCTTTCCTTTAATCGAGGCGCTGGTGGGCTCGCCTTCGGCTCGCACCCACCCCCATCCCCTCCCTTGCAGGGAGGGGCGCGCGAGACGGCCACGCTATCGCTGAACGCCCGCCTCCCACCCAATTTCCGACATTCAGCGCCAGCGCCAGAGCGGGCGTTCATGGATTGACGCCCTAACGCCGTGGCGCGGCCAGTTCTTCTTCTACGGGGGTGAATGCCGAATGCGCGCCGGGGCTATCGGCAACGTCGGTGGCGAAAAAGGCGACCCCCGTGCCGCGGCCGCGGTCGAGCCACAGTCCCGAGCGCAGGCCATAGGCTTCGCCGCCATGTCCCAGGCGCGGTCGACCGTCGCCGAACAAGTCGTCTTGGCAGCCCTGCCGATGGGTGGGCAGGAACGTCACTGCCAGGCCATAGCTGCAATAAAAGCCGTTGCTCGTGTCGCCGTTCGACCCGTTAAAGGTCCAGAGCGGGGTTTCGAGCAGCCGGATCGAGGCCGGCGAGAGCAGGCGCACGCCATCGATCTTGCCGCCGCCCAGCAGCAGCCGCCCGATCCGCGCCAGACCGCGCGCGGAGATGCGCAACCCGCCCTGGGGCGCGAAGATCGCGCCGTTGGTGCCGGGGCGCCACGCGGCGAGGTCGCAGCTGCCATCGCGCGCCGGGGTGACCGGGCAGGCAGAGGCGGCGTCCCCATCCTTGGTCGCGGTCCGATCGCGATAGATCGTCACGGCTCTCGCGATCGTCTTCGCGTCGCAACTCGCCCAATTGTAACACGCGTCGAGGCGCATCGGACGCAGCACCAGCCGGTCCATCAGCCGGTCGAACCGCTCGCCAGTCGCGCGCTCCATCACTGCGGCGATCACCGGGAAGTTGAAGTTGGTGTAGCGGAAATAGCCGGGGCCATGCTCGGCATCCCAGACATGCGGATCTTCGAGGATGGTGCGCATCTCGGCGTCGAGCGGCAGGACGTAATCGATCTTGTCGGTCAGGCTCGATCGGTGCGAGAGCAGCAGCCGTAGCGTGATCGGCGTATCCGCAAACGCTGGATTGCGCAGCCGCCAGCCGAGCAGCGCCGAGACGTCGGCGTCGAGATCCAGCCGGCGCTGCTCGACCAACCGCAGCACCCCGATCGCGACGACGAGCTTGGAGATCGAGGCAACGCGCACCGGATCATCGGGGGTGACTGCGCGGCCGGTGACGATGTCGGCCAGCCCCTCGGCGCGGACCGAGGTCTCGCCGCGGCGATCGAACGCGACGCGCACGCTGGCGACCGGCTCGGGAAGCGAAGCGGCGAGGAGCAGCGCGGCGGTCAGCATCGCGCCAGCATGAAGCGCGCTTCCCCTTTTCGCAAACCGCGATAGTCTGCCCCCCATGAACCTGCGGCATATCGAGATCTTCCACGCCGTATACGTCAACGGGTCGGTCAGCGGCGCGGCGCGCGCGCTCAACGTTTCGCAGCCCTCGGTCTCGAAGATGCTCCGCCACGCCGAATTGCTGCTCGGCTTCCCGCTGTTCCAGCGCACCAACGGCCGGCTGGTGCCGACCGAGGACGCGCACACGCTGTTCACCGAAGTCTCGGAGATCCAGGACCGCGTCTATGCGCTGCGCGAGGCGGGCAAGAATCTGCGCCGCGGCGCCGGGGCGATGCTGCGCATTTCGGCGCTGCCCAGCCTGGCGCTCCAGGCGCTGCCCACCGCCGTCGCGCGATTCCTGCAGGGGCATGAGAACGTCAAGTTCGACTTGCAGACCGTCCATCACGACGATCTGCTGCGCAAATTGTTCGAGCGCGAGACCGATATCGCCATCGCCTATGAAGTGCCGCCCGCCGCGCCGATCGATCATCTCGCGCTCGGCGAGGGCGAGCTGGTGCTGCTTTATCGCGAGCAGGACATGCCCGATGCCCCGCCGCGCTGCGACCTGCACTGCCTCGAGGGCCAGCGCTTCATCAGCCTGGCGACCAGCGGGCCGATGGGGCAGCTGTTCACCCAGGAAGTCCAGCGCCAGGGCGTGTCGCTCGACGACGTGATCCTCGCGCGAACCTTCTATATCGCAACGGCGCTGGTCCGGCAGGGCGTGGGGATGACCGTGGTCGACAGCTTCACCGCGCAAGCCTCGCTCGTGCCCGGCCTGTCGATGCGGCCGCTGAAACCGTCGATCACGTTCGGCGTTCACGCGATGTACCTGCACAATCGCCCGCCCACCGCTCTCGCCACCGATTTCCTCAAGACGCTGCGCGGGGTGATCGACGTGCCATAACCTGTTGCTATGGCTCGGCCCGCAGACGCTATGCGGGCGGCACGCCCCAGGCAGATTACCAGGGTTCTCAATATGATCCCTGCGCCTTTCCTGCTCTATCTCGGCCACAGCACCGACTTTATCGGCATCAAGACCTCGCGCGGCCTCGCCGCGTTCCGCCCCGACGATTGCGTCGGCGAGTTTCGGCACGACGATTGCCCGCTCACCCTCGGCCTGCCGCGCATGACGATCGCGCAGGGCGCGGCGGCGGGGGCGAAGACGCTGGTGCTCGGCATCGCCAATTCGGGCGGCACGCTGGGGCGCGACCTGGTCGACGATGCCGTGGCCGGGCTCGGGGCGGGGATGCACATCGCCGCCGGGCTCCACCACCGGCTGCGCGACGAGCCGCAGCTGGCGGCGCTGGCCAAGGCGAAGGGCCTCCAATTGTTCGACGTGCGCGATCCACCCGCCGATCTGCGCGTCGGCACCGGCTATGCGCGGGCAGGGCATCGGCTGCTCACCGTCGGCACCGATTGCTCGGTCGGCAAGATGTACGCCACGCTCGCGCTCACCCAAGGGCTGCGCCGGCGCGGCATCGTCGCGGATTTCCGCGCCACCGGGCAAACCGGCATCCTGATCGCAGGCGGTGGCATTCCGATCGACGCGGTCGTCGCCGATTTCATCTCGGGCGGGATCGAGCAGCTCGCTCCCGAGCGCAACGATGACGGCTGGGATCTGATCGAAGGCCAGGGCTCGCTGTTCCACCCGAGCTTTGCCGGCGTCTCGACCGGGCTGCTCCACGGCGCCCAGCCCGAGGCGCTCGTGCTCTGCCACGATCCGGCACGCACCCATATGCGCGGCATCCCCGGCCGCGCGCTGCCCGACCTGGAGGAGTGCCTGTCGGCAAATCTCCATGTCGCACGCCTTACCAGCCCGGCGGTGCGCGCGGTGGGCGTGTGCCTCAATACCTCCAGTCTCGATGCCGATGCGGCGCGCGCGCTCTGTGCCCGCTTCGAAGACCGGCTGGGCCTGCCCTGCACCGATCCGATGGCCTTTGGCGTCGAGCCGATCCTCGACGAGCTGCTATGCCTCGAACCCTCCGCGCGCGGCACGACTGCTTCGCGCTGAGCCAGCCCTTCCGGATCGCACGCGGCGTGAAGACGCAGGCGGATGTGATCACGGTCGAGCTGGTGGCAGGCGGTATCGTCGGGCGCGGCGAGGGCGTGCCCTATCCGCGCTATGGCGAGAGCGTCGAGAGTGCGCTCGCCGCGATCGAAAGCGTGCGCGGCGCGATCGAGGACGGCGCGGGGCGGACCGAGCTGCTGGCGCTGCTGCCCGCCGGCGCGGCGCGCAACGCGCTCGACTGCGCCCTTTGGGACCTCGAAGCGCGCCAGGCGGGGACGAGCGTCGCCGCGCTGCTGGGCGCGCCTGAGCCCGGCCGGATTGCCAGCGCGCTCACCGTGGTGATCGACATCCCGATGGCGATGGGCGCGGCGGCGCACCGGATCGCGGGGGCGCCGCTGCTCAAGGTCAAGGTCGATGCGAGCATCCCCGACGCGCAGATCCGCGCCGTGCGCGCCGCCGCGCCCGAGGCGCGGTTGATCGTCGATCCCAATGAGAGCTGGGACCGCAATCTGGTCGAGGCGATGCAGCCGCTGCTGGCCGAGCTGCGCGTCGACTTGCTCGAACAGCCGGTGCCCGCCAACGAAGATTCCTGGCTGGAGGACTTCACCCCACTGATCCCGATCTGCGCCGATGAATCGGTCCATCTCGCCGCGGATCTCGACGTGATTGCGCGGCGCTACGGCCATGTGAACGTCAAGCTCGACAAGGCCGGCGGGCTCACCGCCGCGCTAGAGCTTGCCCACGCAGCCCGCGCGCGCGGACTCGGGCTGATGACCGGGTGCATGGTCAGCTCGTCGCTGTCGATCGCGCCAGCGCTCCATATCGCGCGGATGTCGGACTTCGTCGATCTTGACGGTCCGGTCTGGCTCAGGGAGGATCGCCCCGGCGGCGTGCGCGACCAAGCCGGCTATCTGGCGCCGCCGCAAAAGGGTTTCTGGGGGACGCAATGAAGGTCGCGCTGCTGTTGGGGATCGCGGCCTTGGCGCTGGGGGCTGCCCCGCCCGAACCGGCCGATCTGCTGATCCGTGGCGGCACGGTCTATACCGGCAGCGACGCACCGTTCACCGGCGACGTCGCGATCCGCGGCGACCGGATCGTTGCGGTGGGACCGCATCTCGGGCTGTCGGCTGCCCGCACCATCGACGCGAAGGGCATGATCGTCGCGCCGGGCTTCATCGATCCGCACACCCATATGGGCGAAGACCTCGCTTCGGACGATCCCGCCAAGCGGCTGATTCCGGCCTTCCTGATGCAGGGTGTGACCACGGCGTTCATCGGCAATGACGGCGGCGGCAGCCCTGACATTGCAAAGGTCCTCGGCAGCGCCTTCGCCCGTCCGGTCGGGATCAACTTCGCCGCCTATGTCGGCTTCGGCGCGGTGCGCGAGAAAGTCGTGGGCGAAGCCGATCGCGCGCCGAGCGCGGACGAGATGACCGACATGAAGGCGCTGGTCATCGATGCGATGTGCCACGGCGCGCTCGGCCTCTCGACCGGACTGTTCTATGCGCCGCAGAGCTTCGCCAGAACCGAGGAAGTCATCGCGCTCGCCCGCGAGGCCGGCGCGCGCGGCGGCGTCTATGACAGCCATATCCGTGACAAATCCTCCTACACCGTTGGCCTCGCCGCGGCGATCGACGAGGCGATCCGGATCGGTCGCGAAGGCCGGCTTCCGGCGCATATCAGCCATATCAAGGCGCTCGGCGTCGATGTGCAGGGCCAGGCGCCGGCGATCATCGCCAAGGTCGAGGCCGCGCGGCGCGCAGGGCAGGACGTCACTGCCGATCAATATCCCTGGGACGCCAGCGGCACCAGCCTCGTCGCCTCGCTGATGCCGCTCTGGGCGCAGGATGGCGGCCGCCCGGCGCTGCTCAAGCGCTTCGACGATCCCGCGCTTGGAGCCAGGCTCCGCGCCGGGACCGCCGAAAATCTCCGCAAGCGCGGCGGCGCCGAGAAGCTGCTGATCGTCGAGGGCAAGTATCGGAACCAGACGCTCGCTCAGGTCTCCACGGCGCTCGGCAAGGACGCAGTCGAGTCGGCGATCGCGGTGATCCGCATCGCCGATCCCGGCGTCGTCTCGTTCAACCAGAGCGAGGCGGACATCGCCGCGTTCATGCAGCGCCCCTGGGTGATGACCGGGTCGGACGCCTCGGGCGGTCATCCGCGCGTCTACGGCACCTTCGCGCGCAAATATGCCAAATATGTCGTGCAGGATCATGTGCTCAGCCTGCGCGATTTCATCGAGCGCAGCTCGGCGCTCACCGCTGACACCTTCAAGCTCGAAGGCCGCGGCCATCTGCGCAAGGGCGGTTTCGCCGATCTCGTGGTGTTAGATCCCCGGAGCTATGCCGCGCGCGCTACCTATGAAGCGCCCACTCAGCTCGCCCAGGGCGTGCAGACGGTGGTGGTCAACGGCGTCGTTGCGGTCGACAAGGGTGCGCTCACCGGCGCCGCCGCTGGTCGCGCCCTGCCGCACAGGCCGACCCTGGGGAGCTGCCGCTGATGCTGCGGCGCTGGTTCGCGATCGCCTTATGGAAGCGCGTGCTCGGCGCGCTGGTGCTCGGACTGGTCTTCGCGCTGCTCTGGCCGGCGGGGACGCCCTACGTCCAGTTCCTCGGTGACCTGTTCGTCCGCGCGATCCGGATGCTGGTCGCGCCGATCGTGCTGGTGACGATCGCGGCAGGGATCACCGCGCTCGCCGATCCCCGGCGCCTCGGTGGGCTGGGCGGACGCACCGTCGGGCTGTTCGCGCTGACCACCGCCTGCGCCGTGGCGATCGGGATGCTCGTCGCCACGCTCGTGCGCCCCGGCCTCGGCGCGCCGCTCGGCACCGCGGCCCCGCATGCGCTCGGCGATCCGGTGACGCCGTACCAGCAGCTGATCAACATCATCCCGCTCAACATCGTCGACGCGCTCGCCAAGGGCGACATGCTCGCGCTGATCTTCGTCGCGATCCTGATCGGCGTCGGCACGGTGGTGGCGGGCGAGGTGGGCAAGCCCTTCGCCGCGCTGCTTCAATCGGCTTCGGCGGTGCTGCTCAAGGTCGTCGGCATCGTCATGGAGGCGACGCCGTTCGGCGTGTTCGCGCTGATCGCCAATGCCGTCGCGGCGAACGGCGCGCAGGTTTTCGTTCACGTCGGCTGGCTGGCGCTTGCCGTTGTGCTCGGCTCGCTGCTCCAGATCCTGCTCGTCCACGCCGTGCTGCTGCGACTGATCGCGAAGCTTCCGCTCGTCCCCTTCTTTCGCGGCATCGTCGATGCGCTGGTGGTGGCCTTCTCGACTGCATCGAGCTCGGCGACCTTGCCGGTGGCAATGCGGGTGGCCGAGCAGAATCTCGGCGTCGCGCGCCCGGTCTTCTCCACCGTGCTGCCTTTGGGCGCGAGCATCGGCAAGGACGGCACCGCGATGTATGTCGGGCTGCTCAGCATGTTCGCGCTGCAGGCGTTCGGCGTACCGCTGACGCCGCAAGTCTATGCCACCGTGCTGTTCACCGGCGCGCTCGCCGCGTTCGGCACCGCGCCGGTGCCCTCGGCTTCGCTGTTCATGCTCGCCGCGGTGCTCTCGGCGGTGGGCGTTGCGCCCGAACAGACCGCGCTGGTCGTCGGCTTCGTCCTGCCCTTCGATCGGCTGCTCGACATGACTCGCACCGTGCCCAGCGCAAGTGCCAACCTCGCCGTCGCAACCACGGTGGCGCGCTGGGAAGGCGAGCTCGACGAAGCGGTGTACCGCGCGCCGGATCGCGCCTAGGTGGCGGCCATGAAGCCCGTTCTCTTCGCCGTCGCGCTCGTTACTGCGCCTTGCGTCCACGCCCAGTCGCTCCAGCAGCGCGTCGAGGCCAAGCTCGCCGAGGCGGTGCCGGGCACCCGCTTCGGGCTGGTCGTTGCCGACGAGACCGGCAAGGAGATCGTCGCGGTCAATCCCGACGGGCGGTTCATGCCGGCGTCGAACACCAAGATGTTCACCACCGCCGCTGCCTTTGCGACCCTCCCCACGGTGAACCAGCCCGATGCAGAGGGCGGCGCCTCGGTGCGGATCGAGGGCGAGAATGTCGTGCTCGAGGGCCATGGCGATGCGCGCCTGTCGAGCGCCGACGATTGCAAGACCGATTGCCTCGCCACGCTCGCCGACGCGGTCGCCGCGAAGACCCGACATGTCCGCGACGTGATCGGCGACGACAGCTTCTTCCCCGACCAGCGCTGGAGCCCGGGGATGAGCTGGAACAACATCCCGACCGAATCCGGCACCGGCATCTCGGCGCTGACTCTCGACGACAACACGCTCAAACTCACCATCACCCCGGCCAAGGCAGGCGTGGCGCCACTGGTCGCGTTGCCGGGCTATTACCGCATCGACAATCAGGCGCAGACCGTGCCGGGCGACAAAATGGCGCTTGGCTATGACCGCGATCCCAATGGCAGGCTGGTGCGGATCAGCGGCACGATCGGCGCCGACGCCAAGCCCAAGAGCTGGGATATCGGCATCGACGATCCCGCCGACTATGCCGCCTGGCGCCTGCGCGCGATGCTGGTGGCGCGCGGCGTTAAGGTTGGCGGTACGGTGCAGGTGCGCCACCGCCCGCTCGCGCCAAATGACGATCCGGCAGTGCGCGGCACGATGCCGGTGCCGCAAGTCGCCGGGTTTCCGGCGCTCGCCCGGCTCACCCCGCCGCCGCTCGCCGAGGATCTTCGCCACATCAACAAGGTCAGCCAGAACGTCCATGCCGAGCTGGCGCTCCGCCGGCTCGGACGGATCGAAGGCAGCGGCTCGATCGCCGATGGCGTGGCGAAGGTCGGCGCGATGCTCGCGGCCGCCGGCGCGCCGCGCTCGGCCTGGGACTTTTCCGACGGCTCGGGCATGTCGAGCTATAACCGCATCGCCCCGCGCGGCACGGTGACGCTGCTACGCTGGATCGCTGCCCAGCCCTGGGGGGCGCAGTGGCGCGATACGCTGCCGATCGGCGGCACCGACGGCACGCTGACGCGCCGCTTCAAGGGCACGCCGCTGGAAGGCAAGCTCTTCGCCAAGACCGGCACGCTCAACGCCACCAACACGCTATCGGGCTATCTGATCGCGCGCAGCGGCAAGACGCTGACCTTCTCGTTCCTGATCAACGACATCCCTGCCGACGCCGGCGCCACCCCGATCATGGACGCCACGCTGCAACTGATCGCCGACGCCAACTGATCAGCGCGGCTTGGCCGCCCAATCCTCCGCCGCGCCGAGCACGCGCAGGACATTGCCGCTCCAGATCTTCTCGATATCGGCGTCCTTGAAGCCCTCGCGCCGCAGCCTTGCGGTGATCTTCGGCAGCGCGGTGATGTCCTCCATGCCGCGCACCCCGCCGCCGCCGTCCCAATCGGCGCCGATGCCGACATGGTCGACGCCCATCACCGCGATGCAATGGAGCAGGCTCTTCATGAACAGCTCGAAATCGGCGCCCTGATAGGGGTTGGTCGCGTCGGCCCTGGCCTTGTCGGCGATCAGCTTGCGCTGGTCGGCCGCCGACAGCACCCACCAATTGTCCTGCCGCTCCGAGATTTTGTTCCGCGCCTCGTCATGGTCGCCCTCGACCAGATAGACGCTGTTGACCTGGAGCACGCCGCCGGCCTTGGCGAGCTTGCGCATGCGATCGTCGTCGAGGTTGCGCGGGTGGTTGAAGATCGCCTTGGGCCCCGAATGCGAGGCGATGATCGGCGTGTTCGACAGCGCCAGCGCCTGGTCGAACACGTCGTCCGAGGCATGGCTGACGTCGATCACCATCCCGAGCCGGTTCATCTCGGCGATCCATTGCTTGCCCAGCGGGCTCAGCCCGTTCCACTGCTTGACCTTGTCGGTCGCGCTGTCGCCGAACTGGTTGTTGCGGAAATGGACCGGGCTGGCGAGGCGGATGCCCTGGTCGTAATACCATTTGAGCAGCGTCAGGTCGGTGCCCAGCGGATAGCTGTTCTCGATCGACTGGAAGACGATGCGCTTGCCCGCCTTGGCGATCCGCACGGCATCGGCGGGGGTGGTGGCGAACTCCATCTTGTCCGCATTTGCCGCGACGACGCGCTGGATCCACATCTCGCGGGTCAGCGCTCCGTCGCGCGCGGCGGCATAGCCCTCCGGCGTCAGCGGCCCTTGCGAGGTGTAGATGACGAAGAAGCCGCCATCGAGCCCGCCGGCTTCCATCCGCGGCAAGTCGATCTGGCTCTTGTCGAAATCGCGATCGTGCCAGCGATCGAAATCCCAGCCGGGATGCTCGAACAGTTCGGGCGTATCGAGATGGGTGTCGAGCACCAGCATCTGCTCGTGCGCGAGCTTGTCGGCGGGCGTGGGGGCGTCGGCGTCGGGGCCGGCGAGCGCCATGGCAAGTGCGAGCAGCGAAATCATAGGGCCTCCCAGGCGGTGATGGCGGCATCGCCCGTTGCGGGGCGCAACGTGAAGATGCCGCTGTCGAAATGGCGCGTCGGATGGACGCGGTTGGTGAGCAGCGTCCAGGCAAGGCCGCGATCGAAATCGATCCATAGCCCCGTGCCGGTGAAGCCGGTATGGCCGATCGTCTCGTCCGAACAGGCCTGTCCGCCCGACCAGCCGGCGAACTTGCGCTCCCAGCCGCAAGTGCGGTGCGCATATTGAGGCGTGCGGATCGCATCCAGCATCGCGTCCGAAAAGGCGCCGGTGAGCACGCCCTGCGCAAAGTCGAGCACGCCCGCCACGGTGCCGAACAGCCCGGCATGGCCGGTCTGACCGCCCAGTGCCGCGCAATTCTCGTCATGCACTTCGCCCTTGAGCACCCGCCCGCGCCACATGCAGCGCTCGGTCGCCACGGCGGGACCCGGCGGCGGGCCGTAGCTGAGACCCTTGCCGAGCGGCCATGCGCCCAGCGGCGCGCCGGTCACCCGCTCGATCGCGATGCCGAGCAGCAGAAAATTGATGTCGGAATAGACGGGTTCCGCGATCTGCTTCCATTCGCGCTGGAGCACGAAGGCGCGCAGCCGCGCCGGATCGTCGCCATAGGTGTAGATCGGCTCGACTGCGGGGAGCAGCGTGCGGTGCGCCAGGCAGTCGCGGAAAGTGAGGCCGCGTTCATAGGCGGCCATGTCATATTGCCGGAGGTCGGGAATCGCGCTGGTCAGCGGGGCGTCGAGGTCGATCCGGCCTTCGTCGGCGAGCCGCAGGATCATCGTCGTCGTCGCGATCACCTTGGAGACCGAGGCGAGGTCGAACCAATGGTCGAGCGTCAGCGGCTCGGGCTCAGGGACCAGAGCGGCCATGCCGCTATGCGTCACCCAGCGCCGCCCGTCTGCCGAAACCACCCCCAGCGTCGCCCCCGGGATGCGGGCCGCCGCGATGGCCTCGCGGGCAGGCGCAAAGGCCGCCGCGATCATGCCGCGGCCACCGCTTCGGGCAGATCGTCGTCGGGCCGCGGCTTGGCGCGCAGGATGAAGGGCAGGAATATCAGCGCGCCCAGGCTCATCGCCCCGGCCATCAGGAAGAAGCCGTCATAACCGATCGCCTTCTGGAACACCCCCGAAAGCCCGGCGAGCAGCCGCGGGATCAGGAAGGCGAGGCCCGAGAGCAGCGCATATTGCGCGCCGGGGAAGCGCGGGTTGACCAGCATCGAGAGATAGACGACGAACACCGCGCCTTCGAATCCGTGTCCGAACTGGTCGACCGCCATGGCGAGGTATAGGTCGAAATCGCCCGCCGTCACCGGCATCGATCCGAGGTGGAACCACACCGGCCCGCCCGGCGCCTGGTGCGCCAGCCAGGCGAAGATCCAGTTCGACAGCGCCGACATGATCGCGCCGATCACCAGCGCCCAGCCCATCGGCGCCTTGGCGGCGAGCCAGCCGCCCAGCGCGACGCCGAGCATGCTCGATACCAGCGCCACCGCGCCATCGGAAAAGGCGATCGCCTCCAGGCTGTAACCCAGCGCGTTGAACAGCGGGTGCGACAGCGTCAGCGCCATCACGTCGCCCATCCGATAGACCGAAACGAACAGCAGGATCGGGATGACGAGCAGCCCATAGCGCCATGCCACATTGACATAGGGGCCAAGCGCCGCCGAGCGCCGCAGCGGTGCATCGGGCGGCAGCTTCTGCAGCCACGGCACTGCGGCGCCCAGGGCGACGAACGGCAGCAGTGCGACTGCGAACACCCAATATTTGACGATTTCGGGGTTATCGAGGCCGACCGATCCGAGCGCGGCGAGCAGCAGCCAGCCGACCGCAGCGGCAATCGCCAGGCTCGCTGCCAGCACCGCGGCGCTGGCGACCAGCCCGGTGACCAGCGCCGCGCCGCGCCCACCGCCATGGCCGGGATCGGGGCGCATGCACGCCAGGATCGGGAAGGGCAGGAATGCCGCCGCGGCGATGACCAGATAGGCCGTCGTCCAGTCGCTCTTCGCGGCGATGTAGATCGCGCCGCTGCCCGCCGCGACCATCGCGCTGCGATAGCCCCAAAGGTTCGCCGCGACCATCGGGCCCTGCTGCTCCTGGGTCGGCGCCAGTTCGATCCGCCAGGCGTCGGCGGCGACTTCGAGGGTCGTCGTCCAGAAGGCGAGCAGCACCGCGAACAGCGCCGTCACCGGCAGGTTCGCGTCCGACGCAGTGAACGCCATCGCCACGGTGGAGAGGAAGATGCCGAGCTGGGAAAGCAGGATCCAGCCGCGCCGTTTTCCCCAGAAGCGGCCGAAGCCAGGCACGTCATATTTGTCGAGCAGCGGCGCCCAGGCGAATTTGAACGTCGGCAGCAGTGCCACCCAGGCGAAGAAGCCGATCGTCACGATGTCGACGCCGTGCCGCGCGAGGCGCAGCAGCAACACCGCGTTGAACATGTAGAAGGGCAGGCCTGCCGCAAAGCCGAGCAGAAGGTAGAGCGCCAGCCGTCCGAAGCCCGGCGCCGTCGGTCCGGGGGCAGTCGTCGCTTCGCTCAAACGGATAGGGCCCGGCGATGGTGCGCGATGTGTTGCGGCATGTGCGAGTCCCCGATGTTTGTCCCACGCTCGCCTGCGCCGCGCGCGCAGTCAATCGCGCGCGGTGTGGCCGCTTCGCAACGCCCCGAGGCCAACATGCCGACAGGTTATGGATTTACCCATAGAAACTATGGCGCACCGCAACATTCTTGTTACTTAATGCACTCCGGCCTCGTGCGGGAATACGGGGCCTCTGGGGGCTCGCACACATGGCTGGTAACACGTCGCTCAAGGCTCTTCTCGTTTCGGGGACGGCGTTCGCCGCGCTTGCCCTTGCGGCACCGGCCTTCGCCCAGACCAGCGATAGCACGACCGAAGACGCGACGACGCCCGCCAGCGCGCAGGTCCCCGTTTCGCAGACCGAGCAGAATCGCGAAGAGGAGCGCGAGATCCTCGTCACCGGTTCGCGCCTGCGCCAGGATCCCAATAAAAGCGCCGTGCCGTTGCAGGTCGTCACCACCCAAGAGATTCAGCGCAACGGCATCAGCAGCCCTGAGCAGCTGATCATGTACCTCAGCACCAATGGCAACGGCGCCGACAACCTAGCCTCCAACGGCGACGTGACCAGCGGCGCACAGCGTGGCACGAACGGACTGTCGGCGGCGAACCTGCGCGGCCAGGGCAGCGCCGCCACGCTGGTGCTGCTCAACGGCCGGCGCGTTGCCGCGCATGGCCTCACCGGATCGGCGGTGGACGTCAACCAGATCCCGTTCGCGGCGATCGACCGGGTCGAAGTGCTCAAGGACGGCGCGTCCGCCATCTACGGCACCGACGCGGTTGGCGGCGTGATCAACTTCATCACCAAGAAGAACTTCCAGGGCTTGGACCTTGCCGGCTTCACCGACATCACCGAGCAAGGCGATGCGCCGATCTACCGCCTGTCGGCGACCGCGGGCTATGGCGATCTCGACAAGCAGGGCTTCAACATCATGGGCTCGGTGTCGAAGAGCTGGAACGGAGTGCTCTACGGGCGAGATCGCGACTTCGTGAACGGCAACCAGCCGAATCGCGGCCTGTCGATCGACACGCGCGGTACGCCGTTCGGCACTGCCTTCCCGATCAACCCGACCGCTGCCGGCATCGGCATCAGCCAGGGCGGCTCGCTGTTGGGCAGCACCACGCAGTGCACGAGCGGCACGGTTGCTGCGGGCACCTGCGTCGCCAATCCGCTGTTCCTCACCGGACTGACCGTTCCTGGTACCACCACGCGGGCGGACGGCGGCATCAACCCGCTCAACCTGCCCGGCGGCGCAGGCTGCGACAGCTTCGACGGCGGCATGCCTTACGACTATGAGTTGTGGAGCGCACCGGGTGCGCGCTATGCCTGCGCCTATGATACCGGCCGCGCCGCGGTGCTCCAGCAGCCGCTCGAAACGCTGACCTATTATGGCCGCGGCACGGTGCGCCTCGGCGGCAGCCATGAAATCTTCGCCGAAGTCACCGGCTCGCACGCGACCGCAGCCAAGCGATTCTCCGAGAACCAGTATTCGGCGAACAACACGTCGATGCCGATCGCCTATCCGCTCAATTCGCTGACGGCATCGACCTATAATGCGGTGTATGACCAGATCGCGGCGGTGTTTCCCGCGATCGGCGCAGTCGGAGACCGCACCGTCGATGCGCTTGGCAACTATGGCAAGCCGATCGCCTTCCGCTATCGCTGCATCGATTGCGGTCGCCGTGAATATGAGACCGATACCAAGACCTTCCGTGCCGCGATCGGTGCCGAGGGCCCGTTACTCGCCGGCTTCGACTATCATGTCGGCGCGTCCTATGCCCGCAGCGAATCCACCTCGGTGCTGGGCAGCGGCTATCATTATCGCGGTGTGTTCGCGACCAATGCGGCCGCGCTCGGATCGGGCACCGGCGCGACGCTGGCGGGCCAGGCCGATCCGCGTGCGCCCACGGCGCCTGGTGCCTCCGCGCCCGGCATCGTCGGGCTTTTCAACAGCGGCATCCTGAATCCTTTCTCGCTCAACCAGACGCCCGAGGCGCTGGCGGCGCTGGACGCGGTTTCGGCGCGGGGCGCGACGCTCTACGGCGGCAAGTATGAAGTGAAGCAGGCCGACGCCTCGATCGCGGGCGACTTGTTCCGCCTGCCGGGCGGCAACGTCCAGCTGGCGGTCGGGGTCGACTATCGCCGCGAGACCTACAGCTTCAACGGCTCGGATGCCGCGACACTCAGCCAGCCGGATATCTTCAACGCCGCTTTCGACAATGTGAACGCGCTGCGCTCCAAAAGCCGCGACGTGAAGGCAGCCTATGCCGAGATCGGGGTGCCGATCCTGCCCTGGCTCGAGGTCACGGGCGCAGTGCGCGTCGACGATTATACCGGCTTCGGTACCACCACCAATCCGAAGGTGACGGCGCGGATCCGCCCGACCGAATGGCTGATGTTTCGCGGCAGCTATAATACTGGCTTCCGCGTGCCGACCTTCAATCAGATATTCAACGGCATCACCCAGTCCCCAAATCCGGGTGCCAACCAGACCGATCCGACCACCTGTGCGGCCGGTGGCGTGGTCAACGTCACGCCTGGCTGCGCGGCGATCACCCCGGACACGCTGACCGGCGGCAACCTGGATCTGGGGCCCGAGACGTCCAAGCAATATTCGCTGGGCGCGGTGTTCACGCCGAGCGCGCGGTTCAGCGCTTCAGTCGACTATTGGAACATCGCGGTCGACAATACGATCGGATCGCTGACCGCGACCCAGCTCTATCAGAATTACCAGTTCTTCCGGGATCGGTTCATCCGCAACGACGCCGGCACGATCGCCGTGCTCGACCTTCGCGCCGACAATATCGGCTCCCGGCGCACCGAGGGCCTGGAAGTCACGCTACGGGGCGGATTCGAGTTGGGCGGCGGCGTGCTTTCGGCCGGGCTCGACGGCACGCGGTTGCTCAAGAAGCGCGAGAAGTTTCTGCCGTCGCAGCCCTATGGCCCCAGCCTGATCGGCGTGTTCACCTTTGCCGGCGACCTCGGCCTCAAGTGGAAGCACAATGCCTTTATCAGCTGGGCGAACGACGATGTGATGCTGTCGCTCAGCCAGATCTTCCGCTCGGGCTACAAGAATTATGCGCTGCCCGGCATCGCCAACGGATCCACCGTGCGCGCCGGCTATAACGATCGCGTCGACGACTATATCACCTACAACGCCACGGTCGCCTATACGGGCCTCGGTCCGGGCTACAAGCTGACCCTGGGCGTGCGGAACCTGTTCAACACCGATCCGCCCTTTGCCGTCACTTATGATTCGAATACCGGCGCCGGCAGCTCGTGGGAGCCGCGTGTCGCTGATCCGCGCGGGCGCAGCTTCACCGTCGCGGCGGAGATCAAGTTCTAGCAATCCCTCCCCGGGTCGCGAAAAGAGCCGTGGCAGCTTGCCTGCCGCGGCTCTTTTTGTTTCGGTAGCGTCTGGAACTGCTATGCGCGGCTTCCGTTCGTTCAGCGCTAGAGGAGAAGCCCCATCGCCATCGAGCCCGTCCAGTCGGTGATCGCCGCCGGTGCGCTCGGCAGCCTGTGCGCCGGGATGGCGACGGCGCTCGGCGCGATCCCGGTGCTGGTCATGCGCCGCCCGTCGGACCAGCAGCAAAACCTGCTGCTCGGCTTCGCGGCGGGCGTGATGCTCGCGGCGAGCTTCTTCTCGCTCATCCTGCCTGCCATCGAAGTCGCCCGGGCGCAGGGTGCTCGGCCGGCAGTCGCGTCGATGCAGGTCGCCGCCGCGGTGCTGCTCGGCGCGGTGGCGATCGCTAATCTCAACAAATGGCTGCCGCCGCTCGATCATCTCGGGCTCGGCCCGCCCGGCATCGCCGCGAGCACCTCCGCTCGGCGGATCTGGTTGTTCGTCGCGGCGATCACGCTGCACAATTTCCCGGAAGGCATGGCCGTCGGCGTCAGCTTCGGCGGTGGCGATTTCGATGCAGGGCGGGTGACTGCGCTCGGCATCGGCCTGCAGAACATTCCGGAGGGGCTGGCCGTCGCGGTCGCGCTGACCAGCATCGGCTATGGCCGCGTCCCCGCCGCGCTCGTCGCCGCGGCGACCGGGCTGGTCGAGCCGGTCGCCGGGCTGATCGGCGTGTCGGTCGTCACCGTGGCGCAGGCATTCCTGCCCTGGGGGCTGGGCCTCGCCGCCGGCGCGATGATCTATGTCGTCGCGTCGGACATCATTCCCGACGCCCATGCCCGGATCACCGGCGGCGGGCGCGTCACCACCGGGTTGATGATCGGGCTCGCCGCGATGATGTTCCTCGACACCACCTTTGGCTGAGACCTTGTCGTGCCTGGACGATGGCTCGACCTGGCCCGCGGGCGATTGGGCTATATTAAATCTGACTAAGTCGTTTCTGTCCTATCTTTGTCGCTAGTCGTGTGGAACATTGCCGTTGATCTTGGGCGCGTCTGGGGAGACGATTGCCGGATCTGGGGGTGATGATGCGACAAACGACCTTGTCGGTAGCGCTCGAGGTAAAGCCCGAGAGCTACGACCATCTGTCGGGGCTGCTCGACAAGCTGCGCGACCGGCGCAATCCGGATCCGTCGGGAGGCACCGGCCCGTTCGCCGATTTCCTCAAGCTGGTGCCGTCGGTGCACTTCATGTCGCTGAACGTCTTTCCCGGCTTCGACTATGATCCGCTGTTCGTCATCGAAGCCAATTTCGATGGCGAGCCGGGGCCGTTCTGGGCGCAGCTGGAGGCGGCGATCGGCCCCGATCTGCGCGCGATGCTGCGTTGCTGCAAATGCCCGCTCGATAATGATGCGCCGCTGTTCACTTCGGTGACCGCCCCCGATTCGCGCGCGCCGATCGCCCCCTATCTCCAGCGCCGCTCGCTCACGCCGACCGTCTATCACCAGGGCAATCGCGGCATGACCCGCGACCGGATTCTTGCCGAGCGTGAGCTGTTCCTGGCAACGCGCAAGGAACTGGCGGACGCCGGCGGCAGCGGGGCAGGGCCGTATCGCAGCCTCACTCCGGCGGGCATCCATGCCAGGCTGCGCGGCGCGCTGCGCCCCGGGTTCGACTGGCTCGACCAGAAGCCGCCGGCGCGGATCACCTTCGTCCAGAACATCACCGACTGGGCGCGATTGAGCGTGTTCATTCTTTTGGTGCTGCTCGCGCTGTCGCTGCCAGGGCTGATCCTCAAGCTCGAAATGCCCTGGGTGCGCTTCGCGGTGCTGCTCGGGGTGATCTTCGCCGGGATCGCGCTGCTGCTCAAGCGGATTGGCGTCGCGCTGCCGGGCACCGCCACGCCGACCAAGTTCAGCTTCCTGACCTTTTTCTTCAAGCAGCTGATCCCGCTAGCCCTGTTCGCGCTGCTCTACCTCGCAGTGGCGACCGCAGTCACCACGCCGATCGCCGCGGCACTCACCGGGCGACCGCTGTTCGGCTCGGCCGAGGCGATGTTCGTCTGGCTTGCCTGGGGGCTGCTCAGCCTTCCGGTCACCGTTGCCGGGATCGTGCTGTGGCTGCGCATCATCGAGCGGCGCGATGCGGCGCAGGACGCGCCGCCGGTCGATCCGCACATGCTGCGCGAGATGGCGCGGCGCGAGGACTGGATCCCGCAAAACCATATGGGCTCGGTGGTGCTGATCAAGCCGGGCATCCTGCGCGCGATCCTGATCCGCGTCGGGCATCGCGGGCTCGGGCTGGTGCTGCGGATCGTCGCGCGCAGCGGCTATCTTGGTTCGATGCGCACGATCCATTTCGCGCATTGGGCGATGGTCAACAACAAGAGCCGGCTGATGTTCTTCTCGAACTTCGACCAGACCTGGGAGAGCTATCTCGACGATTTTATCGAGAAGGCGCATGCCGGGCTCACGCTGGCCTGGTGCTGCGGGGTCGGCTTCCCGCCCACCCGCTTCCTCGTCAAGGACGGCGCCAGCCATGGCAGCCAGTTCAAGCAATGGGCACGCCATTCGATGACTGTCAGCCGCTTCTGGTACTCGGCGTACAAGGATCTCACCGCCGAGCAGGTCGAGCGCAATTTCCGCATAGCCTTGGGACTGCGCAAGCGCAGCCTGTCTGAAAAGGAAGCCGCTACATGGATCCTCGACCTGTGAGCGACGCTCCCGGCGCCAAGGGCCCGCCGAGCTGGAAGCTCGCCCCGCCGCACGACAAGCTGACCCAGGGGATGGTGGTCAGCGGCTTTTCGAACCTGCCCACCGGGCGCGCACTGTTCCTGGAGTTCGGCTGGGACAAGACGCTGCGCAAGGCAGGCGGCGCCTGGCTCGCGGCGCTGCAGCAGGTCGCGCCGATCACCGATGCCGATGGCAAGGAAGCGCGCTCGGCCGGCCTCGGCTTCACTTGGCTGGGGCTCAAGAAGATGGGGCTCGATGCCAATGCGCTCGCCTCGTTCGACTTGCCGTTCAAGGAAGGCATGTTCCAGGAAGACCGGCTCCGCCGTCTCGGCGATCGCCGCGGCGAGGAATGGCTGGGTACGGTGATCCCCGGCGGTCCGCGCTGGAGCGGAAACACCCCGCTCGACGCCGCTGCTAAGGAGCCCGATGCCGAGGCCTTTGGCGATGACGAGCCCGCGGTCGTCGAGCAGCGTATCAAGACGCCGATCACCGTCCACGCGATGCTGCTGCTCTACGAGAAGGACGAGGAAAGCGCCGAGGCGTGGTGCAAGTCGGTCAGCGATGCGCTGGCGCCGCACCAGGTCAGCGTCGTCCACCGGCTCGAGCTCGATTTGCGGCTCGACGAGCGCGGCATCGCGCGCGAGCATTTCGGCTTTGCCGACGGCGTGTCGCAGCCTGCGCCCTATGAGCCCGGCACGGTCACGCTGCGCGGCGGCGTCGATGCGCCGCACGATCCGTGGAACGGCGTGCCGCTCGGCGAGCTGTTGATGGGGCACGTCAACGGCCATCACGAAATCGCCCCCGGGCCGGTGGTGCGGGATAGCGAAGCGGCGCGCAAAGCCGGGCTCGGCGCCCATCCGCGCGGCGAAGGCTTTCTCGATCTCGGGCTCGACGGCAGCTACATGGCCGTGCGCGAGCTCAAGCAGGATGTTGCCGCCTTCTGGAATTCGATGCAGGCCGCGGCCAGCCATGGCGATCCTGGCAGCGCATCGCACGACGCGAACTGGCTCGCCACGCGCGTGATCGGGCGCGATCTCGACGGCAATCTGCTTTGTCCCGAAGGGGTGCTGCCCCCAATTCCTATAACATGCCCGACAATGCGTTCGGCTTTTACGATCGCGATCGCCACGGCATGGGCTGCCCGATGGGAAGCCATGTCCGCCGCGCCAATCCGCGCGACGGGCTGGCGCCGACGCCGGGCGACAAGCAGACCCTGCTCGATGCCGCCAACAACCATCGCATCCTGCGCCGCGGCCGCAAATATGGCCCGACGATCGCCGATCCGCGCGTCGACGATGGCAAGGAGCGCGGGCTGCTGTTCATCGCGCTCAACACCGACATCACCCGTCAGTTCGAGTTCATCCAGCAGACCTGGCTGCTCAACCCGAACTTCGCCTTTCTGTATGACGAGACCGATCCGCTGCTCGGGCCGAAGGGCGGTTTCACGCTCCCCGAAAAGCCGCTGCGCCGGATCATCGAGGTCGACACCTTCGTCCAGATGGCCGGCGGCGAATATTTCTTCCTGCCGTCGATGCCGGCGCTCAACTATCTGGCAAGCCTGTGAACCCGCTCACTGCCACCAACGTGCTCCGTCCCGGTCCGACCGGGTTCAAGGGCTGGATGCAGCGGACGATGTTCGCGGCGATGCCCTGGCTGTTCAGCGTGCTGCGCCGGGTCAAGCCGGTGATCCGCTTCGGCAACATGTATCTCACCTCGCGCTATGACGATGTGCGCGAGGTTTTCGCCACGGATCCCGCCTTCGGGGTGATCTACAAGCCCAAGCTCGACGTGATCATGGGCGGCCAGCCTTTCTTCCTCGGCATGGGCGACACCCCCGAATATCGTCATGATACCGCGGCGATGCGCAAAGTCATCCTGCCGGCCGACCTGCCGCTGCTCGCCGCCCGCGCGGAGGCGCAGGCCGAGGCGATCGTCGCGGCTTCGGGCGGGCAGGTCGAAGTGGTCGACCAACTCGTCCGCCGGGTCACCTTCGACGTGCTGGCGGACTATTTCGGCGTGCCCCCCACGCCGCAGGGCGATCTGCGCGTCTGGGCGACGCGGCTGTTCGAATTCCAGTTCGCCGACCAGGGCAATGATCCAGCGCTACGCGTCGATGTCGATGCGATCGCGCCGGCGTTGCGCGCGCATATCCAGGCGCAGATCGAGCAGCGCCGCGCCGATCCGGGCAAGGACGATGTGCTCGGACGCTGCCTGCGGCTCCAGGCCGCGGGGCAGGGTTTCGACGACGATGCGATCCGCACCTCGCTGATGGGCTTCGTCGTCGGCGGGCCGCCGCAGCCGCCGATGGTGGTGCCGCAGGCGATGGAGCAGCTGCTTCGCCGCCCCAAGGCACTGGCCGGCGCACAGGAAGCCGCGCGCGCCGATGAGGACGATGTGCTGCGCGGCTATGTCTATGAGGCGATGCGCTTCGATCCCCTCGCGCCCGGCCTGCCGCGCCAGGCGCTCCAGGACTGGACGATCGCCAAAGGAACGTCGCACGCCGCGACCATACCCGCGGGCGCCCAGGTGCTCGCCGCCTTCGCCTCGGCGATGCGCGATCCGCGCCGCATCGCCGATCCCGAGCGCTTCGATCCCACCCGTCCGGCAAGCGACTATATCCATTTCGGCTATGGCCTCCACGAATGCTTCGGGCGCCACATCAACCACGCGACGCTGCACCTGATGCTCAAGCCGCTGCTCAAGCAGCCCAAGCTCCGTCGCGCGCCGGGCAGCGCCGGGCATCTGCGCAAGGAGGGGGCCTTCGCCGCGCGGCTGGTGGTCGAATTCGGCTGATGGCGGGCGCCCGGTCGCGAGCGCGCGGGTCGTGCGGTTCGCCTCCGGCGGGCGGTCGGCCGAAATCGCGCTCGGGCGCACAATTTGCTGGGCCCGGATCTCCGCCCGACGAGTTGTTGGGGAATGGAAACGAAGTCCTTGCCGCGGGATGCCTCGCTGGTCGTAAATGCGCATTCCCGACGCGGGCGCGACCTTTTTGACGAGGCCCGCAAGCAGCTGACCGCCGCGGGCATCACGTTGCGCAGCTGTCACGCGGTCGATGACCCCGAACAGATGATTCCCACGGTGCGGCAAGCCGTTGCCGAGGGTGTCCCGATGATCATCGTCGGCGGGGGAGACGGATCTCTGTCGGGCGTAGTCGATGAGCTGGTCGGGACGGACTGCGTGTTTGCGGTGCTTCCTCTTGGCACCGCAAACAGCTTCGCGCGCTCGCTCGGGTTGCCGCTCGATTTGAGCGGAGCCGTTGCCGCAATCGCAACCGGACGTCGAAGAAGAGTGGATCTCGGGATGATCAACTCGGACTATTTCGTAAACGGCGCGTCGGTGGGGCTGTCCACCATGATCGGCGAGACGGTCCCGCATGCGCTGAAACGCTATGGCGGGCGCATGGGCTATCTGCTCTGGGCGCTGAAATGTTCGATTGCGTTTCGACCCTTCCGGCTCGAGCTCGACGATGGCGAGCGCACCGAGCGCTTGTGGGCAACCGAGCTTCGCATCCTCAATGGCGGGCATCATGGCGGCGTCGAGCTTTCCGACCAGGCCAGCCTCGGCTCGCGCGAATTGTTGCTGCAAGCGGTGGTGGGGCGCAGCAAGCTTGCTCTAGCCCGAGACTGGTATGCGAAGTTCTTCAAGTTGCGGGACAGGAATGCCTGCAGCAGGGATTTCCACGGGACATGCTTCAGGATCACGATGCACCCCCCGCAGCGCATCTCGATCGACGGCGAGGTGCTGGCGAAGACCCCGGTAACGGCGAAGATCGCACCGGGCGCGATCGACGTCGCCGCACCCCAATGAACGCATAGAGGGCGCACCGCTGGACTGCGCGCGCGGAGCACTTTGCGCTTCGCCCCAGCTGCCGGACGCTCGACGGTCCATGATCTGGGCGCCGCGTCGGCACTGCGGGACCGTTACGAGGTGGAGCGGCGCGATTGCCGAGGCGGAGCCGATCAGCGTGAGTTGCGTGGAGGTCACCCTTCCACGATAAAGGCGCAGAAATGCACGTTTTCGGAGCATCTCAGCGATGCGATCGACGCGCTAACATCGCCTCGTGCGACCCAGTTCGGGACGCCCGCTTGAGGCGTTGAGGAAATCTCCGTGGAGGGGTCGGCGCGCGGTGCCTCCCGCTTTGTCAGCCCGGCGGGGCCTCGGCGCTGAACCCCGCGGCGAAGGCGACGCGCAGTGCCTCGGGCAGGCTGCGCACGCCCAGCTTGCCCATCACATTGGCGCGGTGGACCTCCACCGTGCGCGGCGAGATGCCGAGTTCGTGCGCGATCTGCTTGTTGGCCAGCCCGCGCACCAGCCCGCGCAGCACGTCCTGCTCGCGTGCCGTAAGGTTGCCCACCCGCGCCCGCCCGTCCTCGTCGCCGGCTGTCGCGGCGGCACCGGGGGCGGGGCGCTTGCGGCACGCCGCATCGATCGCGGGGAGCAGCCTCCGCTCGTCGATAGGCTTCTCGACGAAATCGACTGCGCCGGCCTTCATCGCGGCGACCGCGGCGCCGACATCGCCATGCCCTGCCAGCAGGATCACCGGCATCGTTACCCCGCGCGCATTGAGTTGCGCCTGCACCTCGAGCCCACCCATTTCCGGCATCCGCATGTCGAGCAGGATGCACCCGACCTCGGCCCGTCCGACCAAGTCCAGGAATTCCGCACCGGAGGCATAGCCGCGCACGTCATAGCCGGCGCTGCGCAGCAGGAAGGTCGCCGCGCGGCGGACCTGGTCCTCGTCGTCGATCACATGGACTATGGGCAACTGGCCCCTCCCGAACGCGGGCCATAACGCGGCCCGGTCCGTCTCTACCTTCGTGCAGCGATTGGGCAAGACGAAGGGCGGGTCAGATGTCGATAAAGCCGCGCCGCGCCGCGGTGATCACCGCCTGGGTGCGGTCGGCGACGTCGAGCTTGGCGAAGATGTTCTTGAGATGCGCCTTGACCGTGTCGGTCGACAGCGACAGCCGCCAGGCGACCTGCTTGTTGGGGTGCCCCTCGGCGACGAGGCGCAGGATGTCGGTCTCGCGCTCGGTGAGTTTCTCGTCGAGCGCGTGGAGCGCGATCTCCTGCGCGATTTCGGGCGCGATGGCGCGGCGTCCGGCATGGACGGTGCGGATCGTGTCGAGCAGGTCCTTGCGGATGCAGCTCTTGAGCAGATAGCCCGCGGCGCCGGCGCGCAGCGCGCGCAGTGCCTGGGTGTCGCCGGGATAGGTGGTCAGCACGACGATCGCGGCGTCGCCATCCTCGGCGCGGATCCGCTGGATCGCCTCGAGCCCGCCCATCCCGGGCATCTGGATGTCCATCAGCGTCACGTCGGGGCGCCCCGCGCGATACTGCTCGATCGCCTCGACGCCGTTCGCCGCCTCGCCGACGATCGCCATGTCGGCCTGCCGCCCGATCACGGCAGCGATGCCTTCGCGCAACATCGGGTGATCGTCGACGATCAGCACCCGGGTCGGCGCGGCCGGCGCACCTGTCGGCTTCGGCGCAGCGGACGCCCCGGAAATCCTGTCAGGCAAGTTCGTCTCCCATTGCAGTGCGCCTGGCCCGCCGCCGGCGGGTGCTGCGCGCATAGGCGATCGCGGCGGGAACGAGGAGCGCGACTTCGCTGCCCGCCGCCGGGCCCGATCGGATCGTCAGCTCGGCCTCGATCTTGTCGGCGCGCTCGCGCATGCCGGTCAGCCCGAAATGCCCCTCGCGCCGTCCGGCCTTGAGGATGTCCGCCGGGATTCCCACGCCATCGTCGCGGAAGCGCACGCCAAAGCTCGCCGCGCGATAGACAATCTCGATCTCGACGCGTCCGGCCCGTGCGTGCCGCCAGATGTTGAACAGCGCCTCGTTGGCGATCCGGGTGACTTCGTCGCGCACCAGCGCGTTGAGCGGCCTCGCCGCGCCGGTCGTCACCACCTGGATCGCGGTGGTCGGCGCGAAGGCCTGGCGGCGCACGACGTCGAGCAGCATCTCCGCCAGGTCCTGGCCGTCGTCGCCCGAGGCGCGCAGGTTGCGCACCCGGTCGCGGCCCTCGACGAGCACCTGATCGGCGCGGTCCAGCGCTTCCTCCAGCGCGCGGCGGGCGGGCTGGTCGGGCGCGATATCGTCGGCGACCAGCTGAAAGCGCAGCACCAGCGCCTGCACGCCCTGGAGCAGCGTATCGTGCAGTTCGCGCGCGATCCGCTCGCGCTCGGCGATCCGCGCGGCCATCCGCGCGCGCATCCGCCGCGCCACCGCGCGCAGCCGCAATCCATAGAGCAGCCAGAGCACCAACCCCGCCGCGGCGAGGCACAGCAGCACGAACAGCCGCGATTGCAGGAAGGTCGGCGGCACGGTGAATTCCAGTGTCGCGCCGGTGCGGTTCCACACCCCGGCATCGTTCGCCGCAATCACCCGGAAGCGATAGGTCCCCGGCGCCAGATTGGTGTAAAAGGCTTGGCGCCGCGTGCCCGGATCCGTCCAGTCGGGATCGACGCCTTCGAGCTGGTAGCGGAAGCGCACCCGGCTCGGCACCGACAGGCTGAGCGCAGTATAGTCGATCGCGAGGCTGCGCGTTCCCGCCGCCAGAGTGAGTGTAACCGGGTCGGCATGGCGCACGCCGTCGGCAGTCAGCGCGCGGATGCGCACCGGCGGCGGAGTGGGGTTGCGCACCAGCGCCGCCGGATCGATGCGCACCACGCCCTGGCGCGTAAGGAACCACAGCCGCCCGTCGCCGCCCATCGCCATCTGCGCCCCGTCCGAGCCCTGGGTGCGGCTGGTCAGCCCGTCCTGCTCGCCGAACAGGTCGTGCGCCAGCGGCCGGTGCGGGTCGGCAAAGGCGCGGTCGAGATCGGCGGTCGTCACGCGCAGGATGCCCTTGTTGTTGATCATCCAGGTCTCGCCGCGCGGGGTGTGGACCATGCCGCGAATCCCGCGCAGCCAGGGATGGTCGGCGATCGACAGCCGCGCAAAGCCCTTGCCGTTCCACCGCGCCAGCCCGGTGCCGCCGGCGACATACAGCCCCTCGGGCATGCCGCGGACGAGCGTCAGCCCGGCAACGCCGATCGCGGCATTGCTCCACAGCCGCCCCTCGCTGCCTTCGATGCGCATCAATGCGCGGCGATCGAGCACCAGCACCGGATTGCCCGCCGCATCGATCGTCACGTCCTGCGCGCGGCCGGCAGCCGCGGGAAGGGCGATCCGCTGCCAGCGATCGCCGTCGCGACGCAATACGCCAAGATCGAGCCGGGCAAGCCACAACCGCCCGGCGCCATCCTCGCCGCATCCGGTGGTCGGGCCGGCGTCGGGCAGCGGCAACCGCGCGGTGATGCGGCCCTGCTCGAGCCGCAGCACGCTGCCCAGCTCGACCAGCCACAGCGCGTCGCCGCGTCCGCGGCACAGCGCGCGCGGCTCGTCGAGCCCGGCCAGGATCGGCACCGGATCGCCGCCCGGAGGCACGCGATACAGCGTCGCGCCGCTGGCAATATAGACATTGCCGCGCTGGTCCGCGGCGATCAGATAGCCTGTCGCCGTGGTCTTGGGCGGCAGCGGCACCTGGACGACATTGGCGCGGCGGAACTGGTCGAGTCCCACTTCGGTCGCCGCCCAGATATTGCCCTCGCGGTCGCGCAGCATCGCCACCGCCTGGTTCGACGTGAGCCCGTCGCTGCTCGCATAGCGCACCACCGCGTCGGGCGCCGAACGGCCCGGCTGGGGGATGCGGAAGACGCCCCCGGTATAGGTCGATCCCCATAGATTGCCCGCGCGATCGAACAGGATCATCGTCCGTCGCACCGTCGGCGCGGCGGGGTAGAAGACCGTGTTGTGCGCGGTGCGCTGGCCGCGCGGATAATCGGGCAGCATCCAGGTGCCGCTTGGGTCTGAGATCCACAGGTCGCCGGCGGCATCCTGCGCCATGCTCGCGCCGTCGCGGATGCGGCGCCCGCTGTCCTCGAAGCGGGTGGCGCCGCGGCGCAGATACAGCAGCCGCGTCTTGGCGGCGAGCCACAGCGTGCCGTCGCGCGCGGCGAACAGGCTCGATACCGGCTCGTCGTCGGGCACGCCCCAGCGCGCGTCGATCGCTTGCCACTGGCCGTGCGAATAGCGTTTGAGCATGCGGCGGGTGCGCCCGCCGACCGCCCAGATCGCGCCATCGGCATCTTCGCGAAACTCGGTGATTTCGCCCGGCGCGTTGGGCATGCCCGCACGCACCAGCGCGCCGTGGCGATAGATTTCGGCGCCGGCCCCGCCGGCATAGCCAACCCACAGATCGCCGTTGCGGGCAACGAACACCGCGCTCACCGGGATCGCCCCCGCCGGATGGCCGGGGGCAGGGGGCACATGCTCGAAGCTCACCCCATCGAAGCGATAGAGTCCCTCATAGGTGCCGAGCCACAAATAGCCGTCGGGCGTCTGGGCCAGCGCCTGGAGCATGCCGGGGATGCCGTCCTTGCTCGTCCAGCCGCTATGGGTGAACCCGTCCGAACCCAGCGCGTTCGCCGCTGCCGGCTGCGCGATGCACAGCGGCAACAATCCGGCGATGAGGCGCAGCAGCCGCAATTCTTCCCCTCGGCCCTGGGCAAGCAGCCGATCGGCTCCCCGAGGAACGGCTACCCTAGCATATCGGCGCCGAGGCGGGGAGTAGCCCGATAGGGTGAACGCAAGCCCCCGTGCGGGATTTCGCGGCGCATCGGCGGGGCCGATAGCGTCGTAACGAAGGAGTCCAGTCGATGCGATCCGACCAGCCGTCACAAAATCCGGCTATCTCCCGACGCGGCGTGCTCGCCGGGTCGGCGGCGCTCGCCGGCGCCAGCGCGCTTCCCTTCCCGCTATCAGCGGCGCTCGCCGCACCCCGATCAGGAGACAGAAACATGGGTACGATCACCACCAAGGACGGCACCGAGATCTTCTACAAGGATTGGGGTCCCAAGGACGCGCAGCCGATCGTGTTCCATCACGGCTGGCCGCTCACCTCGGACGATTGGGACACGCAGATGCTGTTCTTCCTCGGCCACGGCTATCGCGTGATCGCGCATGACCGTCGCGGCCATGGCCGCTCGACCCAGACCGACACCGGCAACGAGATGGATACCTATGCCGCCGATGTTGCGGCGCTCACCGATCATCTCGATCTCAAGGGCGCGGTGCATATCGGCCATTCGACCGGCGGCGGCGAAGTCGCCCGCTATGTCGCGCGCGCCAAGCCCGGCCGCGTCGCCAAGGCCGTGCTGATCGGCGCGGTGCCGCCGCAGATGCTCAAGACCGACAAGAACCCCGGCGGCCTGCCGATCGAAGTGTTCGACGGCATCCGCGCCGGCGTCGCCGCCAATCGCGCGCAGCTCTATATCGATTTCCCCACCGGGCCTTTCTACGGCTTCAACCGGCCCGGCGCGAAGATCAGCCAAGGCGTGATCGACAATTGGTGGCGCCAGGGCATGTCGGGCGGCATCAAGGCGCATTATGATTGCATCAAGGCGTTCTCGGAAACCGACTTCACCGAGGATCTCAAGGCGATCAGCGTGCCGGTGCTGGTGCTGCACGGCGACGACGATCAGGTGGTGCCCTATAAGGATGCCGGCGTGCTCTCGGCCAAGCTGGTCAAGAACGGTACGCTGAAGATCTATCCGGGCTATCCGCACGGCATGTGCACCACCCATGCCGACGTCATCAATCCGGACCTGCTCGCCTTCATCAAGGGCTGATAGGACCAGCGATGGCCGACACGGTCGTGCTGATCCACGGCGCCTGGCTCACGCCAAGCGTCTGGGATCGCTTCCGCCAGCGTTACGAGGCGGCGGGCATGACCGTGATCGCGCCGCCCTGGCCGTGTTTCGATCGGCCGATCGACGCATTGCGCGCACGCCCCGATCCGCGGCTTGCCCGGCTGGGGTTGCGCGCGATCGTCGATCATCATGCCGCGCTGGTCGAAGCGCTGCCGCATCCGCCGATCCTGATCGGCCACGGCTTTGGCGGGCTGGTCGCCCAGCTGCTGCTCGATCGCGGGCTGGGTGCGGCCGGCGTCGCGATCGCGTCGGCGCCGCCCTTCGGCGTGGCGCCGCGCCCGCCCGCGCTGTGGACCGCGCTGCCGACGCTGTTCGGCTGGAACCGGGTGCTGCGCCTGTCGCAGCGCAGCTTCTCGCATGGCTTCGCGCAGACGCTGCCCGCGGCCGAGAAATCCTATGTCTATGAGAAGTTCGTCGTCCCTGCGCCGGGGCGGATCTTTGTCGAGACGCTGTTCGGCATCGGCACCCGGCTGCGTGGGCGCACTTCCGCGCGCGCGCCGCTGTTGCTGATCGCCGGCGCCGAGGACCGCACCGCGCCGCCCGGCATGGTCCGCGCCAATCATCGCCGACAGCGCCGCGCGCCTTCGGTCACTGCATTCCATCTCTTCCCCGGCCGCTCGCACTGGCTGTGCAACGAGCGCGGCTGGGAGGATGTCGCCGATCGCGCGCTCGGCTGGGCAGTCGAGCACACGCGCTGACGCAAAAAGGGCGGGCCGCCGAAGCAGCCCGCCCTTCAAGCTGGTAGATCCAACTAGCGCTGGTCGATGCTGAACCGGCCGGCGCCGAACGCGACGATCTGGAGCAGGCCGCCCGCGATCGCGATGTTCTTGAAGAAGTGGATGAACTGGTTCTGGTCGCCCAGCGCCGCGTGGAAGAAGATCGCCGTCGCCACGCTGAACAGCGCCAGCACGCCCGCCACCAGCCGGGTACGATAGCCGAGCACCAGCAGCGCGCCGCCGACCAACTCGACGAGAAGCGCGATGCCGAAGCCTAGCTCGGGAAGCGGCAGGCCGGCAGCGGCGATATAGCCGATCGTGCCGGCGGGCGCCGCAAGCTTGCTCAATCCGCTGAGCAGGAAGATCGCGGCGATCAGCACGCGGCCGGCAAAGGGCGCATAGCTGGTGAGGTCGGTCGAGGGGGAAGCCGTTTCGATACGCGTAGCCATGATAAGTCTCCAAACAGTCGAAAAGGGGAGCCGCCGGGCAGAGGGAGCCCGGCGGCAGGGGGGTCAGGCGGCGTCGACGAGGACGATCTCGCTGTCCTCGATCGCCGTGATCGTGATCGTCTCGAGGTCCTTGATCGCGGCGCCGTCGCGGGCGTTGACGCGGATGCCGTCGAGGTCGATCGCGCCGGTGGCGGGGACGAGATAGGCCTTGCGGTCGGCACCGATCGTATATTCGGCAGTCTCGCCGGCCTTCAGCGTTGCGCCGACGACGCGGGCATCGGTGCGGATCGGCAACGCGTCATTGTCGTTGTCATAGCCGCTGGCGAGCACCACGAACTGGCCGGCGCGGTCGCCCTTGGGGAAGGGCTTGGCGCCCCAGGCGGGCTTTTCGCCGCTGCGCGTCGGGATGATCCAGATCTGGAAGATCTGCGTCTCGCCGTCCTCCATATTATATTCGGAGTGGGTGATCCCGGTGCCCGCGCTCATCACCTGGACATCGCCGGCCTCGGTACGACCCTTGTTGCCCAGATTGTCCTGATGGGTGATCGCGCCTTTGCGGACATAGGTGATGATTTCCATGTCGCGATGCGGATGCGGCGGGAAGCCGGTCTTCGGTGCGATCGTGTCGTCGTTCCAGACGCGCAGATTGCCCCAATGCACCCGGTTCTCGTCCTGATAGTTGGCGAACGAGAAGTGATGCTTGGCGTCGAGCCAGCCATGGTTGGCGCCGCCGAGGCTGTCATAGGGGCGAAGTTCGATCATGGTGAAACTCCCTTTGGTCTATTGGTGGGCGGCACCGGGCCGCTCTCGATGACCGGGATGTAGGCCTTGTCCGCTATCGTGTTCAGTGAGATAAAATCGTCGAAATCGTTCGAGAAAGTTGAACAGTGAACCCCGGCACGCCAACCTTCGACCAGCTCCGCCTGTTCCTCGCCGTGGTCGAAGCGGGCAGCTTCGGCGGAGCGGCCCGCCGGCTCAACCGTGCGGTCTCGGTAGTGAGCTACGGCATCGCCCAGCTCGAATTGCAGCTTGGCGTGACGCTGTTCGATCGCGCGGGCACCCGCCGCCCGCAGCTCACCGACGCGGGCAGGGCGGTGCTCGCCGAGGCGCGCGCGATCGCGCAGGGCATGGACGGGCTGCGCGCCAAGGTGAAGGGCCTGCTCGAAGGGCTCGAGGCCGAAGTCAGCCTCGCCGTCGACGTGATGCTGCCCACCGATCGGCTCGGCCGGGTGTTGCGTGCCTTCCGCGCCGAATTCCCCACCGTGTCGCTGCGGCTCCATGTCGAGGCGCTCGGCGCGGTGACTGCGCTGGTGCTCGACGGCAAGGCCGGGATCGGGATGAGCGGCCCGCTCGCCTCCGATGTCGACGGCATTCAGCTGGTCGCGGCCGGCGCCGTCCAGCTCGTCCCCGTTGCCGCGCCCGATCACCCGCTCGCCCGGCTCCATCCGATCCCGCCCGGCGCCGCGCGCGATCATATCCAGCTCGTCCTCACCGATCGCTCGCCGATCACCGCCGGGCGCGATTTCGCGGTGCAGAGCCCGCGCACCTGGCGGCTCGCCGATCTCGGCGCGAAGCACGCGCTGCTGCGCGAAGGGATTGGCTGGGGCAACATGCCGCTGCCGATGGTCGAGCCCGACCTGATCGACGGCACGCTCGTCCGCCTCGTGATGCCCGAGAATCCCGGCGGCGCCTATCGCTTCTGCGGCATCCATCGCCGCGACGCGCCGCCCGGCCCTGCCGCCGCCTGGCTGCTCGACCATTTCGTCCGCAGCGCTGCCGACGACCAGGCAACCGCCATGCTCCCCGACGCCTAGAAGCGGGACAATGTCTGAAGACGCGCGCAGCGTGCGCCGAACCGGCGGCTGCGCATCACAAGGTGTGGAATTCTTGGTCGGGGCGACAGGATTCGAACCTGCGACCCCCACACCCCCAGTGTGATGCGCTACCAGGCTGCGCTACGCCCCGACCGAGGCTGCGCCCATTAGGCGGGTCGCGCGGCGGATGCAAGCGGCGCGCTGCGGAATCCTTAGGCGGCACGGGCTGGCCCCGACAATAGTTGCACGCCCTGTTCGCGCGTGATAGCTCGCGCGGCTTGAACGGGGGCGGATTCCGCGCCCTCCACTCTGGCATCCGGAAACCATGTTCGCCACTCCAGCATATGCACAAGCCGCCGGCGCGGCGGGACAGGGCGGCTCCGCAGGCGCGATCGTCTCGATCCTCCCGCTCGTCCTCATCTTTGTCGCCTTCTATTTCCTGATGATTCGTCCGCAGCAAAAGCGGATGAAGGACCTTCAGGGCGCGATCCAGGCCGTCAAGAAGGGCGACACCGTCGTCACCGGCGGCGGGCTGATCGGCAAGGTCACCAAGGTCGAAGAGCGCGAGATCGAAGTCGAGCTCGCCCCCGGCATGAAGGTGCGCGCGCTCAAGGGCACGCTCACTGAGGTCCGCCCGCTCGGCGGCGGCAAGCCCGCGAACGACTGATGCTCGATTTTCCCCGCTGGAAGGTCCTGTCGATCACCATCGGCATCGCGCTGATGGTCCTGCTCGCCGTGCCGAGTTTCGTCCCCAAGAGCGTGCGCGAGACCTGGCCTAGCTGGGTTCCCAAGCCCGCGATCAACCTGGGCCTCGATCTCGCCGGCGGCAGCTATCTGCTGCTCGAGGGCGATACCAAGGACGTCGCCCAGTCGCGGCTCGAGGGCATGCGCGATCAGGTGCGCGCCGCGATGCGCCAGGATCCGAAGGTCGATATCGGCGACATCTCGGTGCAGGGCGGCAAGCTCAGCTTCATGGTGCGCGATCCCTCGAAGGTCGATGCCGCGCGCGAAAAGCTGCTGCCGCTCACCAACGGCGTCGCCACCACCGGCCAGCGCGACTGGGACATCGCCGTCGTCGATTCGACGCGCTTCGTCCTCACCCCCACGCAGGTCGGCATCAACGCCACGGTCGAAGAGGCGATGAACGACGCGCGCGAAGTCGTCGAGCGCCGCATCAACGCGCTCGGCACGGTCGAGCCTACCGTCGTGCGCGAAGGCAGCAACCGCATCGTCGTCCAGGTCCCCGGCCTCAACGATCCGACTGCGCTCAAGCAGCTGCTCGGCAAGACCGCCAAGCTCGAATTCCGCCTGGTCGATACCACGGCGAACCCGCAGGATCTGGCCAAGGGCATTGCCCCGGCCGGCTCGATCATCCTGCCCTATGCCGAAGGCGGCGGCACGATCGCGCTCCAGCGCGAGGTGATGATCACCGGCGACATGCTGGTCAACGCCAGCCAGTCCTATGATCCGCAGACCGGCGCGCCGGGCGTCACGCTCCAGCTCAACGGCGCTGGCTCGAAGCGCTTCGCGCGCGTCACCCAGGAAAACAGCGGCAAGCCCTTCGCGATCATCGTCGACAACGTGGTCATCTCGGCGCCGCGGATCAACGAGCCGATCCTCGGCGGCAGCGCAGTGATCAACGGCGGCTTCACCGTCCAGAGCGCCAACGAGCTCGCGATCGCGCTGCGCTCGGGCAAGCTCAAGGTGCCGCTCAAGGTCGTTTCCGAAAACACCGTCAGCCCTGAGCTGGGTAACGATTCGATCCGCGCGGGCATCACCGCCTCGGTGATCGCTGTCGTCGCGGTGATCGCGTTCATGATCCTGACCTATGGTCGCTTCGGCATCTATGCGACGATCGCGGTGATCATCAACGTGCTGGTCATCCTTGCGATGATGGGTCTGCTCAACGCCACGCTGACGCTACCGGGCATCGCCGGCTTCGTGCTGACCATCGGCACCGCAGTCGACGCCAACGTGCTGATCAACGAGCGCATCCGCGAAGAGCGGCGTCGGGGGCGCAGCGTCACTCAGTCGGTCGAGCTCGGCTATAAGGAAGCCAGCCGCACGATCTTCGAGGCCAACGTCACCCACGCCATTGCCGGCTTCATCATGCTGATCCTCGGCTCGGGTCCGATCCGCGGCTTCGCGGTGGTGCTGCTGTTCGGCATCGCCACCTCGGTGTTCACCGCCGTGGTGTTCACGCGGATGCTCGTTTCGATCTGGCTGCGCCGTAACCGGCCCAGCGAAATCCACATTTAAGGACGCCCGGACCATGCGGCTCCTCAAGATCATTCCGGACAACACCAATATCGGGTTCGTCCGTATCCGCCACATCGCCTTTGCGGTGACGGCGCTGCTCACCGTCGCGGCGCTCGTGCTGCTGGCGGCGCGCGGGCTCAATTATGGCGTCGACTTCGCCGGCGGCGTCTCGATCGAGGAGAAGTTCGCCGCGCCGCCGCCGCTCGATCAGGTCCGTTCGGCGGTCAACAATCTCGGCTATGGCGAGAGCACGCTCCAGCAGCTGGGCGGCGCGAACACCGTGTCGATCCGCATGCCGCTGCCGAACTCGACTGACGAAGGCGCGGTCGACAAGATGGTCGAGCAGGTGAAGAGCACGCTCGCCGCCAAATTCCCCGGCGCGACCTTCAGCAACTATTCCACTGTCTCCAGCAAGGTCTCGGGCGAGCTGATCCAGAACGGCGTGCTCGCGGTGTTCCTCGCGATCATCGGCATCGCGATCTTCTCCTGGCTGCGATACGAATGGCAGTTCGGCGTGTCGACCGCGGTCGCCATCCTGCACGACGTGCTGATGACTTTGGGCTTCTTCGCGCTGTTCCGCGAGCTGTTCACCTTCGATCTCAACATCGTCGCCGCGGTGCTCACGATCATCGGCTATTCGATCAACGACAAGATGGTGATCGACGATCGCATCCGCGAGAATATGCGCAAATATCGCAAGATGGGGATGAGCGAGCTGATCGACTTGTCGGTCAACGAGACGCTGCCGCGCACGGTGATGACCTCGCTGACCATCCTGATCGCGCTCGCCTCGCTGCTGATCTTCGGCGGCCATGTGCTGCGCGGCTTCACCGCGGCGATGATGCTCGGCGTCGTCGTCGGCACCTATTCGTCGATCTATGTCTCCTCGTCGCTGCTGATTACCCTCGGCCTCAAGCCGGGTCCGCGCGAGGAAAAGCCGAGCGCGGCCTCGGGCGCCGAGCGCATCGGCTGAGCGGATGAAGATGGAACGCCGCAGCGCGGAGGGCCCGCTGATCTCGGGCTTTTCGGGCCGCGGCTTCAAGGTCGATGACGGGGTCTATGAAGGGCTGTTGATCAGCCCCGAACGGGCCGATGGCTGGTCGCCGCCCCCGATTGCCGATCTCACCCCGGACGATATCGCGCCGCTGCTCGCGCTGTCGCCCCAGCCCGAATTCCTGCTGCTCGGCACCGGCGCCACCTTGGTGCGCCCGCCGCGCGCCTTCACCGAGGCGCTGGGCGCGCGCGGGATCGGCGTCGAGCCGATGGACAGCCGTGCCGCGGCGCGCGCCTGGGGCGTGCTCCGCGCCGAGCTGCGCTGGGTCGCCGCCGCGCTCTATCCGCTCGACTGAACCGCGAGGAGGCGGCGCCGATGACCCAGAGCCACGCTGTCACTGCCATCCTGCCGTGCAACGATCTCGACCGCAGCCAGGCCTTTTACGAGCAGCTCGGCTTCGCCTTGGTCAGCGATTACGGCCATTACCGCATCCTCGCCGATGGCAAGGGCTGGCACCTCCATCTCAACCGCGCCGAGCCGGGCTGGGTCATCCCGTTGCATAATCCCTTCGGGCTGTATCTCTATGTCGAGGACGTCGATGCCGTGGCGGACCGGGTGCGCGAGCGGATCATCGAGAAGGACGCACCGCACCTGAAGCCCTGGGGCACCTATGAGTTCGCCGTGAGCGATCCCGACGGCGTGCTCGTGCGGATCGGCCGCGTCGCCGCCTGAGCGGCACGAAGCGCTGTCCTACAGGCGCTGCGATGCGCCACAATGTCTTCAGGGCTGTGCCTGCCGAGTCGGGATCGGGCGATCCGACCAGCGTGCCAGCCGTGTCGAGCGAGGTACGCGCGGTGCAGCGTCGAGTGTCAATTTCGTCGAGCGAAGCGGCGGGCCGCAGGTCGCGAGCGTTCGCAGAGCGGGCGCGCGGCAACGCTGGGTTACGCGTCAACTCCGTCAATCGAGCGATCCGCACCATTTGGTTGGGCATCGCCGCGGTCACCCGGAACCCCCGCGACACCGCGGGCGGCTACCACCGTGTCGACCAGGCGCCGTGCGACACCGCTTTTGGTGTCAACTCTGTCAACCGAGCAATCCGCACCATTTGGTTGGGCATCGCCGCGGTCAACCGGAGCCCCCGCGACACCGCGTGCGGCTACCACCGTGTCGACCAGGCGCCCTGCGACACCGCTTTTGGTGTCAACTCTGTCAACCGAGCACTCCGCACCACTTGGTTGGGCATCACCGCCGCTAACCGGGCGCCCGCCAAACCCGCGTTTCGTGTCAACTGTGTCAACCGAGCTACCGGCCGCGCCGCACCACGATCCGGCTGCCGCGCCTCACGCTACGCCGAACGGAACCACCCGGTTCAGTTCGACATGGCCGATCTCGGCGCGGCCGAGATAGGGCACGCCCATGTCGCGGCACCAGCGCGTGATCATCTGCTCGATCGTCTCGCCGAAATCGACGTCGTTGTCGGGCACTTCGCTGACAGCGCCCAGCCGCACGCCGGCGATGCCCTTGAGCTGGGTGGCATAGGCCATCTGGAACAGCATCCGATCGATCCGGTAAAGCGGCTCGGAGACTTCCTCGATCAGCAGGACATGGTCGGTGAGGTCGGGCAGCCATTGGGTGCCGATCATCGCGGTCAGGATGGCGAGGTTGAACGCCGCGGCGGGGCGGCCGTCGAGCCCGGGCTCGAGTCCGCGGCGGTCGCCGTCGATCAGCCAGCCGAGCACCCAGCCGGCGCCTTCGCCGCTGTCGTTCTTGCCCATGCTGCTTGCCATCGGCCCGTGCGCCTGGCGGCCGATCCGCCGGGCATAGAGCGCGCCGAGCATGAAGCCCATGTCGGAAAAGCCGATATAGGTCTTGTGCCGGGCGGCGGGGCCGAGCTGGGGCATGATCGTGTCGAGGATGCGGTTCGATCCGTATCCGCCGCGCGCGAACCAGATCGCGTCGAAGGCCGGATCGTTGGCGAATTCGAGGAAGGCCCTGGCGCGCAGCTCGTCGGGGCCGGCGAAATGGCCCGCCTCCTCGAAGCACTGCGGATGATAGACGATGTCGTGCTGGGGATAGGTCAGCGCCATGAACGCCGACATCCGCAGCGACGATTCGCGGCTGATCGTCCGTGCCGGTGCCACAACTCCGATGCGCATGTGCTTGCCCCTTCGCTCCAAATTGCCGATAGCCCGGCCCGATGGATCACCGCAAACCTTACTTCTTCGTGGGCATCGGCGGATCGGGCATGATGCCGCTGGCGATGATCCTCGCCGGGCAGGGTGCGACCGTCGCGGGCTCGGACCGCAGCCTCGATCAGGCCAAGCTGCCGGCCAAGTTCGACTATCTGCGACGGCGCGGCGTCACGCTGTTCGCGCAGGACGGCAGCGGCGTCGTCTCGGCGGACCAGCTGGTCGTCGCCTCGGCGGCGGTCGAGGCGAGCGTGCCCGATATCGTCGCGGCGGAGCAGGTGGGCGCCGAGCGCAAGAGCCGCGCCGAGCTGCTCGCCGAGCTGTTCAACGCCGCGCCGTTGTCGATCGGGGTGGCCGGCACCAGCGGCAAGTCGACCGTGACGGGCATGATCGGCTGGATCCTCCACGCCTCCGGCCGCGATCCCACGGTGATGAACGGCGCGGTGATGAAGAATTTCGCGACGCCCGACGCGCCCTTCGCCAGCGCGCTGGTCGGCGCAGGCGATGCGTTCGTCAGCGAAGTTGACGAGAGCGACGGATCGATCGCGCTCTACTGGCCGAAGATCGCCGTGCTCAACAATGTCAGCCTCGACCACAAGTCGCTGGAGGAGCTGCGCGACCTGTTCGGCGGCTTCATCGCCCGCGCCGCCACCGCAGTGGTCAACCGCGACAATGGCGAGGGCGCCGCGCTGGCGATGGCGCTGCCCGCCGATCGGTTGCTGACCTTCGCGATCGAGGGCGAGGCTGATCTGGTCGCCTCGAACCTCGAGGAGCAGCGCTTCGGCGTGTCCTTCGACCTGGTCGAGCGCGGCGGCGCGCCGGTCCGCGTGACGCTCCAGGTGCCGGGCCGCCACAATGTCTCCAACGCCCTTGCGGCGATCGGAGCGGTGCGGGCGGCCGGCATCGGGCTTGTCGAAGCGGCGCACGCGATCGGTGGGTTCGCCGGGCTCAAGCGCCGCTTCGAGTTGGTCGGCGAGGCCGGCGGCGTCGCGGTGATCGACGATTTCGGGCACAATCCCGACAAGATCGCCGCCACCCTGGCGACGCTCCACGCCTTTCCCGGCCGCCTGCTGCTGCTGTTCCAGCCGCACGGCTATGGCCCGCTCAAGGTGATGCGCGGCGAGTTGGTCAGCATGTTTACCCAGCATCTCGGGCTCGAGGACGTGCTCGTGCTGCCCGATCCGGTCTATCAGGGCGGCACCGTGGCGCGCGAAGTGACCAGCGCCGACATTGTCGCCGATATCGCCGCTACCGGCCGAACCGCCCTCCACATCCCCGAGCGCGCCGCCGCCGCCGCGCACCTTGTCGCTGCGGCGCAGCCCGGCGACCGCATCGTAGTGATGGGCGCTCGCGATGATACGCTCAGCCTGCTAGCGCAAAGCATGGTCGACAATATGACAGGCTAGCACGTCATTGTGTATAGCTAGCTGGACATTATATACTTGACAAAGCAAACGTGATGCGGGCATATCATCCGCATGACGAACATCACCGCTCCCCAGTTCACTGACGAGAACGCGGCCCGTGAGCACCTTGAAGCGCTGCGCTGGCCCGATGGCCCGATTTGCCCCCACTGCGGTTCGGTCGATGTGAAGCGGCTACCCGCTCAGCGTGGCCGCCCGACGAAGGCGCATCCTGAAGGCAAGCTCCGCGCTGGCGTTGTTCAGTGCAACGGTTGCCGTGACCAGTTCAGCGTCACCGTGGGCACCGTCTTTGAGAGCAGCAAGGTTCCGCTGAACAAGTGGCTGCTGGCAACGCATCTCATGGTGTCCAGCAAAAAGGGCGTGAGCGCTCACCAGTTGCACCGCATGCTTGGCGTCACCTACAAGACCGCATGGTTCATGGCTCACCGCATCCGTGAAGCCATGATCTCGAACGACGAAACCCCCATGGGCGGCGACGGCGGCATGGTTGAGGTTGACGAGACCTATATTGGCCGCGTTCCCGGCGAGAGCCGCATGGCGATCCACAACAAGAACAAGGTTATCTCGCTGGTGGAACGCGCAACGGGCCGTGCTACCTCCATCGTGTTCACTGGCAACTTTAGCGCCGCCTCAATCGCCCCGATCCTCGCCAAGCATGTGTCGCCGGAAGCTCGTCTCATGACCGACGGCGCGCACATGTATAAGACCGCTGGCAAGGCGTTCTCGGCTCACTACTTCGTTGATCACACGCGCGGCGAGTACGTGAAGCGCGCAGACGCCACGATCCACACCAATACGATTGAGGGCTTCTTCGGCATCTTCAAGCGCGGCATGCGCGGCATCTATCAGCACTGCGGTTCGCAGCACTTGCAGCGCTATCTTGCCGAGTTCGACTTCCGTTACACCAACCGCGTTGCACTCGGCATCGGTGACGACGAGCGCGCCTCGATTGCGCTGCGCGGCATCGCTGGCAAGCGTCTGACCTATCGGCGGACTGCTAACTTCGCAGCCTAAGCATCCAGCGCTAGGCCGTAAGCGTACCTTCAAGGGTGGGGCGTACGGTACTCGCTGGATGATACCGCCTTGGATGATCCAGAAGGACTAGCGAGGCTGCGTCGTCCGCTCGCCGCCTCCGATCGGACGGCCCCGCCGCCGAGGCTCGCTTGACTCTTCCCGCTGGTCGTGCGGCTTTGGTGGGGTACTCAGCATCCTGCGAAGTACGTCATCTTCGGTACTGTCCATGAACGGTGATCCCTCTAAAATACTCGATGCCATCTATCGAGAAATCGGTTTTTTCCTCACCACCTTCGCACAATACGAGGCTGGGATCTATCGGCTATACGAGGACTATCTTGGCCTCTCAAACCCCGTCGTACGAGCATTGGTGGGCGACAGCCGATGGCCGGATGTACAGCGTACTTTCAAACGGGTAATGGTCGCAAAGAAGGCGAGCAAAGAAGCCCTCGAAATTTGGGAGTATATTCTCAAGAGGGAAAGAGAGCTTCGCCCATTTAGAGACCTTTGCGCGCATTATCCGGCTCATGGGTCTATCGGAGAGAACGGCGTCGTCTTCATCGAGTTCGCAGGTGAGATAAACCCGAACAACAAAAATCCAGAGCCTTGGGAGCATATACCCCTTGAGGAATTCAAAAGGTGCTGGGGCGCAGTAAGCTGGCTCTCAATGCGGGTCAGGTATCATCTACAGCCCACACTGGAGGGACAATCCGTATCGGCGGATCTGCTAGAGCAAACGTTCGGACCATGGCCGCAATTACCCGCTCTGCGTCGGGCAAATCGCTAAACCATTCAAATCCATGCTCCCATTCCCGAAACATCTCATGGGTGAATTCTATCTCTAGCGCCGGCCTGTCGCTAGCGGGTGTAAAGTTATCTGGACGCTTTGTCATGTATATAATGTCCAGCTAGCTTGACATTGCTGCGCGACTCGGCGTAAAGCTCCCTTGTCATCTACAGGGGAGTTGAGTTGCCGTGACGTTCGAAGAAACCGTTCCGTCGCCCCGCATGGGCGTGCCCGTCGTCACCTATGTGCTGAGCCTGCTCGCGAGCATCTGGATCGTACGCAGCTATCGCCCCGATCTGGCGATCAGCGTCCTGATATTCGCGGTCCCGATGGCCGCGCTGGTGTGGATGGTCGTCGAGGCGCGCCGCGCCAAGCGGCTGCGCGGTGCCGTCCCCTGCGGCGGAGGCGCCGCCTATTTCCGGCGCGTCGTCGTGCTGGCGCTCACCTACGTCGCGCTGCTGTTCGCTGCGAACTGGCTCTACACCCATTATACGCTCACCGGCCCGCTTGCGGTGATCGTCGCGCTGCTGCCGGCGCTCCCGATGGTCGGGATGATCGTCGCAATCGGGCGGCTGATCCTCGACGAGAAGGACGAATATCAGCGGATGCTGCACGTCCGGCAGATGCTGATCGCCACCGGGCTGACGCTTTCGGTATGCAGCATCTGGGGGTTCCTCGAGGAGTTCAACCAGGTGCCGCATGTGCCCGCCTATTGGGCGTTCATCGTCTGGTGTGCGGGGCTGGGCTTCGGCACGCTCTATAACGAGCGGCGGCCATGAAGAACCGCCTCCGCGTGCTCCGCGCCGAGCGGGCGTGGAGCCAGCAGGATTTGGCCGAGCGCCTCGAGGTCTCCCGCCAAAGCGTCAACGCCATCGAGACGGGCCGCTACGATCCGTCGCTGCCACTCGCCTTCAAGATCGCCGACCTGTTCGAAATGCCGATCGAAGACATCTTCACCAATCCCGCCAAGGAGGCCGACCAATGATCCGTCGCATGCTCTTCGCGCTCGCCGCCACCGCGAGCATTCCGCTGATCCTCGGCGCCCAGCCGGTGCAGGCCGCGCCGCACGCCGCCCCAAGCCCGACGCTGATCCAGATGGATCACATCTCGGTGGAGGTTACCGGCAGTGGCAGCCCGGTCATCCTGATACCCGGCCTCTCCAGCCCGCGCGCCGCCTGGGACGGGGTTACGCCCGAACTGGCGAAGCGGCACAGCGTCTACCGCGTCCAGGTCAACGGCTTCGGCGGCGACGATCCGCGCGGCAACCTCAAGTCCGGGGTGCTCGATGGCATCGTCGCCGACCTCCACAAGCTGATCGAAACCAACAAGCTCAAGGGCGCCGCGGTGGTCGGCCATTCGATGGGCGGGCTGGCCGGCATGATGCTCGCCGCCCGCCATCCCGAGAGCGTGGGTCGGCTGATGATCGTCGACGCGCTGCCGTTCTTTGCGGTGCTGATGGCGCCGCCCGGGACCGACGTGACGGTCGCGATGGTCGAGCCGCAGGCGAAGATGATGCGCGATGCCGTGGTGGCGAGCTATGGCAAGCCCGCCGATCCGGCTGCGGCCGAGGCCAATGTCGCCTCGATGACGCTCAAGCCGGAAAATCTACCGCGGCTCAAGGGCTGGGCGATGGCGTCCGATCCGCGGGTGGCCGGGCAGGCGGTGTATGAGGACCTGACCACCGATATGCGGCCCGAGCTTGCCAAGATCACCGCGCCCGTGACCGTGGTCTATGCGTGGAACGCCAAATATCCGCGCGAGGCGCAGGCTGATGCGTTTTTCCGAAGCCAATACAAGGGGTTGCCGAACGGCAGCTTTGTCGGACTTGGCGAGGCTGCGCATTTCGTGATGCTCGATCAGCCTGCAATGTTCCAGGCGGCGCTCACGGCATTCCTGGCCGATTGAAAAATGGGGCCCGGGATTGCCCGGGCCCAGTCTGCTCACGTGGGTTGAACCAACGGGCTCAATAGGTGCCCTTGAAGCTTCGATCGAGATTGCGCTCGGTGCGCCAGGAGGTTTCATCCTCGCCCCGAGTGTCGCCGAACAGCGCACCGCGCTCCTCGTCGCGCCAATGCGCCTTGGCTTCCTCGGCAGTCTTGCGCAGCACGACCTTGTCATCGACCGACTGGATCCAGCGCGACGGAATCGAATGGTGATGGTTGCCCGCGGCGCTGTCGCTCTTGGTCAGCAGGATGCGGTCGCCGCGTACCTTGTCGACGGTGCCGACATGGGTGTCGTCGGACCCGACCACTTCCATATGCTCGGCCACGCGGCGCAGCGAGTCACGCTGGCCCTGGCGATCGCTACGCCAACTGGTGAACTCGTTCTGGAAGCGTTGGGCGTTTTCCTGGCGATACTCTTCATAATCGCGATCGAGCTCGCCGATCCGCTCGCGCCGCCAGGCATGATAATGGTCGTCGCGGCCGCTGGCATCGCGGCCGCGCTCGGCGCGATACTGCTGTTCGTCATGGCGCTGGTCGAGCTCGCGGCGGCGTTCTGCCTCCTCGTCACCGAACCAGGAGCGGATCTCGTCGCCGGCGCGATCGATGAAGCCGCGATCGCGGTCATAGCCACGGTCGCGCTCGAAGCTTCGCTCCGGCACGCGGCCGCCAAAGCTGCGCGCGCCATAGCCGCGCTGCTGGCCGCGCTCGCGATCCCAGCCGCCGCGCTCGCCCGGGCCATAATTGCCGGGCCCGTATCCGCCGGCGCCATAGCCGTAGCGGGCGCGGTCGCGCGGGGCGTCCGCGCCATAGCCATAGTTGCCGCGCTCACGCCGGCCTCCGAGCTCGCCGGCGGCGGCATAATCGCGCGCGCTGGAATAGGTGTAGTCGCGGCCGGAGCCGTAATCTTCGGTGTAATCGGCGTCGCGGCCATATGAATCGCGCGGCCCATAGGGGCGGTTGCGGTCGTCCATGTGCGTCTCTCCTGATCGCTTTCCGGTAGGCGGGGCGCGCCGTATTTCGCCGCGCCCGACGAGTGATTCAGCGAGCAAAGGGTGCCTAGGGTTCCGGCGATTCGTCGATTTTGGCAACGCGCGGGCGCAGCAGCGCGACCGCGCAGACGGCGCTCCTAGCCAGTTGCATTGGGGTTCGCGCGTCGCTAATGGGGGCGCCTCCCGGACGCCCGGGAGACCGGCGGCGGGGCTGTAGCTCAGATGGGAGAGCGCTGCAATCGCACTGCAGAGGTCAGGGGTTCGATTCCCCTCAGCTCCACCAGCCGCCTTTGATTTTGCTGCATTTTTTGCAAAAATCCCAATTCGGTCATAATCTCGGTCATAATATCGGCTGCGGTTAACGGTGGTTTCGCACGGACTTGCGCGCACCGTCTGCCTGAACCTGCTTTGCTGGCCGCGGCGAGGCATCTTGGATCGGGTTAGTGGCCGGTGATCGGCGGCGTCCGTATTGTATCTGATCAAAAGCGCCTATCGACCTGCTCCGATCGTCCGCAGGGGCAACCGGAGAATGATGTTGGTGCCACCGCCGGGACGTTCAACGAACTGGATCGCGCCGGACTGTTGCTTGGCCCGCTCTCGCATCCCGACGAGTCCGTAATGCCCTGTCACTTCGTCGCCGTCGAGAACCTGCTGGGGCAAGCCGACGCCGTCATCCGCAACCGAGACGGTCAGCTGTGAACGGCCGAAGACAAGCGCGATTTCGACTCTTTCGGCGGCGGCATGGCGCAGTGTGTTCGCGATGGCTTCGCCAATCACCTGGGCGATGTCGTCCGCTGCCCAGGGTTGGATGAGGATCGTAGGGCCTTCAACGCTCACCGACCATTGCAGCGGCGAAGACGCCAGCATCGACCCGGCGATCTCCTCGATCTTGTTCGCGAGCGCGACCGGTTCGGCGTTCTCGCGCAGCATGTGGACGCGGCGCCGGCCTTCGACGATCGCTTCTTCCGCGAGATCGAGCGCTCGGCCGAGCTTTTCGCCCGTTCCGCTTTTGGGCGGTAGGGTATCGAGCGCCGCCTGGAAGTGGAGCATCAGTCCCTGGAAGCGCTGCAGGATGGTGTCGTGCAGCTCGCGGGCGATGCGCTGCCGCTCGCGGTCGCGTTCCTCGACGCGCATCCGGATCCTGCCACTGATTTGGCGAAGCCGCAGGGAATAGGCGCCCCAGATGGCGAGCAGCGCGGCGAGCGCGCACAGTGCCGTGAAGTACCAGGATTGAACGAAGGTGGGCGGGATGGTGAAGCGGAGCGTAGCGCCCGTGCGATTCCACACCCCTTCGTCATTGGCGGCGATCACCTGGAAGCGATAGGTGCCGGGCCCTAGGTTGGTAAAAATGGCCTGCCGCCGCTCGCCCGGATCGATCCAGCCATCGAGCGCACTGCCGAGTAGCCGGTAGCGAAATCGTACGCGCTTGGGCACCGAAAGGCTGAGCGCGGTGAAGTCGATCTGCAGGTTTTGCGCGCCTGCCTTCAAGCGCTGGTCCGCCGCCAGCGGCAGGCCCGCGCCATCCACCGTCATGCGCGTAATCGAAACGGGCGGGACGACGCGATTGTGCTGAATGCGGGATGGATCGAGCGAGTAGATGCCGTTGTTCGTGGCCATCCAGAGCATGCCATCATCGCCCTGGAAGAGGTTCGCATAGCCGAATGCCTCGCTCATCCCGTGGAGGCCGTCGTCGTCGCCGAAGGTGCGCCAACGCAGTGGCGCGCGTGGATCGCGGAAGCGCGCTTCCAGCTCGCGCGTACGCAGGCGAGTAAGCCCCGTCTTGCCGAGCAGCCAAGTATCGCCGGCACGGGTCTGCACGATGCCGGAGACATCCTGGAGGAAGGGGTATTGGTCGCTCGAGATCGTGCGAACCGCGCCGCCGTCGAACTGCACCAGCCCGCGCTCGCCGCCGATCAGGACGTACCGGCCGTTGCCGCGAATGACTTCGACGAAGCTTAGCGGGTTGGATTTGTTCGGCAGGATGGTTGCGATCCGATCGCCGACGATGCGGCGGGTTTCGCCATAGCCGTGATAGGTGATCATCCCGCCCATGCCGTCTGGGCCGAAGGTGAATGCACCTGCGCCGGGCTGCGTACTCTCCACCTCGAAACGACGCGGGCCAGCGTCGGTCACCCGATGAAAGCCGCTGGGACCGTTGATCCAAAGCCGGCCCTCCGGATCCTCCGCGCAGGCGCTGTAAAAGGACGTGCCCGGAACAGCGGCCTGAGGCAGGCGCACGCTGCGCGAGGACGGACCGTCATGGCGCCGCAAGGTCGAGAGACCGGTGCGCCACCACAATCCACCGTCGTGGCTGCCGCACGCGCCATCCCACATGGATCCAGCGGGGAGGGTGCCGATCGGCACGGCTTCGCCGGCGTCTACCCGGAACACGCGATTGTCCTTGCGGACATAGATCCGTGACCGGCCGTCCTGCAAAACTTGATAGAGCCGGTATCCCGACACGTCGGTCATGTCTGCCAAGGGCGCGAGCGCCAGACTCCGATCGACGATATTGACGGGGTGGAAGCGATGCAGGCCCAGTTGCGAGGAGAGCCAGACATTGCCCTCGCGATCTTCCGCAAACCCGCCGGAAAAGGCGCCCTGGCCGGCGGAAAGTTCGAAGATCAAGGCGCGGGCATTCTGGCGCGCCGTCGCCGTAAGGGCTGGCGGCGCAAGCCAGGCCAATTGCCTTCCCTCACTCACCACCCACAACGAACCGGTATGATCGAAATACAGGTGGGAGATGCGGAATTTGGGGCCTAATCGGTGCACGATAGATGCCAGCGACGCGGTCGCGCTTCGCCGTGGCAAGCGTACCTGGCGCAGGTCGCCATTGTTGATCAGCCAGACACCGTCATCCGGGGCGCGAGCCAGCGCGGCGTCCATCGATACCGTGACGACACGCTGCCATTGGCGCGTTGCCGTGTCCAAATACAGCAGCGCGTCGTCTGTAATGGCGAGCACGTCGCCCGCATCCCGGATCACCAGCTGGCGCAGCCAAGTCCCGGCGGGAAGGGGGTAGCCCAGCCACTTGCCGGCATGTCGATGGTACAAGGTCGTGCTGCCGCCCACCCAGATGCTGCCGTCCGACGTGCGTGCCACCGTGCGGACGCTTTGATTGTCGGGCAATCGGATGCGCGTGCGTCGGCCGTCGTGCACGCGCACAAGGGATCTGTCCCCGTATCTAAGCCAGGTGTCCCCCGAGCCGTCCACTTCGATCTCCGCAACGCCGGCGCCGCCCCTTTTCTCGAGTTCGGGAAGTCGCTCGAACGTGACGCCATCGAAGCGGAATAGGCCGATTTCGGTGCCGAGCCAGAGATAGCCGTCGGGCGGCTGCGCGACCCCGCTCACCCCGCCCGGCGCCCCGTCCTTCATCGTCCAGTCGTCATGATTGTAGCTGGGAAGCGCCTGCAGCGGGGGGGCAGGTTGCGCCCGGATGGGAACTGCGATGGTCCCGGCCACCATCGCAAGTATCATCCGTGCGCCTGCGCGGCGAAAACCAGCTTTCAAGTCTTCGTCCCCCGGATCGCCGCTTGCGACGTGCGCAACGGCGAGAACTTAATATGCGAGCAATCAGGCAGATGTCACGGACGGGCCTGCTTAAAGTCGGATAATGCCGCGACGATGGGCGAGCGTCACCGCATGCGTGCGATCGGTCGCGCCGAGTTTCGACAGGATGCCGCGCATGTAGGTCTTCACCGTCTCTTCGGAGAGGCCCAGCTTGGCGGCGATCACCTTGTTCGAACAGCCCTCGGCGACGAGCGCGAGCACTTCGGTCTCGCGCTGGGTGATCGCCTCGCCCAGCGCGCCCAGCGCCACCGCCGTGGCGATCTCGGGCTGGACATGGCGGCGCCCGGCATGCGCCTTGCGGATCGTGTCGGCGAGTTCGCGGCGCAGGCCGCTCTTGAGCAGATAGCCGACCGCGCCGGCCTTGAGCGCCCGCGTCGCCTGGACATCGCCCTCATAGGTGGTCAGCACGACGATGCGCGCCTCGGGATCGTCGGCGCGGATCGCGGCGATCGCGGCAAGGCCATCCATCACCGGCATCTGCAGGTCCATCAGCGTGACGTCCGGGGCAAGCTCGCGGAACGCCTCGATCGCCTCGACGCCGTTGCTCGCCTCGCCGACGATCTCGATATCGTCGAGCGGCGCCAGATAGGTCGCGACGCCATCGCGCAGCAGCGCGTGATCGTCCACCATCAGCACGCGGATCGGCGGTGCGTCGCTCACTTGGCGTTTCCAACCCAACGATACACGAATGCTTCTCCAACTTGCGATGGCTTCTTTAGACGACATGCCGATGCGGGACCCGCATCGGACATCGGCGCTATCGAACCCGTGCGCCAACTCAAGCGCAGCTTGGTGCCGAGCCCAACCTCCCATTTCGAGGGATGCGGTGCACGCCTGAAGGGGGAGATAGGCCGCAAGCCCTTGATGCGATACTCGTTTCGGCATCGTCAGCATGGGAACGCGCGATGCAGCAAGCCTTCCGACTACTCCGTTGTTGCGAGAGCGCGCGCGCGGCAGCAAGCCCCGGCGGTATCCAGCGGCGCCCCATAGCGAAGTCGCCCCAAGGTATGGATTCAGGTCGGGAAAGCGTGCTCGGCGCGGCCTGGACCGAATCTCGACGGCAGCAGGCGGCCCTGCACGAAGCCGGGGTCGAGCAGGCGCATCTCTCGCGCCTTTCGACGCTGGGCGCGGCATCGGCAGTGCTGGCGCACGAACTGGGCCAGCCGCTCTCGGCGATCGGCATGGGCGCCGCGACGGCGCTGCGGCTGCTGGGGAAGGACCAGGTCGATCTCGCCGCGGTGCGCCGGCTGTGCGAGCGGATCGTCGCGCAATCCACGCGGGCAGCGGACATCATCGATCGCGTCCAGGGAATGGCCGCGAAGCGCGACCCGTTGACGACGCCGCTCGCGCTGGCCGACCTGCTGGACGAAGCGGTCCGGTTCGTACGGCACGAGTTGGATCGCGAGGCAATCGTGCTGAGGCTTCCGACCTTGTCTTCGCTGGGCCTTGTCGATGTAGATCGAGTGCAGCTGCAGCAGGTGCTGGTGAACTTGCTGATGAATGCCATCCAGGCGCTGCGCCGTGCAGAGACCTCGGCGCCGGAAATCTCGATTGGCGCCACCAGGGCGGGCGATCGGATCCGCATCGAAATCCAGGACAATGGGCCGGGAATCCCTCCCGAACTGCACGAGCGGATCTTCGAGGAGTTCTTCACCACCCGTCCCGAAGGGTTGGGCCTCGGCCTGCGGATCTGCCGGTCGATCGTGGATGCGCATGGCGGCACGATCGAAGCGCAGGAGCGGGACGATGGCACTGGGGCACGGTTCGTCGTCACGCTGCCTGCCGCGCGCTAATGGGACGCCCGGCGGAGCCGATCCGCCGGGCGCCACGGATCAAACGCCGCGATAGACCAGCGCGGTGAACAGCGCGGGGCTGATGATCGCCTGGCCCCATTTCGCGTCGTACGCCGCGGTCGGCCTGGCGGCGACGGTTTCCTCCAGCGATTTTCCCTGTTGCTTGAGCGCGGCGACGCTGGCGCGGATCGCGACCAGCATGTCGCGATATTCGATCAGCGCCGCGCGTCCGCCGGCAGGCCCGTGGCCGGGGATTACGATCGTATCCGGCCCGGCCATCGCGACATTCGCCTCGGCGGCGCGGATCATGCCCTCGATGCTGCCGCCGGCGACATAGTCGATGAAGGGGTAGAGGCCGTTCCACCAAGTGTCGCCGGTGAGCAGCACATCGGCCTTGGCGAAATAGGCCGAGAGGTCGCCATCGGTGTGCGACGGAAGATAGGGGCGCAGGCGCACGGACTCGCCTCCGAACGCCATGGTGCGCTCGGCGCGGACCAGCTGGGCGATCTGGCCGTCCTTCGGCGCCGGCGCGAAGGTGTGTCCCCATTCCTCGACGCGGATCGTCTGGGTGAGGTGCTTCGCGGTGTTGGCATGCGCGATCAGCACCGCGCCGTCGTGATGCGTCCAGGCGTTTCCGTCGGCGTGATCCCAGTGCCAGTGGGTGTTGACCGCATATCGGATCGAGGCGGGAGAGATCGCATGCAGCGCCGCTTCGATCTTGTCCTTGGAGACCGCGATCCCGTCATCGACGAGGAACAGGCCTTCGGGGCTGGCGAAAGCGGCCATGTTGCCGCCCGAGCCCTGCAACAGCGAGACGCCGCCGCGCAGCGGCTGGACGGTGATCTCCGACGCAACGGCGGCGGCGTTGATCGTGGCATACGGCGTCTCCTGCGCCGCGGCGACGGAGAGCGAGGCTAGGCCGGCGGTGGCGGCCAGCACAGTGCGTGAGAAGCAGTGGTTCATCGCAGGGACCTTCGATCTGGGCCGCCACCGGACGCACGATCGCGCCGCCCGGCGATCGATCGCCGGGACGACGAATTGCGAATTTGGGCGTGGTGGACCGCCGGGGGGTGAACGACCGATCGTCGTTCTTGCGACTTGTTGCAGGATCGCCGCTGTCGGGCATCTATACGAGCGTATCGACGGTGCCCGAACTTCGTCGAATTGGATGCCGACAACGGTGCGGACGCGCTCCCGCCGAACCCGACCCTATACGCACGTACGTCTGGGCGAGCGCCGGGACCATGCTCTAGCCCTCCGCCGAAGCGGAGAAAGACATGGTCGGCATTCGAGTCAATGGGGAAGTGCGCGAGGTGGCGGTCGATGCCGATACGCCGCTGCTCTGGGTGCTGCGCGACCTGCTCGGGATGACCGGGACCAAGTTCGGCTGCGGCATCGCCCAGTGCGGCGCCTGCACGGTGCATCTCGACGGCGTCGCAGTGCGATCGTGCCGGCTGCCGGTGGGTGCCGTCGGATCGCGCACGGTCACCACGATCGAGGGGGTCGGCGCGACGCCGGCGGGCGCGAAGGTGCAGCAGGCCTGGCTCGATCTTGAAGTGGTCCAGTGCGGCTATTGCCAGTCGGGCCAGATCATGGCGGCGGCCGCGCTGCTCGCCGCCAACCCGGCGCCCGACGATGCCGCGATCGACGCCGCGATGGCGGGGAATATCTGCCGCTGCGGCACCTATGTGCGCATCCGCGAGGGGATCAAGCAGGCAGCACGCAATGGCTGATGCCGGGCTTTCGCGCCGCCAGCTGCTGCGGGCGGGATCGATCGGCGCGGGGGCGCTGCTGCTCGGCGTCGATTTGCGCTCGGGAAGCGTCGCCGCTGCCGAGACGAGGGGGCCGGCTGCGTTCGCGCCCGACGCGTTCATCCGCATCGCCGCCGATGGCCGGGCGACGCTGATCATGCCGCAGACCGAGATGGGGCAGGGGATCTATACCGCGCTGGCGATGCTGATCGGCGAGGAACTCGACCTGCCGCTCGACCGGGTGACGCTGGAAGCCGCGCCGCCGAGTGACGCGCTCTACGGCAATCCGATCTTCAAGGTGCAGGCGACCGGCGGCTCGACCTCGGTGCGCGCCTACTGGCTGCCGCTGCGCAAGGCGGGGGCGAGCGCGCGGGCGATGCTGGTCGCTGCCGCCGCGCGGCGCTGGCGGGTCGATCCGGCACAGTGCCGGACCCAGGACGGGGCGGTGCTGCACGATCCGAGCGGGCGGCGGCTCGATTATGGCGCGCTCGCCGCAGCGGCGATGCGCGAGGTGCCGCCGGCCGAGCCGATGCTCAAGAATCCGGCGGCGTTCCGGCTGATCGGCCGCGCGCATCATCGCCTCGACACGGCGGAGAAGGTGGACGGCACGCTGCGCTACGGGATCGATGCGATGCCCGACGGCGTGCGTTTCGCGACCCTGGGCTCGGCGCCGGTGCTCGGCGGCAGGGTCGCGCGGGTCGATGACAGCCAGGCCAAGGCGCTTCCAGGCGTGCGGCAGATCATCGTGCTGGAAGACCTGGTGGCGGTGGTCGGCGATACGAGCTGGGCGGCGATGCGCGGGCTCGCTGCGCTCGAGATCGAATGGGCCGACGGCGCTTTTGCCGATGTCTCGACCGAAACGCTGCGCGCCGAACTGCATCGCGCCGCCGCGGCGCCGGGCGTTTCGGTGGTCGATACCGGCGCGCGTGCGCAGCTGAACGGCGAGGGCGTGATCGCCGAAACCTACGAGCTGCCGATGCTCGCGCATGCACCGATGGAGCCCATGAACTGCACGGTGCACCTGACGCCCGGTCGCTGCGAGATCTGGGTCGGCACCCAGGTGATCACCATGGCGCAGCGCGCTGCGGCGGAGGAGGCGGGGCTTACTCCCGAACAGGTCGTGATCCACAACCATCTGATCGGCGGTGGTTTCGGGCGCCGGCTCGAAGTCGACGGCGTCCGCAAGGCGGTGCGCGTGGCCCGGCATGTCGACGGGCCGGTCAAGCTAACGTGGACGCGCGAGGAGGACATCGCCAAGGCACCCTATCGCTCGGTCTATGGCGCGTGGATGCAGGCCCGGATCGAAGGCGGCAAGCCCGTAGCCTGGGCGCACAAGGTGGTCGGGCCGGCGGTGGTCGCGCGCTGGCTGCCGCCGGGGTTCGACGGGCGGATCGACAACGATGCCGTCGACGGCGCGCGTGAGACGCCGTACGACTTTCCGGCCCATGCGGTCGATTACGTCCGGCACGAGCCGCGCGGGATCGAGACGTGCTTCTGGCGCGGCGTGGGCCCGAACGTGAACGTGTTCGCGACCGAGAGCTTCGTCGACCGGATCGCGCATGCGACCGGCCAGGACCCGCTGGCGCTGCGCCGTTCGCTGATCGGCACGCAGGCGCGGGCGCGCGCCGTGCTCGACCTGGCGGCGGCGAAGGCGGGATGGGGGATGCCGCTGGCCGCGCGGGCGGGGCGGGGCATCAGCCTGCAATGGGCGTTCGGCACCTATCTGTGCACCATCGCGGAACTTTCAGTTGCCGAAGACGGCGCCGTGACGGTCCAGCGCCTCACCACTGCGGTCGATTGCGGAACGCCGGTCAATCCTGACGGGATCGTGTCCCAGATCCAGGGCGGGCTGATCTTCGGTCTGTCGGCGGCGCTCCATGGCCGAATCACCCTGGCGGGCGGGCGCGTGCAGCAGAGCAACTTCCACGACTATCGCGTGCTGCGGATCGACGAGACGCCGCGGATCGAGGTGCATGTCGTGCGCAGCGGCGAGGCGCCGGGCGGCATCGGCGAGCCGGGCACCGTTTCGGTGCAGGCGGCGGTGTGCAACGCGATCCTGGCCGCGACCGGCGTGCAACTGGCGCGCATGCCGGTGGATGCGGCGCTCCTCGCAAAAGGGGCACGGACATGATGCTGCGCTGGCCGGTCCGGCTGCTCTTCGCGGGCGCGCTGCTCGCGCTGGTGGCGGCGTTCGTCTGGCGGCAGCTGCTTTTGCCCGATCCACTCGCCTTTGCCGGCGGCACCCGCGTGGCGCTCGCCGACTATGGCGCCGGCGTCACCGGCGTGCCGGCCGAACTCGCGGACGCCGATCCGGTCACCAAGGGCAAGTATCTCGCCGAGGCGGCCGATTGCGCCGCCTGCCACACGGCCAAGGGCGGCAAGCCCTATGCCGGCGGGCGGGCGTTCAGGCTGCCGTTCGGGACGATCTACACGCCCAACATCACCCCCGATCGCGAGACCGGCATCGGCGCGTGGAGCGATGCCGAGTTCCTCCGCGCGGTGCATCAGGGGATCGGGCGCAACGGCGAGCGGCTCTATCCCGCCTTTCCCTATGCCTCGTACACGATGCTGGCCGACGCCGATGTGGTGGCGATCCGCCGCTATCTCGCGACGATCCCGGCGGTGCGCGCGAGCAACCGGCCGAACAGCTTTGTCTTTCCGTTCAATCAGCGCTGGCTGATGCGCGCGTGGAGCGGCTTCTTCAACGCCGACCGGCGCTTCCGCCCGGTGGCAGAGCGCAGCGCGCAGTGGAACCGCGGCGCCTATCTGGTCGAGGCGGCGGGGCATTGCGGCGAGTGCCACACGCCGCGCACGCTGCTCCAGGCGATGGACACGCGGCGCAAGCTCGCCGGGGGCCAGGCCGAGGGCTGGAACGCGTACAATATCAGCGGCGACCGGCTGAGCGGGATCGGCGCCTGGTCGGCCGACGATCTCGCCGCCTATCTCTCGAAGGGGCATGCGCCGGGGCACGGCGTCGCGTCGGGGCCGATGGCCGAAGTCGTGGCGCTGAGCACGAGCCGGCTGACTCGCTCCGACATCATGGCGATCGTCACCTATCTGCGCACGGTGCCGGCCGTGCCGACCAAGGTCTGGCCGAGAATGGCCGGTGCGGCGCCGGCGGTGGCGAACGAGGGGCCGACCTACAATGTGGCGGGCAAGCGGCTCTTCGAGGGCGCCTGCGCGAGCTGCCACGCCTGGAGCGGGCAGGGCGCGATCACCGCCGACCAGCAGCTGACCGGCAACCGCGCGGTCAACGACGGCAGCGCGCGAAATGTCGCCCTGATGCTGCTGAACGGCATGGGAAAACCCGAAGGCGCGGGGCCGTATATGCCGAGCTTCCGCGACTCCTATAGCGATGCCGAGATCGCGGCGGTGGCCAATTATGTCACGGCGCGGTTCGGCAGCGTGCCCTCGCGCGTAACCGCCGCCGACGTCCACCGGCTGCGGGCCGAGTGAGCGCAAGCGGTGCGGCGCGACCAATACCAGCGTCTAGGTCCGCCGCCGCACCCGTATGATGGCAGCGCGGCGCAGGACGCGGGACAAGGGGTGGCACCATGAGAGGAACCCCGATGACTACCCTGCAGCACGTCGACACGCCCCTTGGAACGCTCGCCTATCGCGTCGAAGGCGAGGGCAAGGGCCTGCCGCTGCTGCTCTGCCAGCGCTTCCGCGGCACCCAGGACGATTGGGATCCCGCGTTCCTCGCGCCGCTGGTCGCCGGGCGGCAGGTGATCCGCTTCGACAATGCCGGGATCGGCGCGTCGGGCGGCACGGTGCCCGAGAGCCTGGACGGCATGGCCGAGGTCGTGGTGGCGCTGCTCGACGCGCTGGGGCTGGAGAAGGTCGATCTGCTCGGCTGGTCGCTCGGCGGGTTCGTCGCCCAGCATGTCGCGCTCAAGGTGCCGGCGCGCATCCGCCGCTTGGTGATCGCCGGATCGGGGCCGGGCGGGGTGAGCGAAGGCCCCGCGCCGCACCCGCGGGTGCGCGAGGTGATGGCGCACCCGGTCAATGGCGAGGACGACTTCCTCTTCCTGTTCTTCGCCGACAGCGACACCAGCCGCGCCGCGGGCCGCGCCTATCTCGAGCGGCTGGCGGCGGTGCCCGATCGCGTGCCGGTGGTGACCGGGCCGGCGTTCGTCGGGCAGCTCAAGGCGATCGGCGCTTCGCCGGGCGTGCGCGACCGGCTGGCGCAGCTCGCGATGCCGGTGCTCGTCGCCAACGGCGTCCATGACGCGATGATCCCGGCCTATCGCTCCTACGTCATCGCCAGCGAGGCGCCGGACGCGAAGCTGATCCTCTACCCCAATTCCGGCCACGCCTTCCTCTTCCAATATGCCGAGGACTTCGCCGCCGAAGTCGCGCGCTTCCTCGACGCCTGACCGCCAGGAGACCCGCCATGACGCTGTTGCCTGACTTCACCCGCCGCACCCTGCTTACCGGGCTGAGCCTGGCGGGGGTCGCCGCGGCGCTGCCCGCCGGCGCCGCCGAATTGCTTCAACACCACGCTGCAAGAGGAGACGTTCGCATGAGCATGTTCAAGACCAAGGATGGCACCGAGCTGTTCTACAAGGATTGGGGCCCGCGCGACGCGCAACCGATCGTGTTCCATCATGGCTGGCCGCTCAGCGCCGACGATTGGGACACGCAGATGCTGTTCTTCCTCGCCAACGGCTTCCGCGTGGTCGCGCACGATCGCCGCGGCCATGGCCGTTCGAGCCAGACCGCGACCGGCCACGACATGGCCACCTATGCCGCCGACGTGATCGAGCTGGCCGACCATCTCGACCTCAAGCGCGCGGTGCATATCGGCCATTCGACCGGTGGCGGCGAAGTCGCGGCCTATGTCGCGCGCGCCAAGCCCGGCCGGGTCGCCAAGGCGGTGCTGGTCAGCGCGATCCCGCCGGTCATGGTGAAGTCGGACAAGAATCCTGGCGGATCGCCGATCGAAGTGTTCGACGGCCTCCGCGCCGCGCTTGCCGCCAACCGCGCGCAATTCTTCCTCGATCTGCCAAGCGGGCCGTTCTACGGCTTCAACCGGCCGGGGGCCAAGGTGATCGAAGGCACGATCCGCAACTGGTGGCGCCAGGGCATGATGGGCGCCGCCAACGCGCATTACGAATGCATCAAGACGTTCTCGGAGACCGACCAGACCGAGGACCTCAAGGCGATCAAGGTGCCCACGCTGGTGCTGCACGGCGACGACGACCAGATCGTGCCGTACCAGGACGCCGCATTGCTCTCGGTCAAGCTGCTCGAGAAGGGCGAGCTCAAGCTCTACAAGGGCTATCCCCACGGCATGCTGACCGTGCACGCCGACGTGCTCAATCCGGACCTGCTTGCGTTCGTGCGCAAGTGACAGGTGGGGCGGACCTCCGCCCCGCGGTCCGCCCTGAAAAGGGGAATGGCCGCGTTCCTTCGCCCCAGGAACGCGGCCATTTTTCATGCACCGCCAGGGCATCGCTCGTTGCGAACCATGTCTTGAAACGATCCTTGGAGATGACACCGTGACATTCCCAATCGCCGAGATTTCCCGCCCGCGGATCGCCATCGCCGGTGCCACCGGCCGCGTCGGCGCGGCGCTAGTGCGGGCCCTCACCGAGGACCCGGTGCACATCGTTGCGCTTACCCGCACGCCGAAGGCCGGCGCCGTGCCTGATGGAGTCATCCTGGCGAAGGTGGACTTCGATGTGCCGGCCACCCTGGCGGAAGCCCTGCACGGAGCCGATCGCCTCTTCCTCGCCCATGGCACGTCGGACCGTCAGGTGGCTGACGAAAACTTGATGATCGATGCGGCGGTGGCCGCCGGTGTATCGCACATCGTCAAGCTGTCGGCGATGGGGCCGCCGACGCGGCTGCATCCTTTCGATTGGCACATGGTGATCGAAGCGCATCTCGCGACCAAGCCAGTCGGCTATACCGTGCTGCGCCCGGGACCCTTTGCCGACGTCCTCGCCCGCTCCGGCGGCTTCGTTGCGAACGGGAATTGGGGCGGATCGGCCGCTCTCGGCCGCATCAACCTGATCGACACGCGCGACATTGCCGACGTTGCGCGGGTGCTGCTGCTAGACGATCGCTTCGCCGACGCGCAGCGCGCCTATCATCTCACCGGCCCCGGCGCGACGACGATGCCGGATGTCGCGGAGCGGCTTTCGCAGATGCTGGGGCGGAACATCGTGTATCAGCATCGCACCCCGACCGAACATCGGGCGGTGCTGATCGACGCGGGCGCAAGCGAGATGGTCGCCGATCTGGCGCTCGGGCTGGATCGCCTCTTTCGCGACTCCGTCCTGGCGGAGACGACCGAGACCGTCTCCGAGTTGACGGGCAAGCAGCCCAGATCGGTTGCCGATTGGCTGAGCGACAATCTTTCGCTGTTTCAGTCAGCGAGCGGCGAGCATTAAGTTGAGGCCCTCTCAAGCCGATGCCGGCGGATACGACCGAGGATGAGGACGAAGGCCAGCAGCCCGACGACCATAGCCGGCACCGATGCCTCCGGGCCGAACGCGCCGCCGCTCCAGATCGGTGAGACGCCGGCCACGGGCGTGCTGACTAGCAGGCTGCCGCTGTCTTCCATGCCCGAGACGCGCGCGCCGAAGATCGCGCCCTGGGTGAAGTTCCAGGCGGCATGTACCCCGACCGACATCCAGATGCGGCCGGTGAGCAGGTAAAAGCCGGCGAGCATCAGCCCGGCCTCGACCGCGATGGCCAGAGCGGCGAAGCGCGAGGCATGGGCGTTGCCGAGATGCGCTGCGCCGAACGCGGCGGCCGACAGCGCCAGCGCCCAGCGGATGCCGAACGCGCGGGCGAGCAGCCGGAAGACCACCAGCCGGGCGAGCAGTTCCTCGAGCAGGCCGGTGCCGAGCGCCTCGCGGAGGTCGTGCGGCCAGTCGCGCCACTGGCCGGGCGCGACCTGATAGGCGCCGCTCAGCCACAGCAGACTGAACACCAGCGCGAAGAGCAGCGCGCCGGTGACCAGGCCCGAAGCGAGCTCGGACGGCAGGGCGCGAAGATCAAGCTCGCTCGGCACGCGCTTCTCGCCCCAGCGCACCAGCGCGGCATAGGCGAGATAGGCAAGCGCGGTGCAGACGAACGCCATCGCGAGCACGACGTTCGAGTCCGGATAGATCGCGCGCGCCAGCGACTGGAGCGAGAGGATCGCGGCCAGCGCGACGAGGCACAACAGCATCCAGCCGAGCGACCGCAGCCATCGCCAGGCGCCGGGGCGCAGCACGCCGCTGCTGCCGAGCGCCACGCCCGCTTTCGGCGTGCTCATGCCGGGGTCCGCAGGATCAGTTCGAGCAGAGCGAGCGGCGACAGCGGCTCGGGCGCGTCGAAATAAGGCAGGCCGGCGGCCTCGGCATAGGCGCGTTCGGCATCGGCCGAGGGGTCGAGCATGGGTGCGGGGGCGAGCGGATAATCGAGAAGGTACATGGGTTCCTCCTGGCGGTCGCGCCGGAGAATCCCGGAGCGTGGCGCACTGTCGCCCGGTCCCGCCCGCCGCTCCATTGTACGGAGCGTCGGGCGGGATCCTACCGAGGTATAGTCAGCGGCCGGCCTGATCGAGCGCGGCGAACTCGTCGGCGCTCAGGGTGATCGCCGCGCCGCCGACATTCTCCTCCAGATGCGCGACCTGGCCGGTGCCGGGGATCGGCAGCATCACCGGGCTGCGCGCGAGCAGCCAGGCGATCGCGATCTGGCCGGCGCTGGCGTCGTGCGCCCGGGCGATGCTATCGAGGATCGTGCCCGGCCCGGCAAGGCGGCCCGCGGCGAGCGGGAACCATGGGATGAAGCCGATCCCCTCGCGCTCGCAATGGTCGAGCACCGCCTCATGCGCGCGATCGACGAGATTGTAGCGATTCTGCACCGTCGCGACTGGGAACACGCGCTGCGCCGCCTGGATCGTCGGCACATCGACTTCGCTGAGCCCGGCATGGGCGATCACGCCGCTGTCGAGCAGCGTGCGGATCGCGGCGAACTGCTCGTCCTGCGGCACCTTGGAGTCGACGCGGTGGAGCTGCCACAGGTCGATCCGCTCGACGCCGAGCAGCTCGCGGCTGCGGTTCGCCTGGCCGATCAGATATTCCGGGTCGCCGCGCTGGACCCACTGGTCCGGGCCCGGACGGAGAAAGCCACCCTTGGTCGCGACATGCACCTGGCCATAGGGGTGCAGCGCCTCGCGGATCAGCTGCTCCGAAATCTCGGGGCCATAGGCGTCGGCGGTGTCGATGAAGTCGATGCCGAGTTCGGGCACGCGGCGCAGCGTGCGCAGCGCCGCCTCGCGGTCGTGCGGCGGGCCCCAGATGCCGGGGCCGGTGATGCGCATCGCGCCGAAGCCGAGACGTACGATCTCGAGCTCGCCGCCGATGCGGAAAGTGCCTGCCTGGCGTGCGTCCAATGCCATGATGTGTCTCCTCGAAGGGGAAGGTGTCGCGGGTTCAGAACGAGGTGATGACGCTGCGCGCGATGGTCGAGCTGTCGCGGATCTCGTCATAGGCCTGGTTGATCTCGGCGATGTTGATCTCGCGCGAGATAAGATCGTCGAGGTTGAAGCGGCCCTGAAGGTAGAGATCGGCGTACATCGGCACGTCGTGCTTGATGTTGCTCGACCCCATGAACACGCCGTGCAGCTCGACCTGGCGCACGATCAGGTCGAGCGCCTGGAGCGCGGTCTCGACGCCGGGATGGTGGAGGCCGATCAGATAGGCGCCGCCGCCGTGGCGGACCAACTGCACCGCCTGCTGGGTGGTGGGGACGAGGCCGATGACTTCGAACGCGTGGTCGACGCCGCCGTCGGTGAGCGTCCGCACCGTCTCGACGACATTGCCGGCGCCGGCCGCCACGAAGTCAGTGGCGCCGAACTTGCGCGCAAGGGCTTCCTTGCCGGGCTGGAGGTCGATCGCGATGATCCGCGCCGCACCCGCCAGCCGCGCGCCGGCGATGGCGTTGACGCCGACGCCGCCGACGCCGATGATCGCTACCGTGTCGCCCGGGCGGATCCTGGCGGTGTTGATCACCGCGCCCGCGCCGGTGATCACGCTGCAGCCGAGCAGCGAGGCCTGGGGGAAAGGGATCGCGTCGGGGACCTTCACCAGTTGATTCTCGTGCACCAGCGTCTGCTCGGCGAAACCCGCGGTGCCCCAACCGGTGGAAACGGGGGCGCCGTCGCGGGTGAGGCGCTGGCCCTGTTCGGGGGCGCGCAGCGTCTCGTTCGGCTTCTCGCATTGATAGGTGCGGCCCGCGATGCATGAACGGCAGTGGCCGCAGGACTGGATCAGCGAGCCGACGACATGATCGCCGACCTGAAGTTCCTTGACCTCGGGCCCGATCGCGCGGACCACGCCGGCGACTTCGTGGCCGAGCACCGCCGGCAATTGGGTGCCGTAATTGGCTTCGGCGAGGTGGAGGTCGCTGTGGCAAAGCCCACACGCCTTAACCTCGACCAGCACCTCGCGGCCGATCGGGGTGCCGATCTCTAGGTCCTCGATATCGAACCGGCCGTCAAAGGCGTTGAGTACCGCTGCTTTCATCGTCTCGCTCCCTGGCTGATGCCGGGAGAGCTAGGTCCGGGGTGGCGACGCGCCTATCTCTACGCCGGTATGGTGCGCGGCGCCGTTGGTAGCGGGATTTAGAGCGGCGTGTCGAGCGCGCTCTCGAGCTGCGCGACTAGCCTGGCCGGATCGAGCGGCTTGCTCAGGAAGCAGGCCGCGCCCGCTTCGGCCGCGCGGCGGCGGATGTCATCGGTGGCGAAGGCGCTGATCAGCACGATCGGCGGCGCATCAGGCACCGTGCCGAGCGTGAGCGCCAGCTCGAGTCCGCTCATGCCGGGCATGTGGATGTCGCTGATGACGCAGCTCGATTCGAAGAGGGTGCCGGAGGCGAGGAATGCGTCGGCGCTGGCGAAGGTGCGGACTTGAAGGCCGAGGCTGTCGATCAGCGCCTCGAGCGCCAGCCGGACATCTTCGTCGTCGTCGACCACCGAGATCAGCGGAGTCTCGCTCAACACGGCTCTCCCGCCATCATCGCACGTCGCTTCGACATTCGAGCCTCCCCTGGGGCGAACCGCAACTCAAAGTCTCTCGACCACAAGTATCGCCCGTAACGAAGCCAACGCGCGAATGCCACGCATCGTCGATGCAAAAGCGGCCGAGGCTACCAAGGTATAGGGTCTGCCCGCGGCGCAGGCGTGGATGAAGCGCGCGAGTGCTGCTAAGGTATCTGCCACCCGCCGCATGTATGGCGGCCGGCGAACGGAGGCAGCATGGCGGCGACGAACCCTTCTCCCGCGCACCGCGTCGCGGCGCTGCCGATGGATGCGACTGCCCCGGTGGTGCTGGTCGTCGACGACGATATCGATGTGCGCGAGAGCCTGAGCGACCTGTTCGGCTCGATCGGCATCGACAGCCAGCTGTTCGGCTCGACTCGCGAGCTGCTCGATGCGGGGCTGCCCGACCGGCCGAGCTGTCTGGTGCTCGACCTACGCCTGCCCGGCGCCAGCGGACTCGAGCTGCAGACGCGGCTCGCCGAGATGGACGCGGGCATCCCGATCATCTTCATCACCGGCCATGCCGATGTGCCGACCTCGGTACGCGCGATGAAGGCGGGCGCGATCGATTTCCTTCCCAAGCCGTTCCGCGAGCAGGAGCTTCTCGACGTCGTCGCCCAGGCGCTGCGGCTCGACGAGGCGCGGCGGCGGGAGGCGGGGGCAGTGGCCGAGGTGCGCCGGCTGGCGGCGACGCTGACGCCGCGCGAGATGGACGTGCTGCGCGGCGTCCAGCGTGGGCTGCTCAACAAGCAGATCGCCTATGAGCTGGGCGTCACGGAGATCACCGTGAAGATGCACCGCAGCAGTGCCGGGCGAAAGCTCAAGACCAGCTCGGTCGCCGATCTGGTGCGCAAGGTGACGCTGCTCGCGCTCTGATCCGTACCGAAGGTGCGGGTCGGAGCGGAGAGGCTGTTACCGAGGCGAGACGACGGCGTTTGGATCGGGGGCGGGCGCCTGCCTCCGGGAAGACGCGGCGGTCGACACGGCAAGGATGCCGAGCAGAGCGATCGCGGCGCGCAGCGCCTCGCGCCAGCGGGCGCGGGCCTGGCGGGGGAGCGGCCGGCGCATCTCAGGCGCCGCCCAGGAACTGGTGTACCGCCGAGACGACCACCGATCCCTCGCCGACGCCCGACGCGACGCGCTTGATCGACCCCGAGCGGACATCGCCGACCGCGAATATGCCCGGCACGCGCGTGGCGTAGGGCGAAGCGAGCGGGGTGCCTGCCGCATCGCTGCCGGTCAGCACGAAGCCGCGATCGTCGAGCGGGACGCAGCCATCGAGCCAGCCGGTGTTGGGCTCGGCGCCGATCATCGCGAACAGGTTGCGGACGGGTCGCACCGTTTCAGCGCCCGAACGGCGGTCGCGCCAGGCCACCTGCGACAAATAGGTGTCGCCTGCCACTGCGGTGATTTCGCTGAACACGTGCAGCGTGATCTGCGGCGAATTGCGAATCCGCTGGACCAGATAGTCGGACATGGTCTCGGCGAGCCCGGCCGAGCGCACCAGCACATGGACATGGCTGCAGGTGCGGGCGAGGAACACCGCCGCCTGGCCGGCGGAATTGCCGCCGCCGACAACCACCGCCTCTTCGCCCATGCACAGCTGCGCTTCCATCGGCGTCGCCGCATAGTAGATGCCGCAGCCTTCGAGCCGGTCATAGTCCGGCACGGACAAGCGGCGGTAGCGCGCACCGGTGGCGATCAGCACGCTGCGCCCGGCGACGCGCTCGCCGCCCTCCAGCGTGATTCCGAATGGGCGCGTGCCGCAGTCGATGCCCGTTGCGCCGCGTGAGATAGCGAGCTGCGCGCCGAACTTCTGGGCCTGGACCTGGGCGCGACCGGCGAGCGCCTGGCCCGAGATGCCGGTGGGGAAGCCGAGATAATTCTCGATCCGGCTGCTCGTGCCCGCCTGGCCGCCCGGCGCATCAGCCTCGATCACCAGCGTGTCGAGCCCCTCGGAGGCGGCATAGACCGCGGCGGCCAGCCCGGAAGGGCCGGCGCCCACCACGATCAGGTCGAATACGCGATCGGGATCGCGGCGCTCGGTGAGGCCTAGCGCGTCGGCGACATCGGCATTGCCCGGGTTGCGCAGCATCGCGCCGTCGCCGGTGAGCAGCACCGGGAGGTCGGCGGCGTCGAGCGCGAAGGTGGCGACCAGCGCGGCGGCCTCTTCCTCGCTGTCCGGATCGAGCAGGCGATAGGGATAGCCGTTGCGGATCAGGAAGGCGCGGATGCGGTGGGTTTCGGCGTCGTACGCAGAGCCGAGCAGCGTCACGCCGCCAAAGCCGGTGGCGATCAGCTCGACCCGGCGCAGGATGAAGGCGCGCATCAACAACTCGCCGATATCGGCTTCGGACGCGGCGAGCTTGCGGAACGCCTCGCGCTCGATCCGTAGCACGCGGGTGCCGGGACCCGCCTGGGCCGAGACCAGCACGGCGCGATGGTTGAAGAGGTAGAGCTCGCCGGTGAACTCGCCCGGGCCGTAGCTGCGCAGCGGCGCCCGTACCACATCGCCTTCCTCGTCGAGCAGCGCCACCTCGCCGTCGAGCACGACGAAGAAGGCGACCGAACGCTCGCTACGACGAAAGAGATAAGCGCCCGCCTCTGGATACTGGACCTCGCCATAGGGCAGCATCCGCGTAACCATCTCGGCCGACAGCCTGGGGAAGATCTGCGTCTCGCGCGGGTGCGGGACTTGTTCGGGCGTTACCATGGCCGGGCTCAACCGAGGCGGATGTCGTCGAGGTCGATCGAGACGACCAATGGAGCGTCCAATGCGGAGCCGTCGGGCTGGCGCGGGAAGATGCGGCGGCGGGTGGGGAAGCGGATCCCCTCGACCTCGACATGGTCGGTCATGTAGTGTGCGCCGGGCGTGTTGCCGGCTATCTCGACGTCGTAATCGTGGCGGCGGAGCAGGCTGTCGGCGCCGACATACAGCGTCTGCTCGGTGCTGTGCGTGGCGATCGCGGCGGGGAAGCGCACATGCAGCCGCCGCCAGGTCTCGCCGCGCTCCTGCCATTCGCCGGCGGCTTCGGTCTCGACGCCCGGCGCGGCGAGCAGGAAGGGCAAGGTGAGATAGGTCCACATCGCGCAGCCGGCGAAATAGGCGAGTTGGAGTTCGTTCCACGGCGTGTCGAGCTGATGTCCGGCGAAGGAGTCGCGGGGGGCGGCCAGTTCCGCTTCGGTCGTCCCGTCCGCAGCGAGCAGCGCGACGCGGCCGGGGGTGAAGATCGAGCGCCGGCCCTCGGCGCCGAACGGGCTGTGCGACGCCCATTCTTCCTTGAGATGGACGGTGACGTTGGTGTCGTCGAGCACGCCGGCCTGGCCCTTTAGCCCCCAGAGCGCACCGCCCTGGACAAGGTGGGCGCTCAACGTGTCGAAGCGGCGCCAGCGTTCGAGACCGCCATAAGCGTCGATCAGTTCCTGGGCGAGCGGGTGCATGATGTTGCTCCTGAAGAAGGTGATCAGGAGCTACCGGGCGCGCGCCATAGCGGATATCATACGGTGGTAGCAGGCGCACCCTACCTGCGCCCGATCAGCCGCTGGCGCGGTCCGAAAACGGCTCAGCGATCGAGCAGCAGGCTGAACCGCGAGCCGCGCTCGGGCACCGAGGCAAGCTCGACCCGGTGCCCGAGCGCGATGCAATGCTCGCGCACCAGCGCAAGGCCGAGGCCGAGCCCCTCGCGCTCCGGGTTGATCTGGCAGAAGGCGCGGAAGATGCGCTGCTGCTGGTCGGGTGCGATGCCCGGACCGTCGTCGACCACGTCAATCGCGAGCCCGCCATTGCGACGCCGGCAGCCAAGCAGGACATTGCCCAAGCGGCGATACTTGATCGCATTGCCGATCAGATTGTCGAGGATCGAACGGATCCGCCGACGCTCGCTGCGCACGAGCGCCGAGCTGCGGACGACGCGCAGCCGCACGCCGGCAACTCGTGCGGCGGCGCTCCAGTCGGCCTCGATCTCGTCGAACAACGCACACAGGCTGAAACAGCCTCGTGCAGCGCCTTCCTGCGGCAGCGAGGGCTCGACCAGCTCGGAGAGACCGCCCGCGATTCGTTCGACCTGGACGCGCGCGGCATCGAGCCACATCCGGTCGCGTTCGGAAATGGTCGTGTTGCCGAACCGCTCCAATGCGTGCGAAATGATCTGGAGCGGCTGCATCAGATCGTGCCCGGTCGAGCGCATGATCCGGCGGAGCGCCGCCAAGTCGATAGCGCCGAGCGCCGCGTCGAGCTGTTCCACCGCGCTTCTCCGATTTGCAAGCCTATGCAGGGCTTTTCGTCCGGCGGAGCGACCCGCTCAATCTATCTGCGCGTATGGGTTGGACGGTGCGATCGCGTCCAAGGGCACGGATCCCTCCTACGAGCGTATAGGGACCGTCCCCGGGGGTGCGGTGATAGGCGTGCGTCACCCCCTAGCGAGGAGCATCTCATGGCCCATACCGTCGCCGAAGTGATCGTCGAAACGCTCGAACAGGCCGGGGTGCGCCGCTGCTATGGCGTGCCCGGCGATACGCTCAACCATGTCACCGACGCGATCCGGCGCAGCGACATCCGCTGGGTGCATGTCCGCCACGAGGAAGCGGGCGGGTTCGCGGCTGGCGCCGACGCGCTGCTGACCGGCGAACTGGCGGCGTGCGCCGGATCCTGCGGGCCGGGCAGCCTCCACTTCATCAACGGGCTGTTCGAAAGCCATCGCAACCGCGCACCCGTGGTACTGATCGCCAGCCAGATCGTCCGCGACGAACTTGGCTTCGATTTCCCGCAGGAGGTCGACTTCAAAGCGGTCTACGCCAGCTGCAGCGTGTATTGCGACGAGATCCGCACCCCCGAACAGGCGCGGCGCAAGACCGCGATCGCGGCGCAGGCGGCGCTCGCCAAGAAGGGCGTGGCGGTGCTGATTGTGCCGGCCGACATCTCGTCCGCCGCCGCGCCCGACGAACCCGCCTTCGCGGTGCACCGCGCCGAGCCGCGGGTGGTGCCGAGCGAGGCGGAGCTCGATCGTATCGCCGCGGCGCTCTCCGCCGGCAAGCGGGTCGCGATCTATGGCGGCTCGGGCTGTCACGACGCGCACGACCAGGTGGTCGCGCTCGCCGCGGCGCTGCAGGCGCCGGTCGCGCATACCTCGCGCGCCAAGGACTTTCTCGAGCACGACAATCCCTATGTCGTCGGCATGACGGGGGTGTTCGGTGGCGAAGCGGGCTATCACGCGCTGATGGAATGCGACACGCTGCTGCTGCTCGGCTGCGACTTCGCTTGGCGGCAATTCTATCCTTCGGACGCAACTATCGTGCAGGTCGACATTGACGGCAGCCATCTCGGCCGGCGCCATCCGATCGATATCGGAGTTGTCGGCGGCGTGCGCGAGACGCTCGAGGCGCTGCTGCCGCGGATCGCGCCGCGCAGCGATAGGGCGTTCCTCGACCAGTGCCTGGAGCATCATCGCGATATGCTCGCGGCGCAGGGCAAGCACGCCCTGCCCGAGCGAGACGACCGCGCGATCCACCCGCAGTTCCTCACCGAGACGGTCGCCCGCCACGCCGATCCCGATGCGGTGTTCACCGCTGATGGCGGATCACCGATGGTCTGGCTGCTGCGCCACGTGCCGGCGACGGGGCGCAACCGCACGGTGATCTCGCTCACCCATGGCACCATGGCCAATGCGATGCCGCAGGCGCTCGGCGCCAAGGCGGCATTCCCCGAGCGCCAAGTGATCTCACTGTCCGGCGATGGCGGCATCGCGATGCTCATCGGCGACCTGATGACCGCGGTGCAGGAGAAGCTGCCGATCAAGGTGTGCATCTACAACAATAGCTCGCTCGGCTTTGTCGAGCTCGAGCAGAAGGTCGAGGGGCTGCTCGACGCCTATACCGACCTGCAGAATCCGGACTTCGCGCAAGTGGCGCAGGCAATGGGCTTCTGGAGCCGGCGGGTGGAGAAGAGCGCGGATCTGGACGGCGCGGTGCGCCAGTGGCTCGCCGAGCCCGGCCCGGCGCTGCTCGACGTGGTGACCGATCGCTACGAGCTGGTGCTGCCGCCCAAGATCGAGGCCAAGCAGGTGTTCGGCACCGCGCTCTATTCGGCCAAGGCGGTGCTTTCGGGCCGCGGCGGCGACGTGTTCGAGCTGGTCAGGGGCGCGCTGCGCTAGCGCGTCGTGCCAGGCCCGGGCGATGCGGCGGCGCTGCTGGGCGGGGTCGCTGCAGTCGTCGGCACCGGCTGAGCCACACGCTGGTATGGGGTCCCGCCTGACAGGGTAGAATGGCCCCGCCTTCGCCGCTCCGGCAGCTTCCTGTGCGACACCATAGGGAGCGAATGCGATGACCGGTTCGATACTGCAACAAGTGCTGCCGGCACTCGACGAGCGCCCTCGCTTCACCGTCGGCGAGCGCGTGCGCGTGATCACCCGCGCGCCGATCGGCCATTACCGCGTGCCGATCTACCTGCGCGGCAGCCCCGGCACCGTCGAGCGGGTGATCGAGCCCGCGCTCGTCGACAATGAGGAAGAGGGTTATGGCCGCAACGCCGGCAACCGGCGGCACTATTATCGCGTCGCCATCCCGATGACCGCGCTGTGGCACGGCTATGACGGCTCGCCGCGCGACGAACTCCATGTCGAAATCTACGAAACCTGGCTGGAGCGCGCATGATGGCGAGCGAACCGCATGCCCACGATCATGATCACCTCGACCACGCGCCGATCACGGCCGAAGGGAGGCCAGGCTATTACGAGGTGATGGAAACCGCGGTGCGCGAGCTCCTGACCGACAAGGGCTACCTCACCGCAAACGACATCCGCCACCAGATCGAGGTGCTCGACAGCCGCACCCCGGCGCTCGGCGCGGCGGTGGTGGCGCGGGCCTGGACCGATCCGGCGTTCAAGGCGCGGCTGCTCGCCGACGGGCGCAAGGGCTGCGAGGAACTCGGCATCAGCTTCTACGACGATACCCAGCTGATCGTGCTCGAGAACACGACCGAGGTGCACAACCTGATCGTGTGCACTTTGTGCTCCTGCTATCCGCGCCCGGTGCTCGGGCTGCCGCCTGACTGGTACAAGCTCAAGCCCTATCGCGCCCGCGCCGTGATCGAGCCGCGCAAAGTGCTCGCCGAGTTCGGCACGATCATCCCCGCCGAAGTCGAGATCCGGGTGAGCGATTCCACCGCAGTGGTCCGTTACCTCGTCCTGCCGCGCCGCCCGGACGGGACCGACGGCTGGTCTGAGGATCAGCTCGCCGCGCTGGTCACCCGCGACGCGATGATCGGCGTCATTCCCGTCACTTTGGACAAGGAGGCCGCGTGATGGCGACCGAGGATTTCGTCAGCCGCCTGCCCAACGATATCGGCGGGTTCGAAGCGGGCTCGGTGCTGCGCGTCGAGCATGTGCTCGAGCCCTGGGAAAAGCGCTGCCACGCGCTCGCCGACGTGCTCGACTTCAAGAAGCTGATCAACACCGAGGAAAAGCGCAAGGGCGTCGAGGCGCTCGGCGAGAGCCTGATCGGCAAGCTGCCTTATTACGAGCGCTGGATCGTCGCGTTCGCCAATATCAGCTTCACCAAGGGCTTCTTCACGCCGACCGAGCTCGCCGAGAAGATGGCCGAGGTCGAGGCGCGCTTCGCGGAGCGGGACGCGGCGTGACGCGCGCGGTGCAGCGGACCTGCTTCCACGAAGCCGATCCGGCGCTGCCGCTGTGGCGGCGCGCCGGCGCGGAAGGCGTCGGCACGCTGCTGCTGGTGCTGGCGGCGAGCGGCGCGGGGATTGCGGCCGCGCGCCTGTTCGCCGCCGTGCCGGGGCTGGTGCTGCCGGTAATGGCGCTGGTGCTCGCCGGCGCGCTGGTGTCGCTGATCGTTGCGCTGGGCAGCGTCTCGGGCGGACATTTCAATCCGCTGATCACCGGGGTCCAATGGCTCGCCGGCGAGCGGGGCGGCGTCTGCACGCTCGCTTATGTCGCGGCGCAGCTGGTCGGCGGCGCGGTCGGCGGCTGGGGCGCCGCGCGGCTGTGGCAGGTCGCCGCCACCGGCAGCGGCGGGCTCGGCTGGCACGGCGTGGCGGACGAGCTTGTCGCCAGCGCCGGGCTGATGCTCGTGGTGTTCGCCTGCGCGCGCAGCCGCCGCGCCACCACCGGCCCGTTTGCGGTCGGCGCCTGGCTGGTCGCGGGCGTGTTGGCGACTCCGACCACGTCCTATGCCAACCCCGCGGTGGTGCTCGGCGCGCTGGTCGCTGCCGGACCGCTCGCGCTCGGCGCCGGCTCGGCGCTGCCCTATTGGATTGGCGAGGTCGCCGGCGCGCTGGTCGCGCTGCTGCTCGTCACCTTGCTCTTCCCCCGCACGGAGGCGATCGCATGAACGTGCCCGGACTCGTCACGCGGCAGGCGTGCGGCAGCTTCGCCGAGGTGCTCGGCCGCGCCGAGGCGGCGCTCGCGGCACGCGGCCTGGCGCCGCTCGCCCGCATCGACCATGCCTCCGCCGCAGCGGAGGTCGGGCTGCCGCTGGCCCCGCTCACCCTCCTGATCTTCGGCAATCCGCGCGCGGGCACGCCGCTGATGCAGGCGCAGCCGAGCCTCGGCATCGATCTGCCGCTCAAGCTGCTGGTCTGGAAGGCCGAAGGCGCGGTGTGGATCGGCTATAACGATCCCGCCTGGCTGGTCGAGCGCCATGGCGGCGACGGTACCGCGCCGATGCTCGCAACGATGCGCAGCCTGCTCGCAGCGCTGGCGAGCGAGGCGGCGGCATGATCGCGCGCCTGCTCGCGCTGCTGCCCGCCGATCCCGGTTTTCGGCGCAACCTCGCCTTCGTCTATGCGGTGCTTGCGGTCCTGAACCTCGGCGGCTGGGCCTGGGCGCTGGCGCTGTTCCACGGCAAGCCCGCGCTGCTCGGCGTCGCGCTGCTGATATATGGCCTCGGACTGCGCCACGCCGTCGATGCCGATCACATCGCCGCGATCGACAATGTCACCCGCAAACTCCTCCAGGAGCGCCAGCAGCCGGTCGCGGTCGGCTTCTGGTTCGCGATCGGCCATTCGGCGGTGGTGATCCTGGTCACCGTCGCGGTGATCGGCGCAGCCGCCAACCTCCAGGGTTTCGAGGCGTTCCGCGACGCCGGCGGCACCTTCAGCACCTGCGTCTCGGCGCTGTTCCTGCTGGTGGTGGCGGGGATGAACCTGATGATCCTGCTGACCATCCTGCGCACGCTGCGGCGGGTGCGCGCGGGCGAGGCAATCGACGATGGCGCGCTCGACTTGATGTTCGCCGGGCGCGGGCCGTTGTCGCGGCTGTTCCGGCCGCTGTTCGGCTATATCGGCCGCGCGTGGCACATGGCCCCGCTCGGCTTCCTGTTCGGGCTGAGCTTCGACACTGCGACCGAAGTCACGCTGTTCGGCCTTTCCGTGACGCAGGCGGGGCAGGGCGTGCCGATCGAGGCGGCGTTGGTGTTCCCGGTGCTGTTCGCGGCGGGCATGTCGCTGCTCGACACCACCGACGGCGTGATGATGGTCGGCGCCTATCGCTGGGCGTTCGTCAAGCCGCTGCGCAAGCTCTACTACAACATGACGATCACGCTGATGTCGATCGCGGTGGCGCTGTTCATCGGCGGGGTCGAGATCGCCGCGCTGGCGGTGCGGCGGCTGGGGCTCGAGGGGCCGGCGGCGCGCTGGGCAGTGGCGCTCAACGATAATTTCAACGCGCTCGGCTTCGCGATCATCGGCGTGTTCGCCGCGGCCTGGGCGCTGTCCTTCCTCCTCTTCCGCGCGGTCGAACGTCGCCCGGCTGCGCTGGCTGCGAAAGCATAGCATCATGTGTCACGGAACCCGCCTCGCGGCGCTCGGCCTCGCCGGCGTCCTCGCCTGCGGCCATGCAGCCGCCCATCCCGACGACGGCGATGAACGTCTGCCCGCCGCCGAGGTCGATACGCGCGAGTCCGACGAAATCGTCGTGTTCGGCCGCGGCGAGGCCAAGATCGGCGTCGCCGAGGCGGCGAGCGAAGGCTCGGTCGGCGGCGGCGACCTGCTCGTTCGCCCGCTGCTGCGCGTCGCCGAACTGCTCGAGGCGGTGCCCGGCATGATCGCCGCGCAGCATTCGGGCAGCGGCAAGGCCAACCAGTATTTCCTGCGCGGGTTCAATCTCGACCATGGCTCGGACTTCACTGCCTATGTGGACGGCGTGCAGATGAACCTGCGCAGCCACGGCCATGGCCAGGGCTATCTCGATCTCAACGGCCTGATCCCGGAGATCGTCGCGCGAGAGGACTTCCGCAAAGGGCCGTATCGCGCCGATGGCGGCGACTTCGCGCTGGCGGGTGCGGCCTATCTCACCACGATCCAGGGCTATGACCGGCCCTGGGCCTCGGCCGAGCTGGGTTCCTATGGCTGGCGGCGGCTCGCGGCCGGCGGCACGCTCGAAGACGTGGGCGGCGGTGCCCTCACCCTGGTCGGCGAGGCCAAGGGCTATGACGGGCCCTGGCAGCAGCCCGAGCGGCTGCGCGACCTCGCCGGCTTCGCCAAATATCGCGTGTCCTCGGGCAGCACCGACTGGGCGGTGACGCTCCACGCCTATCACGCTACCTGGCGCCCGACCGAGCAGATCCCCGAGCGCGCGATCGGATCGGCGGCGTGCCCGGACGTCTTCTGCTCGCCCGATCCGAGCGCGCGCGGACGGACCACGCGGCTGGTCGGCGATGTCGCTGCCGAGGGGGCAGAGTGGCGCGCCAATCTCTACGGCCAGTTCTACGACTGGCGGATGTTCTCCAACCCCACCTATGCCGATCCCGACGGCGCCAGCGCCCAGATCGAGCAGTTCGATCGCCGCTGGACGATCGGCGGCAGCGGGGAGCGCGCCTGGCGGCTGTCCCCGCAGCTCGAAATGACGATCGGCGGCGAGGCGCGCCACGATCAGGTCGGCGATGTCGGCGTAAACCGCACCGCTGCGCGCGGCTTCGTCGCGTCGCTCGGGCGCTATCGCCTGCACGAAAGCACGGCCGCCCTGTTCGGCGAGGCGCGCTGGCAGCCGCTCGCCGGGCTTCGCTTGGTCGGCGGGATCCGCGGCGACTATTACGGCTTCGGCGTCCGCGCGCGCGATGAAGAGGCGGAGGCGCTGGGCACCGGCGACGGGCACCGCTTCCTCGCCTCGCCCAAGGCGGCGATCGCCTATGCCCCGGCCGGTTGGCTCGAACTCTATGGCAATTGGGGCCGCGGCTTCCACTCCAACGATGTGCGCGGCGTCGTGAACCGCGAGGCGGCGGTGCCGCTGCTCGTGCGCGGTAACGGCAAGGAAGTCGGCGCCCGGCTGCAGCGCGGGCAGCTGAGCCTCACCGCAACCTATTGGTGGCTCGATATCGGCAGCGAGCTGCGCTTCGTCGGCGATTCGAACTCGGTCGAGCCCACCGGCGCCAGCCGACGGCACGGCTATGAGCTGGTAGGCTTCTGGCGCCCGGCATCGTGGCTTGCGCTCGACGGCAGCTACACCGCCAGCCATGCGCGCTACGACAATGGCGATCGCATCCCCAACGCGTTCGAGGATGCCGCGTCGCTCGGCGCCGCGGTGACGGCAGGGGCGTGGGAGGGCAGCGTCCGCCTGCGCCATCTCGGCCCCTATCCGTTGATCGAGGACGACAGCGTGCGCGACAAGGGCAGCACCGTGGTCAACGCCCGTGCCGCCTGGAAGCGCGGTCGCGTGCAGCTCTTTGGCGAGGTGCTCAACCTGTTCGACAGCCGCGACAAGGACATCGCCTATCTCTACGAATCCTATCTTCCCGGCGTCGATCGCGACGGCCCGGTCGAGGGCCGGCTGAGCCGCGTCGTCGAGCCCCGGACCGTGCGCGTCGGAACGCGGTTCAGCTTCTAGGCCCGGTTGGCCGGTCTTCCAGGACGACTGCCGAAGGGGGCGACCCCGACCAAGGTAGCGGGGCGCTGCATCCTGCGTTCAATGGGCTGCACGTGTGCGGCGGGGCAGGGTGGCACCGGCCAACAAGGGAGCCGATCCATGCACATGATTGACTGGAACAACTATCGCGAACAGGTCCTCGCCGGCGTCGGCGGGATCGGCAAGCTCACCCCCGACACTACGCGCGGCTATGCGACGCTCAGCGGTGCGGGGGCAAAGACCGGACATCTCGACGCCAAGACCCGCGAGCTGATCGCACTTGCTGCGGCAGTGACCCTGCGCTGCGACGGCTGCATCACCGTCCATACCAAGGCCGCGCGCGACCATGGCGCCAGCCAGGGCGAGATCGCCGAGGCGCTCGGCGTCGCGGTGGCGCTCAACGCCGGCGCGGCGCTGGTCTATTCGACCCGCGTGATGGACGCCTACCAGATGCTCGAGGAGGGGAAGGAGAGCCAATGATGCGCTTCTACGCCCGCCATGCGGGACGCCCTCGCGTCGTGCCGGTTCGCCCGGTCGCCAAGGCCGGTGAGCGCCCGAGCGAACGGCGGCATGACGACGAACGGCTCGAGGTCGCGCTCGAGGAAAGTTTCCCCGCCAGCGACCCGATCGCCGTGTCGCGCATCGACTGACGATGGGCGAGCCAAGGCGGCAGCCGCACCCCGCCGACGCACGCACCAACTGTCACGGGGCGAACCTGAGCGAACGGCTGGACACCCATGATAATACGCCGACACGCGCTCGACGTCGATCTGCGCGCCTGCCTCGCGCGGGACCGCCGCTAGCTCCCTAGGGTCGCCCAGCGACCAGGCCGCAAGCGCTGCGCATCGGCGGCACGATCCCCGCGACGCGCCGGGGCGGATACGCTATGCGCTTCACCGGGCGTGATCGGTCGGGGGCGTTGGATCGAAGATGCAGTGGGGCAAGAGCGAGCGACCGAAGCGTATCCTCATCGTGAGCAGCGCCGCGCTTCTGGCGGCCTTGGTGTTCTGGATCGACAGTGTCGCGGAATATGATTTTGCGATATCGATCCTGTATCTCGCCGTGCTCGTCCTGGTTTCGTTCGCCGCGGACGCCAAGGCTGTCGTCCGGGCCGCGCAACTATGCGTCGCGTTGGCGATCGCCGCCTGGCTTATCGTCCATCTCGACCAACCCGCGCCGGCAAGTGCGCTTCGCTGCCTGTTCGCCTGCATCGCGATCGGCGTCACCGCCGCGTTGCTGGTCAGCCGCAAGCGGCTGGAGGCCACCAAGCGCGATCTCGAGCGCAGCCGATCCGAAGTCGAGCTCTTCGCAAACTCGGTGCCGTTCGTGCTCTGGCGCTCCAATCCGCAGGGCGAGATCGAATATCTCAACCAGAGCTGGACTACGGTGACCGGGCTGGATCGCTGGTCGGTGCTGGTGGGGCAGCGCTATAACGAAGTCGTCCATCCAGACGACGTGCCCGCGCTTAACGAGACGGTTTCGACGGCGGTGGCTACCCAAACCGTCACTGACCTGAAGGTGCGTGTGCGGCAGACGGACGGGGCGTATCGTTGGATGCAGATCTACGACCGTCCGGCCTATTCACCGCTGACCGGACAGGTCGAGCGGTTCGGCGGGCTCTCCGATGTCCATGACGAGGTAATGGCGAAGGAGCAGCTTCAAGGCCTGCGCGCCGAGCTCGAGGCGAGCCGGCGGGAGCTCGTCAATTTCACCAACTCGGTCCCGCAGATCCTGTTCCGCGCGAGCCGCCACGCGAAGGTCGACTTCTACAACGAGCGCTTCACCGAGGTGACCGGCCGAGACTTGCGCGCCGTCATCGAGAGCCAGGATTGGATCGAGGACTTCCATCCCGACGACCGGGCCGGCTATCTCGCGAACCTCGAACGCTCCTTCTCGGCCGGGGAGGAACTGCGTGCCACCTTCCGGTTGCGCCACGCCGACGGTAGCTATCGCTGGATGTCGCTCGTCGGGCGCCCGGTCCCAATCGCCGAAGGCGCGGACGAGATCCGCTATTATGGTGGCGTGTCGGACATCCATGACGAGGTGACCGCGCACCAGAAGGTCCAGGAGCTCAACGAGACACTTGAGCAGCGCGTGCTGGAGCGTACCTCCGAGCTGATGCGCACCGAACGGCGTTATGCCGGCCTGTTCGACGTCAGCAACATGACCTTCGCCGAGGTCGATTTCAGCGCCGCCGAACGGCGGATCGATGCACTGAAGGCGGACGGGGTCGCCAACCTTCGAGACTATATGGCGCGGCATCCGGAGGCGCTGGCGGACACGCTTGGCGCAGTCCGAACGGTTCGGGTCAACGCGGCGATGGCCAGGCTGCTCGGATATCGAGATGTCGCCGAGCTGGTCGCTCAACCGCCCGCGGAACTCGCCGAGGACGGCACCGAACTGCTTCTCCGGCAGTTGGAAATGTATTCTGATGACGTCGATCACATCGACGGCCGGGCGGTGCTGATCGGGAAGAGCGGCAGGCGCGTGCCGGTCTATTACAGCGTCACCCGGCTGCCCGACGGGCTGCACCTCTGGAGCCAGGTCGACCTTTCGGACCAGGAGCGTATCGAGGAGATGCGGCGGGCGGCGCAATCCGAGCTGGCGCGCGCCAACCGCGTCGCTACGGTCGGTGCGTTGTCGGCCTCGATCGCGCACGAGCTCAACCAGCCAATCGCGTCAATATTGATCGATACCCGGACCGGGCTCCGGCTCGCGCAGCGGGAGAGCCCGGATTTCGAGAAGGTCGCGAGCATCCTGCATCGAGTCGATCGCGCGGCGCAGCGCGTCGCCGGCATCGTCGAGCGAACGCGCGACAACATCGTCGCCGGGCGGCGCGCGGTCCAGCCGATCGATCTTGTAGAACTGGCGGAAGAGACGCGGGACCTGCTCGCACATGACTTGGCCAGCGCAGGCGCCGAGCTTCAGATTTCGAGTTCCGAGAAGCTGCCATTGATCCTGGGAGAACCCGTCGAGCTGCAGCAGGTTCTCGTCAATCTGGTGAGCAACGCCGCCGATGCGATGCGAGGCCAGCAGGGCGTGCGGCGGATCGCGATCGAGGTTGTCGAGGATGGCGCAGCAGTTCGCGTGCGCGTACGCGATACCGGTCCTGGCATCCCCGCGGAGAATATGGAACGGCTGTTCGAGCCGTTCTTCACGACCAAGGCTACGGGAATCGGCATGGGGCTGCAGATCTGCCGCTCCGCGATCGAAACGATGGGCGGCCAGCTGTTACTCGACAATGACGCGGGCGGCGGCGCTTGCTTCTCGTTCGACCTCCCCTTTGCGACATTAGCATCGGAAAACCTTGAATAGGTCCGCGACAGCAATTTCCGTGTTGATGGCGCTATCAAGCGAACCGCGCATCGCCATTTGAACGTCCGCATCTGGGCCTTCGCGGCGCAGCGGGATGAACACGGGTAGGTCAGCTTTCCTGGGGATCGCAGGGCAAGACCTGCTGTCGGCAACCGGCCCACGGGAGATGATCTAGGTGGCTGCCACGCGTCAACGTCTCCGACTTCGTTTGGAAGGGGAAAGCGTTCCCCTGCGGCCGAGCCGATGTCTCGGCCGACCCCTTCTGCAGAGGCGTGAGCCCCCGCAATGCCCCCTGAAATGGAGCGGGGCTGAGGACGCACACTGTCGCGTGCTGCGCAGCGGACAGGGTGCGGCGCCTGATAGTAGCCCCGCGGCACTCCGGCGCCGCGGACGGGCGGCGCGCCCGGTTTCGGCGCGGACGACAATTGCCGCCCGGCGCTCGAAGCCCGGTTCGACGCCGCTGACCCGTCCGCGCTGCCGGCAGGCCAGCCCTTGCTTTGGCGGCGTTGCCGCCGGTTGGCTGCGGTCGCCGCTGGCGCGGCGGCGTGTTGGTGGGCCTCCCGGTCGCGGGTGCGGGCGGCGCTCCCTCCTAGGCCCGCCCGCGGCCCCGGCAAGCCCGGCTGCGCCCGGCTCCTTCGCTGCGCTGCGGCCTTGTCAGGTGCCGGGCCCGCTCGACGGCGGGCCTCTCCGTTCGCTGGTGCCGCCCACCCCGCTTCCGGGGGTCCGGTGCGGAGTGAAGAGGAGAAAGGACCATGGAACTCAGGCACATCGAAATCGCCAAGCTGAGCGTCTCACCCGCCAACATGCGCGGGGGTAGAAAGGCACCCGACCTGACCAACATCCTGCCGTCGGTACGCGCGCGCGGGGTGCTGGTGCCGCTGATCGTGCGGGCAAGGCCCTGTCCGGCGCCTGAGGACGGAGATGCCCCGGAAAGCTTCGAGATCGTCGCGGGCAAGCGCCGCTACCATGCGGCGCTCGCGGTGGCGGAGGAGGGCGGCGAGATCGATGCGCTGCCCTGCGCGGTGATGGACGCGGGCGACGACGCGGCGGCGCTGGAGGCCTCGCTGATCGAGAATGTCGCGCGGCTGGACCCCGACGAGGTCACGCGCTGGGACACCTTCACGCGGCTGGTCCGCGAAGGCCGCAAGCCCGAGCATATCGCCATCCTGTTCGGGCTCACCGACGTGCAGGTGAAGCGCACGCTGGCGCTTGGCAATCTGCTGCCGCGTATCCGCAATCTCTACCGCAAGGGGGATGTGGACGCTGTCACCGTGCAGCATCTGACTCTCGCCTCGACGGCGCGGCAGCGCGAATGGCTGGCGCTGCTCGATGATGCCGACGCCCGCGCGCCGGTCGGTCAGGCGCTCAAGGCGTGGCTGTTCGGCGGGGCGTCGATATCGACCAAGGTCGCTCTATTTGACCTTGCCGCATACCAGGGTGAGATCGTCGCCGACCTGTTCGGTGAGGAGAGCTGGTTCGGCAGCGCCGAGCAATTCTGGATCGCCCAGAATGCCGCGATAGAGGCGCGGATCGCCGCGTATCGCGAGGCCGGGTGGAGCGACGTCGTGACGCTTGAGCCCGGCCAGTACTTCCATGGCTGGGAGCATGAGCGCTGCCCGAGGAGGAAGGGCGGCAAGGTCTTCGTCGCCATCGGCCATCGCGGCGATGTCGCCTTCCACGAGGGCTATCTCAGCCGCAAGGAGGCGAGGAAGCTGGCAAGGGGCGAGGACGCCGACAAGCCGGTCCGCCCCGAGGTGACCAGTGCTGGCAACGACTATATCGACCTGCATCGCCACGCGGCGGTGCGTGCGCGGCTGGCGAACGCGCCCGGCGTCGCGCTGCGCGTCGCGGTCGCGCAAATGATCAGCGGGTCGCCGCTCTGGTCGGTGAGGATCGAGGACCAGCGCGCGCCTGAAGCGGTGCGGGAGAGCGTCGAGCTTTCGGTTTCCGAGGCGAAGTTCGACGCGAGGCGCCGCGAGATGCTCGCTTTGCTCGGCTACGATCCCGAGACCCTGACCGTGACCGGCGGCGAAGGGGAGGGCCTCGCCACCCTGTTTGTCCGGCTGACTCGCCTCGACGACGCGCAGGTGCTCGACATCCTCGCCATCGTCATGGGCGAGACGCTCCATGCGCGCAGCAGCATCGTCGATCTGCTCGGCCACCATCTCGGCGGGGACATGGCGCTGATCTGGCACGCCGACGACGCGTTCTTCGACCTGATCCGCGACCGCGAGGTGCTGCTCGCCATGCTCGAGGAAGTCGCCGATCGGCAGGTCGCGGCGGGCAACGCGAAGGAGACCGGCAAGGTCCTCAAGTCGGTCATTCGTGACTGCCTTACCGGCAGCAGGGGCCGGACCAAGGCCGAGGGCTGGGTACCGTGCTGGATGCGCTTTCCGGCAAGCGGCTACACGCCGCGCGGCGGCATCGCCGCGGCGGATCGCTCCGCCGTGATCGCTCCGCTGCTGGCGCCTGCTCCGGAGGCGGACCCCGACACCGAACCTGCCGACTCCGATGCGGACCCGGAAGCGGCCCCCCGGGGCAGACCGGTTTGCGAGGCTGCTTGAGCCTCCCTTGGGGGCCGGCGGCGGCGTTGCCGCCGCCGGTTTCCTGTCACGAAGGAGCCGCGCGATGAACGACGAACGCCCGCTTCCCGAGCTGCTGCGCCGCATCGAGGCGGCACTGGCGACGATGGACGATCTGCCGCGCGCCGTGTTCGAACGGCACTGCTTCCGCGATCTCGATTATCTCCAGGTCGCGCACGCACTCGACATCGGCATCGACGCGGTCGAGCGCCACCTTGCTGATGCGATACTGCATCTTCTCAGGTGTACGGACGGCGGCGGCGGGCCCTGAGCCCGCCGCCGCCAGATATGCCCTTGGCATTTTCCGCCCGAACGGCGAGTCTACAACCATGAAGACCGGCCTCGATCATCTGCCGCCTGCCAAGCAGCGCGAGCTGGAACGCGTCGTCCAGATTCTGTTCGAGGAGTTCGGCGAGGCGACCGCCATTGCCACGTCCGACTGGAAGAAGCAGGCCCGCATCCTCAAGGTGATCCTCTATGGCAGCTATGCGAGGGGCGGCTGGATCGACGAGCCGCACACCGCCAAGGGCTACCAGTCGGACTTCGACCTGCTGATCGTCGTCAACCACGATAAGCTCACCGACCGGGTGGAGTTCTGGTCCAGCGCGGAGGACCGCCTCAATCGCGAGCTTGCGATCACCAGGACCCTACGCACCCCGGTCAATTTCATCGTCCACACCTGGGCCGAGGTGAACGACGGGCTGGCGCACGGACGCTATTTCTTCATGGACATCGCCCGCGACGGCATCGCGCTGTACCAGAGCGAGGAAACCGAGTTTCACCAGCCCAAACCGAAAACGCCCGGGCAGGCGCTCGCCATGGCGCGAGAGTATTTTCAGGAATGGCTTCCGAAAGCACTGAGCGGACTCAAGGGGTACCAGTTTTACTTGTCGGAAGGCGAGACGAACGATGCCGCATTTCTGCTGCATCAAACCACCGAACGGCTCTACCATTGCGTGCTGCTGGTCTGCACCTTCTACACCCCGCACGTGCACAATCTGGGCTTTCTGCGCACCCAGGCCGAGCGGATCGATCCTCGCCTGATCGATGCCTGGCCGCGCGACAGTCGCATCGACCGGGCACGGTTCGAGAAGCTCAAGGAAGCCTACGTGAAGGCCCGCTACTCCAAGCACTATCGCATCAGCGCCGAGGAACTTGCCTGGCTCGGCGAGCGCGTCGAGGAGCTGGGGCGTGTCGTTCAGGTCATCTGCGAAGAGCGCCTCGCCGCATTGGAGCGCAGCGCCGCGGCCTGAGTCCGACTGGGAAATGGTGTGGCGAGCGTCGCTGTGTAGGCAAATGCTCTCTTGTCCGAAGCCGCACGCGGCCTTCCTGATGATGGCGGTCTGGCACCACACCGGCCCTTGCCCGCAACGCGCCCGAGCGAACTTTCTTCCCCGGCCCGGTGTGCCCCGGGCCTTCCTCGCGAGGCAAGAAAGCCCGCCGGGCGCGTCCGTCGCTATCGCTGCGGTCCTGCGGATGCAGGCGGTCCGGCGTGTCGCCGCTTCGACGCCATCGAGGCCGCACTAACGCGGCTTCGAGGACCAAGGAGAATGATCATGGCTACCATCGGCAGCTTCACCCGCGACGACAACGGCGTCTTCACCGGCACGATCCGGACCCTGACTCTCAATGCCAAGGCGACGATCAAGCCGGCGCAGAAGGACCACGACAAGGCACCCGACTACCGCGTTACCACCTCGACCGGCGTCGAGTTCGGTGCCGGCTGGAGCAAGAGCTCGCGCGAGGATCGGCCCTATGTCTCGGTCAAGCTCGACGACCCTTCGCTGCCCGCGCCGATCTACGCCACCCTCAGCGAGGGCGAGAACGGCGCGCACAATCTGATCTGGTCACGGTGACAGCAGGATCCCGCGCCGGCCCGGCCGGCGCGGGTATCAACGGCTGCTAACCCCCATAGCGGACGTTGAAAGCTCGTGTATGCTGTTCGAATGCGTAACGGTCGCTTGCCCCAGGGTACCGTCTTTCTGGCCCTGCTGATCATGCAGGGAGGATGCATCGATCCGACGGTCGCGGGCGCGCGCACGCACGTGCGGCATGAGAGGAATTCCTTGGAGGTGGCGAGTCTCGAGCAGGCTGCGGAACTGGCGCAGGATGATCGGCTTCTGCGCGTATTTATGGCCCCGAGCAGTTGGGCTACCGCAGTGTCTCGGTTGGAAGGCCATCATGTGGAAAGGCGCGACATCGCGGCGGTAGGCTGCGTCGGCGAAGTCCAAACCGACATGTTCTGCTCATGCAGCGGCGTCAGGAGCGGACGTGGCGGAAATACTCGGGCCGGGCGGACGTGAGTGGAGAAAATCCACACCTCTTGAGCCAATCAGCCGACGCCCCGGACGACGGCTAACCACCCAATAGCTGACTTCCTGATCGCAAGATCAACCGCTGAACCGCTAGTGTGGGATGGGCTTGTCTCGGCTCTTCCGAGCATGGCGGCTGCCGGCGCGCCTGTGCAAGGCCGGCGGCACCTCCAATTTTGCTGCGGACCGGAGCGTGCTGCGCACGCGAGTCTTCTGTTTTCGGCGCAACAAAATCGGCTCCTCCGCCGCCGCTTCGCGGTGCCTGCGCTGCGCTCCGGCAGCCCTGACAGCCACGCCGGCAGCCGCCGTCGAGAGCAGGTCTTCGATGAGGAAGACATGCACGACAGGAGGCTTCGATGAGCAACATTCAGGCAGTTTCGTACACGTCAGATCGCGTGATGGCGGCATTGGTCGCGGGGCTGGAGCTGGAGTTTGGTCGCGGCGCTGCCGAGGGGCTGGCGCAGCGATTTCTGGCCGCCGAGGAATGCGATCTGCATTGGGATGCGCGGGTCCAGGAGCGCTGGGTCGGTACCTATGAGAGTGCCGACAGCGACGATTTCGAGCTGGATCGGGTGGCGATCTGCGGACGGATCGATGGTCACTGGTTCGCCGCTACGTGCATCGTCGATGGCGATGGCCGGGCGCATGGAATGACCGGAAAGCGTCAGTTCCTCAGCGCCGAGGCAGCGCGGCAGGCGTTCGCGATGGCGCGTTGATCTGGTGAGTGCCGGAGCCGGGAAGCGATGTCCCCGGGGCATCGCTTCCCGGCTTTTTTCATGCTCGCCATCGGTTCGGCGCGCGGGTGGCAGGAGGCGATAAGGGGCGCAGGAGAGGGAGGAAGGGTAAGGCAAGATAAAAGCGGTGCCTCCACGAGGCCCCGGAAGTGGCGTCTGCACGTCGTTTTCTATGGAGGCATGTCCAAGGCCATGCCTCCAATTGTTGGGGTGATCCTTCGAAACACCAGCATTTCTGCGGCCTCTCCGAGGTTGTCGATTGGAGGCCCTTGAAGGGTCGTTCTGGCGCTCCCTCATCTGACGCTTTTGACCGCGAGGAAGCGTCATGGCCGAGAATGATTTAGAGCTTTGGTTGGGGGTGATCGGCAAGGATCGCCCGTTCGCGCAACAGGTCCGCAGGGCCGCCAATCTGGCCGGCGGCGCGCAGCGATCTTCGGTCGCCCGGGCGCGGCGCTTCGACGGCAGCCGCATTGGTCGCGGCTCGGCCATTGGACGGCTGCTCGGATCGTCGGATCGCTTCACCGGATTCCGGGCGCGCCGCGTGGTCGTCAAGGCGCGCTTCGTGAAGCTCGCCGGCAAGGGTGCCAAGGCGGCCGTCGCGCACCTTCGCTACCTGCAACGCGACGGCACCACGCGAGAGGGCGAGCGCGGCACGCTGTATGGGCCGACCAGCGATGTCGCGGACGGCAAGGAATTCCTCGAACGCGGTGCCGGCGATCGGCACCAGTTCCGCTTCATTGTCGCACCCGAGGATGGCGCGGAATATGAGGACCTGAAGCCGCTGGTGCGGCGCTGGATGGCCCAGGTCGAACAGGACCTCGGCACCAAGCTCGATTGGATCGCTGTCGACCACTTCAACACAGGCCATCCGCACAGCCATGTCCTGGTGCGCGGCATGGACGATCGCGGCAAGGATCTGATCATCGCCCGCGAGTATATCAGCCGGGGCCTCGCCGGGCGCGCCACCGAGTTGGTCAACCTCGACCTGGGGCCGCGCAGCGATCGCGAGATCTTCGAGGCGCGCAAGCGCGAGATCACGCAGGAGCGGTTCACGAACATCGACCGCAAGCTGTTGCTCGCGCGCGATGCCGACGGGCTGGTGTCGTCCTGGCATGGCGACAGCATAGAGCAGAGCCTGCGCGCGGGGCGCCTCGGCACGCTCGCGCGCATGGGGCTGGCGACGGAAGAAGCGAAGGGACGCTACCGGCTCGCTGACGATCTGGAGGAGACGCTCCGCGCCATGGGTCGGCGCGGCGACATCATCGCCGCCATGCATGAGCAGATGAAACTGCGGGCGCCTGAAACATCGCCGCAGGACTATGCGATCTACGATCCAACCGAGGGCAAGCCGCTGGTCGGTCGCGTCGTCGCGCGCGGGCTCTCCGATGAGTACAACGATCACCACTACATGATCGTCGCGGCGACCGATGGGCGCAGCCACTATGTCGAGCTCGGTGAGCGATCGATTTCAGAGATGCTCAGCCATCCCGAGATCGTGAAGGTGGATCCGATCGTTCCGGCGGTCCGACCAGCGGACCGCGTCATCGTGGAGGTCGCCGCGGCCAATGACGGGATCTACAGCATCGAACGGCATCTCCGGCACGATCCGACCGCGACCCGGCGCTTTGCCGAAGCGCATGTGCGGCGGCTCGAAGCGATCCGGCGGAGCCGAGGGGAGCTCGAGCGGTTGCCTGATGGTAGCTGGAAGATCGCGCCCGATCATCTCGACCGGGCGCTGGCGCACGAGCGCAGCGTGGCTGCCGCGCGGCCGGTCGAGGTCGAAACGCTGGCCGAGCGCCCGCTAGCGCAGCTTGTCCGTCACGACGGCGTGACCTGGCTGGACGAGCAGCAGGCGGCGAAGGAACCGGAGACGCTGGAGCGTGGGTTCGGCGCGCAGGTACGGCGGGCGATGGCACTCCGTCAGCAATGGCTGATCGAACAGGATCTCGCGTGGCGCGACGGGAACCTGATCAACTTCCGCCCCGGCATGATGGCCGAGCTTCATCGACGCGAGCTGCGGCAGGTAGCCGGGCAGCTCTCGAAAGAAATGGGGCTTGGCTATGTCGAGCATCGCGGCGGCGCGATCGAGGGCACGTATCGCAAGGCAGTGCAGGTCGGTTCCGCGAGATATGCGGTGATCGAGAAATCGAGGGAGTTCACGCTCGTGCCGTGGCGCCCGGTGCTCGAGAAGCAGATCGGCCGTCATGTCTCGGGGATCGACCGCGCTGGTTCGATAAGCTGGACGTTCGGGCGCCAGCGCTCGGGTCCGGAGATGGGCGGGGTTTGAGAGTCACCACAAACGTATCTGGGGGCACCAGCGAGGTACTGTTTTCCGAGCGAGGAAACGCGGACTCTGCATCTCATGCAGACGAGCAAGACCCGCCATCAATTCTATCTCCCCGATGAGTTGTCGGCGAAGCTCGATGCGATGGCCGCACAGCCCGGCTCGTCCAAGACCGCGATCCTCACCGATGCGCTGACTGCCTGGTTCGATCGCCGTGCCGGCCATGAACTGGACCAGCGGTTCGGCGCGCGGCTCGACCGCCAGAACCGGATCGCCGACCGGACGGAGCAGAAGCTCGATTTCCTCACCGAGGCGCTCGGGCTGTTCGTCCGCTACCAGCTTACCCTCACCGCCCACCAGCCGGCGTTCGATGCCGAGACCAACCGGCTCGGCCGCCTTCGCTACGATGAGTTCATGAAGCGTGTCGGCCGGATGCTCGCCAGCGCGGCGCCGGGGCAAGACTTACCCATCGTCAATTCCCCAGAAATGGGGATAGACAAATGAAGGACGACATCATGCGTCATTCGCCGCATCGCCAGCACGGCGATCTGTCACCGATCACGTTGAGGATCGCCGACGCGTGTCGCGTCACCGGCATCGGCCGGTCGAAGTTCTATGCGCTGATCAAGGCGGGTGAGATCGAGGTGATCAAGGTCGGCGCGATCACGCTCGTGCCGATGTCCGGCATCCAGGCGCTGCTTGAGCGTAGCCGCCCAAGGACAGCCGGGCGCGCACAACGCGGCCTGGATGAAGCGATGCATCCGTTTCTGGCGAGCGCGATACTGACCGCGAGCATCGCAGGAACGGCGGAGTCAATTCGCCGCGAGCTATCTTCGAAGGACGAGGAAACACGAACGAAAGCCGAAGACGATATCATCGAGCGAATGATCGCGGCGCTTTACGAGCCGCACGACGAAGCGCTCAAGGCGGCTTAGCGCCCTAGGTCCGGTCGTTCACTGCCATCGCGACAATACCCGGAAGCTGCCGCGCGCTCGCGGATTCAAAACGTGGCCTTAGAATTTCTGCTCCAATTTGGATGTATGGTTTGGAATTGCTCCAAAGCTTTTATGAATGTTATCTGCGTGTTGGGGGAGCGCCTGAGGGAGGCGATCCAAAACATTTGGTCATGCGATGCTGCTCTCTTCATTGTCACTGCAGCCTTTCACTTGGCTCGATCCGCCGTTCCCGTCGAGGCTTGACTATTGTCCGCGGCGTGCGGGGGTAAATAACCGTCGCATATGTTGGACACCCGATGCTGACGTAATACCTATTGGTCGGCGGTTTCGAGAAGCTACATCCGGCGGGCGATCGCGTTCGTGACGGGCGCTGGCTTGGCGTCGGACGCCGGGGCCATTTCGGCACGCCGCGGGTTTCGTATTCAAGATCACGTCGCGGCGCGCGTCGTGCTCGAAATGCTTCAAGATCAGGCCATCTCGCAGGTTGAGTGTGAGACGGGCGATGACATCGTGGTCCGGCGGCAGCATTCAGGACGATCTGTCATAGAGTATATTCAGGTCAAAACGACCGAGAGTGACACGAATTGGAATCTGACCGAGCTTACTGCGCGGGTCGATTCCCGCAAGCGGACTTCCATCTGCGAAAAGTCGCTTCTCTGCGACAAGCACGGTGAAATGGCTTGGTTTCGTCTTGTCACGACAAGATCGGTAAATTCGAAGCTCGCGCCTTTCCGCCTGCCGCGGGCGAGCCGTCAGGGCAACGCCCCGCTCGCCGCACTCATCAACAGTTTCTCGACAAAATACCAGGACGTGAGATCGGCCTGCGGCAGGTCTCTAAAGGACTGGGCTGAAAATCTTTTGTGGGAAGTCGAGGCGGACGAGGACGCTTTGATGATCCGCAACACAAACGTGCTCCTGACTATAGCTTCTGGCCGCGGGCTCGCGCCTGCCAAGGAGCTTATCGACAAAGTCTATGACCGCCTGGTCGGAAAGACTCGCACCATGGCTGACGCGCCATCGCACGAACCGGACGAGAAAGTGTGGAGCCGCCTCGACGGGCTTAGCTGGTGGGAGGACGAAATCGCACGTCTGCGGCGCGAGGCCGTATCGACCGTGAAGGTTTATCAGATGCCGCGCCTGACGGCATTCTTCTCCGAGTTGACCGCCCTGAACGAAGGGCCGCTTCGACGAGAGCTCCACGCATATGACGTTCAGTACGACGGAACCGTATGGCGAAAAGACGAATTGATCGAGCATCTGCGCGAGTGGCTCCCGGAAGTTGCGCTACCGCCCAGCGTCCTCGCCGGCTTCGATTATCTGTCGGCCTACCGGTTGCCCGGAAAGGCGCTCAGGGAGATCGATAACAGGGGCGGCGTGGATATGAGCAAGCTCGTGGCGGCCCTCATGTTGCACGCGATCCTGCGCGTGCATTTCCAAGCCGAGCCGATCGCTTGCAGGATATTCTACTCTATCGCTGGCACGATGCGCGCAACGAGTGCCCATATTCTTCAATTGGAGGGGCGCGACGAGATTTGGCTGGGGCGGTCCAGTCTCGTCACCGCAACTTCACATCTACGGGTCGTCGATGAAGTGCTGGCCGAACTCCGGACGGCGCTCGGCAGGGATGTCCTAAAAGACGAACGGGACATCATCATACAGCTTCGGGAGCCCCATCATATGCGGGCTCATAGCCTGGACGCGCTCCTGACACATACCTCCAAGACCGCGGATCTCCTGAAGGTCGTCCGACTTCCGATCTTGGTCGCGTACGACAGCGCCACGCTCAAGGCTGGCTTCGACGACGACTACGTCGAGCAACTCAAGGCCGAGGTTCACGGCGAGTACGAGCGGATCAAGGCCCGGATGGGGATAGAATTGAGGGACGTCGAGGTATCGATCTTTCTCGTCCCCGTGGAATGCGCAGCAACACTGGCGACCGACTTCGAGACGGATATCAGGAGCCGATAATGGAACTCGCTTTCATTCGTGAATGCATCGCGGATCCGGTCAAGCTGGCGGATAATCAGTTTTTTGTTTTCCAGCACGTGACGCGCCTCGCGAACAGTGACAGCACCGTGGCGACCGCGCGTGATTTGGTCATACGCCTTCTGGCTTTGAGGAGCGAGCTTGCCGACGGCTACGACACGCTGCTCGATGCGCTAGTCCGGGGGGTAGGGCTCTTCCCATATGCAGACCGTGACCGGTATCTGTCGCTCGAGGATCAGATGCTCCTCGAAGCGCATCGCGTGACAGGTGTCGGTGAAGACAGGTTCTTTCATAGCCTGCAGCTCTCCGTTTATCAGGAGCTGTTGAAGGGACGAAACGTCGTGCTCAGTGCGCCGACGAGCGTGGGAAAGAGCTTAGTCGTTGACGCGGTGTTGGCCACTAAGATGCATAAGCGCTCGGTCGTCGTCGTCCCGACTATCGCACTGATCGACGAGACGCGCCGAAGGATTGTCTCGTCGTTGGGTGCGAGTCATGACATCATCACGCATCCCAGCCAAGAGCGCTTGGACGACGGTCGGCCCACTGTCTATGTGCTCACGCAGGAACGCGCTCTTGCCCGTCGGGATTTGAACGAGGTCGACTTTTTCGTGATCGACGAGTTCTATAAGCTCGATCTCCGAGGTGAAAACAACGAGCGCGCGATCGACCTGAATATTTGCTTCCATCGTCTGGCAGAGCAGGGCGCGCAGTTCTATCTTATCGGGCCGAATATCGCTTCAGTACAGGGGCTCGCCTCCGAGTATAAGCATGTCTTCATGCCGTCCGCCTTTTCGACTGTGGCGCTCGACATAACATACTATAACCTCAAATATCGAGGGGATGAGCGTGCCGATAAACTAGTCGAGCTATGTAATGAGCTGAAGACCCCGACGCTCGTTTATTGCCAATCTCCGCGAAGTGCGCGGGTCACAGCAAGCACCATTTACGAGCGATGCGCATTGCCTAACTGCGATGCAACCAAGGATGCGGTGGCATGGCTGGAGAAGCATTACCCTTCGGAGTGGGAGGTCATCCAGGCGCTGAAAAGAGGAGTGGGGATCCACCACGGCAACGTCCCACGAGCCATCCAGCAATATATGGTGCGCGCATTCGAAGAGCGTCGAATTCAATTCTTGGTGTGCACGTCCACCATCATCGAGGGTGTGAACACGGTTGCTGAGAACGTGGTCATATTTGATCGACGGCTGAACAACACCACGATCGACGATTTTACGTTCCGGAACATCGCCGGCAGGGCAGGTCGCATGAACCGGTATTTCATCGGCAAGGTCTACGTCCTAGAAGAGGCTGTCCCGGAAGGTGAACACAGGGTCGATCTCCCCGTGGATCGGCAGGACGCCCAGACTCCGCTTTCGCTGCTGTTGGATTTACCTGCGACGAGTCTCACGCCAGCGTCGAAGGAGCGGATTACGGCAGTCTTCGAAGGATCGATGTTGAGCGAGGCGACGATCAGATCGAACCGCTATATTCCGGTGGAATCGCAAAACGAACTGTTTAACGCGGTGGTTGCGAAGTTCGATCAATCGCCGAGCGCGCTGCAGTGGCGGGGTGTCCCGAAGGCGCACCAGTTGCGCGCGGTGTGCGATCTGATCTTCGACCATGTCGACCACGGGAATTCATTGCGCAGGCACGGCATCTTCGGCGGCGATCAGCTTCACGCCGTGCTGACCCAGTTGATGTCTGCGGACAGTTTCCGTGCGTATATCAATGATCGTGTATCGAACAGATTCTTCGGCACCTCGGTCAGCGATGCGGTCGAGGAGGCTTTGTCTTTCCTACGCAATTACGTGGGATATACGTTTGGCCGACAGCTAATGGCTGTCAGCAGGGTTCAGGCCGATGTCTTGGTTCGTTACAAGGGCGTGAGCCCAGGCGACTATAGTCTTCTGGCAGCACAAGCGGAGTCACTGTTCATGCCAGCGGGTCTCTATGCCCTGGACGAGTATGGTGTGCCCGCGGAGATCGCAACCAAGCTGCAGGGCCTATGGGGGAATGTCGAGAATGTCGATCAGGGTCTGCGCATGCTGGCACGTCTAGATTTGGGTAGAATGGAGCTCGATCCCTTCGAGCGGGATTTACTAGAGAATGTCCGCAGTTCGCTGCCGGTACGCGCATTCGTTGAAACAGCCCAATAAGACGGCGCTTGGTCTCCGTCTACGCCGTAGCGGCCCTTGCCGCCGAGGTGCGGTGCCGCGCTTCAACATGCATGTTCTAGGGCTGATCATTTTGCTGCGCCCTTGGTTTCGCCGACCAATCGGCGCGATCACCACCTTAACCGGTGCGGTGCCACTAGCTGCGCGGTTTGAGCGCATCGATAATCTCACAAAATCCTAAGTGATCGCGATCATTTTCATCGCTGCTGACAAAATCCCCGCGACTAACGTGCTCGACCGAGCACGCCTGCTTTGCTTATAGCCCTTCCTGAAAGCGGTCAGGCGGCTGACGGCCCAAAAGCTGCCCGACGGCAACGCGCCCTAACACCGGTCGTTCGAGGTCACTTTCGGCTGTCCCATGAGCTGCCGTTCGCACGAGCAATCCGGTATGGCCCGGACCGAGCCGATAGCGCCCGGCCTTTCCAGCTTAGTCTAATGTTGCCCTGTTCTACCTGATGATCGATCGCGGCATGGACGACCGGCATCACGGTACGCCAATCCGCCTCATCATACCCAGACGCTTCTCCCGCGATCTTTCGTGCGACCTCGCTTGGACATATCGTCGCCCCGGGCGCACGTTCGGCGAGCAGGCGCAGCACGGCGACACTTGCGACGTCGATCGTCATTTCCGTTTCCGGCCGGACGTCTTGAGATCGGGCTTCGACGGCGGCTTCCATCCTGGCGGGGGAATTGGCCGCTGTCGGCTTGTGCCAAGTCCCATGGCGCCCGGCTGCTGGCGGACCAAACCCGACGTGTCGGCCTGTGCGGCCTCTCCAGCACTTGCTCCGCTTCGCATCAGGTTGATGCGGTCACGAATACGCCGCGCCTCCTCGAAATCGAGAGCGCTCGCCGCCGCGTCCATCCTGCATTGGAGATCCTCGATGGTATCGGTCATCACCACGCAACGCGCGACTGCAACTTTAGGCGGCATTGCGCCCCTTTTCGGTGGTTCAACGCAAACTATGGGTAAAGAAAGGCCGCCCCTCGCGGGACGGCCCATGTATCAGCAGTACGAAAACTCATCGCCCCATATCAAGCATCCGCGCCGACATAGCGCGACCATTCCTCCTGATATCGCTTCGTGATCATTGCCTGATCCGCCGTCGGCGCCTTTTCCGACAGCTCGATGAACCACGTTCCCTCTTCCTGGTACATGTGGTGCGCGACAGCGCCGCGGATATGCTCGAGCTTGTCGTCGAAATCCTGGCTCATCGGATCGAGCTTTTCGAGCATGGCCATCTGCATCTTCACCATAACCTGCTCGTTATATCCCATCGTGGCATGACCACTTTCGCCCGCCTCCCCCAGGCCGGGATAGACCACCGCTTCCTCGGCGATCGCATGCCCCGTCAGGATCACGCCAAGATGCCTGAGCGCAGTGGTGCGCAAAGCTGCATCACTCGCCGCCTTGGTCGCCGCGAACGCATCTTCGAGCAGTAAATGATGATCGAGGATCGTAGCGAACCATCCGCCTGGTCCAGCGACGGCCCGTGCTTTCGCGCGCGCTTCCTGCCGCGCCTCGTCACTTTCCGGGGGCGTGACAGCAGCGATCACTTGGTCGAGCACGGACATGCAAATTCTCCTGTTGAGGAAAAAAACGGCTGTTTTTTCAAGGAGTAGAACCAGTGCGACCGAGGCATGTTCCCTCTTCAAACCGCGTTGGCGGGTATATCTCACTAACCTGCGGCAAGTGCACACGCCCCGTATGGGCTCGCGGTTGGATTTGGGCCGAAAGCTGCTCCCGATTGTTCAGTGGCGACCAATCGGAGTTCCCAAATGAATCAGGTCCAACGCGGCGCCGGCCGCAAGCTGCTTCTTGTTCACGGTCTCGGCGGGAGCTGGCAGTCATGGAGCACTATCATGGGACCCCTCAGCGCCGAACGAACAGTGATTGCGGTTGACCTTCCGGGGCATGGAGCCACACCGGCGGAGCCCGATAGCGGGACCTTTGAGGGCCTCGTCGACAGCGTCGAGCGATATATCGCGGACAAGGGACTGGAGGGCGTCGACGTCGTCGGAAGCTCAATGGGCGCGCGGATCGTGCTTGAGCTCGCCCGGCGTGGCCGCGTCGGCAATGTGGTGGCACTTGATCCAGGTGGTTTTTGGCGCGGTTGGGAGCGCACGTTCTTCAAGACCACCATTGGCGTTTCGGGGCGGCTGCTTCGGGCAATCCGGCCCCTCCTGCCGGTATCGAGCAAGAACGCCGCATCGCGCACGGCGTTGCTGGCGCAGCTGTCGGCCCGTCCTTGGGCGCTCGATCCGAAGGTCGTTGCGACGGAGCTGGAAAGCCTGAGTACAACGCCGACGTTCGAGGCCCTGGTGCGTGACCTTGCGAACGGACCAGAGCAAGCCGGCCCGGCTGCTGATCCTGCCCGTCGTATCTTGATCGGCTGGGGCCGGCACGACCGCCTGTGTCTGCCGCAGCAGGCAGCGCGGGCAAAAGCCGCCTTTCCTTCCGCCGATCTGCACTGGTTCGAGGCCAGCGGGCATTTTCCGATGTGGGATCAGCCGGACGAGACGGTTGCCGTCATCCTCGCCGCAACAGAGTGATCGGAGCGCTAAGACCGGTTCGATAGCCCACACCGGTCGCGTCCGGCAAAACGCGGCCAGGCGTGCAGGTGCAGCTTTTGGCGCCGAACGTCCGCTATCGATGCCGAACCGGCTGAAAGCCGTCAGTCAGCAACCGGCCTAATTCCGGTCATTGGTTGGCGTCTTCGAATCGACACCGGAAGGGGAGGGCCCATGCCCTCGCGAAACGCAAATTTCGTCCGCGTGAGGCCACGCGCATCCGTAGAAAAAATATTTGATGGATATTTGACACGCAGGGCGCCGTGACGGCTAACCCATTGATATTATTGGTGACCCCTGCGGGAATCGAACCCGTGTTTCAGCCGTGAAAGGAGAAGGGAGGGCGGCTTTTGGGCCGGGAGCCGTCAGTCCGTTTTCGGGCGATTAGTCGGCGAAAGCGGACACTGCAGTTCGCGGTAATCTACCGTCGGCTCCTGGGCCGCTTGCCGACTGACCGCATTCTGGCAGAATATCGCCCAAGCAGACGTTCAAGGTGTGGCGCTTCCTCTTCATTGCCCGCCGCAAAGCCCAGTTGAGCGTGCGGATCGGTCGCTGCCTACCAGAGCGCCTCGGCGACTTTCCTAGTCTGTATGACGGGCCCGGTGTCCTCCACGAACTGGTCGATGATGCCCTCGAGTCATCGGCTTGAAGTCCGACTTTTCGAGGCCACACAGGTGCGGCATCGCGTTGTCGCCGAAAATGGTCCGGGGGACCGGCCAGGCAGCACCAGTGGACCCCCACGCAAAAGGGTTCCATTTTGACCGCCAGCGTCTTCGCGATCGCGCCATACGAGCTGCGCCGGATGGCCAGACCTCACGCTGTGGCGCGACGGCAAGGTTCGGTTCGTGGAAGTGAAGTCGCCGGGCGATCAGCTTCACGCGAGCCAATCACGGTTGATCTCAACCCTGCTTCGGCCGCTCGGCTTCGGTGTGACGCTGCTGGAGTCCGCCGAACGCGGGCCTAAGGCGGTTCGGACCCTACATGAACTCGTCCACCCAGTCCTCGATATGCGGGTGGACAGCGAGCGCCCGGAGGAGGACGGCGCGCCAGTTCGAGCGGCCGAACACATCGCCACTGGCCTGAGCGAGATTGAGGAAGAAATTCCGTACCTCCGGACCGCCGGTCTGGCGATGGATCGACCCAGCCTCAAGCATCCCCGCGATCTCGTCGTTCGCGTCCTCGTCGTAGCGGTCGATCAGGTGAAGCCGGTCGAAATGGGCTTCAATCAGCCGCCAGTCGTCGTCGTCGACTTCCCCCTGCTCAAGCGAGAACTTGGCACCCACGCCCCGCAAGGGTGGCGCAACTAGGAGTTCCACCTTCAGGAACTCGACGTCGGGAATCTCGTCCAGATAGAAGTGCACGTATCGGCGCCGACCATCCGCGTCGAGCCAGTCGTCGTCCTTGATGGCGTTGCACTTGAAGCAGCAGGGAATGAGGTTGAACCCGTTGACGGCGAACTCCGGGAAGCGGGTCGCAGGCAGATAGTGGTCGTGGGTCTCGTTCTTTGTGGTGCAGCAGTAGGGGCAGTATTTAAGGCGACGCTCCGACTGAGCCTCTTTGATCGCCTTCTTAAGGTCCAGCAGGCCTTTGGTCTTGACGTCATAGCAGGATCGCAACTGGGACCTGATCGCGATCAGTGGCGAATTCCCAATGTTCTCTAGATCGTCACCCGCGGCGCGGTCGAGCAGTTGCTGGTATCGCGCCGCAATCTGGTCCTGGTGCGCAATGAGCGTCGGGCGCACAGGCGCCCGCTTGCTATTGCGGATAGTCTCGTATCGCGAAAGGTATGTCGGGTCGTTCCCGAGCGCTGTTAGGTTCTTCATGCGCGGTCCCGCCCCGCGTAGAGCCCGATGAGGAACGACTGGGCGGCCATACTCAGCCCTCTCGGGAAGAGGGCCAGAACTTCTTCCGGCGACATCGTCTGGGCTAAGCCCCGAAGCACTGTCTTATAGAGGCCGTCGACGTCGAACGTGTCGAACACGTGACGGGTGAGTTCTGTCAGGCTCTCGCCGAAGCTCTCGATCTCGAGCAGGTCACCTACCGTCGTGTCGCCATCCCGGGCGAACTGGACGACCCGCTTCGCCGGAATCTCCTGGAGCACGACCGGGGAGTGGGTCGCGACGATCGCGTAGGATTGGAATTGCTGGAGGATCTTCGTCAGCACGACGAACAGGCCGGCGACCGCGTTGGGATGCAGGTGGGTCTCGGGCTCGTCGAACAGGATCAGCGTGTCGGCGCGTATCCATGCGAGTACGGCAGTGACGAAATGGACGAGGATGGCCTGCCCCGAACTAAGTTCGTCGAGCAGCCTGTCCTTGCGGACCTCGCCGTCATCCTCGTCGGCGATCTCCCTGCGAAGCCTTTCGCGGGTCAGGCCCTGATCCTCGCCGAGGATCTCGAGGATGTAGTCGATCCAGTCTTCCTCGCGCTGATGCCCGCGGACTCGATTGCGGTTGGCATTGTAGGATCGGGCCAGACTGCGTTGCGAGAATGAACCCTTTTCGTCGCGTATGCCGCAGTAGACGTAGCTGCTGTATGGCGTAGGCTCGGGTCGCCTAAAGCGGTCGAACGCGCTAAACGACACCGCGATCACGCGAGCGAATATCGGCCTACCATCGGGAAACCGTCGCTCCTTGAGCGTGAGCCGCTCCTCCGAGATGCGGTCGATCTGCGACAGGTCCGCCGCGAGCTGTGAGAGGTAGAATGTCTTGCCCACGGCATTGCGCCCGATGATCGCGGCGATGCGGCCCGGCAGGTCGTCACCCGCGTCGAGGTCAAAATGGGACGTGGTCGCGATCTCGCCGCCGATGACCCTCGAGTAGGAGAATGCCGGCGTGATGTGAGCCTCGTCGCCACGGACCCAGATCGCGCCGAACCGGCTGGAGCGCTGTGCGCCGTTTGTGCGCATCATGCCGTTGCGGTAGGGGGGATGCGTCTCGAAATCCGCGGCGAGCGCCGGCATCAGCGCTATGTCGCGGAGAGCCCTGAGCACCTCGACAGCCTCAGCCGTCCCAAACTCCTCTCCAAGCCGCTGGTAATATTCCTCCCCCTGACCGAGGGAGATGTAGCGGTCGGGTAGCTCGGCGAACGTGTCCGGCAGCGCGGTCGTGGTCTTGACGATGCTCGTCGTGCCGTAGGGCATCTTCTCGAGAATCTTGATCTTGCCGTAATCGGATCGCGCACCGGTTCCATCGAAATAGTGAAGGTCGAAACGCACGTAGCTGCCGTAGTCGTTCCAGCCGTCCCCCTGGATCACGAACGTGTTCCGGAGATTTGTGGGAATGCGGACGCGGTCCTCTAGGTGAATGAACTTGTAGTCCGCCAATTCCCGGTCTCCCCCCAGGACCCTTCCGCCTGGTCTCGCGGGAACGCTATCCGACGCAGATCGGCGGCGCTACTGAGATCGCCACCGGTGCGGTGGGACCGCCCGCCGTCGACGACCGCTCCGAAGCTGACCAACAATCCGGCCTGACCTGGCCAGATGTCGGCTTTCGGGATCAGATCGGTGATGAGCGAGTGTCTGAGATCGGGGCGCGAATCAGACATTAGCGACGCGCCAGCGAACGCGCGGCTGTGCGGAACAATCCGAGAAAATTCGCCGATTTCCAGCTACAGTTTTGCAGTAAATCTGCAGTAAATTGCACAAATATGCAGCTATCCGGCAGCTAAGTGCCTGAAAACGCTGGTGACCCCTACGAGAATCGAACTCGTGTTTTCGCCGTGAGAGCTAGGTTCTGCCTGGGCCTATCCCGTGCGGAGCGTTATCTTCGCAGCCTACGGGGGCCTACGTCGCCGCAGGTGCTTCCAGTTCAGGACGGTCCGTCGGGAGGGAGCCCACGCTGGCAGAAGCGCAGTAGGTCGCCCAATCGGCCATCAGCGATCGCCGCTTCTCGAACGCGTCGCCGCGGCGATACGCTCGTACAGTGGCATCACCGGCGCTATGGGCCAACGCAGCCTCTGCGACTGACTCCGCGTGCGTGGTGCATTCTCCAGCCCAATCGCGAAAGGACGATCTCGCCGTTCCGTGGACCGTGTAGTCTCCAAATCCCATCCGTCGGAGGAGCATCAGCATCGACATCTGTGAGAGCGGGTTACCTTCGGACGCGGCAAAGACGTAGTCGTCGCTTTCCAAGGACTCGCAGAGAGGCGTGACGATCTCGATAACACGGTCGCTTAAAGGTATGCGGTGCTCCCTACGCATTTTGGTTCGTTCCGCAGGGACGATCCACGCGCGGCGCTCTAGGTCGAATTCCTTCCGTTTTGCCTTCAGGGTCTCGTTCGTGCGGGTGGCGCAGAGAACGGTGAGTTCCAGCGCCCTGGCGGCCAACGCGGAGCGTTGGCGCAGTTTGTGGATGAACTGGGGGATCTCTTCGAAGGGCATTGCCGCCTGATGCCCGCGCGCAGTGAGCTTGTGACGCGGCGGTAGCAGGTGAGCGAGATGTCCCCGCCATCGCGCGGGGTTCTCCCAAGGTGAGGCGATCAGACCCCTGGCTCGAGCCGCATCCAGGACTCGCTCGATGCGACCCCGAACTCGGCTCGCGGTTTCGTTCTGCGTTATCCATAGCGGTCTGAGGACATCCAGCACAGCGTCCGTGGTGACTTCCTCAAGTTCAAGGTGGCGCAGCATCTTTGCCTTGGTTCGGAAGGTCTCACGCCATTGCCTCAAGTGGACTGGATTCGACCAACCGGCTGAGAGTTCGTCCACCAGGGCGTCGGCAAACTGCCCGAAGTTGTCGAACTTCTGTTTTCGAGCGGCCGCTTTCGTCGCGGCAAGGTCAGCGAATGGGTCGTTCCCCTCAACAATCGCCTGCCGAAACTCGGCCGCACGCTGACGCGCATGGCTCAGGCTGACGTCGATCGCGGAGCCGAGTCCGATCTCCCGACGCTTCCCGCCAACGCTTGAGACAAAGAACCAAGACGCCACACCGTTAGGTCTCAGCCGCAGGTACAATCCTCCCCCATCCCCGTAGGCCACGGCTTTCGAGACCCTTTGGTTCAAGTAAGCGGCGACTCCCCGCGCAGACAATTTGTTGAGCATGGCTGAAATCCCTCGCCCCGGTCATAAGATCGACCGGCTTCTGGGTGACGATTTCGGTCATAATATCGGTCATAAAATCAGCGGCGGAAAGCCCTAAACGCGACCGAATAGCTCCGGATCGGACTCATTCATTTATAAGGCAAAAATCGCGTTATATCAATGTTATAATGGACGGGTGCGCACTGCCGCGGACCCCTGCGCATGCGGTACTTCGATTCCCCTCAGCTCCACCAGCCGCCCTTTATTCAATACCGTAGAGTTGACCAGTCCCGCCGATGGCGTGCCGTGTCGATCACTGGCCGGCTGGATCGCTCTGGCCGGTCTTGGTTGTCGAAGTTGACACACTTTTGCGTTTTCCCGCGGCGTACCGGCTTCGCTTGCCAACCAGATGGTTGGGGCCGGAAAGTCACAAAAGTCACGGTTGCACGGGCTTGCCAGGAGACGTTCGATCTTTCCTGTCGAGGTCTATATTGTCGTCGCCTTCATTATCGCGGTAATCGCGTTCGCGATCGAGCGTCGGAACGAAGCCTTAAATACCCGCTTTGCATGAAAGCCTGGCGCGGGCGGCGCAACCTTGGTTGACGAAGTTGACACGCTTTTCGGGTTTCTCGCGAAGTTGACATCATTACGCGTGGACCGGTTTCACACGCGTTGTTTCTCGCGATGCAGTTGAAGACGCGCCGGCGCACCGATGCGCGTGCGGGCGGGTTGCCAGTGGCGTGGAGGGGCCGGACGATATCAAGGAGCGGCGAACAGATCGCTTGAGCGACTTAGGGAGTCAGGCGCAATGTTCAAGCTTTGTTCTCGCCTTCTTTTCGTCGAAGATTCCGGTTTGAACTCCGATCCGGGCAGTATAGATTGCCGATTTGGGGTGGATTAAGGAGTGCGACGATGGCTGCGCTGGCTCTCCCTGCGAATCTTTCGCTGATCACGATCGGCGGCGACGGCGCGCCAGTATGGGCGCGGCTGTTCGAGCGGCCGATCGCCGCGGACCATATCCCGTTCAAGGTGCGTACCGCGGCCGACCGCAATTTGCTTGCCGCCAAGCTGGATGCCGCAGTGACGGGTGCCGATCGCGCGGTCCTGATCCTCGCCGAAGGCGCGAGCTGCTTCGCGACCGCCTGGTGGGCGCGGCTTTCGCCGCGCAGCTATGTCGAGCGCGTCGCCGGGGCGCTGTTCCTCGACCCGGTAGACCAGGCGCCGGGCGTGCCCGGCCTGCTCGAGACCTTCGCCTCGCCGCGAGTCACCTTGCCCTTTCCCTCGATCGTCCTCGAAGGCCAGGCGGCCCGGCGGACGGCAACGCGCGAGGTTCGCGCACTGGCGCTGAGCTGGGGCAGTGGCCTGGTCGCTTCGGGGCATGCCGATAGCCCGCTGGCGCGCACGAAGCGCGTGATCGAGCGGTTCACCGCGCAGGTCGTCGACCATGACGTGCAGCGCGGCGAAGGGTTGTTGGGACTGGGCCGCACCCGGCTGCACGGGCACTAGGCCGAAGGGCGCCAGGCCGAACGCCAACTTCCCTTCTCCCCCCGGAAGCGAGATCGGGCGGCCATTCGCGCGCGCACAATTAGCCGGCCGCCGCGCCTTGCTCTTGCGAACGCTACGCATTAACGGGTGCGAACGGTTCGCAATAATGAGGGTGTAGGTGGCGCGACACGGGGGGCAATTGACGCTCGGCTATCGGCTGGCGGTGACGAGCCGGGTGCTGGCGGGAACGCTGGGCGCCTATGCGGTGGCGTCGCTGGCGGCGATCGCGATCGGGCCGGTGCTGCCGCTGGCGCGCAACGAGGCGGTCACCAGCGCGACGCTGGTCGCGGTCCTCGTGTGGGTCGGCGCGATCCTCTGGGCCTTCGGCGCGCGCACGGCGTTGCGAGCGTGGCTGGGGCTGGGCGGCGCGGCGGCGCTGCTCGCGCTCGGCGGCTGGATGGCGCTGCGATGAGCGTGCGGCAGCGGATGGACTGGCTGCACAGCTGGGTGGGCATCGTCTTTGGCTGGCTGGGCTTTGCGATCGCGCTGACCGGCACCGCCGCGGTGTTCAAGGGCGAGATGGGCGACTGGATGCGGCCTGAAGTAGCCGCGCAGGTGGCGCCCGATACCGCACTGGCCAACGGCCTGCGCTGGCTGGCGGCAAACGAGAGCAACGCACCGGCCTGGTATCTGACCGCGCCGGACAGCCGATCGGGGACAGCGCAGGTGCTGCTCCAGCCCGGCGGGACGGGCGACTATCGGCTATGGGCGCTCGATCCGGCGACGGGCAATCCGAAGGGCATCCGCGACACGCTGGGCGGCGAATTCCTCTATCGCTTCCATTTCGAGCTCGAGCTGCCCTATCCCTGGGGGCGGATGATCGCGGCGATCGGGGCGATGGCGCTGCTGATCGCGCTGATCTCGGGCATCGTCACCCATCGCCGCTTCTTCGCCGACTTCTTCACGCTGCGCACCGGCAAGGGCAAGCGCAGCTGGCTCGACGCGCATAATGTGCTGGGGGTGCTGCCGATCCCGTTCCACCTGATGATCACGCTGACCGGGGTGCTGATGCTGGTGACGCTGACGCTGCCCTGGGCGACGCTGGGGGTCTATGGCGGCGACACCGCGGCGGCGGCGCGCGAGCTGTTCCCCGCCTATGTCGAGCGGCCGGCGGCGGAGACGCCGGGGCGGCTTGCCGATCCGGCGGCGATGATCGCGCAGGCGCGGCAGCAGTTCGGCGGCGCGCCGATCGGCCGGATCAGCGTCGAGAACCCCGGCGATGCGCGCTCGACCGTGCTGATGTGGCAAAATGACGAACAGGCGGTGCCCTATTCCAAGGCATCGGTGGCGTTCGACGGGGCGAGCGGCGCGCTGATCAGCCGGTACCGCGAGGCGCGGCCGGCGATGACCACCTATAATTTCCTCTACGGCCTGCACATGGGCCGGTTCGGCGACGCGGCGACGCGCTGGCTGTATTTCGCGTGCGGGCTGGCCTTTTCGGCGACGATCGCCACCGGGCTGGTGCTGTGGAGCCTGAGCCGGGCCGACATCGCCGACCGCAAGCACGCTGCGGTGGCGCGGCTGAGCGCGGGCGCCGTCGCCGGGCTGGTGCTGGCGATCGCGGCGTTGCTGTGGGGCAACCGGCTGCTGCCGCTGGGGCTGGCGGGACGCGCGGACTGGGAAGTGCGCGGCTTCTTCCTGGCCTGGGCCGCGGCGCTGGCCTGGTCGGCGGCGGTGCCGGCGCGGTGGGGCTGGCGGAGCCTGCTCTGGGCCAATGCCGCGGGCTGGGGACTGCTGCCGGTGGTTTCGGCGGGGAGCGTCGGGCGCGGGCTGCTGGTGACGCCGGGGGACGGACTGTTCGTCGCCGGCGACCTGCTCTGCCTGGCGATGGCGGCGACCTGCGGGTTCGCGGCGAAGCGGATGGGCGTGGCGAGGCCGGCACGGCCGCTGCGGCGGGCGGTGGCGGCATGAGCGCGCTGGCGGCGCTGCTGCTGGCGGTGGCGGGGTTCGCGCTGCTCGCGCTGGCGATGCGGCGACATGCCCGCGAGGCCGAGGTGAAAGCGGAATGGTTGAGACTGACCCCGGCGCAGCGGCGCCCGGCGGGCTACGCCCTGCTGGCGGTCAGCCTGGCGGCGCTGCTGATGCTGGCGCCGCGCTGGGACTTTGCCCTGATCGAGTGGATCGGGCTGATCGCCGCAGCCGCGGGGCTGGTCGCCCTGGGGCTGTGGCAAGCGCCGCGACAGATGCCGCGGCTGGCGCTGGCCTGCGGCGCGGGCGGACTTGCCGCCACGCTCGCCGCACTGGCGCTGGGTTAGCGCCCCTTAGCCGAGGACTTCGACGGCCGCAGCCCGGGCGATGACGCGCTGGCTCTGGTCGACCGCGAAGAGGCGGCGGTGGAAGGGGATGCCAAGCCGCGGCTTGGGCTGGCGGGCGGTACGGGTAATCTGGGTTTCGTGAATACGGTCGAAAAAGTTCATTTCAGTCCTGTTCTGTAGGTTCGATGCGCGCATGCCGCCGCCAAAACAGCGGGGCTCGCCTGCGCACGCGACGTGAGTTGGAAATCTCCCCCAGAGCCGGTGCGCGAGCATCGCGCTGCAGCGTAAACGGGGAGAAAAGCCGTAAAGTTCCGCGCATTGGGATGCGCAACCATCTTCGGCTTACCGGCATATGGTTACGCAAGGGTTACGCCGCAACCCCCGGAAAACGCCTAGATGGTCTTTCGCCCCTCCGCCGGCCCCGCAGCGATCGACGCGCCGCGGGGCCGGGAGCCGGACGCGGCGGCTAGCCGGCGTCGGGCGCCGCCTGTTCCTGCACCCCCGCCTGGGCATCGGCGTCCGCCTGCGCTTCGCTGGCCAACGCCTCGGTTGACCAGTTCTGCGGATCGATCTCGGCGAACCAGGCATCGCGCGCGGCCGCTTCGGCGGGGAGGCGCTCGGCGACGCGCTGTTCGCGCAGCGCCTCCTCGGCATCCTCCATCACCACCGCCTCGTCGGCGCTGAGCGAGCGTTCATAGCCCTCCTCGCCATACTGCCCTTCCTCCGAATAGTCGAAACCCTCGGGCGGCGGGAAATGGGTGCGCCATTCCTCGCGCTCCTCGTCCCACCACACCGGCTCGCTCGGTTGACAATCTTGACACGAATTGAGGGTTTCGGACGCGGCAGGCTCGGGCGCCAGCGCGACCAGCCCGGCGGCCTCGGCGCGCGCCCATTGCTCGCCGCTCCAGCCGGCGCGCTCGGCCGGATCGAGATCGTCGAGCGCAAGCGGCTCGGCGAGATCGGTGTGGGTGCGCAGCCAGCGGTCGGCGCGGGCGAGCGTGCGCAGCGGGGCAAGATCGGCGGCGGTGGCGGGGCGCGTGCGCGCGTCGAGAAACGCGCCGGCGCGCGCCGGACCGGCCTCGGCATCGATCAGATCGAGATATTGCGCGAAGTCGCCGGCGATCGCGCGCGCCGCGGCGGCGCTGGCGGCCGGCTTTTCGGCATCGGCGATGCGATCGAGCCGGGCGAGCATGGCGAGCGCGAGGCGGTTGTCATGGCGAAAGCGCGTGACGGTGCGGCCCTGGCTATCGGTGGCGTGTTCGCGGACGCCGTTGAACGCGCGCTCCATCAGCGCGTCGACCAGCGCATTGCGCGCAAGCAGCACCGCGGCATCCCAGCCGAGCGCAAAGGCCTGGCCCCGCGGGCTGTGGCGCAGCGCATACGCCGATTGGCGCGACAGCCCGACGATGCCGGAGGCCTGGTTGACCGGCAGGCCTTCGGACAGCGCCTCGAGGAACAGCCGCTGGCGATCCGGGGTCCAGCCGTCATAGCGCGTGCCGCCGGGCGGGCATTCGAAGCCGTGATAGCGGGCGAGATTGATGCTGCTGGGATCGAAGGCGGGGAATTCGCTGTGTTCGGTCATCGCGTGTCGCTCCTCTGGAAGAAGGGACTCGCCAGATATGCCGGGCGGGGGGCTGTAGGACAGCGAAAAGTTCGCGCTTTGTTCTTGCGGGTGTGGGCGTGCGGGATGGAGCCGCGCTGCCGCGTGTGAATCCCGTGGACGATCCCACGCGGGGGCTTTCGCAACCGTTCGCTTTATGTTCTTGCTTGGAGATGGCCGATCGGAGCGTCCGCTGCATCTTCGACTTCAAGCTCAAGCGCCAGCATGCCGACATTCGCTGCGGCGGGTGCGGCTGGCACGTGATCGTGCCGCCCGAGAGCGTGATCCGGATGTTCTCGCCGATGCTGAGCCTGCGCGACGCCGAGAAGCGCCTGCGCTGCCGCCGCTGCGGCAAGCGCGAGGCGACGCTGCGCGCGCTGTGGCGGGAGTATCATGGGTGAGGGGGCATCCGAGGTGACGAAGAACGGGATTTTTTCACGCGAAGGCGCAAAGACGCGAATAGGTTAAGGATGAAGCTGTCCCGCATAAAGAATTGATACTAGTTGTAGTAACACCGGCAACTTCTTTTAATTATCAACGTATGATGCTACCCGTCTATAGGGGAGAAGTCGACGTGTCCTTGCAGAACATTCATTTGCGCAAGATTTTAAAGATCATGTACCTTGAAGGTGGTGCTAGAATCGCCGCCCTTAGGGCGGATATCCGGGAAGAGATTGCTCGCGAAGAGGGCAGGGCGGGTGAAGGCGGAGGGGATTTTTACGGCCCGTTCTGGCGTGACGCCAAAGATCATGTTTTCGGCGCGACGGACCTCCACGAGCAAACCCGCATAAGAATACAGGGCAATCCTGGGCGCGCTAATCTGTACGGCCAACTGCGCGACGGCTTCCTGCTGTGGTGGGATGAGCGGCGGCGCTGGACAAACGAACCCTTCCGTCCGGCCGATGCGATGAAGACGGTCTGTAGAGTGGCTGGGGTCGATGCCGACATTAAGGTTGCCAACATTCTTTCCGTGCGCGACGGTCGCGACGAGGACCACTTCGTATATCCGTACTGGTTCCCTGATCCTCAGCTAAGCGAGGAAGCTGCTCGCTTAGGTCTGTGGCTGTTGTGTGAAGCTTTCCGCACCGTCGACCGTGCCGAGCTCAGGTTATTGGACGTGATACGTGGGCGGACATTTAGTTTAGACCGTAACTCTTTACAGGGAGACGAGCCGACGATTTTTCACCGTCGTCACGCTGCGGCACTTGCTCAATGGAATGAGCTACGACGCGAATATTGATGCGCAGATCGTCATGGCAAAGGCAGTTGACTGCCGGGCGCTTCGTGATGCGCGGACCATTTCATATAGAATAGCAGAAACGGATCTGTGATCACGAGGCTATTTTCAGATGCCACCCACTCTATTGGTGGCTCGCCCTCAATCTTCTCACGCGCAATCTTGCTCATATTCACCAAAGCCGCCGTAATTTCATGCTTAGCAGGCATGGAGGAAGCAGTCAAAAGGCTCTGCAAAGCCGTTCGCAGTTCATCATACGAAGTTCTAGGTTTAGGACCTATGCTCGCCAACGCAGTAAGAATTGCGGAATATTTGTCTTGAGATGTGCCATCTTTGAAGCTGCGAAGCTGGCGTTTCTTTCTTGCGTCTGGACCGGCTTTTAGTTTGTTGTACTTCGGAAAACCTTTGCTTCTCGCGATGTCGGCCAGTGCCTGTGGAAGAAGCTTATCGTCTAACTTTTGCGAAGAGCGTGACCATTCATATATATCACTCTTAATGCAGATTTCGCTGCATATTTCCTGAACTAGAAGGGGATTCCCAAATCCCTCAGCACAGATGGCCTTGTTTAAATGGCTGGAAGCGGCAACATTAAGGGCGGAGAATCCTCGCTCCGGTATCAAAATTAGATCATCAATGTCCCAAGGCTCGATTTCAATGTGTTGAAAACGTCCTTCGACTTCCTGTTCAACGGTTATAGGGTCGAACGCACGGTGCGGCACAGCGAGTAGAATTACCGCTAGGCCCTTGAATACCGCGCCTTTCAGAGCTTGGATGATGCCACGTTGAGCATCTTGAGGTATATAGTGGAAATCGTCCACCAAGAGCGATATGTTGTTATGCAGCAAGGCGTCCAGAGCGGCCCTTTGCGGATTCATGGTGTACGTGACAGCGCGCTGAGTTGTTCTGGCGCCGCTCTTGCTGCCGCTCGCGTTTAACTCTAGCACCGCAGGGATGCTAACTTTGCCTCCTGCGGAAGCTTGATCGGTAATCGTTCCGGATTCCGTACGCGTACGACTAGACCCTACCTGCAAAAGGTGAGCAATTTGACTCCAAAAGTCGTTTTCCGTGCGTATTTGGCCGCCTTCAACAGAAATTGACTCCCCTGATTGCGCCAAGACGTGGTTGCAAAGAACTGTTTTTCCAGATTTTGTAGGCCCAGTTACTACATTTATCGAAAAACCCTTTGCCAGCGCTTGCTTAACACGACGCTCGAGATTGAGATGATCTCGGCTAACGTACGTGATTGAAGGCTGTCCACCGGGTGTAAAAACGTCCCGAAGCCTTAGAACGTTAGCCATTTCGATCCCCCGTGATGCGCCGGCAGCGTAGCGAACTTCGGCTAGACGTAGCAAGCCTACTCCGCCGCCACCGGCTCCTTCGCCACCTTGAGCGGCTTGAGCAACGGCGCAAGATACTTCCCCGTGAAGCTGTGCGGTTCCTTCGCCACTTGCTCCGGCGTGCCCTGCGCGACGATCTCGCCGCCCTTGACGCCGCCCTCGGGCTCCATGCCGAGGATCCAGTCGGCGGTCTTGATGACCCTGGCAGCGGCAGGCTGATCGAGCGCGATCACCACTTCCCGCCCGCTGCCTCGATCGCTGCCAGCAACGCCTTCTTGCTCGCGGTGCGGCGTTTGCCGCTGTTGCGGGGGAGATCGGCTACGCCGGTCTCTACGCGGCGGCGCTCGATGTCGGCGGCGAGCGCTTCGAGCGGGATCGGTTCAGACGTCTTCGATGCCGTACTCACCGGCGGTCTCCTCGCGGATACGGCGCTCAAGATAGGCGCGGTCGGCGTCGCTGTGAAGCGTGAGCAGCGCGCGGGCCTGGCCGCGCATCTCTGGGGCGCTGCCGCTGGCGAACTGGCCCATGCGATCGGCGATCATGTCTTCGACGGCGATCACCGCGGCGGTTCCGTCTGCATCGAGATCGACGAGCAACAGCCGGTCGCGATCGGCCAGGCCGTCGAGCAGCGTCGAGGAGACGACCTCGAAGCCGAGCTTGAGATCGGGATGCATCCAGCCGCGGGTTGCCGCGCCGGGGCCCGACGGGCGGACAAAGCCAAGGTCCTGCAGCGCGATCTCGAACGCATGCTGCCGCGCCGTGACCAGATCGAAGTCGCCGGTGGTGACGGCGCTCTTCGAATAGAGTTCGACCGCGCCGCCGCCGACCAGCACCGGCGCTTCGAAGCCCTGCGCAGTCATCGCGGCGCTGGCACGGGCGAAAAGGCGGAGGGCGGCGGTGAATTCCGGACGATAAGCCATGGGCCGCTCCCTGCGAGGTGCCGCTCTCCCCTCTTGCAATAGGGGAGAGGGCGTTTGGCGGCTACTCCGCCGCCACCGCTTCCTTCGTCGCCGCGCGCGGTTTGAGCAACGGCGCGAGATACTTGCCCGTGAAGCTCCGCGGCTCCTTCGCTACTTGCTCCGGCGTGCCCTGCGCGACGATCTCGCCGCCCTTGACGCCGCCCTCGGGGCCCAGGTCGAGGATCCAGTCGGCGGTCTTGATGACGTCGAGATTGTGCTCGATCACCACCACGGTGTTGCCCTGCTCGACCAGCGCGTGGAGGACTTCGAGGAGTTTGCGGACGTCCTCGAAATGGAGGCCGGTGGTGGGCTCGTCGAGGATGTAGAGCGTCTGGCCGGTGGCGCGGCGGGCGAGTTCCTTGGCGAGCTTGACGCGCTGGGCCTCGCCGCCGCTCAGCGTGGTCGCCTGCTGGCCGACCTTGACATAGCCCAGGCCGACTTCGGCGAGCATCGCCATGCGATCGCGGATCGGGGGACGGCCTTGAAGAACTCGACCGCGTCCTCGACGGTCATGTCGAGCACGTCGGCGATGCTCTTGCCCTTGAACTTCACTTCGAGCGTCTCGCGATTGTAGCGCGCGCCGTGGCAGACGTCGCAGGTGACGTAGACGTCGGGGAGGAAGTGCATCTCGATCTTGAGCACGCCGTCGCCCTGGCACGCCTCGCAGCGGCCGCCCTTGACGTTGAAGCTGAAGCGGCCGGGCTTGTAGCCGCGCGCCTGCGCCTCGGGGAGGCCGGCGAACCAGTCGCGGATGTTGGTGAAGGCGCCGGTATAGGTCGCCGGGTTCGAGCGCGGGGTGCGGCCGATCGGCGACTGATCGATGTCGATCACCTTGTCGAGATGCTCGAGCCCGGTGACCTTGTCGTGCTTGCCGGCGAGGACGCGGGCGCCGTTGAGCTGGCGCGCGGCGGCGGCATAGAGCGTGTCGATCGTGAAGCTCGACTTGCCCGAGCCCGAGACGCCGGTGATGCAAGTGAAGGTGCCGAGCGGGATGCTCGCGGTGACGCCGGTGAGGTTGTTGGCGGTGGCATTGTGCACGGTCAGCTTCTTGCCGGTGCCCTTGCGGCGCTTGGCCGGAAGCGGGACTTCGCGGCGGCCGGTGAGATAGTCGGCGGTGATGCTGCCGGGAGTGGCGAGGACCTGGTCGAGCGTACCGTGCGCGACGACCTCGCCGCCATGGACGCCGGCGCCGGGGCCCATATCGATGACATAGTCGGCGGTGCGGATCGCATCCTCGTCATGCTCGACGACGAGCACGGTGTTGCCGAGATCGCGCAGGCGGCGCAGCGTGGCGAGCAGCATGTCGTTGTCGCGCTGGTGGAGGCCGATCGAGGGCTCGTCGAGGACGTAGAGAACGCCCGACAGGCCCGAGCCGATCTGGCTGGCGAGGCGGATGCGCTGGCTCTCGCCGCCGGACAGGGTGCCCGAGGTGCGATTGAGGTTGAGATAGTCGAGCCCGACATTGTTGAGGAAGCCGAGGCGCTCGTCGATCTCCTTGAGGATCGCGCGGGCGATCTCGCGGCTCTGCGGGGTGAGCTGATCGGGCAGCTGGGCGAACCAGGCGAGCGCGTCGACCACGCTGAGGCGGGTGACGCTGGAGATGTCGCGCATCGCGACCTTCACCGCCAGCGCCTCGGGCTTGAGGCGCGCGCCGTGGCAGACTTCGCACGGATGCGACGCCTGATATTTGCTCAGCTCCTCGCGCATCCAGGCGCTCTCGGTCTGGAGCATGCGGCGGTTGAGATTGCCGATGACGCCTTCGAACGGCTTCTTGACGTCATAGGATTTGCGGCCGTCGACGAAGGTGAGGGTGACCGGCTTGCCCTTGGTGCCGTGGAGGATGGCGAAGCGCGCGTCCTCGGGGAGATCGGCCCACTTCGTGTCGAGGCTGAAGCCGAACTCGCGGGCGAGCGAGCCCAGCACCTGCATGTAATAAGGCGAGGGCGGGTTCGACTTGGCCCAGGGCACGATCGCGCCCTTCTTGATCGTGAGATCGTGATTGGGGACGACGAGATCCTCGTCGAATTCGAGCTTCTCGCCCAGGCCGTCGCACGCCGGGCAGGCGCCTTGCGGCGCGTTGAACGAGAACAGGCGCGGCTCGATCTCGGTGATCGTGAAGCCCGATACCGGGCAGGCGAACTTCTCGGAGAAGACGATGCGGTTTTCCGGGAGGCCGGTGTTCTTCATCCCGCTCTTGGGCGCGGGGGCCTCGGCGGCGAAGGCCTGCGGCGCCTCGCGGACGCTGCTGCCGACGAGCTGGGCGACGGTGGTGTCGACCAGGTCGATATAGGCCAGGCCCTCGGCGAGCTTGAGCGCGGTCTCGAAGGACTCCGCCAGGCGCGTGGCGATGTCGCCGCCGACGACGAGGCGATCGACCACGACTTCGATGTCGTGCTTATACTTCTTGTCGAGCGCCGGGGCGTCCTCGATCAGATAGGTTTCGCCGTCGATGCGGACGCGCTGGAAGCCGGCCTTCTGCCACTCGGCAAGCTCCTTGCGGTACTCGCCCTTGCGGCCGCGGACGACGGGGGCGAGGAGGAGCAGGCGGGTGCCCTCGGGGAGCGCGAGGACGCGATCGACCATCTGGCTGACGGTCTGCGCGGCGATCGGCAGGCCGGTGGCCGGGCTGTACGGGATGCCGACGCGCGCCCAGAGCAGGCGCATATAATCGTAGATCTCGGTGACCGTCGCCACCGTCGAGCGCGGATTGCGGCTGGTGGTCTTCTGCTCGATCGAGATCGCCGGCGAGAGGCCCTCGATATGCTCGACATCGGGCTTCTGCATCATCTCGAGGAACTGGCGCGCATAGGCCGAGAGCGACTCGACATAGCGGCGCTGGCCCTCGGCATAGATGGTGTCGAAGGCGAGGCTGGACTTGCCCGAGCCCGACAGCCCGGTGATCACCGTCAGCGTATCGCGGGGGATGTCGATATCGACGCCCTTGAGATTATGCTCGCGCGCGCCGCGGACGGAGATGTGAGTAAGCATACGGGAGGCCTGACCGTTCCAGTTATGTTCCGAGTATAGGGAGCACGTTCGGGAGGTCAACGCGCGAGGCGCATGTGGGAAGCACAGGGGTATGAAACAAGGGCGCGACGCGGGCTACCTGCCGGTTCGGAACTATGGCTCGGAGCAGCATGAGGGGCTTGCGTGCGTCTACGGATAGTCAGCGCGCGTTAAGCGGTGAGCGGGGAAGATGCCGCGACAAGTCGAGGGGAGAGATGATGCGCGGTATTGCACCTGGTCGGCCGCTGATCGCGGCGGTTCTATTGTCGCTGTTGGGCGGCACGGCGGTGGCGCAGGCGCGCGGGGCGGTGGCGCAATCGACGGCGAGCGCGGAATCGACCGACGATTACGGCTTTATCGACAAGGCCAACTCGCTGTGGGAGGCGATCGGCGATGCGCCGCCCGATTATTCGTTCGCATTCGAGGGCGGCGAGCCCTGGGCGTGGGAGACGTCGGACGGGTACTGGATCGTTGTCGAGGACCAGGGCGAAGGCATCCGCAGCTATTATTTCGAGCCGGGCGCGCGCACGCCGTTCCTCACGGTCGAGCCTGGACACAGCTATGGCTATGACGATGGCGATCTCGCGGTGGTCTATGGCGCCGATGGCGGGGTGCTGAGCCGCGCCGAGGGCGGCGCGCACTATGACGCGGCGATGGACCTGTTCGAACGCGGCATCCGGATCAAGGCGGCGATGGCGCCGCGCGACTGGACCCCGGTCGATACCGGCGCGTGGCTGGACGCCAGCCCGTTCATCACCGGCTATGTCCAGCTGTGGAGCGAAGGCCGGGCGCGCTATCCGGGGTGGCGGCGCTATCGCAGCGTATGGGAAGCGCGCGCGCTGGAGCGGCGGCTCGACGCCGAGCGACGGCGGCGGCTGGCGCTGACCGAGCAATTCCACCGCTGGCGCGCGGGCGGCTTCCAGGGGCCGCCGCCGGGACGCTGGCGCAAGCCCGATCCCAACCGGCCGCATCGCCCGGGCGGGCCGGGCAGGCCCGGCAGGCCAGGCAGGCCGGACGGGGTCTGGAACCGGCCGATGCCGGGTGCCGGTGGCCTTCCGCCCTTGCCGGTGCCCGAAGGCGGCACGCGGCCGCGACCGGGGTCGGGACGGCCCGATACCGGCGGGCCCGATGCCGGTCGACCCGATTCCGGGCGACCGGGCGGACGGCCGCCGCGGCCCGGACGGCCCGGTGCGGAAGCTCCGCCGACCGTCGACGGCGCGCCCGGCACGACCTCGCCCGGACGGCCCGGCCGGCCCGGCTGGGGGCGTCCGCGCCCCGGCACGGTGACGACGCCGCCGCCTTCGCCCGATTCGAGCGGCGCAGTCGCCACGCCTCCCCCCGCGACCACGCCGCCAGGACGGCCGGGTTGGGGCAGACCAGGCGGGGGGCGTCCGCGTCCTGATGGCAGCGTGACCTCGCCCGCGCCTGGCGCCGAGGCGCCCGCGACGCCGCCGGTGACGCCGCCGGTGACCGGCACGCCGGGTCGGCGGCCGGGCTGGGGGCGCCCGCGGCCGGACGGCGGCGTGACCTCGCCAGCGCCGGGAGCCGACACTGCGCCGCCGCGCGGAAATTGGGGCGGGCGACCCGATCGACCGCGGCCGGTTGCGCCGCCGCCCCAGCCGCGGGCCGAGCCCGGCGCTGCCCCGTCGGCCGAGGCGCCGGCGCTGCCGCCGCGGCGCGGCAATGGCGGCGCGTGGCGCGTCGAAGGCGCCGGCGCGGATACGCCGCGGCCCCGCTTCCGGCCCCAGCCCGAGGGCGCGCCACCAGCGCAACGCCCCGCCTTTACTCCACCGCCGCGCGTCGAGCGGGCCGCCCCGGCACCGGCGCCGCAGGTCGAGCGGGCGGCGCCTGCCCCGGCGCCGCGCGTGGAACGCCCCGCGCCGCCGCACAGGGCCGAGCGGCCTGCGCCACCGCCGCGCAGCGCACCGATGCGGCCGTCCAAGCTGGAGCCCAGAGACGATTGAGCGCGCGAGCCATGAATTTGAGCGCGCGAGCCATGAATTTGCTTCATGGCTCGCGCGATATTTGATGCGTTTTTCTGAGGCCCGCAGCGCGCTATCCCGCACTCGAAGGGAGAGGCGGATGCGGTTTTTTCTAGGGATAGCGGCCGGATTGATGCTCGCCGCGCCATCGTGCGCGGGATGGCAGGACGGGCGGGCGGCGTGGAACAAGCCGGCCGAGCCGTTCGCGATCCTCGGCAACGTCTATTATGTCGGGACGGCGGGGCTGTCCGCCTTTCTGGTGACCGGCCCGCAGGGGCATGTGCTGATCGATGGCGGCACCCCGCAGGCGGCGCCGCTGATCGCCGCGAACATCGAGAAGCTCGGCTTCCGGCTGCGCGACGTGAAGTTCCTGCTGATCAACCATTCGCATTACGATCATGCCGGCGGGCTCGCCGAACTGAAGCGGCGGACCGGCGCGCAGCTGGTGGCGAGTCGCGGCGACGCGCCCGATCTGGCGGCGGGGAAGACCCTGGCGCGGCGCGACCTTACCGGCTTTCCCGCGGTCAGGGTCGATCGGCTGATCGGCGATGGCGAGCAGGTCCGCGTCGGCCCGGTGGTGCTGACCGCGCTGCTGACGCCGGGGCATACCGCGGGGGCGACGAGCTGGACGACGATTGCGGGCGGCAAGCGCGTGCTGTTCGCCTCGAGCCTGAGCGTGGCGGGCGAGCGGCTGGCCGGCACACCGAGCTATCCCGGCGTGGTGCGCGATTTCCGTGCGAGCTTTGCCAAGCTGCGCGGCGTGCAGGCCGACGTGTTCCTCAACTTCCATGCCGAGGGCTTCGACCTGGCGGCCAAGCGCAAGGCGCAGCAGGCGGGGAAGCGCGATGCGTTCGTCGATCCGGGCGAAACGCGGCGACGGGTGGACGCCGCGGCAAAGGCCTTCGAAGGGGAGTTGCGCGAGCAGGGCAAGAAGTGATTGCATCCTGGGTCGGGATGCGCCCCAAAAGGCGAGGTTCCAGAGCTGCGGTCCGCGTCTCGACAAGTCCTCCATTCGGGCAATGCCGCCGAGGGCGATCTGTCGACTTTCTCAGCGGTTTGCCCGGATAAGTGGCATCGGTCGTGAAAGCCCCTGCGCCGACGATGATCGGCGCGTCGGTTGCTATGGCCGGGTGGCGTCGAACAGATCGCTCGCCATCTGCTTCAACGCATCTTCGCTCCCCTCGCAAGAATTGTTGGCGAGGAGGACGAGGCCCATCTTGGCGCTGGGAAACAGCACCATCTGACTCGTCGAGCCGAACGATCCACCGCCATGCCAGAGCATAGTCTCGCCACCTCGCATCGTGGCATTCCAAATAAGAGACTGGCCGTTCTGGGCGTTGCCGCGGATCAGCGCATGAGACCGGGACGCGAGGGCGCTGCCGCTCAGATGCCACGCCAGGTACCGGGCCATGTCACGCGGCGTCGAATAGAGGCCGTAAGCGGCACCGGCGCTGTCATCGTGGAACGGCTGCGCCCGACCGTTGCGATTATAGGGCGTGACCAGCCTGTTTCGCATGGCAGCCCCGACGACGAAGTCGGTTGATCCCATATCCAAGCCGTGAAGCAGCCTGGTTCCGAGCAGCCGACGGAAGGGCGTATCGTAGACCGTCTCCAGGCCATAGCCGATGACGCGCATGTCGAGGTTTGAATAGGCGAATGCCGCACCGGGAACATCGCGAAGCTGCACCAGGCGAAGCGCGGCCAAATCCTTCTCGCGCGTGTGCCCCTTATTCAGGGCAGCGAACTGGCTGGCTAGGGTGTCGTAATCGGGATCGGCGAGGATGGCTCCGCTGTCCGGAAGGTCTCGCGGGAGGCCCGAGCTATGCGCTGCCAGAGATCTGAGGGTGATCGGCGTGCCGGCACGCTGCAAATTGGGGTAAGCGTTCGGCAGATACGCTCGAAAGTCGCGATCGAGCGTCATGCGCCGGTCGATCAGAGCCATGGCCGCCATCACGCCAACGAAGGTCTTCGTCACAGAGGCGAGTTCGTAGACGCTGTCGATCGTCGGCCGTGTCGCCCGCGCTCGGCTGGTCCAGCCGCGATTGGCGAAGAACGTTCTGCTGCCCACTCTCGCGACCAATGACACTCCGACGCGGCATTTGTCCTGAAGATAGCGGTCGGCGAGATTGTTAAGGAGCAGCTGCGGCAAGGCGCTCGCCGGCGATCTCGCCGTTGCGTTGGCGCTGCCGGCCCATATGGCGATGGCAAAAAGCGCAAGCGCAAGCGCAAGCGCGAGCGCTCGCTTTGCGTTCAAACGGCCTAGATTATGCTGCAGCGTGCTCATGCCCGCAGTTCTGACAGGCTGCCGGGACCCTCGCTAGGATTTCTGAGCTCCGCTCCGGACTAGCGAATGACAGCGTTCGAGTGCTCTCTCCGAGCGTCTCGCTTGCGGGCGCTATTTCAGACTTCCCGCGGTTGCTAGCTCAAAAGGGCAGCACCGCCTCCAGTTCCGCGAGCGGCGGCGCATCGGGGAGGGTGGCGCCGTGGCGGAGGAGGAAGGCGTGGCGGACGAGTTCGGCCTGTTGCTCGAGGCCATAGGCGGCTAGCGGCTTGCCCGGTGTGAAGGCGTAGCGATAGCGGCAGAAGGGGTGGCGCATCAGCACGAGGTAGAAGCGGCCGCGGGTCTGGCTTTGCCAGACATGGACGAGCTCGTGGACAAACAGCCCCTGCAGGCCGAGCGCGGCGTGGGCGAAATCGTCGCGATAGAGTCCGCCGGCGGGGTGGAAATGGATCGTGCCGGTGGGCGCCATGGTGGTGTTGGCGGGCTGGAAGAACGCCCATTTGCGGTTGGCGACGCGGGCGGCGGCATAATCGAGCGCGTCGCCGAATACCGGGCGGGCCAGCGCGATCTCGCCCGGGGTGAGCGCGCGCGATTGCCCGCCGGGCTCAGCCAAGGTCGCCGATATCCTCATGCACCATGTCGATCTCGCGCACGCCGCGGCTGCGGCGGGCGGTGTTGACCAGGCCGCGCAGCGTTTCGCGGCGCAGGCGGGCACGGACCACGTCGCGGATGACCAGCGGCGCGTCGCGGGTCGTCTCGTCCGACGAGGTGATCGTCAGCGTGCCGAGATCGGCCATCTGATTGATGATGGTGAAGTTTATCCGGACGTCCTTGACCCGATAAAGCTCGATCTCGTCGATCGACTTGGCGACGATGCCCTGATGGAGGATCAGCCGGTCTTCGGTAAGCTCATAGGTGGTGGCGAAATTGGTCACCGCCTTGACGGCGAGGAGGACGATGCCGGCGACGAGCGCGATCGGGAAGATCCAGGCCCAGTCGCCGACCGGGCGCTGCGCGAGTGCCCAGATCGATCCGAGCGCGCCGACCACCAGCAACAGGATCGTCCCCCAGCCCGCCAGCGTGCCGCGCAGCCAGCCCAGGGTGGACGAGCGGAAACGATCGACAGTCTCTGGCATGCGGTCCTCCCCGGAATATCGCTGGCGGAACGATACGGCGGGGATGCGCGCGGGGGAAGCCCTTGCGCACCCGGCCGGGGGAGGGCCGGGTGCGCGCCGCCGCGGGGCAGCTCAGAAGCGGAAGCTGATCCAGCTCGACAGATAGTGCGAGTCGACGGTGTTGACCTGCTTGAGCGCGCCGGTCGGCTGGAAATATTCGTAGCGCGTGATCAGCGAGAGCCGCGGCGCGATCTTCCAGCTCGCCTGGATACGCAGCGCGTCGCCGATATGATCGCCGTCCTGGATCAGCTGGGTGCCGGCATAGGCGCTGCCGCTGCCCTTGTAGACCGCGTCGCTGTCGCTGGCGCGGTAGCTGCGCTGATATTCGAAGGTGACGTCGAGCGGCTTGACCGGAGTCACCGTGAGATTCGGCGAGATCTGGAACAGGTTGGTCGGGCTGAGCGCGCCCTGATAGCTGTAGGCGATCGTACCCGCGGTGACGATTTTCGACGTCTTGAGCGCTCCGGTGCCGTAGCTGCCGCCGCCGCTGCCATAATCGAAATGCACGCCGGCCTTGGGCTTCATGCCCTTGGCGCTGAGGGCATAGGTCTGCGCGATCGCTGCGCTCCATGCGTCGATGTCGCGGCCGTTGAAGTCGCCGGTCTGGTGGCTGACCGTCCAGTCGATCGTCAGATCGTCGAGCGAGCCCCACAGCCGGGCGCCATAATAATGGCGGACTTCATGCGCGGTCTTGGTGCCCCAGCGGACCTTGTCGTTGCGCTCGCGCCACGCGAAGGGGTCGAGGAACAGCTTCCTGGTCTTGTCGTTCGCCAGCACCACGCCGGCGGTGACGCCCGAGAAGCGGTTGCTGCGATCGGGCGCATCGTCGCTGATCCCGCCCATACCGATCGCGACGTGGCGGAAATCGAACACGTCCACGCGATATTTGTCGATCTGGCCCCAGGCGCGGACGCCCTGCTCGACGGCGTGGAGCGTGTTGTTGTCCTTCTGCGAGATCAGCGACGACGAACCGTCGGTGAATTCCTGACGGCCGTAGCGGATGCCCAGGCCGACGCCCTCGACGGTGCCGCTGATTTCGCCGAACGCCTGCTGGAGGAACAGATCGTTGCGCGACTTGGCGGCCGGTGCACCATAGTTGATGCCGCTGAGACCGCCATGCGCCAGCTCGCCGAAGAAGCGGACCGGCCCGATATGAAGGTCGGCGCCGCCGACGAGGCGAAGCATGTCTTCGCGGCGATTGTCCGAATCGACGAGCCCGGGATTGCCGGTGAAGGTGGTGCGCAGCCGGGCCTCGCCCGAAAGCGTGAGATAGATGTCGCCCTTGTCGTCGATCGGCAGATATTTCAGCCGATCGAGGAAATCGTCGCGCTTCTTGGGGTTGCGCATCGCGGTCCAGTCTTCCGCCCAGCGCGAGACGTTATAGCCGCTCTGCTTGATGCCATGGCCATCGGCCTGGCGCGGATAGTTGCGGATCGCCGGATTGGCGGGCGCGCGCTCGGGGGTCCGCTCGCTGGGCGGGGTGCCGGGCTGTGCCTGGGGCGTCTGCTGGGCGTCCTGCTTCTGCCCGCTGGTCGCGCTGACCGTGATGAGCTTGGCATCCTGTTGTGCAGGATTGGCTTTCTCGGTCGGGCCGGTGTCGGCCTGCGCCGTGACGGGGGTGCCGACCGCAAGGAGCGTGGCGCCGATGACGAAGATGGAAGGCTGGTGCATTTTAGGTCTCCAACGGGCGTGCAGAACCCGTCCGCGCCCGACGGGGCCCGGTTGCGGCATCAAAAGGGGAAGGGGTGCGGGCGCCGTCGGGGGAAGGCGGCGCCCGCGGGGGCGGTTTTTAGAAGCTGGCCCAGTCCTCGCCGGCGCCGGCCATCGACGGGACCGGCATCGCCGAGTGTTGCGGCGTGTGGACCGGCGCTGCGGCGCGGACCGGCGCGGCGGCCGGGCTGCGGCGGGCGGCGCTGCGGCTGGCGGCTTCGCCGACCTTGAAGCGGGCCGACTGGGTGGTGAGAGTGGAAACCTCGCCGGCCAGGTTGCGCGCGGCAGCCGAAGTCTGCTCGACCATCGCGGCGTTCTGCTGGGTCGACTGGTCCATCACGTTGACCGCCGTGGCGATCTCGCCGATCGTCGAGGACTGGGCGCGATTGTCGCCGGCCATCGTCTCGACGAACTGGTGGACCTGCTCGACGCTGCCGGTGATCTCGGCGAGCGAAGAGTCGACCTTGCGTACGGCGCTGACCGCGACGACGATGTCGGCCTGGGTCGCGGTGAGCTGATCACGAGCGCGCTTCGATTCTTCTTCCGAGCGCATCGCCAGGGCCGAGACGAGATCGGCGACGACGGCGAAGCCACGGCCGGCTTCACCGGCGCGACCGGCTTCGACGGCGGCGTTCATCGCGAGAACGCGGGTCTGGAAGGCGATCTTGTCGAGACCCTCGATGACGCTGTCGATGCCCTTCGAGCTGTGGGCCACGCGGTCCATCGCCGAAGTCGCCTGTTCCGCCGTCGAGCGGCCCGATTCGACGATGCCGATGGCCTGCTGTGCGCAGTCGACGGTGCGATCGGCCGCTTCGGCGCTCGACTTGAGCCGGGCGTTCATCTGCGACAGCGCGGCCGAGGTCTCTTCGAGGCTGGCGGCGTTGCTTTCGGTGCGGCGGGCGAGATCGTCCGAAGCCGCGGCGATTTCGCTCGAGCCGGTTTCGATGCTCTGCGAGGCTTCGGCGAGGGCGGCGATCAACTCGCGCAGGTTAGTCAGCGCCTTGTTGAAATTGTCGGCCAGCTCCTGATAGGCGACGGGGACGTTGCCCGGGATCGTGGCGGTGAGATCGCCTTCCGACAACGCTTCGAGCTTTTCGGACAGGACCGTGACGATCGCCTTCTGATCGGCGTCCGACTGGGCCTTGGCGAACTCGGCCTCGGCCTTGGCGACGGCGTTCTGGCGGAACACCTGGAGCGCGGCGGCCATGTCGCCGATCTCGTCGCGGCGTTCGATGCCGGGGATTTCCTCGCCGGTATTGCCCTGGGCGAGATCGCCCATTCGGCTGGTGATCTGGCCCAGCGGGCGGGTGATCGAGCGGCTGACGATGACGATGACGGCGATAAGCGCGGCGACGACGAGCAGGATGACCAGGCTGAGGCGCCAGGCGGCAGCACGGACGGTGGCGCTGATCTCTTCGTTGAACACGCCGGTGACGACGACCCAATTCCACGGCTTGAACGCGCGGACATAGGACAGCTTGGGCTTCACGCCCGAGCCATCGGGCATCTTATAGTCATACTGGACGAAGCCGTCGCCGGTGGCTTTGGCCTTCTGGATCATCTCGCGATAATGGAACTTGCCGCTGGCATCGGGCTTGTCCGCCACGCTGCCATTCTCCAGCTCCGGCTTCACCGGATGCATCAGCATGGTGAGATTGGTGTCGAGGATGAAGAAATAATCCTTGTTGCCGTCACCGAAGCGCATCGCGCGGATCGTATCCTCGGCGGCCTTCTGGGCCTGGGCCTGGGTCATCCGACCGGCCTTTTCCTCGGCATAGAAGCGCTCGAGCTGGCTGTAGGCCACCGCGACGGTTTGCTCGGTACGCTGGTTGAAGCCCGCCTCGAGCGAGCTGCTCAGGCGCTGGATCGATAGGCCGAGGACCAGGACGAGGCCGAGCAGCGACGCTGCGCCGATCACCAAGATCCGTGTTCCGATTTTCATACGCGCCAGAAATGCCACCGATAAACTCCCGCAATATTGTGCAATCGTTATAGAGGCGCGGGAGAGAAACCGTCGGAAGCTACGGGGTTCTACGGATGTGCGACGCGCCCGAACGGTCGCCGACGGCAACGTTGCGATCCAGGCGAAGTCGCGCAATTCCGGGGACTTGGGTGGTTAACCCAGCCGAAATAAGGACAACTACTTAGTTGGCTGCGTTTCTAGGCCATGTGCCCGGATGCGAGCAGGGCCTAGTCGGCCTGGGGAGGGGGATCCCCGGCGCCGACGACCCGGGCCTGGACCTCGATACGCTTGCCCGAGGCGAAGGCGAGCGCGAGCGGGATCCGCGTGCCGGGCTTCACCGCGGGGCCGAGATCGAACAACATGACGTGGCGGCCGCCGGGCGCGAAGGCGAGGGTGCCGCGCGCCGGCAGCGGTGCGTCGCGGACGGGCTGCATCGTCATTGCGCCGGCCGGGGTCTTGCTCAATTCGTGGAGTTCGGCGCGGAGCGCGGCGGGCGTCGAGACCTGGAGCAGCGTATCGGCCTGATCGCCGCCATGAAGCGTGAAATAGGCCGCGCCGGGATTGCCCGGCACCGCGGGCAGGCGCACCCAGGCCTGGTCCGCGCCGAGCGTGGCGGGCTGGGCGTGGCAGGCCGCGAGCAATAACGCCGCCGTAACGATCCCGGCAAATCCACGCATCGACCAAACTCCCATTTCGGGAAGGTTCCTAGAATCCCAGCCTTCTTGCGGCAAGCGCAAGCGCACCTATATCCGCTTCCGGAACGGTCGTCCGACGTTGCCCATGAGGGGGCGCCTGGCGACCGAGGTTTTTGTTTCTTACTGGGGGCCAATGAGGGACCATGGCTAAAGTTATCGGTATCGACCTGGGTACGACCAACAGCTGCGTCGCAGTGATGGAAGGCGGCACGCCGAAGGTCATCGAGAATGTTGAAGGTGCGCGCACCACGCCGTCGATCGTGGCGTTCGCCAAGGACGGCGAGCGACTGATCGGCCAGCCGGCGAAGCGCCAGGCCGTCACCAATCCGGAAAACACCGTTTTCGCAGTCAAGCGCCTGATCGGGCGCCGCTTCGACGACCCGATCACCAAGAAGGACACCGAGCTGGTGCCCTACACGATCGCGCGCGGCCCCAATGGCGACGCGTGGGTGAAGGCGGGCGGCGAAGAGTATAGCCCGTCGCAGATCAGCGCGTTCATCCTGCAGAAGATGAAGGAAACCGCCGAGGCCTATCTCGGTGAGACCGTCACCCAGGCGGTGATCACCGTGCCGGCCTATTTCAACGACGCCCAGCGTCAGGCGACCAAGGACGCCGGCAAGATTGCGGGCCTCGAAGTGCTGCGCATCATCAACGAGCCGACCGCGGCAGCGCTCGCCTATGGCCTCGACAAGGACAACAACAAGACCATCGCGGTCTATGACCTTGGCGGCGGCACGTTCGACATCTCGGTGCTCGAGATCGGCGACGGCGTGTTCGAAGTGAAGGCGACCAACGGCGACACCTTCCTGGGCGGCGAGGACTTCGATTCGAAGATCGTCCAGTTCCTGGCGGAAGAGTTCCGCAAGGCCGAGGGCATCGACCTGACCAAGGACAAGCTGGCGCTCCAGCGGCTGAAGGAAGCCGCTGAAAAGGCCAAGATCGAGCTGAGCTCGGCCGCGACCACCGAAGTCAACCTGCCCTTCATCACCGCCGACGCCAATGGGCCGAAGCATCTGGTCAAGGCGATCACCCGCGCCGATCTGGAGCGTCTGGTCGACGACCTGATCCAGCGTACGCTCGAGCCGTGCCGCAAGGCGCTGGCTGACGCCGGGCTGAAGGCAAGCGCGATCGACGAAGTCGTGCTGGTCGGCGGCATGACCCGCATGCCCAAGGTGCGCGAGATCGTGAAGTCGTTCTTCGGCAAGGAACCGCACACCGGCGTGAACCCCGACGAAGTCGTGGCGATCGGCGCGGCGATCCAGGCCGGCGTGCTCCAGGGCGACGTCAAGGACGTGCTGCTGCTCGACGTGACTCCGCTGAGCCTCGGCATCGAGACGCTGGGCGGCGTGTTCACCCGCATGATCGACCGCAACACGACGATCCCGACCAAGAAGTCGCAGGTCTATTCGACCGCCGACGACAATCAGGGCGCCGTGACGATCCGCGTGTTCCAGGGCGAGCGCGAAATGGCGGCGGACAACAAGATGCTCGGCCAGTTCGACCTGGTCGGCATTCCGCCGGCGCCGCGCGGCGTGCCGCAGATCGAAGTCACCTTCGACATCGACGCCAACGGCATCGTCAACGTCAGTGCCAAGGACAAGGGCACCGGCAAGGAGCAGCAGATCCGCATCCAGGCCTCGGGCGGGCTCAGCGACGCAGACATCGACCAGATGGTCCGCGACGCCGAGAGCTTTGCCGATGAGGACAAGAAGCGGCGCGCTGCGGCGGAAGCCAAGAACAATGCCGAGAGCCTGGTCCACACGACCGAGCGCCAGCTTGCCGAGAATGGCGACAAGGTCGATGCATCGCTGAAGGGCGAGATCGAGGCGGCGATCGCCGAGACCAAGACGGCAATCGAAGGCGGCGACGCCGACGACATGCAGGCCAAGGCGCAGAACCTCGCCCAGGTCGCGATGAAGCTCGGCCAGGCGATCTACGAGAAGCAGGCTGCCTCGGAAGCTTCGCCTTCCGAGACTCCCGCGGGGAACGAAGCTGGCGGCGAGGAAGTCGTCGATGCCGAGTTCTCGGAAGTGGACGACAACAAGGCGTAATTGGATGAACCCACGCCGTCATGCCGGCGAAAGCCGGTATCCCATGCCGCGACGCACGCGGCCTGGGGCCCCGGCTTTGGCCGGGGTGACGGCAGCGGGGGCGGGGGCCTGAGTAGATGACGACCGAAGTCGATTATTACGAACTGCTCGAATGCGAGCGCACTGCGGACGATGCGACGCTGAAATCGTCGTACCGCAAGCTGGCGATGAAATATCACCCCGACAAGAATGGCGGGTGCAAGGATCACGAGGCCAAGTTCAAGGCGATCAGCGAAGCCTATGACTGCCTGAAGGATCCGCAGAAGCGCGCGGCCTATGACCGCTTCGGCCATGCCGCCTTCAAGAATGGCGGCGGTGGCGGGCCGCAGGGCGGCGCCGATTTCGGCGGTTTCAGCGACATTTTCGAAAGCGTGTTCGGCGAATTCATGGGCGGGCGCGGCGGACGGCCGAACCTGCGCGGCGCCGATCTGCGCTATGACATGGAAGTGACGCTGGAAGAGGCGTTCCACGGCAAGACCACCGAGGTCACGGTCGACGTGTCGGGCGTGTGTGACAGCTGCGCGGGCACCGGCGCCAAGCCGGGCACCCATGCGAAGGGCTGCAGCCATTGCGGCGGGCACGGCAAGGTGCGCGCGCAGCAGGGCTTCTTCATGGTCGAGCGGACCTGCCCGATGTGCCACGGCGCCGGCCAGGTGATCGCCGATCCGTGCCGCGACTGCCGCGGCGAGGGGCGGACCGACAAGACCAAGACGCTCAAGATCAACGTGCCGCCCGGCGTGGACGAAGGCACAAGGATCCGGCTGAGCGGCGAGGGCGAGGCGGGTGCGCGCGGCGCGCCAGCGGGCGACCTCTACATCTTCCTGCATGTGAAGCAGCATGCGATCTTCGAGCGCCAGGGCACTTCGCTCTATGCCGTGGCGCCGATCAGCTTCACCACCGCGGCGCTGGGCGGCGAGATCACGCTGCCCGGGCTCGACGGCGAAAGCCATGTCGTGCGGATCGCGCCGGGAACCCAGTCTGGCCGCGAAGTGCGCCATCGCGGCGCCGGCATGCCGGTGTTGCAGGGGCGCGGACGCGGGGATCTGGTCGTGCGGCTCGACGTCGAGATGCCAACCAAGCTGACCGCGCGGCAACGCGAACTGCTCGAGGAATTCCGCGCAACCGAGACCGGCGAGGAATGCCCCGAGGCGACCGGGTTCTTCGCCAAGCTCAAGGCGGCCCTGGGCTGATCCGGGGATAGCAACCGAATAGAACGGGCCGCGGGACGCAGGTTTCGCGGCCCTTTTTCGTGGCGGGCGTTGCCATCGAACCGCGCGCGGGTCAGCTTGGCACTGCGATCCTCGCCTGGAGACACCGAAATGCGCGTTGTGGCATCGATTCTCGCGGCTCTGGCGGCGGCGGGCGGGATCGTCGCGACGGTGCAGGCGCGGCAGGATTCGCAGTCGGCCGACATCGTCGTCGACGGCCAGCGCGACCAGAAGCGGCTCCAAGGCGGCGAGTGGCGGATCAGCCTGTCGCGCTCGTATCATTATGGCGCGGCCGGCGACGCGAGTGTGACAGGCCGCGACAGCCGCTGGAACTTCTGCCTGGCGGACTCTGACGTCGAGCCGCTGATGCGCAAATTGGTCGGTGAGGGGAGGACCGCCTCGTCGGGAACGACGAGCTGTTCGCCGCTGGTGATGACCTTGGGGGGCGGCAAGCTGCGCGCCATCCAGAATTGTTCTGGTGGCAGCGTGTTGCGCCTGGACGATGCGAGCAAGACGGTGCGGACGATGCCGGCGCGCAGCCGGCTGACGGTGACCGGGCGCTACGGCCTGACCAAGCTCACGGTCGAATTCGATGATCGGCGAAGCGCATTCAACAAGGATCCCGACATGGAGAGCCCGCCCGACGGCCAGCGCTGGTCGATCAAGGGCGAGCGGATCGGCGCGTGCCAGCCCGCCCGGGAACCCGCGGCACCAGCATCACCTCGACACTAGGACCGGCTTTCGCCGCTTTGGAAACTTTCCACCTTCGCGCGTTATCTCCACTTCGGGAGAACGCCATGGACACGCTCGCACTGCTCCACCTGATCGCCCCCGGCGAACCGTATCCCGGGCATGGCGGCGATGGCGGCGCGGGCAATGTGATGGGGCTGATCCATCATTTCGCCGGGCGGCAGCCGATCTTCCATGCCTATCATGCCGGCGCGCGGGTGCCGATCGAGCAGAATAACGGACTCTACGCAGTGCTCGGCATCGGCAACGAGCAGGACCGGCAGTTCGCCGTGCCCGATCTGCGCGGCAAGATGCTGGTCGATGCCGCGTTCGGCGCAGAGACGCCGCCCGGCAGCTTTCCGGTGCGCCATATCATCGCGGCGAGGCCGGAGCGCCATTCGCGCGGCTTTCCAATGCCGGGCGTGGTGATGCCCTTTGCCGGGCGGTTCGTGCCCGATGGCTGGCTCGCCGCCGACGGCCGGTTGCTGGATGCCGACCGCTATCGCGAATTGTTCGCGGCGATCGGGACGCAGTTCGGCGGCGACGGCGTCCGGGCCTTCGCGCTGCCCGACCTGCGCGGCGCGGTGCCGGTGGGGGCGGGCGAAGGGCTGGCGCCCGGCACGCGGATCGAGGGCGAAGTGCCCGGCGTGGCGCTGCATTACATCCTCTCGGCCAGCGGCATCTTCGGCACCGAGGACGGCTATGGCTTCCCCGAGGAAGAGCCGGTGTATGGCGAAGTGGTCGCCTGGGCGGGCAGCGAAACGCCCAAGGACTGGCTCGCCTGCGACGGCGCGGTGCTGCCGATCGCGCGGCAGCATATCCTGTTCCACATCCTGGGCGATGCCTATGGCGGCGATGGCGAGACGAGCTTCGCCCTGCCCGACCTGCGCGGGCGGGCGATCGTCGGGCGCTAAGCCTTAATGGCCGTCGTCGCTCCAGTGCGGCGGGTCGGAGAGCAGCTTGATCACGCCATAGCCCGCGCCGATGGCGTGGAGACTGCGGTTGGCGTCGCCGGTGCGCGGCGTGGTGAGCGTCTGGGTCTTGCCCTTGGCGTCGCAGAGCTTGAGCGTGCCGGTCCAGCCGATCGTCATGTCGATCGCGCGGCCCTCGATATGGCGTGAGGTAAGCGCAGGCGGATAGGCGATACCGAATCTGTCCACCATTTCCTGCGCGCCGGCCTTCGACCCGGCCAGGTCGCCATGATCCCAGACGATCGCGCAGCCGGGGATTGCGGGAACGGCAGCGGGCGCCAGATCGCCGGTCGCGACGCGCCAGCTATAGTGCATCAGTGCGGCGCGGACCGGGTTGCGGCGGGTGGCGGAGATGGTGACGCTGGCGCCGGCGTCCTTGAGTGCCTGGACGAACGGCGAGACCTTCTTGCGGAAAGCCGGGACGAGGTCGGCGAGCGCCGCGCTGTTGGGGAAGCGTGCCTGGTTGGCGTCCCACCAGGCGGCGCCGCTGAGGCGCGGCGGAATCCCGATGCCGCTCGCCAGCGCGTTCCAGCTGCGCCCGCCGGGATCGATGCGGCCGTCGGGCGCCGATGCACCAAGGACGCGCGCCTGGTAGGATTGGATCGCGGCGAGAGTCAGCGCGCCGCAGGTTCCGGTAGTGGGAAGCAGTGCCTGCCCGGTCGCGCCGAGCCAGTCGTTGAGCAGATGCTGGACGACCAGCACGTCGGCGAGATCGTTGACGCCGTTCCTGCCGACCGAATTGGCGATGCCCATGTCGCTTCCCCTCGCTGCCCGGCGGGGACCTTGTAGAGCGATTTCCTACATCGCAAGGGGCGAACAAATCCCTGGCGGGGAAAGACCAGGTTTCAGCCCTCCAGCGCCTGGCGCAGCGCCTGGCCGACGCTGAGAAGCGTGTAGGGCTTTTGGATTACCGGCACGGCGGCGTGATCTTCGGGAAGGCGAAGCTGCTCGCCATAGCCGGTGGCGAAGAGGAAGGGGACGCCGAGCTTGCTCAGATGATCGGCGATGCCCAGGCTGGTCTCGGCGCCGAGATTGACGTCGAGCACCGCGACCTGAAGCTTCTCGGCATCGATCTCGGCGAGCGCCTGGCGCACCGTGCCCGCCGTGACCACGCGCTGGGCCCCCAGGCGGCTGAGAATGTCCTCGGCGTCCATCGCGATGATCAGGCTATCCTCGACGAGCAGCACGACGCCCGAAAGCAGCGCGGCGCTGTCACTGGGCAGGCCCGCTGGCGCGGGCGGCGGTGGCGCAGGGCGCGCAGCCTCGCCGATCGCGACGTGGCGCGCGGGGATACGGAAATCGGCCTCCAGCCCGGTAAGGACGTGGCGGACTTCGGCCTGGCCGCCGAGATCATAGGGAACCGAGCGCGTGATGATCGTGGTGCCGAAGCCCTGGCGGGTGGGAGGCTGGACCGCGGGACCGCCGCGCTCGCGCCACTGGATGTGGAGATCGCCATTATCCTCCAAATCCCACTTCACTTCGACACGGCCATTGTCCGACAGCGCGCCGTATTTCGCCGAATTGGTCATCAATTCGTGGATGACCAGCGCCAGCGTCGAAAACGCGTTCGGATACAGCAGGACGTCGGGCCCTTCGCAGAGCAGCCGATCGCTCTTGCCGGCGAGATAGGCGGCAGCTTCGGTGCCGATCAGCCGGCCGAGCGGCGCTGGGCTCCAATTGTCCTGCGTGATCTGATCGTGCGCCCGCGCAAGACTCTCGATCCTGCCTTCGAGCAGCGCGATCGTGTTGCGCGTATCGGCCTCGGGGTCGAGCGACTGGCGTACCAGGCCGCGGATCAGGCTGAGGATGTTGCGGACGCGGTGGTTGAGCTCCGCGATCAGCAGTTCCTGGCGCTCGGAGAAGCGGCGACGTTCCTCCTGGGCATCGTCGCTGAGGCGCAGCACGACTTCGATCAGCGAGGCGCGCAGCATCTCGGCGATGCGAAGCTCGGCATTGCTGAACGGTTCGGAACGGCCGCGGACTTCCTGGCTCCACAGCTCGAAGCTCTTGCGCGGCGTGAGCCGCGGACCGTGCGGCCCGAGCTGGGCGGGCTTATGCGGATCGCCGGCCCATTGGACCGTGCGGATCTTCTCCTGGCGGAACAGGAGCATGAAATCGCGCGGGCGGCGCGAGATCGGGATGGCGAGCAGCCCGGCGGCGACATCGTCATACGCAGAGGCAGCCGGGAGCATATCGGCAAGGCGATCGGTCGAGAAAACCTTGCCTGCCGCCATCGCGTTCAGCCGGCGGACGATGTGTGGAAACGCCTCGGGCGGCGGGGTCATCCCGCTATAGGCGATCTTGCCGTCGAGCCAGATCGCAATGCCGTCCGATGGCACGACTTCGCGCGCCATCGCGCCGAGCCATTCGGGATTGTCGAGCAAGGTCGAATTGCCCGCCACCGCGGCGAGCAGGCGATCGCTGGTGACCCGTGCCGCGGTCTCATAGCCGGCGAGCTCGGCGCGCTCGCGGCTTTCGAGCTTGAGCGCGAACATCTGGCCGAACAGCTCGGCGACCGAGCGACGTTCGAAGCTGGGGCGGCGCGGGGCATAATGGTGGCACGCGAACAGCCCCCACAGCTTACCCTCGACGATGATCGAGATCGACAGCGAGGCGCCGACGCCCATGTTCTGCAGATATTCGATATGGATCGGCGAAACCGAGCGGAGCACCGAGAGCGAGAGATCGATCGGCGCGCCGGTCTCGTCGCGGCGGGGCACGATCGGCACTGGATCGGCATTCACATCGGCGATGATCCGGAACGGCGTGCGGATATAGAGCTTGCGCGCCTGTTGCGGGATGTCCGAGGCAGGATAACGCAGATGGAGGAAGCTGCCGATCCCCGAGCGCGCAGCCTCAGCGACGACGACGCCCGATCCGTCGCGATCGAAGCGATAGACCATGACGCGATCGAAGCCGGTGAGCGCGCGGACCTGGCGCGCGCCTTCGCGGTAGAAGCTCGCCGAATCCGAAGTCTCGTCCAGCCGCGCAACCATCGCGCGGATCGCCGAGCCGATATCGGTGGAGGTTTCGTCGCCGCTTTCCTCACCCTCGATGAGGATCGTGTCCCGATTCATATGGATCGCGAAATCGAAGCAGCGGTCGTCGGGCAGCTTGACGCCGAACACGCGCTCGACCGCATCGGCGCCGCGCAACAGCGCGAGGCGATTGCGCAAGGTGTGGACGGCATGCTCACCCAGAAGCGGGATTGCCGAAGTGCCGAGCAAATCCTCCGCGCTGGTGCCGAGGAAATCGGCGATATTGGCCGAGGCGCGGCGGATCAGCCAGTCGGTCGACAGCGCGAGCAGGAAGCCGAAAGGCTGGATCGCGCCCAGTTCGTGGATCGGTTCCCGATCGCAATTGGTGAGGTCTACCTCAAACTGATCCTGGTCCGCCAAAAACTAGCCTTTCGCCCAACGGGCTGCAGAACGCTCGAACGCCGCAAATGCTGCATGCGCGCTGGCGAGCGCGGAATTCAGCGCAGCGGGTTCCTGCAGAATTGCATCAATCCGCTGTAGTAGTTGCTGCCATTTGTCCGCGCCCTGATGCGCATCAAGATAGGCGCGCGGGAAGCCCGACGGCAGCGAACGCGCGATGAAGCGACCGCCCAGCCGCGACCCTTCGAGGACGTAGAGGGTGCCGGCGACCTGAGCGTCGCTGTCGAGCACCCAGCGCTCCGCCGGTGCTTCGGCCGGGTGCGGGGCGGGACGCAGGAAGGCGAGGTCTTCGTGGAGCAGGTCGCCGCGCTTGCGCGCTTCCCAATCCTCGACGATGCGATCGCCGGGCAGCGCGGCCTCGAGCGGCCACACCAGCTCGGCATGGGCCATGAGGAAACGCGCATAATCGGCGCGATCGGTGAGATCGAAGCCGGCAAAGGCGGCGTCGACGCGCGCGTGCGCCGTCGCCGTGCCTTCGCGCAGCTTCTTGTGGGTGGGGCTCAAGCGAAGACGCGATCGAAGATCGTGTCGACATTCTTGTAATGATAGCCCAGGTCGAACTTGTCCTCGAGCTCCTCCGCCGAGAGCGCCGCGGTGACTTCGGGATCGGCCTTGAGGAGTTCGAGCAGCGAGAGCTGGCCGTCGCTCTCCCACACCTTCATCGCGTTACGCTGGACGAGGCGATAGCTGTCCTCGCGGCTGACGCCGGCCTGGGTGAGCGCGAGCAGGACGCGTTGCGAATGGACCAGGCCCCCCATCTTGTTGAGGTTCTTGAGCATCCGCTCGGGGTAGACGAGCAGCTTGTCGATGACGCCGGTGAGGCGGGCGAGCGCGAAATCGAGGGTGATCGTCGCGTCGGGGCCGATATAGCGCTCGACCGAGGAGTGCGAGATGTCGCGCTCGTGCCACAGCGCGACATTCTCCATCGCCGGCACGACGGCCCCGCGGACGACGCGGGCGAGGCCGGTGAGGTTCTCGGTAAGCACCGGGTTGCGCTTGTGCGGCATTGCCGACGAGCCCTTCTGGCCGGGCGAGAAATATTCCTCGGCCTCAAGCACTTCGGTGCGCTGGAGGTGGCGGACTTCGACCGCGAGGCGCTCGATCGACGAGGCGATCACGCCCAAGGTGGCGAAGAACATCGCGTGGCGGTCACGCGGGATGACCTGGGTCGAGACCGGCTCGACCGACAGGCCGAGCTTCTGTGCGACATGGGCTTCGACGCGCGGATCGATGTTGGCGAAGGTGCCGACGGCACCGGAGATCGCGCAGGTGGCGATGTCGGCACGCGCGAAGACGAGGCGCTCGCGGTTGCGCTTGAACTCGGCATAGGCCTCGGCAAGCTTGAGGCCGAAGGTGACCGGCTCGGCATGGATGCCGTGGCTGCGGCCGATCGTCGGGGTGAGCTTGTGCTCCTTGGCGCGGCGCTCGAGGACGTCGAGCAGCTTGTCGATATCGGCGAGGAGGATGTCCGAGGCGCGGGCGAGTTGGACTGCCAGACAGGTGTCGAGCACGTCGGAGCTGGTCATGCCCTGATGCATGAAGCGGGCCTCGTCGCCGACCTGCTCGGCGACCCAGGTGAGGAAGGCGATGACGTCGTGCTTGGTCACGGCCTCGATCGCGTCGATCGCGGCAACGTCGATCACCGGCTTGGTCGCCCACCAGTCCCACAGCGCCTTGGCGGCGGACTTGGGAACGACGCCCAGTTCGGCCAGCGCCTCGGTGGCGTGCGCCTCGATTTCGAACCAGATCGCGAAACGGGTTTCGGGCGACCAGATCGCAGTCATTTCGGGCCGCGAATAACGGGGAACCATCGGATGCCTTTCGCTGGGATTTGGCGCGCCGATAGCAAGCGGGCGCTGCAGTTTCCAGCACAAGCCGGGCCGTTATCTGCGCAGCAGGCGCATCATGCATCGATCGTGCCCGACCGCATCGGCGTGACTCTGATGCCACACAGCAAAGCAAATGCGATGAGGCGCGAGTCGGTTGGGATGAAGTGATTTACGGCAGCAAAATGGCGGGAACAATAGCGGCGCCGTACCGGTTCATAATCGTGAAGTTTGTAAGAAAGCCTGCTCCACGGCTTAGTGATGCCGGAGCAGCAAATAGGAGGAAGAAAGATGATCAAGTCTATTCTACTTGCCAGTTCGATGCTGATTGCTGCCCCGGTGCTTGCGCAGGAAGCGCCGAAGACGTCGGATAGCCAGACCATGCAGTCGGCGCCCGCCAAGGACGCTGCGACGCCTGCGACCGACGACGCGGCGCCGGGTGACGCGGCAGCGCCGACCACCACTGCGCAGGCTAGCCAGCCCGCGCCGCAGGCCGGGACTGCTCCGGCGGCCCAGACCGCCCAGCCAACTCCGGCGCAGCAGGCTACCACCCAGCCCGCTACACAGCCGGGGCAGGCAGCACCGCAGCAGACCGCAGCCGCGACGCCGGCCGCCACCCAGGACCAGGTCTCGCAGGCCGTCGGGCGCGAATTCGCTAGCTATGACAAGGATGCGAATGGCGCGCTGAATCAGGCCGAGTTCGGCAGCTGGATGAGCACGCTGCGCAAGGCTTCGGAGCCGAGCTTCCAGCCCGGCACGCCCGACGCGGAGACCTGGATCGGCCAGGCCTTTGCCCAGAGCGACACCGACAAGAACAAGGCAGTGAGCCAGGCTGAGCTCGCGACGTTCCTGACGCCCAAGCAGCCGGGCTAACCCTTACCGAAGCGCACGCAGGCGCAACTCCGAGCGGCCGCCGGTCTTGTCACCGGCGGCCGTTTTGGCGTGGGTGGCTCAGCGCGCCGGCTTGCGGAAGCTGAGCCACAGCGCCGACACCAGGAAGTAAAAGGCACCGAATGTCGCATAGGGGATGATGTCGGCGATGCCCGGCACAGCGCTGCCCAGCGCGCGCATCCCGAAAAAGCCGCCGGCGAGCGCGGACTGCGCGCCGCTCAGCACCATCGCCCATTGCGCGCCATAGCTCTTCCAGCGGCGGACCCCGGTGGCGAGTTGCAGCAGCCCGGCCAGCGTCGCCCACAGGCCGAAGATGCCGAGCACGGCATGGGGGTTGCCGAGCATCGCCAGCACGGCTGCGGCGGTGAGGCTGCTGACGACGAGATTGAGCGCCTGGGTGCGGTTGCGCACCAGCCCGCCACTTGCCCGGGCGTCGATCAGGTTCGCGGCGGCATCCCATGCCGGATAGGCCACGAGCAGGGTGGCGGCGGCGGCGGGGACGTGCGTGCCGATCGTCGCGGCGGCGGCGACCCAGGCGGCACCCACCAGCGCGCGGGCAAAATAGTAGCTGCGCAACCAAGTGGCTGCGCGTGCGGCGGATGCGTCCATTTCATGTCTCCGAATTCTACCTATCAGTAGGTAGGCACGTATCGCGTTGCGGGTCTTGTCGCAAGTGCCTATCTACCTGTCGGTAGGGAGATTGAGGATGCAGGACACTGCAGGACGGATCGTCGACGAGGCGCGCCAGCTGATGATGACGCGCGGCTATAACGGCTTCAGCTATGCAGACATCGCGGCGGCGATCGGCATCCGCAAGGCGAGCATCCATCATCATTTTGCCGGCAAGGCCGATCTCGCCAAGGCCGTGGTCGAGCAATCGCGGGCCGTGATCCGCGCCCAGGTGGACCAGTTGGCGGCGGTGGAGCCCGAGGCCGATGGCCAGCTTCGCGCCTATGCGGGCTATTGGGAGCGCTGCATCGCCGACAATTCGGCGCCGTTCTGCGTCGCCGCGATGCTGGCGGCCGAATTGCCCAGCCTGCCGGACGATGTCGCAGCCGCGGTGCGCGCGCATTTTGCGGCGTTGAGCGAATGGCTGACCCGGCTCCTCACGCTCGGCGTGCGCCAGGGCAGCGTCTCGCTGGTCGGCTCCCCCGCGGAAGAGGCGGATGCATTTCTCTCGGCAGTATATGGCGCGATGCTGTCGGCGCGGGCGTTTGGCGATCCGGCGCGGTTCGCGATCATCGTCGAGACCTTGCTGTCGCGCGTCGTCCGGCTGCGCTGAGCGTCAGATCAGCCCCTTGGCGCGCAGGCTGCTATGGCCTTGCGTGCCGAGGATGATGTGATCGTGGACGGCGATGCCGAGGCGCTTGCCGGCTTCGGCGATGCTGCGGGTGATCTCGATGTCGGCGCGGCTGGGCGAGGGATCGCCCGAGGGGTGGTTGTGGACGAGGATGATCGCGGCGCTGCCGAGATCGATCGCGCGGCGGATGACTTCGCGGACATAGACCGCGGCCTCATCGATCGAGCCTTCGCTCATCAGCTCGTCGCGGATCAGCATGTTCTTCGAATTGAGGTGGAGCACGCGGACGCGCTCGATCGCGTGATGCGCCATGTCGGCGCGGAGATAGTCGAGCAGCGCCTGCCAATTGGCGAGCACCGGGCGCGCACTGACCTCGGAGCGGAGCAGGCGCAGCGCGGCGGCGTGGGTGGCCTTCAATGCGGCGACGCTGGTCTCGCCCATGCCGGGGAAGCGCGCGATCGCCTCGGCGTCGGCCGTGAGCAGCCCGGCGATGCCGCCGAATTCGTGGAGCAGCGCCTTGGCGAGCGGCTTGGTGTCGCGACGGGGAATCGCGAGCGCGAGGAGATATTCGATCAACTCGTGATCGAGCAGCGCATCGGGGCCGCCCTCGAACAGCCGCTGACGCAGCCGCGCGCGGTGGCCAGCATTGTCGGGAGCGTCGTCGGCGGACATGCGCCGACTATACGCGCAAAAAGCGCGGCGTCAGCCCGCTGGGACGAGCTCGATCACGTCGAGCTTCGATTCGAAATGCGGGCTGGGCAGCACCAGCCGCCAGCGCCGCGTCTCGATACGCTCGACATAGCCGATCATGTCGCGGCGTGCGTCGAGCCCGTAGCGCAACGGCGCGGTCTCATCGCCGAGCACCAACGTGCCGAGAAACACCGCGCGCGACTTGGCATCCGGGTAAATCAGCCCGGTCGGACGTTGCGGGCTGTCGAGCTTGACCAGGCGCTTGACCTGGCCCTCATCGGCGATGCGGCAGGCATAGGGCGGATTGGCGGTGAAGCCGGCAACCTGCGGGTGGATCGAGCCGAGCTTGAGCGTGCGGCAGCGATAGTCGCCCGCGGGCGGCGTGGGATCGGGGAGCGCGCGATCGGGATCGAACAGCAGCGGATCGCCGGCGATCGCGGCGGCATTGGCGGTGCGCGCGTCGGGAAGCGCGGCATCCCAATCCTTGCGCCAATGCCGCAGCCGCGCGGCGTCGTCGGCCGTGGCGATCAATTCCCAGCGCATATCGGTGGGCAGGTGCGTCGAGGTCGCCTCGCGATACACGCTGCAGCCGGTGAGGCCGAGCGCCGATGCGGCAATCGCGGGCAGAAGGTTCATGCGCATCAATGGCCCCTTTGGCTCAGGCTGCGGTCCAGCCGCCGTCGATCGAATAATTGGCGCCGGTGATCTGTGCCGCCTCGTCGCGGCAGAGGAAAAGCACCAGCGCGGCAACCTGTTCCGCAGTGACGAACTCCTTGGTCGGCTGGGCATCGAGCAGCACATCGTTGATGACCTGATCGCGCGTGAGACCGCGCGCCTTCATCGTATCGGGAATCTGGTTCTCGACCAGCGGCGTCCAGACATAGCCCGGCGAAACGCAGTTGACGGTCACGCCATGCGTGGCGACTTCGAGCGCGACCGTCTTGGTGAGGCCGGCAATCGCATGCTTGGCCATGACATAGGCGGTCTTGTTGGGGCTGGCGACGAGGCTGTGGGCGCTGGCAGTGGCGATGATCCGGCCCCATTTCTGTGCCTTCATGAAGGGCACGGCGGCGCGCGTCATATGCCAGGCCGAGGACAGGTTGATCGCAATGATCGCGTCATATTTGTCGACCGGGAACTCCTCGATCGGCGCGACATGCTGGATGCCGGCATTGTTGATGACGATGTGCGGGCCGCCCAGCTCGTCATGGCAGCGCTGGACCATCGCGGCGATCTGATCGGGCTTGGTCATGTCGGCGGCGTCGTACAGCGCCTTGGCGCCGCTGGTCGCTTCCAGCGCCGCGCGTTCCTTTTCGATCGCATCGGCGTCGCCAAAGCCGTTGATCATCACGCTGGCGCCTTCGGCCGCGAGCGCCTTGGCATAAGCGAGGCCGATGCCCGAGGTCGAGCCGGTGATGACGGCGGACTTGCCCTTGAGGAACATGGAAACTCCTAGTGCTGGGTGAGGTCGAAGGCGGCGGTCTTGCCGTCGAGGATCGAATCGGCAACGAGCTGGGCACCGGCCATGGTCTCGGCGACGGCCTGGCGGCCGGCATGCCAATGCTCGGTCATCGAGCGGGCGGAGAATTCGAAGTCGCGCGATCCGCCCTCCCAGGCATTGGCGCGGTAGATGAGCTGGACGAGGCTCACCGGATGCTCGGCGGCCATATGGCCGAGCGCGATCGTTTCAGGATCCTGCGCCAGTTCGGGCGGTAGCTTGGCGAGCAGGGTGCGGATCGCCTCGCGCTCCTTGCGCAGCCGCAGGCGATCGTCGGAGACTTGGCGCGTGCGGCTGGAGAAGCGGATTTCCTTCTCGCGGGCGACCACGTCGGTGATCGTGCGCGGCAGGCTGGCGGCGGCGGGGAAGAGATCGACCTGAAAGATCAGCGTCGGGGCGGCCTGGCGATCGAGAATATGGGTGAGCGGCGTATTCGAGACGAGCCCGCCGTCCCAATAGAAGCGCCCGTCGATCTCGACCGGGGGAAGGCCAGGCGGGAGCGCGCCCGAGGCCATGATATGGCGCGCATCGAGCCGCTCGTCGGCGGTGTCGAAATAGCGGAAATTGCCGCTGGCGAGGTCCACCGCGCCCACCGAGAGGCGGACCGGGCCACTGTTGAGCAGATCCCAATCCACGAGGCTGTTCAGCGTCTCGATCAGCGGCGTGCTGTCGTAGAAGCTCAGTGCCGCCGGAGTGCCCGGCGCGGCGAGGGCCGGCGGCACCAGGCGCGGGGTGAAGAAGCCGGGCACACCGGTGAGCATCACCGCGCCGGCCGACCATTCATGGACGAACTCGCGGAGCTGATCGTTGAGCGGGAAGGCGAAATCGGGGAGGCGCGAACTGGCCAGATCCCAAAAGGCGTGGAGGCGTTCGAGCCGGCGTTCGGGCGGGTTGCCCGCGACGATCGCGGCGTTGACGGCGCCGATCGAGATGCCGGCGACCCAATCGATTTCGATATGCGCAGCGCCGAGCGCCTCGATCACACCGGCCTGATAGCTGCCAAGCGCGCCGCCGCCCTGCAGGACCAGCGCCACGCAATCGGGCAGCGGCAGGCCCGCGGGGCGATGACGGCGGGGGTCGGCGTCGGCCATGGCGCTGCTGTGGCCGATTGCGGGGGTGCGGGCAATCGCGATTTGCGTGAACCGCGACGATTGGATGCTAGGTGCAACGTGTGGCGGTTTCGCGCATTGTTGCGGAGAACCAACGATGAGGATGCCATGCGGCTCGACGATCTAGATCCTACCGATAATGCCCGCGACCTGGGCAGCGGCGGTGGCGGGGGTGGTGGCTTGCCACTGCTCGGGCTGCTGCCATTACTGCTGGGGCGCAAGATGGGCTGTGGCAGCATCGTGCTGATCGGCATCGTCGCATTGGTCTATTTTGCGATGTCGGGCGGCGGCGGGATGTTGGGCGGCGGAGGCGGCGGCACGGCGCAATCGCCGACCGCGGGAAAATCGGGCGCGGAAGTGTGCCGCGTGAACGAACGCCGGCTTGAGGCATGCCGGGTGATGACCAGCACCGATCAGACCTGGGGCGCGATCTTCCAGCAGGCAGGAAAGACTTACAAGCCGGCGACGATCAACTTCTTCACCGGCGGCGCGCAGACCGGCTGCGGATCGGCGACCTCGGCGGTGGGCCCGTTCTACTGCCCCAGCGACGGCGGCGTCTATATCGACACGGCGTTCTTCGACGAACTCGAGAAGCGCTTCGGCGCCAAGGGCGATTTCGCCCGCGACTATGTGATCGCCCACGAGATGGGGCATCATGTGCAGGATCTGCTCGGGACTTCGGGTGAGGTCAGCCAGGCGCAGGGGCGTGCTTCGAAGACCGAAGGCAATCGCCTGTCGGTCAAGCTCGAGCTGCAGGCCGATTGCTTCGCCGGCGTCTGGGCTGCGCGCAACCGCGATCGGCTGGAGGCGGGCGACATCGAGGAAGGCATGACCGCGGCGAATGCGATCGGCGACGATACCCTGCAGCGCCAGGGCCAGGGCGAAGTGGTTCCCGACAGCTTCACGCACGGGACTTCGGCGCAGCGCGTAGCCTGGCTGCGCAAGGGGCTGGAGAGCGGCGATCCGGCGTCGTGCGACACATTCCAGGGCGCGCTGTAACGTCGCTTAGATCCCCTCCCGTGCCGGGAGGGGATTTGTTGGTGAGGCACGCGACGCGCGCTAAGGGTTGCGCATGACTCGCCCCAAGCTCGCTTATCGCCACACGCCCGGCACCGGGCCGACGATCGTTTTCCTGTGCGGCTATGCGTCGGACATGCAGGGGAGCAAGGCGCTGGCGATCGAGGCCTGGGCGCAGGCCAACGGCCGGGCGTTCCTGCGCTTCGACTATGCCGGATGCGGCGAGAGCGAGGGCGCGTTCGAAGACCAGACGCTGGCGGACTGGCGCGACGATGCGCTGCGGATGCTCGACGAGGTGGTCGCGGGGCCGGTGGTGTTGGTCGGATCGTCGATGGGCGGATGGATCATGCTGCTCGTCGCGCTGGCACGGCCCGAGCGAGTGCAGGGGTTGGTCGGCATCGCCGCGGCGCCCGATTTCACCGATTGGGGATTCAGCGACGCACAGAAGCGGACGCTGCGCGAGACGGGCCGGCTGGAGGAGCCTTCGCTCTATTCCGACGAACCGACGGTGACGACGCGCGGTTTCTGGGAGGCAGGCGAGGCCAATCTGGTGATGACGTCGCCCATCCCGTTCGACGGGCCGGTGCGGCTGCTTCAGGGGCAGCGCGATGCCGAAGTGCCGTGGGAGCGGGCGGCGATGCTGGCGGAGCTGATTCGTTCAGATGCCGTGCAGACTCTTCTGGTCAAGGACGGCGACCACCGGCTCTCGCGCGATGCGGATATCGCGCTGATTCTTCGGGCCGTCGAGGATATCGCATGCTTCTCCCCCTCCTTCTGATCGCGCAGGACGCCGCGGCGGCCGCACCCGCTGCCGAGCCGTCGCGCTACACCCAGTGCATGGACATGGCGACCAGCGATCCGGCGTCGGGAATCACCAACGCCGCGGCGTGGCGGATCGACGGCGGCGGAATGCTCGCGCGGCAATGCCTGGGCGTGGCTTATGCCAATCTGCAGCGCTGGCCCTCGGCAGCGGCTGCATTCGAAGAAGCGGCGCGCGATGCAGCTACCGCCAAGGATCCGCGCGCCGCGAATTACTGGCAGCAGGCGGGCAATGCCTGGCTGGCAGCGGGCGAGGCGGCCAAGGCGCGAGCCGATCTCGACGCGGCGCTGGCCACCGAAACGCTCAACGGACTGGCGCTCGGCGAGGCGCATCTCGATCGCGCGCGCGTCCTGGTCGCGCTGAACGAATTGGAGACGGCGCGCGGCGACCTCGACCGTGCGATCGCCGAGGCGCCGGCCGATCCGCTCGCCTGGCTGCTCTCGGCGACGCTGGCGCGCCGCCAGAACGACTTGCCGCGCGCGCGGAAGGATATTGCCGAGGCGCTGCGGCGATCGTCGGACGATGCCGCGGTCCAGCTCGAGGCGGGCAATATCGCCGCGGCATCGAGCGACGAGGCGGGCGCCCGGACGGCGTGGAGCCGGGCGATCGAACTGGCACCGGGCAGCCCGACGGCCACGGCGGCGCGGACCGCGCTGGCCCAGTTCGGCGCGACCGAGAAGTAGCGCTCTGGCGCAACTCGGGGGCGGCGCCTATCTGGCGGGAAACGCCTTGCAGGAGCTCCGATGCGCTTTCTCCACACCATGGTCCGAGTGACCGATCCCGATGCGACGATCGCCTTTCTCGAACTGCTCGGCCTCAAGGAGACGCGGCGGATGGAGAGCGAGCGCGGTCGCTTCACGCTGATCTATCTCGCCGCACCGGGCGATGAGGCCGAAGTCGAGCTGACCTATAATTGGCCGCCCGAAGATGGCACCCCGGCCGAAACCTATGGCGGCGGGCGCAATTTCGGGCATCTGGCCTATGCCGTCGACGACATTTACGCGACCTGCCAGACGCTGATGGACGCCGGCGTGACGATCAACCGGCCGCCGCGCGACGGCCATATGGCGTTCGTCCGCACGCCCGACGCGATCTCAATCGAGCTGCTCCAGGCAGGCGGTTCGCTGCCGCCCGCCGAGCCCTGGGCGTCGATGCCCAACACGGGAGAGTGGTAAGCCCGTTCGACGCGATCGGGATGCGTCTCCCGATCGTCCAGGCGCCGATGGCGGGGGCGGGCGGGGTGGCGCTCGCCGCCGGGGCGATGCGCGGCGGGGCGTTGGGATCGCTGCCCTGCGCGATGCTGACGGCAGACCGGATCATCGAACAGGTGGCCGGACTGCGCCGTGCGGCGGCGGGACCGGTGAACCTCAATTTCTTCTGCCACACGCTGCCCGCGCCGCCGGACGAGCGCGCATGGCGCGCGCTGCTCGCGCCCTATTATGCCGAGGAAGGCGTGGAGCCAGGCGACGCGCCGCCGCTGCGCCGGCCGTTCGACGCGGCGGCGTGCGCGGCCGTGGAGGCAGTGCGGCCGGAGGCAGTGAGCTTTCATTTCGGACTGCCCGACGATGCGCTGCTCGCGCGGGTGCGGGCGAGCGGGGCGCGCGTGTTCGGCAATGCGACGACGCGCGACGAGATGCGCTGGCTTGCCGCGTGCGGGGTCGATGCAGTGATCGCCCAAGGGTGCGAGGCGGGCGGCCATGCCGGGTGGTTCCTCGACGGGCACCGGCCGACGCCGCTGGCCGAATTGCTGGCCGTGGCAGTGGGCGTGCCGGTGATCGCGGCGGGCGGGATCGTCGATGGCGCGGGAATCGCGCGGGCGCTGGCTGCGGGCGCGAGCGCAGTGCAGATCGGCACCGCCTATCTCGCGACGCCGGAAAGCGGGATCTCGGCGGCACATCGCGCGCTGCTCGGCAGCGAGGCCGAGGCGGCACTCACCAACTTGCTCTCGGGGCGCGCGGCGCGCGGCATCGTCAACCGGCTGATGCGCGAGCTCGGCCCCATGCGCGGCGAGGCGCCGGCTTTCCCCTATGCCTCGAATGCGCTGGCACCGTTGCGCGCCAAGGCCGAGGCCGAAGGGCGGGGCGATTATTCGCCGCTTTGGGCGGGCGCGGGCTCGGCGCAAATTCGGAGGATGACGGCGGAGGCTCTTACGCGGCTGCTGGGCGAGGAGCTTGCTTCGGTTTGTGCATGAGTGTATTGTACAAATAACACAGTAGGAGTTAGCACGATGCGCGTGGCGGTGCTGGGAGTGATGCTTGCGCTGGCCGCATGCGGCGGCAAGCGCGTCGCGGTCGAGGCGAAATTCGATGTCGATGCGGTGCGCGGCGTTGCCGTGACCTGTATCAAGTCGAGCGGCTCGGCTTGCGAAGTCGCGTTCAGCGGGACGCTGCCGATGCGCGGATCGGTGAAGCCCGGCGAGACGCAGCGCTTCGACCGGGTCGCGGCCGGGACGCCGATGTGCCTCGCGGCGGACAGCATGGCGCTCAACGGATGCAAGCCGAGGCCGTTGCAGGCGGGCAGCGCGACGATCGCGATGAGCAGCTATACCAGCTGACGCACGCCGGCTCTGGCGCGGGAGCGATGCCGTGCCTAACTTGAGGCGATGCTCGATATCGTCCGCATCCCCGCCCTCAGCGACAATTACATCTGGCTGGTCCACGATCCCGCCAGCGGCGAGACGATCGTGGTCGATCCCGCCGAGGCGGAGAAGGTGGAGGCAGTGCTCGCCGAGCGCGGCTGGAGGCTGACCGCAATCTGGAACACGCACTGGCACCCTGATCACACCGGCGGCAATGCCGCGCTCAAGGCTGCGTGGAGCGTGCAGGTGATTGCCCCGGCGGCCGAGGCGGCGAAGATCCCGACGGCGGACGTGCTGGTGAAGGAAGGCGACACCGTGCGTATCGGCGACCATGCCGCGCAGGTGCTCGAGGTCCCGGCGCATACCGCCGGGCACATCGCCTTCCATTTTGCCGAGGACGGCACGATCTTCGTCGGGGATACGCTGTTCGCGATGGGTTGCGGCCGGCTTTTCGAAGGGACGCCGGCGCAGATGTTCGCCAACCTGCAGCGGCTGGCGGCGCTGCCCGAGGACACGATCGTCTATTGCGCGCACGAATATACCCAATCGAACGGCCGCTATGCGCTGGTCGCCGAGCCCGAGAACGAGGCGATCGCCGCGCGGATGGTCGAGGTCGATCGGCTTCGCGCGGCGGGCGAGGCAACGGTGCCGACGACGATAAGACAGGAGCGCGCGACCAATCCGTTCGTGCGCGCCGGGAGCGTGGAAATCCTGGCGCAACGGCGCGGGGAGAAGGATGTATTTCGCGGCTGAGGCGTTATGATCGCGGCGGGGGCTGGGAGAGGTTCGATGTTGCGGTTCGCGTTGCCCGTCCTGCTGCTCGGCGCTGCCTGCGCCACTACCGCCTCGGTGCCGGTGCCCAATGATGCGAGTGCGCGCGTCGAGAAGACGCTGGCCGGACTGACCCCGGGCGAGCCGCGCCGCTGCCTGCGCCGCGACGACTATACCGAAATGCGCACCGCCAAAGGCGTGATCGTCTTCGTTGCGGGCAAGAACCGCGTGTGGCGCAACGACGTGGTCGGCGCGGGATGCCGCGGGCTCGAGCGCGGCGACATCGTCGTGATCCAGAGCATCAGCGGCCGGCAATGCGACGGCGATCTCGTTCAGACGCGCGCGGCGACGGGCGGGATGCTGAGCGGCAGCTGCTCGCTTGGCACTTTCACCCCCTATTCGAGGAAGTGACTGCGATGCGAAGCCTGATCGCAATCGCAATGCTGGCGCTGGCCGGATGCTCGACCAACGCGGCGCTCCAGCAGTCGCGAAGCGACGAAGCCGCGAAGGATCTCGCGCAGGCGCTGGAAGGGCGCACGCCCGGCAAGCCGGTCGATTGTATAAGCACGACCAGCATCTCCGGGCCGCAGATCATCGACAACAAGACTCTGATCTACAGCTCGGGCGGGCGCGTGTGGCGGCAGGACGTGGTGGGCAGCTGCCCGGGCCTCTCGCCGTTCGACACGATCATCGCCGAGCTGCATGGCTCGCAGATCTGCCGGAACGACCGCTTCCGCGCCGTGGAGCCGGGCGCGTCGATCGCAGGCCCGTATTGTCGGTTTGGGGCGTTCACGCCGTATACCAAGCGCTAGCCGCGCGCGTCACCCCGGCTGTCGCCAGGGTGACGCGGAAGCTCATTTCACCTTGAGCGTATCGAGCGCGAAGGCGGCCCATTCGGACTGCTGGCGGTAGCGCTCGAACCGACCCGACTTGCCGCCATGGCCGGCTTCCATATTGACGCGGAAGACCAGCGGATTGGTGTCGGTCTTCTTGGCGCGCAGGCGGGCGACCCATTTGGTCGGCTCGTAATATTGGACCTGACTGTCCCACAGCCCGGTCGACACGTACATCGCCGGATAGGCCTGCGCCGCGACATTGTCGTAGGGCGAGTAGCTCAGCATATAGTCGTAATATTGCTTCTCCGCCGGGTTGCCCCATTCGTCGAACTCGCCGGTGGTGAGCGGGATCGACGTGTCGAGCATCGTGGTGACGACGTCGACGAACGGTACCTGGGCGATGATCACGCCGTAATCGGCGGGCGCCATGTTGGCGACGCCGCCCATCAGCAGCCCGCCGGCGCTGCCGCCCATCGCCGCAACGCGGCCCTTGGCGGCATAACCCTGATCGACCAGCGCGCGGGTGACGTCGATAAAGTCGGTGAAGCTGTTCTTCTTGTTGAGCACCTTGCCCTGGTCGAACCAGGCGCGGCCCATTTCCTGGCCACCGCGGATATGCGCGATGGCATAGACCATGCCGCGATCGAGCAGGCTGGGCAGCATCGGGGTGAACGCCGGATCGGTGGAGGCGCCATAGCTGCCATAGGCATATTGGAAGAGCGCGGCCTTGCCGTCCTTCTTGAAGTCCTTGGCGTGGACGAGGCTGACAGGGACCCTGGTGCCATCGCGCGCGGTGGCCCAGACTCGCTCGGTGACATAGTTGCGCGCGTCATAGCCGGGCACCGGCTGGACCTTGAGCACGCGGCGCTCGCCGGTCTTGTAGTTCACCTCATAGGTGGTGGTGGGCGTGACCAGCGATTCATAGGTGTAGCGCAGCCAGTCGCTGCTCGGCTCCTCGTTGGTGCCGAGCGCCATCGAATAGGCCGGCTCGTCGGCGGTGACGGGGCTCGACTTGCCGCCGGGCGCGAGCAGGCGGAGCTTCTTGTTGCCGTCCGAACGTTCCTCAATCGCGAGGAAGCCGTTGAACGGCTTGAAGTCCTCGATGAACACGCTGGCGCTGGTCGGCACCAGGTCTTCCCAGGCGGCGCGGCCATGGCCGAGATGCTCGTCGCCGGCCTGCATCAGCCGGTAATTGGGGGCGTCCCAATTGGTGCGGATCACCCAATGGTCGCCGATGTGATCGGCATTGTAGAGAAATTCCCGCTTGCGCGTGGCGAGCACGGTAAAGCTGGCGGGGTCGGCGGACGGCGCGCAGCGTTGCTCGTCGCTGGCCGTGCTGTGCAGGTAGATGCACAGATATTTGTCCGAGCTGGTGCGGCCCAACCCCATGTAGAAGGTATCGTCCTTCTCCTCGTAGAGCAGCTTGTCGGCCGAGGCGGGTGTGCCGAGAACGTGCGCCTTGACCCGCTTCGACAGGAGCGTGACCGGATCCTTCTCGACATAGAGGATCGTCTTGTTGTCATCGGCCCAATAGATGCCGCCTTCGACATTGGGGATGGTGTCGGGCAGCGTCTTTCCGGTGGCGAGATCCTTGACCTGGAGGACATATTGGCGGCGGCCGACGGTGTCGACCGTATAGGCGAGCAGTTGGTTGTTGGGGCTGACGTCGCGCCCGGCGATCTGGAAGAAAGTGTGGCCCTTCGCCATCGCCGGCTGATCGAGGATCACTTCCTCCGGCGCCGTCAGACTGCCCTTGCGACGCGCGACGATTGCGTAATCGGCGCCGGTGGCGAAGCGGGTGTAATAGTAATAGCCGTGCTTGAGATACGGTACCGAGCTGTCGTCCTGCTTTATATGGCCGACGATCTCCTTGTAGAGCGTCTCGGCGAGCGGCTTTTCGGGGGCGAGGACGGCGTCGGTATAGGCGTTCTCCGCCTTGAGATAGGCGAGCATTTCCGGGTTCTTCCGGGTATCGTCGCGCAGCCAATAATATTCGTCGTTGCGGGTCGCACCGAAGGGCGCCTTGATCTCATGGGGCTTGGTGGCCGCCTTGGGCGGGGTAGGCGCGGTCTGGGCGAGCGCGGGGGCCGCCGTGGTAGTGAGCAGGATGGCGGCGAGCAGCTTGGTCATGAATCCCCCTGGTGACGCGAGTCGTGGGGGGGCATGATAACGATCCTCCCGGAACAGGGAGGATCGTTTCAGGTCTTTCTACAGCACGTACCGGCTGAGGTCGGTGTTGCGCGCGATGCTGGAGAGCTGCTGATCGACATAGGCGGCGTCGATCGTGAGCGTACTGCCGCTGCGATCCTCGGCGTCGAAGCTGACTTCCTCGAGCAGCTTCTCCATCACCGTCTGGAGGCGGCGCGCGCCGATATTCTCGACCTCGGCATTCACTTCGGCCGCCAGCCGCGCGACCGCGCGGATGCCGTCCTGCGTGAAGTCGATCGTCACCCCCTCGGTGCCGAGCAGCGCGGCATATTGCTGCACCAGGCTTGCCTTGGTGTCCGACAGGATCGAGACGAAATCCTCCTCGGTCAGCGCCTTCAGCTCCACACGGATCGGCAGGCGGCCCTGGAGTTCGGGGAGCAGATCGCTCGGCTTGGCGACATGAAAGGCGCCGCTGGCGATGAAGAGGATATGATCGGTTTTCATCGGCCCGTATTTGGTCGCCACCGTGGTGCCCTCGATCAGCGGCAGCAAGTCGCGCTGGACGCCTTCGCGCGACACCGATCCGCCGCGCACGTCCGACACCGCGATCTTGTCGATCTCGTCGAGGAAGACGATGCCGTTTGCCTCGGCGTCTGCGAGCGCGACGCGGCTGACTTCGTCCTGGTCGAGGCGCTTGTCGGCCTCTTCCTCGACAAGCTTGTCCCAGGCGCTGCGGACGTTGAGCTTGCGGCGCTTGAGCGGGGTGCCGGCCAGGCCCTTCATCATCTCGCCGAGATTGATCATCTGCGGTGCGCCGCCGGGGATGTCGAACGGCATCGCCGGGGCCTGTTCGACCTCGATCTCGACTTCGCTGTTATCGAGCACGCCGTCGTGGAAGCGCTGCTTGAACGCCTCTCGCGTCGCGGTCGACGCGTCCTTGCCGGTGAGCGCGTCGAGCAGCCGGGCCATTGCGGCTTCCTCGGCCTTGTCCTTCACGGCCGAGCGGCGGCGCTCCTTTTCGAGGCGGATCGCTTCCTCGACCAGGTCGCGGGCGATCTGCTCGACGTCGCGGCCGACATAGCCGACTTCGGTGAACTTGGTCGCTTCGACCTTGACGAACGGGGCGTCGGCCAGCTTGGCGAGGCGGCGGCTGATCTCGGTCTTGCCGCAGCCCGTCGGCCCGATCATCAGGATGTTCTTGGGCGTGACCTCGTCGCGGAGGTCGGCCGACAGCTGCTGGCGGCGCCAGCGGTTGCGCAACGCGACGGCGACGGCCTTCTTGGCGTCGTGCTGGCCGATGATGTGCGCATCGAGCGCGGCAACGATGGTCTTGGGGGTGAGGTTCTCGTTCATTCTCTACTCGATTCCCCTCCGTGCGAGGGAGGGGCTAGGGGTGGCTTGCGGTGGCGGGGCTCGATGCCCCGACCGACGCTTTATCGATGAGGGCAGGGAGCGCGCCTTTGGCTCGCACCCACCCCCCGGCCCCTCCCTTGCAGGAAGGGGCGTGATTCAGTTCGCGCTGTCGAGGCTTTCGACCGTCAGCCGATCGTTGGTGTAGACGCAGAGCTCGCCGGCGATCTTCATTGCCTGGCGGGCGATCTTTTCGGGGTCGGTCTCGTAATCGACCAGCGCACGTGCAGCGGCGAGGGCGAAATTGCCGCCCGATCCGATCGCGGCGACGCCGCCTTCGGGTTCGAGCACGTCGCCATTGCCGGTGACGACCAGCGTCACGTCCTTGTCGGCGACGATCAGCATCGCTTCGAGGTTGCGGAGATATTTGTCGGTCCGCCAATCCTTGGCGAGCTCGACCGCGGCGCGGAGGAGCTGGCCCTGATGGCGCTCGAGCTTGGACTCGAGCCGTTCGAACAGAGTGAAGGCATCGGCGGTCGCGCCGGCGAAGCCGGCGATGACCTTGCCGTCGCCGAGCGGCCGGACCTTCTTGGCATTGGGCTTCATCACGGTGTTACCCGCCGAAACCTGCCCGTCGCCTGCGATGACCACTTTGCCGGATTTGCGCACGGAGAGGATGGTCGTGCCGTGCCACGCATTGCTGTTTTCGCTCATAGAGCCGCGATATGGGGAGGGGGGCGATTGCCGCAAAGGGGCAACGGCGGCGAAACAATCATCTGGCCTAAGCGGACACGGAAAAAGGAAGAGGATTCGCGATGCGGCTTTGGAAGATGATGGGCGCGGTGCTGGCAGGGCTGCTGGTGGCGAGCGTGCCGGCGATGGCGCAGGCGCCGCTCACGGTGATGAGTTTCAACATCCGCTATGCCAACGATACCGACGGGGTGAACTCCTGGGCCAACCGCCGCGAAGTGACCGCTGCGATGCTCGAAAAGGCAGCGCCCGACCTGATCGGGACGCAGGAGCTGCTCAAGCTGCAGGGCGATTTCCTGGTCGAACGGCTCAAGGGCTATGCGTGGTTCGGCGTCGGCCGGCGCGGCGGCGACGAAGACGAGCATATGGGGATCTTCTATCGGACCGATCGGCTCAAGCTGATCCGGTCGGGCAATTTCTGGCTGTCTGACACGCCCGAAGTTGCGGGCACGGCGGCCTGGGGCGCGGACCTGCCGCGGCTGGCAAGCTGGGGATTGTTCGAGACTGTCGAAGGCGGGCGGCGCTTCTATGCGTTCGACACGCATCTGCCCCATCGCGACCAGGACGAGCATGCGCGGGAGAAGGGCGCGGCGCTGGTGCTGGCGCGGATCCAGGCGATGGCGGGAACGCTGCCGGTGGTGCTGACCGGCGACTTCAATACCACGCCCGGCAGCGCGACCCACACGCTGCTGGCAACGCGGTTGAAGGATGCGCGGGATACCGCGCCGGTCAAGCTCGGCCCGGACGAGACCTTCCACGATTTTACGGGTGTCCCGACCAAGCGGATCGACTGGATCTTCACCCGCGGCTTTAAGGCCGAGCGGGTGGAAACGATCACCGATCATCAGGGTGCCGTGCAGACTTCGGATCATTTCCCGGTGCTCGCGACGCTCGCCTGGCCTAAGCGCTAGGTCATGCACAACGACAACCTCACCGCCGACCGGCCGACCTTTGTCAGCCATCTGGAATGTTCGATGACCGGCGAGCGCTACGACGCCGACCAGGTTCACGGGCTGTCGCGGGTCGGGCGGCCGCTGCTGGTTCGTTATCACCTGCCTGGGGTGAAGGCCGCGCTGACGCCTGCGGCGCTGGCGGTGCGGCCGGCGGATCTGTGGAAATATCGCGAGCTGCTGCCGGTACGGCGGACGAAGAACATCGTCAGCCTGGGCGAGAGCGCGACCCCGATCGTGTCGCTGGAGAAGGAACCGGGCAATGTCTGGGTGAAGGACGAGGGGCGGCTGCCGACCGGCTCGTTCAAGGCGCGCGGACTGGTGATGGCGATCGCTATGGCGAAGGAGCTGGGCATCACCACGATCGCGATGCCGACCAACGGCAATGCCGGCGCTGCGGCGGCCGCCTATGCGGCGCGGGCGGGGATCGAAGCGGTGATCTTCTGCCCGGACGATACGCCCGAGATCAATGTCCGCGAGATCGCGGCGCAGGGCGCGCGGGTCTATCGGGTCAACGGATTGATCGACGATTGCGGCAAGCTGGTCGGTGCCGGAAAGGAAACGCGCGGCTGGTTCGACTTGTCGACGCTCAAGGAGCCGTATCGGATCGAAGGCAAGAAGACGATGGGGCTCGAGCTCGCCGAGCAGCTCGGCTGGGAACTGCCCGATGCGATCTTCTACCCCACCGGCGGCGGCACCGGCTTGATCGGGATGTGGAAGGCGTTCGACGAGATGGAGGCGCTGGGCTGGATCGGGGCGAAGCGCCCCCGCATGTATGCGGTGCAGGCCGAGGGTTGCGCGCCGATCGTGCGGGCGTTTGAGGCGGGCGAGCGGCACGCAGTGCGCTGGGAGGACGCGCACACCGTCGCGGCGGGGATCCGCGTGCCGCAGGCAGTGGGCGATTTCCTGATCCTCGATGCAGTGCGCGCAAGCGGCGGCAAGGCGCTGGCGGTGAGCGACGCGGCGATCCTCGCGGCGGTGGACGATGCGGGAAAGCGGGACGGTCTGCTGCTCTGCCCCGAAGGCGGCGCGACGCTGGCGGCGTATCGCGACGCGCTGGCGGCGGGGCTGGTCGATGCCGAGGAGAAGACGGTGCTGTTCAACTGCGCGACGGGGCTGAAATATCCGATGGCGGATGCGTCCGGCTATCTCGACCGCAATGCGCCGATCGACTGGGCGGCGCTGTAACGCTGCGAGGAGAATTGGCGCGGAGGCGCTAAGCCTCTAAGGGCTCGGCATGCTTCGCCTTTCCGGACTCTCGCTGCCGCTCGATCATCCCGCCGAGGCGCTGCCCGAGGCGATCTGCGCGCGGCTGGGCGTCGCACGTGAGGCGCTGCGTAGCTGGACCGTTTATCGCCGCGGCAACGATGCCCGCAAGCGCAACGCAATCCTGCTGGTCTACACACTCGACCTCGATCTGGCGGACGAGGCCGAGGTGCTCGAGCGGCTCGCGGGCGACAAGGATGTGCGGGCGACGCCCGACATGGCCTATCGCTTCGTCGCGCAGGCACCGGCGGGGTGGAGCGGCAAGCGGCCGGTGGTGATCGGCGCGGGGCCGTGCGGGCTGTTCGCCGGGCTTATCCTGGCGCAGATGGGCTTCCGCCCGATCATCCTCGATCGCGGCAAGATCGTCCGCGAGCGCACGCGCGATACCTGGGGCCTGTGGCGCCGCGCCGAGCTGAACCCGGACAGCAATGTCCAGTTCGGCGAGGGCGGGGCAGGGACGTTTTCCGACGGCAAGCTTTACTGCCGGGTCAAGGATCCGCGCTTCCTCGGCCGCAAGGTGCTGGAAGAATTCGTCAAGGCGGGCGCCCCCGACGACATCTTGTGGGAAGCGCACCCGCACATCGGCACCTTCCGGCTCGTCACCATGGTCGAGAGCATGCGCCAGTCGATTGAGGCGCTCGGCGGGGAATATCGCTGGCAGACGCGGGTCGACGATATTGCGCTAGACCGACTTCCCGATGGCCGCCAGCGGCTGCGCGGGCTCCACCTCCACGACGGCAGCTTTCTCGAGGCCGACCAGGTGGTGATGGCGGTGGGCCATAGCGCGCGGCCGACCTTCGAGATGCTCCACCGGCGCGGGGTGCATATGGAAGCCAAGCCCTTCTCGATCGGGGTGCGGATCGAGCATCCGCAGAACTGGGTCGATCAGGCGCGCTACGGCAAATGCGCCGGGCATCCCGATCTCGGCGCGGCGGCATACAGCCTGGCACATCACTGCGAGAACGGTCGCACCGTTTACAGCTTCTGCATGTGCCCGGGCGGGCGCGTGGTCGCGGCGACTTCGGAAGAAGGGCGCGTGGTGACCAACGGCATGAGCCAATATTCGCGCGCCGAGTTCAACGCCAATTCGGGGCTGGTCGTGGCGATCGACCCGGCGCGGGATTATCCGGACGGTCCGCTCGCGGGGATCGCGCTGCAGCGACATTGGGAGGAACGCGCGTTCATCGCGGGCGGGTCCAATTATTGGGCGCCGGGGCAGCGGGTCGAGGATCTGCTTGCCGGACGGGCTTCGACGGCACTCGGTGAAGTCGTGCCGTCGTACAAGCCGGGGGTGACGATGACCGACCTGGCCGAGTGCCTGCCGGGCTTTGCGATCGAGGCGATCCGCGAGGCGCTGCCAGCGTTCGGCCGCCAGATCGCGCGCTACGACCATCCCGACGCGGTGATGACCGGGGTGGAGACGCGGACTTCTTCGCCGGTGCGGATCACGCGCGGCAAGGACTATCAGAGCCTCAATGTCGAGCGGCTGTTTCCGGCGGGCGAGGGCGCGGGCTATGCCGGCGGCATCCTCTCGGCGGCGATCGACGGGATCAAGGTCGCTGAGGCCGTGGCGCGGAGCATCGTCGAGGCTTAACCCTCTCCCGCAGGCGGGAGAGGGTTAAGCCTGAACCACGATACCCTGCGCCCGGGCGAAGGGAAGCCAGGCGGCGAGGCGCGGGTCGGCGGGGGCGCCATCGGCAAGGCCGCTCAGCCAGTCATAGTGGAGCGGCTCGAGCGGGTGGCAGGCGACGCGATACTCGGCACGCGCGACGGCCAGCAGCGACGGGCGCGGCACCGGGAGTGCGGGCGGATCGCGCGCCTCGGCAGCGGCGAGCGTAGGCCCGAAATCAAAGGGGAGCGCGAGCAGGCGGACGCTGTCGGGCAGGCGCCAGCCCGCCGACGCCGCTAGGCCGAGCAGCGTAGTGACATAGGGCGCGTTGGGCGCCACGGTATCCTCGACCCCCTGGGCGCGGGCGACTTCGGCTTTGGCCCGCTCGATGCGGGCGAGCGCTGCGGGGATGGCTCCCGGCGCGCTGGTCGGGCCGGAGGGGCGGTTGGCATCGAGATAGTCGGCGAAGCCGGCACCGAAATCGAACAAGGTGTAGGAGTGGGAGGGGTGCGCGGCGATATTGCCAAGCGCGAACAGCTCGAAGGCCGTGGGGCCGGCGAGCCCGGCGAGCAGCGGATATTCGGCCTGGAGGCATTCGAGCAGCCGGAGCCGATAGCTCGCGGCATAGATGCCGACCCGCGCCTCGGCAGTGAGGCGGTTGCCTTCGCGGACATGGGCCCGGGCGTCACGCGCCTGGGCGCCGACGATCGCGGCCTGCATCCAGTCCTGGAGTTCGGCGAGCCCGGTCATGCGGCGACTGCCAGACCCTGGCGCACCGCGCGCGCCTTGGCGAGTTCGGCGACGAGTTCGGCGAAGGGGGGCACCTTGGCATCCCATTCGATCATCGTCGCCACCGGGCCGCAACGCTCCCAGACGCGGGCATAGAGCGGCCATACCGCATCGGGGACCGGCGCGTCATGCGTGTCGATCAGGTGGGTGCCGTGATCGCTCGGCCCGGCGAGATGGACCTGGACGACATGCTCCACCGGGATCGCGTCGATATAGGCGCGCGGATCAAACCCATGGTTGAACGCGCTGACATGGACGTTGTTGACGTCGAGCAGGAGGCCGCAACCGGTGTCCTGGGCAAGGCGCGCGAGGAACTCCTGCTCGGGCATCCTGCTGGCCGAGAATTCGAGATAGGTGCTGGGGTTTTCGAGGATCAGCGGGCGGCCGAGGAAATCCTGCACGGCGCGGACGCGGTCGGACACATGTGCGAGGCTTTCTTCGGTAAGCGGCATCGGCAGCAGATCGTGGCTGTTGAGCCCGGCGATGCCGGTCCAGCAGAGATGGTCCGACACCCAGAGCGGCGCGAAGCGCGCGGCAAGATCGCGGACCTTGGCGAGATACCCGCGATCGAGCGCGGCGGTGCTGCCGATCGACAGCGACACGCCGTGCAGCACGATCGGCCGGTGCGCCGCGACATGCTCGAGCACGCGCATCGCCCAGCCGTGATTGTCGAGGCAGTTCTCGGTGATGACTTCGAACCAGTCGACGCCCCAGAGCGCGGGGGGCGTGGCCATCAGGTGCGGAAAATGCTCCTCGCGCAGCCCCACCCGTCGCCGGGGCAGGGCAGGCCGAGGCGGGCTGCGACGGTCATCAGGTCGAGGGCGGGAAGGCGAGGCGCAGATCGTTGGGTTCCTGCTGGGTCGGGGCGGGATAGCCGAGGTCCGCAGCGGCCATCGAAAAGGCCTGGAAAGCGATGTCCTCAACCCGATCGCCGATGGCGAAGTCGATCGTGCCGATCGGCTTTGACGGGCTGCCCAATACATAGATTTCCATCGTGCCCGCCTTGGGATAGAGCTGCATGGCCGAGATCGGCACCGCGCAGCCGCCAAAGCCGCCGCAGATATTGTTGCTGGGCGCCGTGTAGTGAATCGGGTTGCCGCCGGCGGAGCCGCCGAGGGCGCGCATCTGAACCGCCGAGCAGTTATTGCCCCGTACCCCCGGCATATCGTGCTTGGGCGCCGGCGCGGCGACCGAGGTGCTGCAGCTGCCACCGCCGGACGTCGGCTGGACAAAGCCGCAACCGCCCATGCCCTTGCACAGGTTCGAGCCGCGGCAGGTGTGGAAGATCGTCGTCTGCGCGCAGGCATTGGTGCCGACGACGCCGCCTTCGGGGGTAAGACTCAAGCCCTGGCAGGCGTGGTTGACGACATTGGTATCGGGCTTGGCGATGCCCTTGCTCAAGTCGGGCGTCCGGCCGAACACCGCCCAGGCAGTCGACATGCGATCGCCCGATCCCGCCATGGAGGGGAAGGGGAAACCAGTCGTGCTGCCGGGCGCCCAATATTGATCGAGCACGGTAGTGACGCCCTTGATCGCGCCGACCACGGCCTGGCTCAGCGTAGCGTAATTGGCCTCGGCATTGTCGTTGTAGAGATTGTTGAGCGCCGCCGCGATCGCCTCGGGCTCGGGGAGGTTGCCGCAATCCTTGGGCTGATAGTCGGCGGTCTTGAGGTCGTCGCCGGTCCAGACGCCGGCCTTGCCCGCCTTGTCCCAGGTGACGATCGCGCCCTGATCGAGCAGGCCCTGCACTTCCTCGAAGCGTTCGTAATGGTCGGCGCCGTCATTGGCGCCGCGCGCCACGGCATCGGCCGAAGGGACCTGCTTGCCGGTATCGTCATAGCTCGGATAGTCCGAGCGGAGCGCATCGATATCGGGGCAATAGCGCTTCTCGACTGCGCCGAGCAGCATCGTCTCGTTGGCAATGTCGAGCCGCGCCTTTAGCGTGGCGCCTTCGCCCTGATCCGTGATTGCGTTCATCATCACCAGCGCCTGGCGGAAGGCGATGTCCTTATCGGTCAGCGCGATCGTGGTCTCGAACCCCATGAACTCGCGCATCGGGTGGCCGGGGAAGCTGAAGCCGTTGAACAGGTCGTTCTGCTGTCCGGCGGAGTCGAAGACATGGTCCCACAACCGGGTGCCGTCGCTGTAGGTGATCGACAGATAGTCGCGATAGCATTGGTACATATAGCCGATCGAGCCGAACATGATGCCGGCCGTGGCGGGATCGTAAGCGGGATCGCCGCCATCGAAGGGGACTTTGGGGAAGTATTTCTGCTGGTTACGGACGATGTCTCGCTCGGCGTCGTCCTGCGGTTGCTCGATGGCGAGGAACAGGGCGATGCGATCGGCATCGAGCGGGCCGACATTCACCTTGGTGCTCGCATAGGTCGAGGTATCGGTGAGGTCGACGATGTTGGGGATGACGGTGAGATCGGGCCCGTAGCACTTCCAGCCATGATCCGCAGTCTGCAGCGCAGTGTCGGTGAAGCAGGGCGTCTTGCCGATCGCGGTCGCGAGGTTGGCGGCCATCTGGAGATGGAGCATCTCCTGGATGAAGACCGAGAAGACGATGTTGAACGCGCGCTTGTTGCCCCATCCCGGTGCGCCGGGAGTGGCCACCTCGTCGACGCTGGTCTTGGCGCCGGGCCACAGCCGGCCCTTATAGAAGGCGTTTCCTTGCCCCGTGATCGGATGCATCCCCGAAATCGAATAGAGCGATGTCATATAGAGCGGGATGGTGAACAGCTCGACATCGACGGCGGCCTGCGCGATCCAGCGAACGACTCGGCTATCGACTTCGATATATTTGGTATCGCGTGCCGACAAGGCGCCGCTCACATGCGTCATTCGCATTATAGTCCCCCGCTTATTTGAGAAGAAACTGCTGCGACGCTATCATCCGGGTGAATTGGGTCAAAGCAATTATAGTTTGATTTCGATTTAATTATAAACTGCTTGAGCCGTCATTGCGGCTGACACCGCTTCCCATCGCGCTGGGGCTGCGCTAGCTGCATTGCATGACTAACCCACCGCGCATCGCAGGGATCGAACTGGGCGGGACCAAATGCGTCGCGCTGCTGGCGACCGGCCCGAACGAAGTCGGCGAGCAGCACACCATCCCGACCACCGACCCCGCCACCACGCTCGCCGCGATCGAGGCGGTGCTCGACGGCTGGGCCTTCGACGCGATCGGTATCGCCAGCTTTGGGCCGCTCGAGCTCGACCGCAGCCGCCCCGATTTCGGGTCGGTGACCGCGACGACCAAGCCGGGCTGGACGGGGACCGATCTCGTCCGGCGGCTGAGTGCGCGCTATGCCAGGCCGCTGGCGATCCAGACCGACGTCAACGGCGCCGCGCTGGCCGAGGCGCGCTGGGGGGCGGCACAGGGACTGTCGACGCATGTCTACATCACCATCGGCACCGGCGTGGGCGTCGGGCTGGTCGCCAACGGCAGCCCGGTGCAGGGCGTGGCGCATGGCGAGGCGGGGCATATGCGCGTGCCGCGGGCGCCGGGCGACGGCTATGCCGGCTGGTGCCGCTTCCATGGCGACTGCGTCGAGGGGCTGATCTCGGGCCCGGCGATCGCCGAGCGATTCGGCATGCCGGGAAGCCAGCTGCCGGTTGACGGGCCCGAATGGGACCTGTTCGTCCACGACCTGACCGGGCTGCTCCACAATCTCGTCACCGCCGCGGCGCCCGAGCGGATCGCGATCGGCGGCGGGGTGATCGCCAAGCGGCCGCATCTGTTCGACCGGATCCGGGCGCGGCTGGCGGAGAGCATCGGCGGCTATGGCTCGCTTGCCGCCTATAGCGAGACGCTCGACCGGCGGGTCGGACCGCCGGGGCTGGGGACGATGGCCGGGCCGCTCGGCGCGATCGCGATGGGGCTGGAGGCGGTGGGCGGCTAGATCACGTCCATGTCGGTCTTGTAATGGTGCCAGGCGAAGATCGCCGCGGCGCCACGGTGGGGGCTCCACCCCTTCGACCATTCGCGCAGCATCTTTTCCGACGGGCGATCGGCATGGCCGAGGATGCGGCCGATCTCGATCTGCACCGCGAGGTCGCCGGCGGGCCAGATGTCGGGCCGGCCCTCGGCGAAGAGCAAGTAGATCTCCGCGGACCAGCGGCCGATGCCCTTGATTCGGGTGAGCGCCGCGATCGCTTCCTCGTCGTCGGCGGGCAGGTTCTCCAGGTCCAGCCGCCCGCTGGTCACTTCCTCGGCAAGGCTGCGGGCATATCCCGCTTTCTGGCGCGACAGGCCGGCGGCGCGGAGCTGCTCGTCGCTGGCCCTGGCGACCGTGCCCGGATCGGTGAGGTTGCCCAGGACGGCGGCGAGCTTGTTCCAGATCGACTGGGCGGCAGCGACGCTGACCTGCTGGCCGACGATCGTGCGCAGCAGCGTCTCATAGCCGCGATCGCGCAGCCGCGGCTCGGGATAGCCCGCCCGCTCGAGCGCGGCGGCGAAGGCAGGCTCGACCGCGGCGAGCGCATCGATCGATGCCTTTATCTGGTCGGCGCTTAGGCCCATCGGGTCTATCCTTGCAGTGCGGCGGGGAAGGCGGCATGAGCGCCACCAAAGGAGATTGCCATGCCGAAGCTTACCGTCGTGACGCGCGAGGGAGAAGAGCGGACGGTCACCGGCGAGATTGGCCTCAGCGTGATGGAAGTGATCCGCGACAACGGCTTTGACGAGCTGCTGGCCATTTGCGGGGGCTGCTGCAGTTGCGCGACCTGCCACGTCCATGTCGACCCGGAATTTGCGGCCAAACTGCCGCCGATGGGCGAGGACGAGAACGATCTGCTCGACAGCTCGATGACGCGCGACGCGACCTCGCGGCTATCGTGCCAGATCCCGTTCACCGACGCGCTGGACGGCATGCGGGTGCGGATCGCCGAAGACGACTAAGCCGGGCGCGCGGCCTTTTCGTCGAGACCCGATACGCCCTCGCGGCGAGTGAGTTCGGCGCGGATATCGTCGAGGCTGAGGCCCATATCGGCGAGCAGGACGAGCAAGTGGAAGACCAGGTCGGCGGCCTCGCCGACCAGTCCGGGCGCATCGTCCTGCACCGCGGCGATTGCGGCCTCGACGGCTTCCTCGCCCACCTTCTGCGCGATCTTGGCGCGGCCCTTGGCGGTCAGCCGGGCGACATAGGACGATGCCGGATCGCCGGTGCGGCGGGTGCGGATCAGCTGTTCGAGCGCATCGAGGGAGTCGGCCATGGCGACCGGCTGTAGGACCGGGGCGCCGCTGTCAATCCTGGGGCGCAATCCTGAGGGGTCAATCCTCTCGGGCGCGGCGGAAGCGGGCGCGCAGCGCGCGGCGGACGAACCACACCGCACCGGCGGCGCAGAGGAACAGCGCGATGTCCGACAGCTCTGGCATCGAGCGGCTGCCCGCGACTCCATTGTGCGGCGCGGCGAGCACCGACGGCGCGATCAGCAGCAGGGCGGCGGCGATGCGGAACATGGCGCCGAGCATAACCGGCAGGTTGTTAAGATTCGGCTAGGGCCCTGGGCGAGGCTCGGTTGACAAAGTTGACACGATCCGGCGGTTCTTCGGCTGTGGGAGCGGCGCGTAGCCAACCTTTCGGTTGGGAAGCGCGAGGCCGCGAGCCGGGCGGCCGCGAAGACCTTCGCTTGACACTGGTTGACACGATCAGGCGTTTTCTGGCGCGCGCGGTTTCCCGCGGGGGGCGAGCGGAAAGTCGCAAAAGTCACAGTTGCGGCGCGCGCAGGTTCAGGCGCGTCCAGGGGCGATCGACGGTGTCAAAGAGCATCGATCAGGCTAGCATCGCCAGCCGGCTGTAGGACAGCGTAAATCTGGTTGGGGAACGGAGCGCCTTTGCGATGACGATCACGATCACCGCCTTCGAGAGTTCGCCCGACCGGGGCCGCGGGCTGGCGCGCGACATGCGGGTGCGCTGGGCGCTGGAGGAAGTGGGCCAGCCCTATGCGGTGCGGCTGGTGTCGTTCGCGGCGATGAAGGCGCCGGCGCATCTCGGGCTGCATCCGTTCGGGCAGATCCCGACCTATGAGGAAGGCGACCTAGCGCTGTTCGAGAGCGGGGCGATCGTGCTCCATATCGCCCAGCGCCATGCCGGACTGCTGCCCGAGGACGGCGATGCGAGGGCGCGGGCGATCGGCTGGATGTTCGCCGCGCTCAACACCGTCGAGCCAGTGATCGTCGAGCGCGAGACCGCCCGGCTGGTGGAGGGTGACAAGCCTTGGACCGAGGCGCGGATGCCGATCGTCGAGGACCGTATCCGCACGCGGCTGGGCCAGCTTGCCGACCGGATCGGCGCGGCCGACTGGCTCGACGGCGATTTCAGTGCGGCCGACCTGTTGATGGTGACGGTGCTGCGCCGGCTAGGCGGCGGGCTGGTGGAGGCGCATCCGAACCTTGCCGCCTATATCGCGCGTGGCGAGGCGCGGCCGGCCTATCAGCGCGCGTTTGCCGACCAACTGGCGGTGTTTACCGCGCGTCAGGGCTAGGCGCAGGCCGCCGCCTGCGCGCGGAGGAAGCTGCGTTCGCGGAGGTTGCGTCCCGCGCCGACGGCCATGCGCGATCGATGCTGCGCGCCAGGCGGGCAAGACCCGCGATCAGCCCGGGCCGCGCGATGCGGACAACGGCTTCGATCGCCCGATGCGCCTCGCCCGCGGTCCTGCCGGGTTGTCGGGCAGCCCATGACCGGCGGCGGGCGATCAGCTTCGCCAGGTTTATTATCGTATTTCGATATTATCGATTGACGATATGCTCCGCATCCCTTATCGAAAAACAATAAGGAGAACGGACATGAAGAATCGCAACGGTTTGATCCATTCATCGGCATTGGCGCTGCGCCTGGCCTCGTTTGCCGACTGGGCGTTCGGCGCGGCGGTGCTCGCCGGGCTGGCGGCTTCGGCGACCCTCGGCGGACGCTTCACGACGCTGCTGCTCGGCGAGGACGGCGGCGCCGCGCTCGACGAGCGAACCGCCGGCATCCGCTGGCTGATGGTGCTGGGCATCGCGATGGCCGGCCTGATCTTCGTGATGCTCCGCGCGCTGCGCCAGATCGTCGCGACGGTGATGGCGGGCGACCCGTTCGTCCTGGACAATGCGGCGCGCTTGCGCACGATCGGGTGGAGCCTGGTGGCGATCCAGCTACTCGATATCCCCGCCGTTCTGATCGCGCGCGGTTTCCCGGCGCTGGGTTCGGCCGCTCCCGATGCCGGTATCTCGCCGGCCGGGTGGCTCGCGGTGCTGATGAGCTTCGTGCTGGCCCGCGTCTTCGTCGTCGGCGCCGGGATGCGCGACGATCTCGAAGGGACGGTGTGACCATGCCGATCATCGTCACGCTGGACGAGGTGCTCCAGCGCAAGGGCATGACCCTGACCCAATTGTCCGAAGCGATTGACCTGACGCTCGCCAATCTGTCGATCCTCAAGACCGGCAAGGCCAAGGCGGTCCGCTTCACGACGCTGGAGGCGATCTGCGAGGTGCTGGATTGCCAGCCGGGCGAGATCCTGACCTATCGATCCGGCGAAGGGCCCGGCCAATGATCCTCGTGTCATCCCCGCACAAAGGCGAAATCACCATGCACAATCTCTCGGCGCTTCGTCTCAACCTGCTGCGCAGCGGCTATCTTCTGCTCGTCCTCGGCATCGGTGCCGGCATGTGGCCGGTTCTGTTGCGCGAGGGGCCGCAGCTCGAACTGATGCACGGCGCGGCGCTCTCGATGCTGTGCGCGGTCGGCCTGCTGGCGCTGCTGGGGCTGCGCTATCCGCTGCAGATGCTGCCGCTGCTGATGTTCGAAATGACCTGGAAGACGATCTGGACGCTGCGGATCGCGCTGCCGCTCTGGTCCGCGGACAAGCTGGATGCCGACTTCATCGCGACGCTGGTCGCCTGCGCGGTCGCGCTGGCCTTCCCCTTCCTCATTCCATGGCGCTACGTCGTCGACAATTATCTCCGCCGGCCTGCCGACGCGTGGCGCCCTGCACGCACCAGCGTCTGACGGAGCCGGCGCGGGGCCGGGCGTCACGGCGCGGGCGAGACGGCGTCCATGATGGTGATGCGCTTGCCGGTCTCGGCGCCGACGCTCGACTGGGTGACGAGCAGGGTGGTGCCGGGGACGAGAGCCGCGCGCACCTTGTCGTAGAAGTCGCGGGGCATGCGGACCCGGTTCAGGATCGCCTCGTCGAGCGGGCGGCCGGCATCCTCGTCATGGCCGGGCAGGCCGATATAGGTCCAGCGCGGGGCGCCGTCTGGCCCGGTGGCGAGGCTGATGACGTGCGAGCCGGGATCGTCATCGGCGATCTCGGCAGCGCTGCGGCCGATCTCGACCCCGCCGCGCAGCACGACGATACGCTGGTCGCTCTTCGAGACGATGATGGTGAGCGGGCCGTTGGGCGCGGCGGCGGGGTTCCAGCGATATTCGCCGTCGAGCGGCGCGATGGTGGTCGGGCGGCCCTTGGCGTCGAGCGGGGCAAGCAGGCTCGCCTCGGTGGTGCGGACATGGTTGGCGGCGTCGCCTTCGACCACCACGGTGACGCCGAGGCTGGTGGTGCCGAACAGCGCCTGGGCGAAGCTGTAGGGCAGATGCACGCAGCCATGGCTTTCGGGATAGCCGGGCAGGCCGCCGGCATGGAGCGCGACGCCGTCCCAGGTCAGCCGCTGGGTGAAGGGCATCGCGGCGTTGTTGTACTTGCTCGAATGGTGCTTGGCGTCCTTCTGGAGGATGGTGAACACGCCGGTGGGGGTGTCGTGCCCCGCTTTGCCCGAGGAGACAGTGCTCACCGCGATGCGGACGCCGTTGCGGTAGACGGTGGCGCGCTGGGCAGAGAGATCGACATAGACGAGCAACGGGCCGGCCGGGGCGACTCCGGGCGCCCATACCCACTCGCCCGGCTTGAGCGCATCGGCCTGGCGCGCGAGCTCGACCGCGGAGCTGACCTTGGCGCCCTGGGCGAAGGCGGTTCCGGGCAGGAGCAGGATGGCCAGGGCAAGCGACGCGAGGCGTGTGGGCATGATGTGCTCCTATACTCGCCGGCGACTATAGCTGCCGCACGCTTGCTGTCACCCGGGCCTTGGGCCGGGGCGCGGCCTGGTCAGGCGCGAACCGGCTTGCGCACCGGAATGCCGGCTTGCGCAAGCGCGGCATGGGCATCGGCGATCGTGGCTTCGCCGAAATGGAAGATCGACGCGGCGAGCACGGCGGAGGCGTGGCCCTCGCTGATGCCGGCGACAAGGTGGTCCAGAGTGCCGACGCCGCCCGAGGCGACGACGGGCACGGTGACCTGATCGGCGATGGTGCGGATCAGATCGAGGTCATAGCCGTCGCGGGTACCGTCGCGGTCCATCGACGTGATGAGCAGCTCGCCGGCGCCGAGCGCTGCGAGGCGCAGCGCGTGTGCGACCGCATCGATGCCGGTGGCGCGGCGGCCGCCATGGGTGAAGACTTCCCAGCGGCCCTCGCCGGTGCGGCGCGCGTCGACCGAGGCGACGACGCATTGGCTGCCCATGCGATCGGCGATCTCGGCGACCACCTCCGGTCGCGAGACCGCGGCGGAGTTGACCGCGACCTTGTCGGCGCCGGCGAGGAGCAGCGCGCGCGCATCGTCGACGCTGCGCACGCCGCCGCCGACGGTCAAGGGCATGAAGCACACCTCGGCGGTGCGGCGGACGACGTCGAGGATGGTGCCGCGGGCCTCGTGGCTGGCAGTGATGTCGAGGAAACAGAGCTCGTCGGCGCCGGCGGCGTCATAGGCGTGCGCCTGCTCGACGGGATCGCCGGCATCGCGCAGCGCGACGAAGTTGACGCCCTTGACGACTCGGCCGTTGGCGACGTCGAGACAGGGAATGACGCGGGCGCGGACGGTCATAGATCCTCCCCGGAACGGGGAGGGGGACCGCCGCCGAAGGCGGTGGTGGAGGGGGAGTGCCCCAACGGGATTCGCGGGTGGAGAGCCCCCTCCACCATGCTGCGCATGGTCCCCCTCCCCGTTCCGGGGAGGATCAAGAAGCCGTTGCTCATGCCTGGCCGACCTCGATCGCCCATTTCAGGTCCAGCCGGCCGTCATACAGCGCGCGGCCGGTGATGACGCCTTCGATGCCGTCGGCGACATGGCCGCGCAGCGCGTGGATATCGGCGATGTCGGTGACGCCGCCGCTGGCGATGACCGGGATGGTCGAGGCGCGGGCGAGCGCGACGGTGGCTTCGACGTTGCAGCCCTTGAGCAGGCCGTCGCGGCCGACATCGGTGAACAGCAGCGCGGCGACGCCGGCATCCTCGAAGCGCTGGGCAAGCTCGACGACGCTGACGTCAGATACGTCGGCCCAGCCATGGGTGGCGACCATGCCGTCGCGCGCATCGACCGCGACGACGATGCGGCCGGGATGGTCGCGCGCCGCCTCGCGGACGAGATCGGGGTTCTCGAGCGCGGCGGTGCCGATGACGACGCGTTCGACGCCGAGATCGAGCCAGCGCTCGATCGACTCGCGATTGCGGATGCCGCCGCCGAGCTGGACCTTGCCGCCGAAGCGCTCGACAATTCCTGCCACTGCGGCGCCGTTCACCGATTCACCGGCAAAGGCGCCGTCGAGATCGACGACATGGAGCCATTCGGCCCCGGCGCGCTGGAAGATTTCGGCCTGGGCGGCGGGATCGTCACCATAGATGGTGGCGCGGTCCATATCGCCCTCGGCGAGGCGGACGACCTGGCCCGCCTTCAAGTCGATGGCGGGGAAGACGATCAGGCCGGGGTTCAGGGCTTCCATGCGAGGAACCTCTCCAGCAGCGCAAGACCGTAGCGCTGGCTCTTTTCGGGGTGGAACTGGACGCCGGCAAGATTGTCGCGGCCGATCGCCGCGGTGACCGGACCGCCATGCGACGTGGTGGCGAGGACGTCGCCGCCGGTGAAGGCGAAGCTGTGGAGGAAATAGGCCTCGCCGGCCTGGATCAGCGGGTGATCGGCGGCGGGGATGACGTCGTTCCAGCCCATATGGGGGACATGGACGCCCGGAGCAGGATCGATCTGGCGGACGGTGCCGGGGATCCAGCCCAGCCCCTGATGGCTGCCGAGCTCCTCGCCGGTGGTCGCCATCAGCTGCATGCCGACGCACACGCCGAGGAACGGCGCGGCTTCGCGCAGCACGCGCTGCTCGATCGCCTCGACCATGCCGGGGATGGCGCGCAGGCCGCGCGCGCAGGCGCCGAACGCCCCGACGCCGGGCAGGACGATGCGGTCGGCCCGCGCGACGGCATCGGGATCGGCGGTGATCGCCAGCCCCTGCGCGCCGGCGGCCCTGAGCGCATTGTGCACCGAATGGAGGTTGCCTGCGCCATAATCGATGAGCGCGACCCTCGCCGCCACGCTCAGAGCACGCCCTTGGTGGACGGGATCACGCCTGCCTTGCGCGGATCGATCTCGATCGCCTCGCGCAGCGACCGGGCGAGGCCCTTGAACGCGGCCTCGGCGATATGATGGTTGTTGGTGCCGTAGAGCGTCTCGACATGGAGCGTCAGCCCGGCGGTCTGGGCGAAGCTGTGGAACCAGTGTTCGAACATCTCGGTGTCCATCTCGCCGAGCCGTTTCTGGCTGAACTCGGTCTTCCAGACGAGATAGGGGCGGCCCGAAATGTCGAGCGCGACTCGGGTGAGCGTCTCATCCATCGGCGAAAGCGCGTCGGCGTATCGCCGGATGCCCTTCTTGTCGCCGAGCGCCTTGGCCACCGCTTCGCCGATCGCGAGCCCGGTATCCTCGACGGTGTGGTGCTGGTCGATATGGAGATCGCCCACGGTCTTGACGTCGAGATCGATCAGCGAGTGGCGCGAGAGCTGCTCGAGCATGTGATCGAAGAAGCCGATGCCGGTGGAGATGGCAAAGGCGCCGGTGCCGTCGAGGTTGACGGTGACGTCGACCGAGGTCTCGCTGGTCTTTCGGCTGATGCTGGCGGTGCGCATCAGGCGCACATAACGCGTTGTGGCGTCCATGCAATCTTGACCCTCAGCGCTGAGGCGCTACCCAAGGGGCATGACCGGCACCGTGCCCGACAGCCTGATTCCCTATGACGAGATCGTGCAGGAAGCCCTGCGCGCCGTCGTTGGCCGCGTGCTGAACTCCGTCGCGCAGACCGGGGGTCTCCCCGGCGCGCATCATTTCTACATCACGTTCAAGACGCACGCGCCGGGAGTCGACATCCCGCAGCGGCTGATCGACCGGTTCCCCGACGAGATGACGATCGTGCTCCAGCACCGTTATTGGGACCTCAAGGTCGACGACGAGCGCTTCTCGGTGGGGCTGAGCTTCAACCAGGTGCCCTCGACGCTCAACATCCCGTTCGCGGCGATCACCGGCTTCCACGATCCGGCGGTCAATTTCGAGCTGCGCTTCCAGGCGTCCGACGTCGCCGAGGAATCGGAGCTTCCCGAAGAGGCCGAGAACGACGCGGCATCCTCGGCCGTGGTCACCGCGCCTGAGGACGGATCGAACGTCGTCTCGGTGGATTTCAAGCGCAAGAAATAAGCTGCGCTTCTCCCGGCGGGAGAGGCGGAACGCTCAGCTGCCCTTGCGACCGATCTGGGCGACTCGGGCGACGACGTCGGCCTCCACCGCGGGCGGCACGAACTTGCGGATCGCGCCGCCATAGAGCGCGATTTCCTTGACCAGCCGGCTGGCGATCGGCTGGAGCGAGACGTCGGCCATCAGGAAGACCGTCTCGATCTTGTCGTTGAGCTGCTGGTTCATCCCCGCCATCTGATATTCATATTCGAAATCGGCGACGGCGCGCAGCCCGCGCACGATGACGCTGGCATTCTGCGCCTCGGCGAAGTCCATTAGCAGCGAATCGAAGCTGACCACGACGATGCCGGCGATGTCCGCTGTCTCGCGAATGACCATCGCCATCCGCTCCTCGACCGAGAACATCGGCGATTTGGAGGGATTGGTGGTCACCCCGATCACCAGCGTGTCGACGAGCTTCGCGCCGCGGCGGATGATATCCATATGGCCGCGCGTGACCGGATCGAAAGTGCCGGGATAGACGCCGATGCGGGGGGTCATGCGCAGTCTCTCAGAAGCGCCGCCGCGGACGCGGAGGCCAATGCCGCTTTGCAGCACAAACGCGCGGCGAAGTCGAAGCGCAAAATCGCGCGGGGCCGATGCCCTAGCGATCGCGCTCCAGGGTGAAGCGGGCGATATCGCGCAGCAGATCGGCTTCGCTGCCGAAGGGCTTGAGATGCTCGATCGCCTGCTCGACGAGCAGCCGGGCCTGTTCGCGAGCGCGATCGAGGCCGAGCAGGGTGAGGAAGGTCTCCTTGCCGGCGTCGCCGTCCTTGTGGAGCTTCTTGCCGACCAGTGCCTCGTCGCCCTCGGCATCGAGGATGTCGTCGGCGATCTGGAAGGCGAGGCCGACATCGCGGGCATAGCCGCGCAGCCCGGTGCGGCCTTCGGCGGAGACGCGGCCGAGGATCGCGCCGAATTCGACCGAGCAGCCGATCAGCGCGCCGGTCTTGAGCGCCTGGAGCCGGGTGACGGTCTGGAGGTCGAAGCTCGCTTTCTCGGCTTCGAGGTCCATCATCTGCCCGCCGGCCATGCCCGCGGGGCCCGACGCATGGGCGAGCGCGGCGACGAGTTCGGCGCGGACGAAGGGATCGGCATGCGTCGCGGGATCGGCGAGGATTTCGAAGGCGAGCGCGTGGAGGCAATCGCCGGCGAGGATCGCCGTGGCTTCGTCGAACGCCTTGTGCACCGTCGGCTTGCCGCGGCGAATGTCGTCGTCGTCCATCGCCGGCAGATCGTCATGGATCAGCGAATAGACGTGGATCGCCTCGAGCGCAGTCGCGGCGCGCGCGGTGCAGCTGCGATCGACGCCGAAGATCTGGGCGGTGGCGAAGACGAGCAGCGGACGCAGCCGCTTGCCACCGCCGATCGCGGCGTGGCGCATCGCGCGATACAGCGCCTCGCGCGGGTCCGACGGGACGGCGAGCAGCGTATCGAACTGACGGTCGATCTCTGCCGAGACCTGGCGAAGCGCAGCCTGCAGCGCGAGGCTGGCGTGCGGCACACCGGTCATCATCAGCCGGCGTTGAAGGGGACGGCGCCGGTGGCGCGGCCCTCGGCATCGGTGCGGATTGCCTCGATCCGTGCCTGGGCCGAATCGAGCCGCGCGGCGCATTGGCGGCGCAGCCGGTCGCCACGCTCATAGAGGTCGATTGCCTCCTGGAGCTGGGCCTCACCGCTTTCGAGCCGCCCGACGATTCGTTCGAGCTCCTTCAAGGCGTCCTCGAACGAGAGGGCGGCGATGTCTGCTTCTTCTGCCATGGCGCACGCTATGCGGCAGCGCCAAGGGGGTTGCAACCACCGGTGCGGCGCACGAGTTCAACGGGCTCGGGCGAAAGGAGCGACCATGTTTACCAGCATCAACCCCGCGACCGGCGAGGCCATCCAGACCTATCCGGAACTCGACGCCGACGGCATCGAACTGGCGCTGTCGCGCGCGAAGACCGCCTATGATTCGTGGCGGGTGTCGCCACTGGACGAGCGCACCGCGCTGCTGGCGCGAATCGCCGAGGCCTGGGAGGCCGACAAGCAGCATCTCGCCGAGACCGCAGTGCGCGAAATGGGCAAGACGCTGGCGAGCGCGGTCGCCGAGGTCGAGAAATGCATTTCGGGCTTCCGGCATTATGCCGAGCACGGCCCGGCCTATCTCGAGCCGACGAGCGTCAAGACGGCGGGCGGTCACGCCGTGGCGCGCTGGCTGCCGATGGGGCCGGTGCTGGCGGTGATGCCGTGGAACTTCCCCTATTGGCAGGTGGTGCGCTTCCTCGCGCCGACGATCCTGGCGGGCAATGTCGCGCTGCTGAAGCACGCCTCGAGCGTCCAGGGCTGCGCGGGGTTGATGCAGCAGCTAGTGAGTGCGGCCGGCGCGCCCGACGGGCTGTTCCAGAACCTGGCGATCAAGTCCGACAAGGTTTCCGATATCATCGCCGACAAGCGCGTGGTCGCGGTGACGCTGACCGGCAGCGAAGGCGCGGGCGCCAAGGTGGCGCAGGCGGCGGGGCGCGCGCTCAAGAAAGTGGTGCTCGAACTCGGCGGATCGGACCCGCTGATCGTGATGCCCTCGGCCGATCTCGATCTCGCGGCGAAGACCGCAGTGACCGCGCGGGTGCAGAATGCCGGACAGAGCTGCATCTGCGCCAAGCGGATGATCGTCCATGCCGAAGTGTATGACGCGTTCCTCGAGAAATTCTCGGCAGGCATGCAGGCGGTGACAATCGGCGATCCGATGGCGAAGGAGACCGGGATGGGCCCCCTCTCCAGCATCCAGCAGCGCGATACCGTGCTCGAGCAGGTCGCGCGCGCCGTGGGTGAGGGCGCGACGCTGTTGTTCGGCGCCGAGAAGATCGAGCGCGACGGGGCGTGGATGTCGCCGGGCGTGCTAGTCGGCGTCGATCCCGAGAGCGATGTCGCCAAGGAGGAGATTTTCGGGCCGGTCGCCGCGGTCTACAAGGCCGACGATATCGACCATGCGATCGCGCTGGCGAACGACGTGCCCTATGGGCTTGGCTCGGCGGTATGGACGACCGACGACGCCGAGATCGAGCGGTTCGCGCGCGACATCGAAAGCGGGATGACGGCAGTGAACGCGCTGCTCGCCTCGACCCCCGAGGCGCCGTTCGGCGGGGTGAAGCTGTCGGGCCATGGCCGCGAGCTTGGCCCCTGGGGGCTGCACGAGTTCATGAACTTGAAGGCCGTGATGTATGGCGGCGGCAAGCCGGGGGACTGAGCGGGCTCAGCGCACCACGAACGTGCCGGTCATGCCGAAGCCGGCGTGGAGGAAATGGGTGCATTTGATCGGGTAGGTGCCTGCGGCAGGCGCGACGAAAGCGATGTCGACGCTGTCGCCGCCGGCGAGCTCGACCTTGCCCCCCTTGAGCCGGGCACGATCGGCGGCGGGCATCGTCGCGGCGGCGAAGAACGCCTTGGCCGCGAAGCTGTGCCCGCCGCTGCTCGACAGATGCAGGACATAGGGCTGGCCATGCACGAGCGCGATCGTATCGGGCGTGAAGGCGAAGTTGGAGAGCGCAACGTCGATCCGCTGCGGCTCGGCGGCGGACACAAGCAACACCGCGCTTCCTGCAAGCGCCAAGCCCGGCAACCGCATGGTTCCACTCCTATTGGTCGCGCGCACTCTAGCCCCCGCCGCGGGCGCGCGCCACCCTTGGCCCTCGCAACGACGCGACCTCAGGTGCGCGGGGCCAGCGACACGAAGCGCCAACGCTGGTTGGCGTTGCCGGCAGCGGGCCATTGCTGAACCTTGGCGCCGGGCTCGCCGCGCGCGCCGTCGACGTCGATCGCGAGCTGCGATTGCTTGTTGACGATCAGCATCGTGTGCGCGGCCGGGTCCGGCCGGCGCGCGAAGAACCAGAGCTGGTTGTCGCCGCCGGTGCGCTTCGAGACTTGAACCGGTGCGCCGGGTCGATCGTCGCCATCGGGAATCTCCAGCGCCAAGTCGTCCCCGGCCAGGAGCAGGAAATGGCCGTTGCCCGCCTCAACCAGCGTCCACAGATCCCCGCCAGCGTTCCAGACGTCCCTACCCAATACGACCGGTATCGGCGCGTTGGGATCGGTGCGTGCCCGGTCCCAATCCAGCGATAGCGCCAGCGTTTCGTCCGATCCGACCCGATCTTGAAGGGGTGTACAAAGTCGAACGACCCGCTTCCGCCAAACCCGGCGATCCCGAAGCCGGTGCTGATCACGCTCGCCGCGCCGAGCCCCCGCCCGTCCTTGGCGTGAAAATCGAAGACCATCCTGCCGGCGCCCAGCGCGCCGCCGCCACCGCGAAAATCGGCCGACCATCCTTGCATGACTTCGACGGGCACGAAGAATTCGGCGGTGCCCTCGGCATCCATCAGCCCGAGCGTGAGGCCGCCGGCGACTCCGCGGAACCCAGCAATCTCACGCGATGTATCATGGGGATCGAGGAACGAGATCGAAAAGACCGTGGCGACCAGTCCGCCGGTGACCACACGAACCGGATAGCGGAATTGGAATGATCCGGGCCAATCACTCCGGCGGCTGAACTCGACGGGAAGACTATGGCGCATTGCGGTCCTCTCCAGCATTGGCCGGGCGGTTCGCCCGTGCAGGATATCATGTCTGGCCGGGGAGGCTATCGCGTGGCCGGGGCCTTCGCCAGGGCGGTCTTGGGTGTCTGGCGCAATCCGCCATCGGCACGCATGACCGCACCGAAGGGCGGCAACGTCGCCCAGCGCCAGCCCGACGGCCAGGGCTGCCCGGCGTGGAGGCGATGTGCCAGCCAGATCGAAAGGCCCGCCAGCGCGATCCCCGCCGGGAGATCGACGATATAGTGGAAGCGATTGGCGATCGCGCCGATCAGGATGAACGCGAACAGCGGCACGTAGAGCGGCAGCAGCACGCGGCAATGTTTCCAGGCGAACCACAGGAACAGGAAGCCGCCGCCGGCATGGAGCGATGGCATCGCGCCGAGCGGGCTGACGAATTCGCGCGCGCCGTTCGCCGCCAGCCATTCGCGCCCGCCGGCGACCGCGGCCTCGCGGACCGCGAGCATATGCGCCTGGGCCTGGGTCAGCACGGGATTGGCGCCGGTCTCGTAGAGGAACGGTCCGATCGCCGGGAACAGCAGGTAGCAAAGCCCGCCCAGGCCCTGGAGCAACAGGGCCGACAGGAACAGCGTGCGGAACTGATCGGGCGTCTTCATCGAATGCACGATAAAGCTGCAGTAAAACAACAGCATGAACCCGTTCATGTAAAGATCGTTGATCCCGGGCACCCAAGTTGCGAGCCAGCCGCGGATCGCGATGCAGGCATCGACGATTCCGTGCATCTGCCGGTCAACCGCCATGAACTCGGCATCATAAGTGGCGGGGTTGATGAACGGCACCCACGCCTTGACGTTGAAGTGCAGCCACAGCACGACCGCGTAGCAGGGCAGCGCCAGCACCGCATATCCGCAGGCCTTTCCCTGGATTCCGACGAAACCGATCAGCCCGATCAGTCCCACCAGCGGCACAAGATAGTGCACGCCGACAAAGGCGGCGCCACCGAGCGAAGGAAGTAGAAAAGGCGTTGCGTAAGTCCATGAAAGACATGCGCAAAATAAAGAAAATAGGAAGGTGAAGCCTATTTCTTTCGACGCAATTCTTGTCACGGGCCGATCTCTCCCTCGCAAGGCAAGGGAAAGATAGATTTTTGCGGTTAAATCAAAGTTAAAAGAAAGAATAGTGGTCTTGGTTGTTCCGCAAGACAAGCGTTGTTCGAAATTATGCTTTGTTTGATTGTACTTCGGCGATCAAGTCCTTGCGGCTGAGTTTGCCGATCATCGTCTTGGGCAGGCTTTCGCGGACCACGACCTCGGAAACGCGCTCGTGCTTGCCGAGCTTGCCGTTGAGCCAGGCGCAAATCTCCGGGCCGCTGGTATCGGCCTCGTCGTTGAGCGTGACATAGGCGTGCGGAAGCTCGCCGTGATAGGCATCGGGAAGGCCGATCACGAGCGCTTCCTTGACCGCGGGATGGGTGTAGAGCACCGCCTCGATCTGGCTGGGGAAGACCTTGAACCCGCCGACCGCGATCATGTCCTTCAGCCGGTCGACGATGCGGATATAGCCGTCCTCGTCGATCGTCGCGACATCGCCGGTGCGCAGCCAGTGCGGCTCGCCTTCGGACTCGACGAAGACTTCGGCATCGGCGTCGGGGCGCTGCCAATAGCCCTTCATGATCTGCGGGCCCGAGACGATCAGCTCGCCCGGCTCGCCTTCGGGCGGCGGGCGCGTGGGATCTTCCTTGTCGACGATGCGGACGCGGGTGCCCTGGATCGGCTGCCCGATCGTGCCGGGCTTGTTGAGCCCCTCATAGGGGTTGGTCGAGACCACGCCCGAGCTTTCCGACAGGCCATAGCCTTCGGTGACGCGCGCGCCGGTGATCCGTTCCCAATCGTCCTTGAGCGCCGAAGGCAGCGGCGCCCCGCCCGAGATGCAGAAGCGCAGGCTGCTGAAGTCGCTGGGCTTCATCCCCGGCGCGTCGAGCAGTGCCTGGTACATCGTCGGCACGCCGGGCAGCGAGCGCGGGCGGGTACGCCGCAACTCGGCGAGCGCCTGCTTGGCGTTGAAGCGCGGTAGCATCACGATCTTGCCGCCGCTGATCACGCTGCGGTTGAGCACGCAGGTGTTTGCGAAGACATGGAAGAAGGGGAGCACGCCGAGGATCGAATTGTTCGGGATGCCGAATTCGGGATCGAGATGCGCGACCTGGCGCGCATTGGCCGACAGGTTCTGGTGGCTGAGCACCGCGCCCTTGGGAACGCCGGTGGTGCCGCCGGTATATTGGATCAGCGCGATATCGGTGTCGGGATCGAGCGTGGGCAGGCCGCAACCGCCAGCATTGGCGGTGAGCTTCTTGAAGGTGAGGATGCGCAAGTCGCTCGGGATCTGGCTGACTTCGGCGCGCTTGAGCAAGCGATAGGCGATCGACTTGAGGCCGGGCAGTGCGCCGGCGACCGAGCCCACGACGAGGCGCTCGAGCGCGCTGTTCTCCAGGACTTTCAATGCGGTGGGGAGCAGGGCCTTTGCCGAAAGCGTGAACAGCAAGCGGGTGCCCGAATTGGCGACCTGATGAGCAAGCTCGTCGGCGGTGTAGAGCGGCGAGAAATTGACCACCGTCGCGCCGAGCTTGAGAATGCCGTAATAGGCCGCGACATAATGCGGGACGTTGGGCAGGAAGAGCCCGATCCGGTCGCCCGGGCCATAGCCGAGCGCGCGCAGCCCGCAGGCGACGCGATCGACGCTGCGCTGGACCTCGCCATAGCTATATTGGCGGCCCAGAAAATCGAGGAAGGGCGCGTGCGGATGGGCAGCGGCGCTGGCCTCGAACAAGTCAATCATCGTGGTCGGCGGAAAGGTCTGGTCCCACGGACCGGGATGACCATAGGCAGTACGCCAGGCGTGCTCGGGATCGCTCATTGACACGGGTGTAAGCAGGTTGACGTGAACGTCAAGGGGCGAGCCGCTTGCTCCAGGTGACCAGAACCGACACGCCGACGATGCCGAGATCGATCGCTGCCTGGAGGCGCTGGGGCGCGGTATCGCCCTGACGATGCGCGAAAATTTCGATGTTGGCGCGGTGCTCAGGGCCCACGGCGACGAGGAGCGCGAGCGCGGCGAGGCCTGCCAAAGCGAGGATGCGGGCGCGTCGGTTCATGGCGTCACGATAGGCGCGCGAAGGGTCCGCGGCAATGGCCAAAGCGGCGTTTCCCTAGGGTCTCAGGCGGCTTCGCGGATCGTCGCGCGGGCGCGGTCGCGACCCGCCGACTTGGCGTCGTACAGGGCGGAATCGGCGCCGCGATAGAGCGACTTCCAATGGATGTCCGAGGTCAGCGGCCCGGTGCAGCCGCCGATACTGGCAGTGACCTGGAGATCGAAGGGCATGCGGGTGGCGCGCAGCTGGGCGAGCAAGCCCTCGGGATCGGGCGCCGTGGCGGTATCGGCGAGCACGGCGAATTCCTCGCCGCCCATCCGCGCGACGAGCGCGCCGCGCGGCACGCTGGTGCGCAACAGCCGGGCGAAGACGCGCAGCACTTCGTCGCCGCCGTCATGGCCGAGCGTTTCGTTGACCCGCTTGAAATGATCGAGATCGGCGATGAGCAGGGTCTGATCGCCGGCGCGGCCGATCGCCTGGGTGAGGAAGGCGCGGCGATTGAGCAGGCCGGTCAAGGGATCGGTATCGGCGAGGCGGCGGGCAAGGACTTCGCTGGCGAGCGCCTCGTCGCGCTCCTTGCTGAGCAGCTTGATGCGATAGGCGACCGCGACCGCCGAGAGCAGCGCCTCGGCGGCGGTGGCGAGCAGCGTCGAATTGTCGATCCAGAAGCTCCACTGGACGATGTGGAGATTGGCGAAGGCGCGCAGCATCGCGGCAAGGATCGGCGCGCCCCAGCCGAGCGCGAACACCCAGAGAAAGTTGCTGCGCAGTCGCCAGGCGCGCCACAGCGCCGGCACGATTACCGTGGACAAGCCGAGGAACGCGCAGGTGAACAGCGTGTCGAGGACGCGGATTCCCCAGGGCGCCGCCACGAAGACAAAGGCGCCGGCGACGCCGACCGTGCCCGCCACCAAGGTGGTGTAGCGGCGCAGCCAGCCCGAAAAGACGCGATCCTCGAAGAAGCTGCGCGCGAAGACCAGCGCGGAGACGCCGATCCAGCCGAGGAACAGATAATTGATCCGCAGCCGATCGTTGTTGACGATGCCGGGCATCACCCAGGCCAGCGCGCCCGAGGAGGACAGCGTATAGGCGAGCAGCCCGGCCGCCATCAGGCAATAATAGAGCTGGAAGCGGTGGCGCAGCGCCGCAAAGAGCGCGAGATTGTAGACGATCAGCGCGATGCACAGCCCGGCGAACCCGGCATAGATCGCCGACATGGTCAGGTTCGCGGAGACGCTCTGATCGGCGGTCGACACGCGCGCGCCGACGACGATGCCGCGCATGTTGGCCGCGCCCTTGATATGCCAGAGCACGCGGACGATCGGCGCGAGCCGGCGCTCGAGCGGCTGCTCGACGATCGCGCCGAGCTGGAGCAGCGGCGTGACGCCGCGCGCATCGGTATGCGCCTGCGCGACATAGCCATCGGCATAGAGCGTGTAGAAACCCACGCCGTCCTGCCAGACGCTGGCGCTGCGCACCATCAGCGGCGCGCGCGAACGCGAGCGCTGGCCGATGTCGCGCGAAATCACCCAGAAATCTCCGGACCCCAATTGGTGCTGCGGCGTAGTGCAGTCGAAGCGTTCGGGATGGCGGAGCAGATCGGCGGGATCCCGCTGGCCGGTATCGCGCAGCACGCAGGTCTCGATGGCACGACCGGCAACGCCCGCCTGCGCTGCCGCCCGCTGAGGGAGGCAGAGCACGGTGAGGCAAGCGACGAGCGCCGCGAGAAACCGGAATGATCCGACCACGATCATTCCCCCTGCTACGGCGGGTATGACGAACAAGATGTAAACGACGCGACGAAACGACAATTCTTTGCCTTGATCGGCCCGACGCGCCGGCGATAGGCGCGCGGCAACGAAAAACACGGGAAGCGAATATTGACCGACGCCCAGGCCGCACCGGCGGCCCCCATTATCAGCAACGCGGCGTCACGGCTCCAATCGGTCGATATCATCCGCGGTTTTGCACTGATGGCGCTGTTCCTCGTCCACATGGTCGAGAGCTATGAACTCTATTGGTCGAAGCCCGATGGCGGCATCGCGGTCGACACCGTGTTCGCGCTGTTCATGGGTAAGAGCTTCTCGCTGCTGGCGCTGTGTTTCGGGTTCAGCTTCTTCATCCTGATGGACCGCGCAGCCAAGCGCGGGAGCGATTTCTCGGCGCGCTTCGCCTGGCGGCTGCTGGTGCTGGAGGGGATCGGCTTCGTCCATTCGCTGATCTATCGCGGCGACATCATCCAGCTGCTCGCCGGGCTGGGCTTCCTGCTGCTGATCGCGCACCGGGTGAAGAGCAACCGCGCGCTGATCGTCGCGGCGATCGTCTGCTTCCTGGGACCGACGGTGCTGATCCAGCTGCTCGCGGCGGACGCCGGCGCGGCCTGGGCGAACCAGCCGGCGCGATCGGGCTGGGATCCGGCGATGCAAGCCTATCTGCATGGCAGCCTGGGCGACCATCTGCGCGCCAACCTGTGGCAGGGGCAGATCCCCAAATGGTGGTTCATGCTCGAATCGGGGCGGCTGACTCAGATCTTCGGCCTCTATCTCGTCGGCATGGTGCTCGGGAGGATCGGCTTCTTCGCGCGGCTGGAGGAATTCGCCAAGGCGCGCTGGATCGGCCTGGGCGTCGCGGCGATGGTGGTGGGGGTGTTCCATTATGCCCGGCCGATCGTGTTCGGCTGGTTCGCGGCGCGTGGGCATAGCGACGACGTCAACCGGCTGTTCGATTCGATGCTGTCGAGCTGGTTCGAGCTGGCCGCGACCTTTGGCTGGGCGCTGGTGCTGCTCAACCTCTATCAGAGCCCGGCGCGGCGGCTGCTGATGCCGCTCGCCGCCGCCGGGCGCGCGACGCTGACGCTCTATATTCTGCAGTCGCTGATCTTCGTCCCCGTCTTCTACACGTTCGGACTGGGACTGTACGACGATTGGGATGGGACCACGCGGCTCTGGGTGGGGCTGGCGGCGATTGCGGCGCAGCTGGCGATCGCCAATTTGTGGTTCCGCCGCTTCCAATACGGCCCGATCGAATGGGTGTGGCGTTCGCTCACCTTCCTGCGGCGCGACATTCCCTTTCGGCGCGTGGCCTGAAGCGACGGCGCCCGAGCCGGGGCTGGCCGGGCGCCGTCTGTCCCTCACGGTCCGGGGACGGACCCTGAGGAATCCCCTCAGCCTCTGGCGGCAGCGCCGCGTGCGACTCCGGTGACGGCGCCCTTTGCCGCGGGCGTGTCGACGACCTGCGGCATCACCGCGCTCGCCGCCAGCGTGCCTGCCATCAATCCCGCGGCGACCAGCAGCCGCTGCCTGTACCCCCGCATTACCGCTTCTCCCTTGGGGGCGCTGTTTGTGCGCCGCCGTGCAAGATGCGGCGCCATTACCGGGCCGAAACGGTGCCGTATTGAACAAATACGACAACCCCTATGCAGGTCTCGCGGTGCAGCATGCATCGCCGTTATGCGGGTCAGCCCCGTTCCCTGGCGAGACGGGCGGCAAGCAGGCGCTCCGCCTTTTCGGCATAGCCGCGGCAGGCGCCCGGGCCGGTGATGAACCGTCCGGTGGGACTGCCCTGATTGGGGTGCGCAGTGACGAGGATGTCGCACGGCATCGCCTTCATCACGGCATAGCTGCGGCGATAGCCCGCCACGATGGGACGCGAGGTCGGCGCGGTGAAGCGGTAGCCCTCGGCCGATACCGGATTGAGGCTGGAGGCGAAGACGATCGTCCGGCAGCGCCGCGTTTCGCACGCCTGCCAGCTCCAGCTCATGCTGCCCATGGTGTGGCCCGGCGTGGCGCGGGCGGTGACCCGGATCTTGCCGAGGCGCAGCACTTCGCCGTCGCGGACGGCGCGTACCGCGGCGACCGGCGGGAAGCGGCTGTCATAGCCTAGTTGCGGATCGTCGGCGGCGAGGCGGCCGGTGCGCAGCGCCTCGGCACCGCGGGCGCTGGCGATCACCACGGCGCCGGTATCGCGGGCGAGCGCCGCGAGGCCGCCGGCATGATCGGGATATGGCTCGGTGCTCAGGATATATTTCACGTCGCGAGGGCGAAAGCCGAGCTTGGCGATCGTCGCCAGGATACGCGGCGCGGCCTGGGGCAGGGCGCCGTCGATCAGGATCAGGCCGTTGCCGGTGTCGATCAGCGCGACGTTGAGGCCGGCGAAGCCGACAAGGTAGCTGGTGCCGAACAGGCGCACCGGCGGGCGCGGGGCGAGCCATTCGGCCGCCCGGTCGACATCGATCGGGCGTGTCAGCGGATCGGCCTGGTCCTGCGCGGGGGCGGCACCCGACAGCAGGGCCGCAAGGGCAGTGGCAATCCTGAGCATGATATTTTCTCCTTCGCCGCGGAAATGCGGGAGGAGCCGCCGGACGACAAAGCATCTTCGCTCGGCAGAGCCATGAGCTCAGTTCATGCGAAAAAGCTCAGGCGCGGGCGGTCCGCGCGTCCCAGCCGAGCATCGCGATCTCCGCCGCGGCTTCGAGATCGGCCTGCGCGGCACCGTCGCGTGCGAGGATCGACATGCCGCTCTGCACGGTCTGGACGAAGCGGGCGAGGCCGTGGACGTCGAGGCCAGGGGCGAGCTCGCCCTCGGCGATGGCGTCGCGCAGGCGCGCTTCCAGCCGGTCGAGCGTCGTCGTGCGCGCGGCGCGCATCCGCGCGCTGAGGTCGCACTGGCCGTCGCTCACCGACGACAGCGTGACCATGCAGCCGGTGGGCGTTCCGCCCGGCGTGCCGGTCAGCGCCTCGGCCGAGTCGAGCAGAAACGCGCGGACCGCTTCGCGCGCGCTCGGCGCGGCACGGAACCGGCCCCAGACGACGCCGTCATAATTCTCGGCATAATGGCCCAGCGCCTCGACATAGAGCGCCTCCTTCGATCCGAACGCGGCATAGAGGCTGGGCGAGCCGATCCCCATCGCCTCGGTGAGATCGGCGATCGAGGTCGCTTCATAGCCCTTGCGCCAGAACAGGCAGGTCGCCCGGGCGAGCGCCGCTTCGCGATCGAAGGAACGCGGGCGGCCCCGGCTGCGCACCTTTTTTTCGCCGGTTTGCAACGGGACCTCAGATTTCTGCATCGATCGATATATAAATCGGTTGACGCCGCCAGGCAAGCTTCCTAGCTAGTTCTGTGTCAATCGATACAGAAAGGCTGAACATGAGCGACTTGGTGGGAAAGCGGGCACTGGTAACCGGCGCGTCGCGGGGCATCGGGGCGGGCATCGCGCTGGAGTTGGCGGCGCGCGGCGCGGACGTCGCGATCACTTATGAGCGCTCGGCCGACAAGGCTGCCGCGGTGGTGCGCGCGATCGAGGCCAAGGGGCGCCGCGGCGTGGCGATCCAGGCCGATAGCGCCGATCCCGAAGCGGTGAAACGCTCGGTCGCCGAAGCGGTGGCGGCGCTGGGCGGGCTCGACATCCTGGTCAACAATGCCGGCATCGCGCGCTACGGCACCGTCGAGGAGATGAGCCTTGCCGATCTCGATGCGCTGCTCAACGTCAACGTGCGCGGCGTCGTGCTCGCGTCGTCGGCGGCGATCCCGCATCTGGGCGAAGGGGCGAGCATCATCACGATCGGATCGTGCCTGGCGGAGAGCGTGCCTTTTGGCGGCTCGACGGCCTATTCGATGACCAAGTCGGCGCTGCTCGCCTTCAATCGGGGATTGTCCCGCGAGCTCGGGCCGCGCGGCATCACGGCGAACCTGGTCCAGCCCGGCCCGATCGATACCGACATGAACCCCGCCGATGGCGAGAATGCCGAAGCGATCCGCGGGCTGACCTCGCTCGGCCGTTATGGTGCGCCGCAGGACATCGCTGCCGCGGTGGCATTCCTTGCCGGGCCGGGCGCGCGGTTCGTCACCGGATCGGTGCTCACCGTGGATGGCGGCGCGAACGCCTGAGACCTCCATTGGAATGCGGAAGGGGGCTGGCGCTTGCCGGCCCCCTTTCGTGTGCGTCAGCGCAGTTCCGCCCGCCTGCGGCGCGTTGACGCGGTGTCCAGTCTTGGGACAGGCGCGGATCGGCAGTGGAACCGGGCGGCACGAGAGCGTTATGCAGGCGTGGCGATCTCTGGAGGATCCGATGTTGAAGCTGGTCTTGTTCGCGGCGGTGGCTGCCGGTTGCGCGGTTCCCGCTTACGCCCAGAATTGGGACGGCGATCGCGAATGGCGATCGGTGCGCGTCGATGCCTCGGCGCTCGACCTGTCGACCGATAGCGGCGTCGACGAGCTAGAGAAGCGCGTCGGAAAGGCCGTCAACCGGATCTGCGGGAGCGACAGCGCCTGCCGCGACGATGCCTGGGCGAGTGCCGACGCGCAGGTCGCCGATGCGATCCGCCGCGACGAATGGATGCGGCGGATGGCCGAAGAGCGGATCGCGCAGCTCGACCATTGCCGGTGGAACGGGTGCGCGCCCGCGCAGCCGGTCTATTATGCGCCGCCACCCCCGCCGCCGGTTAACTATGTTCCGGCAGGCGGGGTGACGGTGACGATCATCACCACGCCGGGATACGTCGTCTATCGCTGAGCGTGCGCGGATACCGGACCTCAAACGAAACGGGCCCGGTGTTACCCGGGCCCGTCGCATTTCGAGGCTGGCGCCTTACTTGGCGTCGATCTTCTCAGTCTTCTTGCCGCCGCCCTTTTTGGGCTTCTTCGGCGCGGCCGGCGTCGTCTCGAAGACGAGCGCATTGTCCTTGAGCTTCACATTGACCTCACCGCCATGGACGAGCTTGCCGAACAGCAGCTCCTCGGCGAGCGGCTGCTTGATCTTCTCCTGGATGAGGCGGCCCATCGGGCGCGCGCCATACAGCTTGTCATAGCCGCGATCGGTGAGCCACTTCTTGGCGTCTTCCTCGAGCTGGATATGGACGCCGCGATCGGCCAGCTGGAGCTCGAGCTGGAGGATGAACTTGTCCACCACCCGCGTGACGACTTCCGGCGGGAGATAGTCGAACGGCACGATCGCATCGAGACGGTTGCGGAATTCGGGAGTGAAGAGCTTCTTCACGGCCTCTTCCTGAACGTCCTCGCGGCTGATCTCACCGAAGCCGATCGATTCCTTGGCCATGTCCGACGCGCCGGCATTGGTGGTCATGATCAGGATGGTGTTCCTGAAATCGACCGTCTTGCCGTGGTGATCGGTGAGTTTGCCGTTGTCCATCACCTGCAACAGGATGTTGAACAGGTCCGGATGCGCCTTCTCGATCTCGTCGAGCAGGAGCACCGAATGCGGGTTCTGATCGACGGCGTCGGTCAGCAGGCCGCCCTGATCATAGCCGACATAGCCCGGAGGCGCGCCGATAAGGCGGCTCACCGAATGGCGCTCCATATATTCGGACATGTCGAAGCGCTGGAGCGGGATGCCGAGCAGCTCGGCGAGCTGCTTCGCCACCTCGGTCTTGCCGACGCCGGTCGGGCCCGAGAACAGATAGTTGCCGATCGGCTTGTCTGGATCGCGCAGGCCCGCACGGCTGAGCTTGATCGCCGAGCTGAGCACTTCGATCGCCTTGTCCTGGCCGAACACGACGCGCTTGAGATCGCCTTCGATATTGGCGAGCACGCGGGTGTCGTCGGTCGAGACCGTCTTGGCCGGGATGCGCGCCATCGTCGCGATGACCTGCTCGATCTCCTTGGGAGTGATCGTCTTCTTGCGCTTGCCCGGCGCCACCAGCATCTGCATCGCGCCGACTTCGTCGATCACGTCGATCGCCTTGTCGGGCAGCTTGCGGTCGTTGATGTAGCGCGCGCTGAGTTCCACCGCCGACTTGATCGCGTCGGGCGTGTACTTGACGTGATGATGCTCCTCGAACGCCGTGCGCAGACCGGCGAGGATCTTGATCGTGTCCTCCACCGTCGGCTCGTTGACGTCGATCTTCTGGAAGCGACGGAGCAGCGCCCGGTCCTTCTCGAAGTGGTTGCGGAACTCCTTGTAGGTGGTCGAGCCGATGCAGCGGATCGTGCCGCCCGACAGTGCCGGCTTCAAGAGGTTCGACGCGTCCATCGCGCCGCCGCTGGTGGCACCCGCGCCGATCACCGTGTGAATCTCGTCGATGAACAGCACGGCATGCGGCAGCTTCTCGAGCTCGTTGACGACCTGCTTGAGGCGCTCCTCGAAGTCGCCGCGATAGCGCGTGCCGGCGAGCAGCGCGCCCATATCGAGCGAGTAGATCACGGCTTCCTTGAGCACGTCGGGAACTTCGCCCTCGACGATCTTGCGCGCGAGCCCTTCGGCGATCGCGGTCTTGCCGACGCCGGGATCGCCCACATAGAGCGGGTTGTTCTTCGAGCGGCGGCACAGGATCTGGACGGTGCGATCGACCTCCGGGCCGCGGCCGATCAGCGGATCGACCTTGCCGTTCTTGGCCTTCTCGTTGAGATCGACGGTGAACTGCTTGAGCGCGCTCTCGCCCTTGCCCGACTTGGCATCGGCCTTGGTCGACTTCTCCTCGTCGGCGCCCTTGGGCGTGGTCGGCTCAGTGGTCGAGCCCGAGCCCTTGCCGACGCCGTGCGAGATGAAGCTGACGGCATCGAGGCGGCTCATATCCTGCTGCTGCAGGAAATAGACCGCATAGCTCTCGCGCTCGCTGAACAAGGCGACGAGCACGTTCGCGCCGGTCACTTCGTCGCGGCCGGAGGACTGGACGTGGAGGATGGCGCGCTGGACGACACGCTGAAACCCGCTGGTGGGCGAAGGATCGGTCGAATTCTCGACCTTGAGCGCTTCGAGTTCGGTATCGAGATAATGCGCCACGGTGCTTTTGAGCTCGCCGAGATCGACCCCGCACGCGCTCATCACCTTCGAGGCATGTTCATCGTCGACGAGCGCGAGCAGCAGATGCTCCAGCGTCGCATATTCGTGGCGGCGCGAGCTCGCAGCTTCGAGCGCCTTGTGCAGGGTGGATTCCAGGGCGGAGGCGAAACTAGGCATTCACTACAACTCCAGTGGGCCTGACAGGGATACTGAGCCCGTTTCCGACAATGTCGGTATCGGCAGGCCCCGCATCAAGCGCGACGGCCCGGCACCGGAGGTTTGGGTGGCGTTTCGCCCCACATCCGGTGCCTGTCACGCTTATTTCTTAAATAGAGCGTCCGCGCTTGCGCGGTGGTTAACGGCATATTTAATTTTTGCGCGCGCGCGCTGGATTTCGGCTTCCAGCAGCGCGATCCGCGCCTCGAGCTCGTCCACCGACAAGGGATCGAGATCCTGTTTGCCGAGCTGGGCGACAAGGTCGTCTTTGCGACGCGGAAGATTTTCGTCGGCGTCCATTCAGGCAGCGTTGACCGGGGGAGGTGCGATGTCAATAAGACGCGTGGTTAATATCCCCGGGGGCCGAGCGACAAGCCGATGAGCGTGCCTGAGTTTATGCTGGCGATCGATCCCGATGCGCCGGGCGGTCCCGAAGTGCTGGTTCCCGTCGAGCGCCCCGTTCCGGTGCCCGGCGAGGACGACGTGCTGATCCGCGTCGCCGCCGCCGGGGTCAACCGACCCGAGGTGATGCAGCGCCGCGGCCTCTATCCGCCGCCGCCCGGCGCGCCATCGATCCTCGGGATGGAGCTTTCGGGCACGATCGTCGCTTTGGGGGCGCACGTTCCCGAGGAAATGCTGGGCCAGCAGGTCTGCGCATTGGTCTCGGGAGGGGCCTATGCGCAATATGCCGTGGCGCCGTTCGGCCAGTGCCTGGCAGTGCCGCAGGCGCTGACGATGATCGAGGCCGCGGCAATCCCCGAGACGCTGTTTACGGTGTGGACCAACCTCTTCGAGCGCGCCTACGCCGTCGAGGGCGACTGGTTGCTCGTCCATGGCGGCACCAGCGGCATCGGGACGATGGCGATCAGCCTGGGGCGGCTGTTCGGCCTGACGATCATCGCCACGGCCGGCTCGGACGAGAAATGCGATGCGGCGCGCCGGCTGGGGGCTGCCGAGGCAGTGAACTACAAGACCGAGGATTTCGTCGAGCGGGTGAAGGACATCACCGGCGGGCGCGGCGTCGACATCGTGCTCGACATGATCGGCGGCGACTATGTCGCGCGCAACCTCGCCTGCCTGGCCGAGGACGGACGGCATGTCTCGATCGCAGTCCAGCGCGGCGCGGAGGCGACGGTGCCGCTCTGGGAGATCATGCGGCGGCGGCTGACGATGACCGGATCGACGCTGCGGCCGCGCAGCACGGCGTTCAAATCGCTGGTGGCGGACGAATTGACCCGGACCGTCTGGCCGTTCGTCAGCGAGGGCAAGCTCAAGCCGGTGATCGATTCGGTGTTTCCGTTCGCCGATGCCGCGGGCGCGCACCGTCGGATGGAAGGCGGCGAGCATATCGGAAAGATCGTGATCGAGATCGCCGCCGCCTAGCCCGCCTTGCGCAGGGGATTGGCGAGAAGGCGGCTGGCAGCGGGAAGGAATTCGGTTTCCTCCCACAGACGGCGCGCGGCCATCACGTTCATCAACTGGCGGACCTGCAAGCGATATTCGCGGGGAGCGGCGGCGATCGTCTCGGCGGTCCAGGCGGCGTAATGCGCCGTGCTGCCCTGGCGCAGGACCAGCAGATCGTCGGTATAACGGCGGGCGAGCGCGCGATCGCCGGCATCGGGGCTGGTGCCGAGTGGCTTGAGCGCGAGGACGGTCTCGTCGGCGAGGTGGCGCGCCATCGCCTGCGCCATCGCGCGCCGCGCGGCCAGCAGATCGGCCATCGCCGGCGGCGAGGTAGAAGCGGCGGTGAGAATGTCTTCGCAGAGGCGCATCAATTCGCGGTGCTGTGCGTAGAGATCGTCGATCGTCATCGGGTGTCTTCCTCTACGCAACTATAGCAGCACGGCCCCGGCGTCGGCGTATTCGCACATGATTTTGGTGGTTAAGCGACCCTTTGGACTGTCCGATTTCGCTAGAGCGGCGCGGCACTGCGCCCTAAGCTCGGCTGCGACTCGGGGGAGGGGGAAAGTGCTTTCGTTCGTATTGGCATCGGAGAACGTCGTGTTCGTCACGGCGATCGTCCTGATGCTGTTGATTGGCGTGGTGCAGTTGATCGGGCTTGGCGGTTTCGACGCCGATCTGCATCCCGACTTCGACCTTGATGGGCATCCGGATTTCGATGCGCTCGGCTGGCTCGGCGTCGGCCGCTTGCCGCTGCTGATGCTGCTCGTCGTCTTCCTTGCGGTGTTCGGGCTCGCCGGGTTGATCGTGCAGCAGATCGTCGCGGACTGGACCGGCGCGCCGCTCAGCGGCTGGATCGCGGTGCCCGTCGTCGCGCTGGGATCGCTGCCGGTTACCGGGCTGGCGGCGCGCGGGCTGGCGCGCATCCTTCCCCACGACCACACCACGGCCGTTCCGCTCGAAGTGCTGATCGGCACCAGTGCGCAAGTGCTCACCGGGCGGGCGACGCCGGGGTCGCCGGCGCGGGCGCGTGCCGAGGACCAGCATGGCCAGGCGCATTACGTCATGGTCGAGCCCGATCGCTCGGGCCAGGTCTTCGAGGAGGGCGAGCGCGTGCTGCTCGTCCGCCGCGAAGGCGAAGTATTTCGCGCCGTCTCGCGCGGCGATTTCCATCTTCCCAGTCTGGAGGGCTGACCCCCAATGAACGAGATCGTGCCCCAGGGCGCCACGTCGATGCTGCCCTATCTGATCTATGCCGGCGTCGCGCTGGCGGCGCTGCTGATCCTCGGGCTGACGCTCGCGCGCCTCTACAAGCGCGCGTCGAAGGAAATCGGCTTCGTCCGCACGGGGTTTGGTGGCGAGAAGGTGGTGATCAACGGCGGCGCGCTGGTGCTGCCGGTGTTCCATGAGACGATGCCGGTGAACATGAACACGGTGCGCCTCGCCGTCGAGCGCAAGAACATGGACGCGTTGATCACCCTCGACCGGTTGCGGATCGATGTGAAGGCCGAATTCTATGTCCGCGTCCGCCCCGACGCGCAGGCGATCGCGATCGCCGCGCAGACTTTGGGCATGCGGACGATGCATCCCGATGCGCTGAAGGAACTGGTCGAGGGCAAGTTCGTCGACGCGCTGCGTTCGGTCGCCGCGGGCATGACGATGGCGCAGCTCCACGAACAGCGCGCCGATTTCGTCCAGAAGGTGCAGCAGGTCTCGTCGGTCGATCTGGCGATGAACGGGCTGGAGCTCGAGTCGGTGTCGCTGACCGGGCTCGACCAGACCTCGATCGAGCATTTCAACGCCAATAACGCGTTCGACGCCGAGGGCCTGACCAAGCTCACCGAGCAGATCGAGCTCCGGAAAAAGGCGCGCAACGATATCGAGCAGGATACGCGGGTGCAGATCGAGACCAAGAATCTCGAGGCGCAGCGCGCGTCGTTCCTGATCAGCCGCGACACCGAGTTCGCCCGGCTCGAGCAGGAGCGCGAAGTCGAGATGCGCCGCGCCGCGCAGGGCGCCGAAGTCGCGCGCGAGCAGTCGCTGCGCCAGCAGGAGGCCGATCAGGCGCGGATCGAGGCGAAGAAGCTGGTCGACGCGCAGCAGATCGAGGCCGATCGCGCGGTGCAGGAGGCGCGGATCGCCCAGGCCCAGGCGCTGGAACTAGCGCGACAGGAGCAGCAGATCGCCGTGCAGAACAAGAGTTGCGAGGAGAGCCAGGCCAAGGCTGAGGCCGACAAGGCGCGCGCCGAAGCGGTGGTCGCCGAGGAACGCGTCGGCACGGCTCGCGAGGCCGAGGTCGCCGAGCGCCAGAAGCGTATCGAGCTGATCGACGCGGCGCGCGAAGCCGAGCGCGCCGCGATCGGCATCAAGGTCCAGGCCGAGGCCGAGAAGTCGGCCGCTGCCGACCGCGCCGAGGCGGCACGGCTTGCGGCAGAGGGCGAGGCCGAGGCGTCCAAGCTGCGCGCGGATGCCGACCGCGTGCGCTTCGAAGTCGAGGCCGCGGGCCAGCGCGCCGTCAACGAAGCGGCAAACCTGCTGTCGTCGGACCAAGTCTCGCTGCAGACCAAGCTCGCGCTGCTCAAGGTGCTGCCCGAGATCATCCGCGAGGCCTCCAAGCCGCTCGAATCGATCGATTCGATCAAGATCGTCCAGGTCGACGGGCTGACCGGGCGCGGCAGCGCGTCGGCGGGCGTAGCCAATGACGGCGATGGCGAGCGCAACCTTGCCAATTCGGCGGTCGCCGCGGCGCTGCGCTATCGCGCGCAGGCGCCGGTGATCGACGGGCTGATGAAGGAACTGGGCTTCGACGGCAGCTCGCTCGACACGCTGGTGGCGAGCGCGACGGCCGAGGCGGCGCCGAGCGCGCCGGCGATCCCGCCGGCTCAGGCCGCCGAATGATGCGGCCGGCCGAGCGATAAGCCAGGCTTGTCGCTCGCCCTCCGCTATTTGTTTGACGCTTCGCCGGCACACGCCAAAAGGACGGCGCAACCGGGGAGCGCAATATGGGTCCGATCGTCCTTCACGAATATGCCCCGTCGGGGAATTGCTACAAGATCCGCCTGACCGCGGCGCGTCTCGGCATCCCGCTCGAGCGGCGGCATTACGACATCTTGAAGGGGGAGACGCGGACGCCGCCATTCCTCGAAGAGGTCAACGCCAATGGGCGGATCCCGGTGCTCCAGCTCGGCGAGGATTTCCTTCCCGAGAGCAACGCCGCCATCTTCTATCTGGCGCATGGCAGCAGCCTGATCCCGGTCGACCGGTTCGAGCAGGCCGAGATGCTGCGCTGGCTGTTCTGGGAGCAGTATAATCACGAGCCCAATGTCGCGACGATGCGCTTCTGGCGCGCGATGATCGGCGAGGACAGGCTCGAGCCGCTCCAGAAGGCGCTGATGCCGGGCAAGATTGCGGCCGGCGAGGCGGCGCTGGCGCTGATGGACGAGCATCTGGCGCAGCGGGCCTTCTTCGTGCTCGACCGGCTGACGCTCGCCGACATCGCGCTCTATGCCTATACCCATGTCGCCGAAGAGGGCGGATTCGACCTAAGCCGCTATCCCCATGTCCGGCGCTGGCTGGACCGCGTGGCCGCCGAGCCGGGGCACATCGCGATCGACGAATAATCGCCGCCGCGATTCGTCCTGTAACAATCCTGCGGCATAGGAACTCCGGGCAAGGATCAGTGCGGGGTTACCGTCATGGCGACGATCACCAGGCTTCCGTTCGACGCAGCGCAGATCGCGGATTTCCAATCGACCACGCCGGCCATCCCCGAACGGGTGATCGGCGGCCGCAAGCAATATCGCACCGTATGGATCAGCGACGTCCATCTCGGCACGCGCGGGTGCAACGCGGCGATGCTCATCGACTTTCTCGACCATGTCGATAGCGAGACGATGTACCTCGTCGGCGACATCATCGACGGCTGGGCGATGAAGAAGCGTTTCTACTGGCCCGACGCGCATAACGACATCGTCTGGCGCGTGCTCAAGCGGGCCAAGCGCGGCACCCGGATCGTCTATATCCCGGGCAATCACGACGAGATGTTCCGGCAATTCTCGGGGCTGCACTTCGGCGGAGTCGAGATCCGTCGCCAGGCCGTCCATGAAACAGCGGACGGGCGCCGTCTGCTCGTCCTGCACGGCGACGAGTTCGACGCGATCACCATGTCGCACCGCTGGCTCGCCCATCTGGGCGACTATGCCTATGAGGCGCTGATGGCGCTCAACCGCTGGATGAATGCCGGGCGCCGGCTGTTCGGCCTGCCTTATTGGTCGCTGAGCAAATACGCCAAGCAGAAGGTCAAGAACGCCGTCTCGTTCATCTCGAAGTTCGAGGAAGTGGTGGCGCACGAGGCGGGGCACCGCGGCGTCGATGGCGTGATCGCCGGGCACATCCACAAGGCGGAGATGCGCGCGATCGCCGGAATCGACTATTATAACGACGGCGATTGGGTGGAGGGTTGCACCGCGCTCGTCGAGCACTACGACGGTACCATGGAAATTCTCCATTGGGCCGACGAGATGGCGGCGCGCGACGCGCCGATGTCCGAGGTCAGACTTGAGGCGGCGTGACGGCGGTACCGGAGGCCGACGAAGTGCGCATCGCCATCGTGACCGATGCCTGGGAGCCCCAGGTCAACGGCGTCGTCCGCACGCTCAAATCGATTCGAGACGTGCTGGAAAAGCAGGGCAACCATGTGATGGTGGTGTCGCCCGACCAATTCTATTCACTGCCGTGCCCGACCTATCCTGAGATCCGCCTGGCACTCGCGCGCACCCGCGAAGTTGGCGCGATGCTCGAGGAATTCGCGCCCAACGCGATCCATCTCGCCACCGAGGGGCCGCTCTGCGTCGCGGCGCGGCGCTGGTGCCTGCGCCACGGCATGCCGTTCACCACGGCCTATCACACCCAATTCCCCGATTATGTCTCGGCGCGCTCGGGCGTGCCGGCCGAATGGGTGTGGCGCTACATCCGGTGGTTCCACGCGCCGAGCCAGGCGATCCTTGCCTCGACGCCTTCGATCCGCGACTCGCTGGTCGCGCATGGCCTAACCCAGGTAAAGCATTGGGGCAGGGGCGTGGATCTCGCATATTTCCATCCCGGTATCGCGCCGCATCCCGCGATGCGCGATCTCGACGGACCGGTGCAGCTCTATGTCGGGCGCGTCGCGGTGGAGAAGAACCTCGAGGCGTTCCTCCGCACCGGTCATCCCGGCACCAAGGTGGTGGTCGGCGACGGGCCTGCGCGCACGGCGCTGGCGGCGCGCTTTCCCGAGGCGAAGTTCCTCGGGCCGATGTTCGGCGGCGAGCTTGCCGCGGCGTATAATGCCGCCGACGTCTTCGTCTTCCCGAGCAAGACCGATACGTTCGGGCTGGTGATGATCGAGGCGCTGGCGTGCGGGGTGCCGGTTGCCGGCTATCCGGTGACCGGGCCGATCGACGTGCTCACCCCCGAGACCGGCGCGATGAGCGACGACCTGACCGCGGCGATCGGCGCGGCGCTGACCAAGGATCCCGAGGCCTGCGCCGCCTATGGCCGCAGTTTCACCTGGGAAGCGAGCGCGCACCAGTTCCTGAATGCGCTCTATCCGATGGACGGCCAGCCGAAGGCGGCGTGAGCCGTGCTTCAGCTCGCTGGCGCCGCTCCATCTCCGCAATCAGGCTGCGCTCGAGCATAGCCTGTTCGGCTTCCGCACCCTCATCGGGGCAGCCGGTGAAATATACCTGGCTGAAGGCTTCGGTGGCCTCGTCGCGTATAGCGCGCATCTCTTCGCGCCCGATATGGCGGTCTAGCCACGGCAATAGCTGCTGAAAACGTCGCGCGCTCTGCTTGCGCCGGGATCGCTCGACCGCCTCCTGGCTAACAGGCGTGCAATGATTGCGCACCTGCGTGCCGATATAATCGGTGAATAGATCGACCGGCGAGCGTTCGGATAAGCTCGGGCGGTCCTGGTTCGTGCCCGCCGCACACCCCGGCAGCATGCCAAGCAGCGCAGCCGCGGCAAGCGTTCGTCTTACGAAAGTCATTTCAGCCTCTCGCCTTGCTCTTCCTCAAGCTTAGCAGTAAGTCGGTGCAATGACAGGCCGCCCGTGATGGGCGGCCCTTATTGTTTCTGGAGACGAAAAGTGGCCCAGCCGCTGATGCCGCACGCGACCGCTTCCTGGATGGTCGACAACACGTCGCTCTCGTTCGAGCAGATCGCCGAATTCTGTGGCCTCCACATCCTGGAAGTCCAGGCGATCGCCGACGACACCGCCGCGACCAAGCTCACCGGCCGCGATCCGGTGCGCGCGCACGAGCTGACGATGGACGAGATCGAGAAGGGTCAGGCCAATCCCGATTATCATTTGAAGATGCTCAAGGGGCCCGACCAGGTCCGCCGCACCAAGGGCCCGCGCTACACGCCGGTCTCGAAGCGCCAGGACAAGCCGGATGGCATCGCCTGGATCCTGCGCCATCACCCCGAAGTTTCGGACGGCGCGATCGGCAAGCTGATCGGTACCACCCGCACCACGATCGCCGCGATCCGCGACCGCACGCATTGGAACATCGCCAACATCGTGCCCAAGGACCCGGTGACGCTGGGGCTGTGCTCGCAGCGCGAGCTCGACGCGCTGGTTGCCAAGGCGGCCAAGGCCGCGGGCATCGAGGCGCCGACGGACACGCGTCTGGAAGGCGACCGCGAGGCGCTGATCACCCAGCTGCGCGCCGAGCGCGAGGCCGCCTCGCGCGTCGACGAGGCAGGCGAACCGATCTCGAACGCGCCGGTGGAACATACAGCCGAGACGCTGTTCCGCAGCTGATTCGTATCCGCCCTCTCCGTAGGCGAGGGGGTCAGGAGTGCCAGTAGAAAGGGCCGGGGCGATCCTCCGGCCCTTTCTTTGCCGCGCGTACCGGAACACCCTCATTTTCTACCGAGCGGAACAAAATAGCTTTACCTCCTCGATTTTCGCCGTCATTTGAAGCGCCCGCGTTTTGAATGATGCGGTGCCGCATGGATGTTGCGGCGCGGAAAAGGGGAAATTCGGTGAGGTTGTTGATCGCAGGGGTAGCTCTGGGCCTGCTTTCCGCGTGCGGCGGGGGGCAGCAGCAACAGGCTCCACCACCGCCCGAAGTCACCGTGGCGACTCCGCTCCAGCGCGACGTCGTCGATTGGGACGACTATACCGGTCGCTTCGTGGCGCCCGAGGACGTCGAGATCCGGCCGCGCGTCAACGGCGTGATCACGGCGGTGTATTTCCGCGACGGCCAGGACGTGCGCAGCGGCGAAGCGCTGCTCAAGATCGACGATCGCCCCTATCGTGCCGCGCTCGCCCAGGCGCAGGCGCAGGTCGCGCGCGCCCAGGCGGCGCTGACCAATGCGCGTGGCGTCACCGCGCGCAGCCGCCAGCTCGCTGCCGCCCAGGCCGTGAGCAAGGAAGAGCTCGAATCGAATATCGCGGCCGAGCGCACCGCCGCTGCCGACCTCGCCGCAGGCCGCGCCGCTGTCAGCAACGCCCAGCTCAACCTGGGCTTCACCACCGTCCGCGCGCCGTTCAGCGGCCGCATGTCGGATCGCAAGGTCAGCCTGGGCGACTCGGTCGCCGATGGCACGACCGTGCTCACCCGGATCGTCTCGCTCGATCCGATCTGGTTCGAGTTCGAAGGCGCCGAGGGCTTCTATCTGAAGAACCTCCGCCAGGCGCAGCGCGGCGAGCGCGGCTCCTCGCGCAGCACCGCCAACCCGATCGACATCCAGCTGGCCGATGAGAGCGAATATCGCTGGCACGGCAAGATGCAGTTCCTCGATAACGCGATCGATCCCAATTCGGGCACGATTCGCGCCCACGCCGTGGTGCCGAACCCGACGCGCTTCCTGACGCCGGGCATGTTCGGCCGCGCGCGGCTGATCGGATCGGGCACCTACAAGGCGATGCTGATCCCCGATGAGGCGATCGTGACCGATCAAACTCGGCGCCTGGTCTATGTCGTCGGGCAGGACGGCAAGACCGTGCCGCGCCCGGTCGAGGTGGGCGCCAAGGTTGACGGTCTGCGCATCGTTCGCGCCGGCCTGGCGCCGACGGATCTGGTGATCCTGGACGGCCTCGGCCGGCTCCAGCCCGGCGCACCGGTCAAGCCCAAGCGCAGCCAGATCAAGCCGCAGCCCGCCCAGCAGGCGGCGCCGAGCGAAACCATGCCCGAGCCCCAATCGGGCCAGGCGACGTCGCGGTGAAATCATGAAGTTTCCACACTTCTTCATCGAGCGGCCGATCTTCGCGGCGGTGCTGTCGATCCTGATCGTGATCGTCGGCGCCATCGCCTATCCGACGCTGCCGGTGGCGCAATATCCCAGCATCGCTCCGCCGACGGTGGTGGTGACTGCCAGCTATCCGGGCGCCAGCGCCGAGACGCTCGCCGAAACGGTCGCCGCGCCGCTGGAGCAGGCGATCAACGGCGTCGAGAACATGATTTACATGACCTCGTCGTCGACCGGCAACGGCCAGACCCAGGTCACGATCAGCTTCAAGCAGGGCACCAATGTCGACCAGGCGCAGGTGCTGGTGCAGAACCGCGTGGCGCAGGCCGAGCCGCGGCTGCCCGAGGACGTGCGCCGCATCGGCATCACGGTGAACAAGAACTCGCCCGACTTCCTGATGGTCGTGTTCTTCACTTCGCCCGATAACAGCCTCGATATCCCCTACATCTCGAATTACGTCACGTTGCAGGTGCTCGACCGCATCGCGCGCATCCCCGGCGTCGGCCAGGCGCAGGCGTTTGGCGGCCGCGACTATAACATGCGGATCTGGATCGATCCCGGCCTTGCCGCGGCGCGCGACATGACCGTCGACGAAGTCACTGCGGCGATCCGCGCGCAGAACGTGCAGGTCGCGGCCGGCTCGGTCGGCCAGCCGCCTTATGGCAAGGCGAGCCCCGCCTTCGAGCTGGGTGTCCAGGCCAAGGGCCGGCTGTCGTCGCCCGAAGAGTTCGGCCAGGTTATCCTCAAGCGCGACACGCAGGGCCGGCTGACCCGGCTGCGCGACGTCGCCCGTATCGAACTCGGCGCGCAGGATTACAGCTTCAACGGCTATCTCGGCGCCAAGCGCGCGGTCGGCATGGGCGTGTTCCAGATGCCCGGATCGAACGCACTCGAGACCGCCGACCGGATCAAGGCGGAGCTCAACACGCTCTCGAAGCAGTTCCCCGCGGGCATGAAATATTCGATCGATTACAACCCGACCGATTACATCGCCGAGTCGATCAGCGCAGTGGAGCACACGCTGGTCGAGGCGCTGGTGCTCGTCGTGCTGGTGGTGCTGATCTTCCTGCAGAGCTGGCGAACCGCGATCATCCCGATCATCGCGATCCCGATCTCGCTGGTCGGTGCCTTTGCGGTGCTGCTGGCCTTTGGCTATTCGCTCAACACGCTGTCGCTGTTCGGGCTGGTGCTCGCGATCGGCATCGTCGTCGACGACGCGATCGTCGTCGTCGAGAATGTCGAGCGATTGATGGAGGAGGAGCACCTCTCTCCGCGCGAGGCGGCGCACAAGACGATGGACGAAGTGTCGGGCGCGATCATTGCGATCGCGCTGGTGCTGGTCGGCGTGTTCGTGCCGACGATGTTCATCCCGGGCATTTCGGGTTCGTTCTACCAGCAGTTCGCGATGACGATCTCGTCGGCGACGCTGATCTCGGCGTTCGTCTCGCTGACGCTGTCGCCGGCGCTCTGCGCGCTGGTGCTCAAGGCGCCCGAGCACGGCAAGGCGCCGCCGGCCGGCTGGCGCGGCATCCCCGCGCGGGCGGGACGCACGTTCAACCGGGGCTTCGACTGGCTGTCGGACCGGTACAGCAAGCTCACCGCGCGGCTGATTCGGATGCTGCTGATGGTGTTCGTCGTCTATGCTGGGCTGATCCTGCTCGCGGGCTGGCGCTTTACTGCGACCCCGACGGGCTTCATCCCGCCACAGGACCAAGGCTATCTGATCGGCGTCGTCCAGCTGCCGCCGGGCTCGTCGCTGCAGCGCACCGACGCGGTGATCCGCCAGGCGATCGATGCGTCGATGAAGCTCGACGGCATCCAGACCTCGATCGGTTTTGCCGGCCTCGACGGCGCGAGCTTCTCGACCGCACCCAATGCCGGCGTGATCTTCTTCGCGCTGAAGCCGCACGCCGACCGCAAGCAGCATGCCGATGAGATCCAGCAGGCGCTGTATCCGGCGCTGGGCGCGATCAAGGGCGGCGACATCCTGGTGATCGCGCCCCCGCCCGTGCCGGGTATCGGCACCGGCGGCGGGTTCAAGATGATGATCGAGGACCGCAGCGGCCAGGGCTATCGCGCGCTGGCGCAGGCGGCGATGGGCATGATGATGCAGGCCAATCAGGCCGAGAGCGTCGCCGGCGCCTTCTCGACCTTCAACGTCGGCACGCCGCGCCTCAGCGCCGATATCGATCGCGAGCGTGCCGAGCGGATGGGCGTGCCGGTGTCGAACATCTTCTCGACGCTCGGCTCGTATCTCGGCTCCTCCTATGTCAACGACTTCAACTATCTGGGCCGCACCTTCCGGGTAACGGCGCAGGCAGATGCGCCCTATCGCGACGATCCGTCGGACATCCAGACGCTCAAGACGCGCTCGGCGTCGGGTGCGATGGTGCCGATGAGCTCGGTGATGGCGCTGAAGAACGATTCGGGCCCGTATCGCGTCGTGCGCTTCAACCTCTATCCCGCGGCCGAGCTGCAGGGCGATACCAAGAAGGGCTATTCGACCGGCCAGTCGCTCGCCGGGATGGAAGCGCTCGCCGCCAAGACGCTTCCCGCGGGGATGAGCTACGAATGGACGGAACTGGCGTTCCAGCAGAAGCAGGCGGGCAATACCGGCGCGCTGGCCTTTGGCCTGGCGGTGGTGTTCGTCTTCCTGCTGCTCGCCGCGCTCTATGAAAGCGTGGTGCTGCCGCTCGCGGTGATCCTGATCGTGCCGATGTGCCTGCTGGCCGCGATCATCGGGGTCAACGTGATGGGGCTGGACAACAATATCCTCACCCAGATCGGCCTAGTCGTGCTGATCGGCTTGGCCGCGAAGAACGCGATCCTGATCGTCGAGTTCGCGCGCCAGGGTGAGGATGAGGGGCTGAGCCCGCAGGATGCCGCGGAACGCGCCGCCCACCAGCGCATGCGCCCGATCCTGATGACGTCGATCGCGTTCATCCTCGGCGTGCTGCCGCTGGTGATCGCCAGCGGCGCCGCGGCCGAGCTGCGCCAGGCGCTGGGCGTCGCGGTGTTCTTCGGGATGATCGGCGTGACGATTTTCGGCCTGCTGTTCACGCCTGCTTTCTATGTGATCAGCCGCAAGCTCGGCGATTGGGTGAGTTCGAAGACGGCCAAGCTGCGGCGGCATCGCGAGCCCGAAGCCCCGGCACCGGAGGCAGCGGAATGAAGAAGCTTGCGATCCTCGCTGCCGCCGGACTGGTCTCGGCCTGTACGGTCGGCCCGAATTATGAGCGGCCCGAAACGCCGAAGGCCGGGGCGGGCGCCTTTGTCGACCCGGGTACGACCAAGGTCACGACCGGCGCCGTCGAGGGCGAATGGTGGCGGCTGTTCCGCGACCCCGTGCTCGACCGGCTCGTGGTCGACGCGCTGGCGCACAACACCGATGTCCGCGTCGCGGCGGCGAACCTCAAGCGTTCGCGCGCAGTGCTCTCCGAACAGCGCGGCGCACGGTTGCCGACCACCGATCTGAGCGCAGGCTATACCCGCAACCGCACCGGTACGGGCAGCCAGCCGTCGCTGGCGACCAGCATCCCGGCGGGAACCGCTGTGCCCGATGCGATCAATTACGACTTCTTCCAGGTCGGGTTCGATGCGTCCTACGAAATCGACTTGTTCGGCCGGGTGTCGCGCTCGATCGAGGCGGCACGCGGCGACGTCGCCGCGCAGCAGGCGGCGCTCGACGCGGCGCGGCTGTCGGTCGCCGCCGAAGTGGCGCGCAACTATGCCGGGGCGTGTGGCTATGCGCTGCAGGCGCAGGTCGCGCGCGAGACGGTCGATCTGCAGCGGCGCACGCTCGACCTTACCCAGCGGCTGTTCGATGCCGGGCGCGGGACGGTGCGCGACGTCGACCAGGCGCGCGTGCTCGCCGAAAGCGCGGCCGCACAAATCCCCGGGTTCGAGGCCGAGCGCCGCGCCTCGCTCTATGCGCTCGCGACGCTCACCGGGCGCGCGCCGGAGGAGATCGACGCCGACGCCGCCAAATGCACCGCACCGCCTAGCGTCGGCGGACTCATTCCGGTCGGCGACGGCCAGGCGCTGCTCGCACGGCGCCCCGATGTCCGCCAGGCCGAACGCAAGCTCGCCGCCGATACCGCGCGCGTCGGCGTGGCGACGGCCGCGCTCTATCCTTCGATCAGCCTCCTCGGTTCGGCGTCGCTAGGGTCGAGCAGTATCGAAGATTTGCCCAAGGGCTCGTCGTTCAGCTTCTCGCTCGGGCCCTTGATCAGCTGGAGCTTCCCCAACATGACCGTCGCGCGCTCGCGGGTGCGCCAGGCGGAGGCGACCGGTGAAGCCTCGCTCGCCAGCTTCGACGGCGCAGTGCTCACGGCGCTGCGTGAAGTCGAGCAGGCGCTGGCGCGTTATGCAGGTGAGCTCGACCGCAACGTTGCGCTGCGCCGCGCCGATGAAGCCGCGGCCAGCGCCGCGCGGATCGCCGGGCTGCGCTTCGAGGCAGGCCGCGACACGCTGCTCCAGCGCATCGATGCCGAGCGCGATCGTGCCACTGCGCGCGCTTCGCTGGCATCGTCCAGTGTTTCGCTTGCGCAGGCCCAGGTCGCGTTGTTCAAGGCGCTGGGCGGCGGCTGGGAAAATGCCCCCGCGGTCGAGCGCCGCGCGCCGGCCCAATGAAATAGACCCTCTCCCGCAAGCGGGAGAGGGTCGTCCGCTCACGCTGCGGCGCGGAGCGTTTCGGCTGCCTTCACCATCGCTACGATCGCCGGCTTCACTTCCTCCCAGCGCCGGGTCTTGAGCCCGCAATCGGGGTTCACCCAGAGCTGCTCGGGTGCCAGGTGCGCCTGGGCCAGCCGCATCAGTGCGACCATCTCGTCTTCCCCCGGCACGCGCGGCGCGTGGATGTCGTACACCCCAGGCCCGATCGCGGCGGGATAGCGATAGTCGGCAAAGCCCTCGAGCAGTTCCATCTGCGAGCGTGCGGTCTCGATCGAGATCACATCGGCATCCATCGCGCCGATCGCCGGCAGGATGTCGTTGAACTCCGAATAGCACATGTGCGTGTGGATCTGGGTGGCGTCGGCAACGCCGGACGCAGTGAGCCGGAAGCAATCGACCGCCCAGTCGAGATAGGCATCCCAGTCGTGACGACGCAACGGCAGGCCCTCGCGCAACGCGGCCTCGTCGATCTGGATCGCCTTGGCACCCGCGGCTTCGAGATCGAGCACCTCGTCGCGGATCGCGAGCGCAATCTGCCGGCACGAGGCCGCGCGCGGCTGGTCGTCGCGGACGAAGCTCCAATTGAGGATGGTCACCGGACCGGTGAGCATGCCCTTGACCGGACGCGCGGTGAGGCTCTGCGAATAGCGCCACCACTCGACGGTCATCGGCTGGGGGCGGGAGACATCGCCGTAGAGGATCGGCGGTCGCACGCAGCGCGAGCCATAGGACTGGACCCAGCCATTGACGGTGAAGGCGAAGCCTTCGAGCTGCTCGCCGAAATACTGGACCATGTCGTTGCGTTCGAACTCGCCGTGGACGAGCATGTCGAGCCCGACGTCCTCCTGCCAGGCGATCGTCCGGGCCGTCTCCTCGCGCAGGAAATCGGCATAATCGGCGGCCGAGAGGTTGCCGCGATTATGCTCGGCGCGGGCGTGGCGGACCTCGGCGGTCTGCGGGAACGAGCCGATCGTGGTGGTAGGGAAGGCGGGCAGACCGAGCGTGGCCTGTTGTGCCACTGCGCGGGCCGGATAGGCCGAGCGGCGCTCGCGCATATCGGCGCTGACCGCCGCGGCGCGTGCGGCGACGCGCGGATCGTGGATACGCGGGCTGACCTTGCGCGCCGAAGCTGCTGCCGAGGAGGCGGCGAGCGCCGCTGCGACGCTGTCCCGGCCTTCGTTGAGCGCACGCGCGAGAATCGCGAGTTCGTCGACCTTCTGGACCGCGAACGCCAGCCATTGCTTCACTTCGTCGTCCAGCTTGGGCTCGAGGGCGAGATCGACGGGGACGTGGAGCAGCGAGCAGGACGGCGCGAGAATCAGGTCGCGCTGCGCAGCGATCGGCTCGAGCCGATCGAGCAGGGCTTCGAGATCGGCGCGCCAGACGTTGCGGCCGTCGACCAGGCCGAGCGAGAGCAGCAGACCCTTGGGCGCCTTGGCGAGCAGGGCGTCGAGTTGGCCCGGCGCGCGGACCAAATCGACGTGCAGCCCGGCGACCGGCAGCGACGCGGCGAAGCCGAGATTGTCGTCGAGGCCGCCGAAATAGGTGGCGAGCATCAGCTTGGGGCCGCAGCGGGTGAGCTTGGCATAGGCGCGGGTAAGCGCACGCCGCTGCTGCTCGCTGAGATCGAGCACGAGCACGGGCTCGTCGATCTGCACCCATTGCGCGCCGGCATTGGCGAGCTGACCGAGGATCGCGGCGTAGAGGCCGAGGACTTCGTCGAGATAGTCGAACGGGTCGACGCCGCGGCCCTTGGCGAGGCTGAGCCAGGTCACCGGCCCGAGCAGCACCGGGCGGGTCTCATAGCCGAGCGCCTTGGCCTCGCGATATTCGTCGACGACCTTGGGCCGATTGAGTGCCAGCTTCTGTCCGGCGGTCAGCTCCGGAACCATGTAATGGTAGTTGGTGTCGAACCATTTGGTCATTTCGAGCGCGGTCTGGCCGCCATGGTTATGGCCGCAATCGCTCGTTTCTCCGCTGCCGCGGGCCATCGCGAAATAGGTGCCGAGATCGGCTTCTCCCGGCGCGGCGCCATAGCGTTCGGGCACGGCGCCGAGCATCACGCTTGTGTCGAGCACATGGTCGTAAAGCGAAAAGTCGTTGGAGGGCAGCCAATCGGCGCCGAGCGCCTTTTGCCGCGCCCAGGCGGCGGCGCGCAGCCCGGCGGCGGCATCGAGCAGCTCGGCTTCGCTTGCCTTGCCGGACCAATGGCGTTCGAGCGCGAACTTCAGCTCGCGGCGGGGCCCGATCCGTGGGAACCCCAGAGTAGCAACGGTAACAGTCATGGCCTTCATTCCCCGATGAGGGGGCGGGGGCCTGAAAGACGCGCACGAACGAAGCGCGGGCCGGATCGGACCGCGCATCGCGCAAGCGGCCGAACCGGGCACCCCGCCGGTGGACGTGCGTCAAAGGCAGGTCTCCTGGCTCGCGGGTCATAACGTCGGCCTGGCCTTCCCGGGCGGACCCCAGTGACACGTATCGGCCGCCGCTCGCCGCTCACAGTTGCGGGGGCAGCGCCGGAATTGGCCCGAGGGCCGCACCGGCTTCCCGTCTTAGCTCCACCGGAAATCCGATGGAGAACCTCGACGCCTTAAGCATCCCGGCTCGCAGCTTCGCGGTCAAGAGCTCATTTAAAGAATTCTTTATATCACATTTTGGCCGCATCCGGGGTGCATCCGGCGCGTTGGACGGTAATCGGTGACATCGCAAAGATGATACTGGATTTTTAGCAATTTAGGCTTATGTACCGATTGATATGAAAACGGCTTTCTGCCCGAGCGTGAAGGGACGACCCCGCGAGTTCTGCGTCGATGAGGCGTTGGCTGCGGCGTTGCGCGTCTTTTGGAGCAAGGGCTATGAGGGCGCCTCGCTGACCGATCTCACCGATGCGATGGGGATCACCCGGCCCAGCCTCTATGCCGCGTTCGGCAACAAGGAGGCATTGTTCCGCAAGGCCTTGGACCTCTACGAGCGCGAGAAGCTGGCCTATATGGCGCAGGCGCTCGATGCGCCGACGGCGCGCGGGGTGGCTGAGCGGCTGCTGCGCGGAGCGCTGCAGATGCAGGCCAGCGATTGCGAGCCCAAGGGATGCCTGCGCGTGATCAGTTCGGTCGCGTGCGGAGTCGAAGCCGAGTCGATCCGTGCCGAAGTCATCATGCGCCGCCAGTCGTCGTCGGACGCGCTGGTCAAGCGCTTCGAGCGCGCCCAGGCCGAAGGCGACCTGCCCGAGACGATGAGCGCCGAGGGCATGGCGGGGTATCTCGCCGCGCTGCTCCAGGGGTTTTCGCTCCAGGCCGGGGCGGGAGCGAGCCGCGAGGAGCTCGAGCGGCTGGTCGAAACCAGCCTGGCCGTCTGGCCGACGCGCTGATCCAGTCGGGCTAAGTCGTACGCGTATCGTGCCTCCCGGTGTTGGCCGGGCTCACCGTTTTGGCGGCCCGCTGTATCTCGGCGCAAGGCCGGGAGGATGGCGCGGGGTTTGGCCGCGCCGTCGCAATTTCATTACGCCGCCACATCGGCCCTCGACAAAATAATACCGGCCAGTATAAAAAACGCTTGACGCAACGCAGCACGATTTCTATACCAGTCGGTATGGAATGGGTTTGCGCCTCGGAAGTCGGCGCAACCTTCTTGGGGAAGGTACGCTGCATGGTTCAGCTCCGTCAGAAACGAGAACGCGCCGGGCGCTGAGCCCGGCACGGCATTCAACAGCATAGCGAGGAATGACGTCCGCGGCCCGCCGCAGGCGCGGTCTTCGGCCGAACTCGGCGAGATCATGGGCTCCGCATGCCGCGGCGCCGATGCTCCCGCACGACCGCAAACCAAGGCAGCCGGCGGCGAGAGGACCGCTCCGGGCGCGCAGAGGCGCGCCTGCGGCCTGCCGAAAGAAGGGAGACGACTAATGGCCTATCTGAATTTCTCGCCGCTCCAGGGCAGCCCGGTCGCTCCTCCGATGGACCTTGCCGAGCGCCCGCGCACCGGTTTCTCCGCACTCGAATGGCAAGTCGTCGCGATCGCGCAAGGCGACCGGATCGGCTCGCTCAGCGCGCCGGGCAAACTGTCGGTGGCGCTGGGCATGATTTTTGGCGGGCAGCGGCCCAATCCCAAGCTCGCCGATCCGCGGCTCGAAGCGCTGCGCCGCATCGCGGTGCTCGCCTGGCACAAGGGCTACACGCTGCCGCTTTCCGAGATCCGCGCCTTCCACGCAGCGGGCTTCACGCCCGAACAATATGAAACGTTGCTCGCCAGCATCAGCCGTGGCCGGGCAGCCCGCAATCAGGGAAATCGACATGAACATGATCTCGCCCATTGAGACCAATGAGTCCGCGACGCGGCCCGAAAACGGCCATGGCCGGTTCGGCAGCATGAAGCGCTGGCAGCGCGGCGGCCTGATCGCGCTGCCGCTGGTGCTGATTGCGGTGGGCGTCGGCTTCGCCAACCATGAGACGCCGGCGCTCGCCGCGCCCCCGCCGCCCACCGTCACCGTCGCCCAGCCGCTGGTGCGCGAGATCAACGAATGGGACGATTATGTCGGCCGCTTCGAGCCCAGCCGCACGGTCGAGGTGCGTCCGCGCGTCTCGGGCGCGATCACCGGCGTTCACTTCACCGACGGCGCGATCGTGCAGAAGGGCCAGCTGCTCTTCTCGATTGACCAGCGCCCGTTCGCGGCGGCTTTGGCCGAGGCGCGTGCCGGCCTCGCCACCGCGCAGAGCGACCTCGCGCTCGCCCAGTCCGATCTCGGCCGCGCGCAGCGGCTGGTCGCGGTCGAGGCGGTGTCGAAGAGCGATGTCGAGCGGCTCCAGGCCCGCGTCCGTGCTGCGGGCGCTTCGGTTGCCGCTGCCCAGGCGCGCGTCCGTGCCCGCGCGCTCGATATCGAATTCACCCAGGTCCGCGCGCCGATCGCCGGCCGCATCTCGGACCGCAAGGTCGATGCCGGCAACCTCGTCGCCGCCGGCGAAGGGCAGGGCGGCTCGCTGCTGACCACGATCAACGCGCTCGATCCGATCTACTTTGCGTTCGACGGTTCGGAGGCGCTGTTCCTCAAGACCAAGCGCGCGCAGGCAGAGGGCGGCAAGGCCTCGCCGGTGGAGATCCGTCTCCAGGACGAGACCGATTATCGCTGGCAGGGTGCGCTCGACTTCACCGACAACGGGCTCGATCCCAAGTCGGGGACGATCCGCGGCCGCGCGGTGCTTCACAATCCGGGGATGTTCCTCACCCCCGGCATGTTCGGCAACATGCGGCTCTCGGCCGGCGGCACCGCCACCGCGCTGATGATCCCGGATTCGGCGATCGGCACCGATCAGGCGCGCAAGATCGTGATGACGGTGGGCAAGGACGGGTCGCTCCAGCCCAAGCCGGTGACGCTCGGGCCCGTCGTGGACGGCCTGCGCGTCGTCCGCTCTGGCCTCACCCCGCAGGATCGCGTCGTCCTCGCCGGCGGCCAGATGTCGCCGCCGGGGAGCAAGGTCCAGGTCAAGCCGGGCAAGATCGCGCCCCAGGCGCTTGCCGAAGCGCCGGTCGTATCGGCTCCGGTCACGGGCGAAGCCACCTTCGCGCGTTGACCGACCTGCCGCCGGGCGGTCCCCAAGTGCCCGGCGGCAGGACCCTTTTCCTTCGTTCGGCCTGAGCTTGTCGAAGGGTGCGTCGCCGCGGAGACCAGCCCGGGCGACGCCCTTCGACCAGCTCAGGGCAGACGGATTTCGAACCCCCTCTAGCGAGGAGTAGGCCCATGCGCCTCTCGCGTTTCTTCATCACGCGCCCGATCTTCGCCGCGGTCATCGCAGTGGTGATCACCATCATCGGCGCGATCGCCTATCTCGCCCTGCCGATTTCGCAATATCCCGACATCGTCCCGCCGACGGTGACGGTCACTGCCGGCTATCCCGGCGCCTCGGCCGAAACGGTGGCCGAGACGGTCGCCGCACCGATCGAGCAGGAGATCAACGGCGTCGACGACATGCTCTACCAGTCGTCGCAATCGACCGGCGACGGCAACGTCACGATCACCGTGACCTTCAAATCGGGCACCAACCTCGATGCCGCGCAGGTGCTGGTGCAAAACCGCGTCGCGGTCGCCGTGCCACGGCTTCCCGAGGAAGTGCAGCGCCTCGGCGTCGTTACCCGGAAGACCACGCCGGACTTCCTCATGGTGGTCAACCTGATCTCGCCCGACAATTCAGTCGATCGCAGCTACATCTCCAACTATGCGCTCACCCAGGTGAAGGATCGCCTCGCGCGCATCGAAGGCGTCGGCGACGTTCGCATGTTCGGCGCGCGCGATTATGCGATGCGCGTGTGGATCGATCCGGGCCGCGCCGCGGCGCTCGATCTCACCGCCGGTGACATCGTGCAGGCACTGCGTGCGCAGAACATCCAGGTCGCCGCGGGCACGCTCGGCCAGCCGGGCTCGACGCCTGGCGGCAACGCCTTCCAGCTCAACGTCGAGACGCAGGGCCGTCTGAAGGATCCGAGCGAATTCGGCCAGGTCGTAGTGCGCACCGATGCCGACGGCCGTCAGGTGCGCGTCAGCGATGTCGCACGCGTCGAGCTCGGCGCGGCGGACTATTCGTCGAATACCTATCTCTCGAACAAGCCCACCGTGATCCTTGGCGTCTTCCAGCGTCCGGGCTCGAATGCGCTCGCCGCGGCGACGAATGTCGAGAACGAGCTCAAGGCGATGTCGAAGAACTTCCCCAAGGGGCTCGAATATCGCGTCATCTACAACCCGACCGAGTTCATTTCTCAGTCGATCGACGCGGTCTATCACACGCTGGGCGAAGCGATCCTGCTCGTCGTGCTCGTCGTTATCGTGTTCCTGCAAAAGTGGCGGGCGGCAATCATCCCGGTGGTCGCGATTCCGGTCTCGCTGATCGGCACGATGGCGGTGCTGCTGCCGCTCGGCTATTCGCTCAACAACCTCTCGCTGTTCGGCCTGGTGCTGGCGATCGGCATCGTCGTCGACGACGCGATCGTCGTGGTCGAGAATGTCGAGCGCAATCTGACGCGGGGGATGACGCCGCTCGAGGCGGCGCGAACCTCGATGGACGAAGTCTCCGGCGCGCTCGTCGCGATCGTGCTGGTGCTGCTCGCGGTGTTCCTGCCGACCTTGTTCCTCAACGGTCTGTCGGGCGCCTTCTACAAGCAGTTCGCAGTGACGATCTCGGCGGCGACGGCGATCTCGCTGCTCGTCTCGCTGACGCTGTCACCCGCGCTCGCCGCAGTCCTGCTCAAGGGGCATGAAGGCGAACCCAAGGGGTCGATCGGACGATGGGCCCACCGCGCTGCCGAGGCGTTCAACCGCGGCTTCGAGCGGATGAGCAATGGCTATGCGCGGCTGACCCGCGTGCTGGTCACGCGGCCCAAGCGGATGATGGTCGCCTATGCCGGCCTTATCGCGGCGACGATCGCCATGTTTTGGGCGACTCCGGTGGGCTTCATCCCGGCACAGGATCAGGGCTATTTCCTCACCGTGATCCAGCTGCCTCCGGGCTCGTCGCTGGAGCGCACCGACGAAGTGATGCGCAAGGTCGTCGCGCGCATCCTCCCCATTCCGGGGGTCAAGGGCTCGGTGATGCTCGCCGGCTTCGACGGTCCGTCGCAGACGCTCGCTCCGAACAGCGCCGCTGCCTATGTGCCGCTGCTGTCGTTCGAAGAGCGCAAGAAGCTCGGGGTCAGCTATGCCCAGATCATGGACGAGGCGCGCAAGCGGACTGCGGACATCAACGAGGCGATGCTGCTCGTCGTCCCCCCGCCGCTGATCCAGGGCATCGGTTCGGCCGGCGGCTATCGGATGATGGTCGAGGACCGCGGCGAGCATGGCTATCAGGATCTAGGCAAGACCGCCTTCGGGCTGATCGGCCAGGCCAACCAGACTCCCGGCCTCAAGCAGATCTACACCTTCTTCAACACTGCCACGCCGCGCGTCTTCGCCGATATCGATCGCCGCAAGGCCAACATGCTCGGCGTGCCGCCGGAGCGGGTGTTTGAGGCGCTCAACGTCTATCTCGGCTCGACCTTCGTCAACGACTTCAACATGCTCG